>NZ_KV800135.1:0-237 GCF_001810165.1 Neisseria sp. HMSC070A01 | reverse complement strand
ACCCAGGCCCAGCTGCTGGGTCACGGTCTGCATAATACCGCCGACATTTCCGCCGGTCAGTGCCGCGGCAATATTGGATACGGCATCGGTAATGGCGATATTGCCTACCAGATCCATAGAGATTTCCGCCATGACGCCAAGCATCACGCTGGAAAAGATGGTTGCCAGTCCATAGTATAGCCATTTTTGAAACAGGGGTGCTGTTTTTTTGAACAGAAGGCATAAAATAAAGATGGG
>NZ_KV800134.1:0-7184 GCF_001810165.1 Neisseria sp. HMSC070A01 | reverse complement strand
ACCATCGTTGACGGTGACGGTAAAACTACTACTACTATCGTTAAAGATGGTGCTACTGGTGCCGACGGTAAGAATGCTGAAGCCGACGTTAAAGACAACGGCGACGGTACCCATACTGTAACCATCAAAGACGGTAACGGTAACACCACTACTACCATCGTTAAAGACGGTGCAACTGGTGCTAAAGGTGACACCGGTGCAGACGGTAAGAACGCTGAAGCCGACGTTAAAGACAACGGCGACGGTACCCATACTGTAACCATCAAAGACGGTAACGGTAACACCACTACTACTGTCGTTAAAGACGGTGCAACCGGTCCTAAAGGTGACAAAGGTGACCCAGGCGATAAAGGCGTCCAAGGCGATAAAGGTGACAAAGGTGATACCGGTGCTACTGGCGCTAAAGGTGAAGATGGTAAGAATGCCAAAGCTGCTGTTAAAGACAACAAAGATGGCACTCATACTGTAACCATTACTGATGGTGACGGTGAAACCACCACCACTATCGTTAAAGACGGTAAGAATGCCAAAGCTGTTGTTGAAGACAACAAAGATGGTACTCATACTGTAACCATTACTGATGGCGAAGGTAAAACCACTACCACCATCGTTAAAGACGGTGCAACTGGCGCTACCGGTGCTAAAGGTGAAGACGGTAAGAACGCTGAAGCTAAAGTTGAAACTACAGGCAAAGGCGACCATACTGTAACCATCAAAGACGGTAACGGTAATACCACTACTACCATCATTAGAGATGGTAAAGACGGTAAAGATGCTGATGGCAAGTTCGGTCTGCGTGATGAGGACAGTGCTGAAATCACCAAACCACTGAATAACACTATTCAGATTAAAGGTGATGCGGGTACTAAAGTTCAAGTATTCGACAAAGCAACCGGTAAGACTTCAGAGAAAGAAGTTCAAAACATCTTCGTTAAGAAAGACGGCGATGCGCTGAAAGTCAGCTTGAACCCTGATCTGACCGTTAACAGTGTTACTACTAACGAACTGAAAGCAGGTCCTGTAACCATCAACCAAGGTGGTATCGATGCCGGCAACACTACTATTAAAAATGTTGCTCCAGGTAAAAACGGTACCGATGCGGTTAACGTTGACCAGCTGAACCAAAAATTCGGCGATGTGAACAGCAATGTGAACAAGGTTGACAACAACGCCCGCGCAGGTGTGGCTCAAGCCTTGGCTACTGCCGGTCTGCCACAAGCTTACTTGCCAGGTAAGAGCATGTTGGCTATCGGTGGCGGTCACTACCGCGGTGAAACCGGTTACGCTGTCGGCTTCTCTAGCATCTCCGATGGTGGTAACTGGATCATCAAAGGTACTGCTTCCGGCAACTCACGTGGTCACTTCGGTGCTACTGCAGCAGTTGGTTACCAATGGTAATCTGACTTTCAGACGGCCTGAAAAGGCCGTCTGAAAAGACGAAGCAAAGTAAATGCGGCCTATTTAGGCCGCATTTTTTTATGCTTAGATTATGTTTTGAATTTATTTGATGAATTAATCAGGACAGTAGCCAAAGATAAATGAATATATCTTTAGCAGTCTGTTGCAATTCAAAAGGCCGTCTGAAACATCATTGGATGCTTCAGACGGCCTTTCTTTTATTCGCACTATATGCCATTAATCCCAAATATTTGCGCGTTCGACTTCTTTCCATGCGTCTAGAATCAGGCTGCCGTCGTTGTCTTTCAGCAAAGTAGCATCTGAGAGCATACGGCGCCAAGTGCGGGCATTTTTTAGGCCGTGCATTAAGCCTAGTGCGTGGCGGACGATGTGGCGCAGGATGGTGCCGCGTCCTGAAGCGATTTGTTCGCGACTGTATGCGTATAGCCAAGCCGCTAAATCTGCGTATTGGATTGGTGCGTGTGCGTCGTTGTAAAACAGTGCATCCCAATCACGCATCAGCATTGGATTGTGATAAGCCTCGCGCCCGATCATGACGCCATCGACAAATTTTAAGTGTTCGGCGATTTCTTCGTTGGTGGTAATACCGCCGTTAATCAAAATTTCTAAGTCTGGAAATTCTTGTTTTAAGCGGTACACGTATTCATATTTGAGTGGCGGGACTTCGCGGTTTTCTTTCGGGGATAAACCGTCCAGCCAAGCATTGCGCGCATGGACGATAAATGTGCGGCAGGCTGTTTTTTCGCGAAGTGTTCCCACAAAATCTGCCACGACTTGATATTCTGTTTGTCTGTCTACGCCGATGCGGTGTTTGACCGTTACCGGAATTTCAACTGCATCCTGCATCGCGTTCAAACAATCTACCACCAAATCTACATCATTCATCAAGCAAGCGCCGAAAGCGCCTTTTTGAACGCGTGGGCTGGGGCAGCCGCAATTTAGGTTGACTTCATTATAGCCATACGTCTCAGCTGCTTTGGCAGCGATTGCCAAGTCATGCGGATCTGAACCGCCAAGCTGTAAAGCTACCGGTTGCTCGCCTTCGTTGAAACTCAAAAAGCGGTCTTTATCTCCGTAAACCACCGCGCCTGAATTGACCATTTCGCTATAAAGCCAAGCATTGCGTGTAATTTGTCGCGCCATAAAGCGATAGTGTCGGTCTGTCCAATCGAGCATGGGGGCAACAGACAAACGGCGGGAAGGTAGGGAAGAAGCAGACATTGAGATGGCTTTCAAACAAAATAACGCATTATATAGTGTATTAAATTGACTTTCGATATCGGCCGGTAAATCAAAATTATATATAAGGTATCACTGGGTCAGCCGTGTTGTAGCTAAGGCTAAATCCATTCATGGTGGTGGAAATCCAATATTCAGACGGCCAAATAAGTTTTAAAATGTCAAACAACAAACCATTAGAATGATAAGGAAAAAAAACATGGCACAATTTTTCGCCATCCATCCCGATAATCCCCAAGACCGCCTCATCAAACAAGCCGCCGACATTGTCCGCAGTGGCGGCGTTATCGTTTACCCTACAGACTCCTGCTACGCGCTGGGTTGCAAACTCGGCGACAAAAATGCGATGGAGCGCATTCTCGCGATTCGTAAAATCGATCAAAAACACCATCTGACTTTGATGTGTGCCGATTTGAGCGAATTGGGGACTTACGCCAAAGTAGATAATGCCCAATTCCGCCAGCTCAAAGCAGCTACGCCCGGCAGCTACACCTTTATCCTACAGGCAACCAAAGAAGTGCCCAATCGCACGCTTCACCCCAAACGTAAAACCATCGGCCTGCGTGTTCCTGATAACGCCACTGCCTTGGCACTTTTGCAAGAATTGGGTGAACCTATTTTAAGTTGCACCCTTATGCTGCCCGAAGACGAAGAGCCGTTGACCGATCCATACGAAATTCGAGACCGTCTTGAGCATGCTGTCGATCTGGTTATCGATGGCGGCTGGTGCGGTACTGAGCCGACGACGGTTATCGATATGACCGATGGCACCGAGCTGATTCGTCAAGGTAAGGGCGATATTGCCGTATTCGGTTTGTAAAGCTATCCGCGTCTGTATAAGTAGGGATATGCGTATCCTTCCTATTATGTATTAAACGCATATTGCCGATTTTATTGATAGCTTAAAAACCAAATTATTCAATTAAGCAATTGTTCAAAATCATTTCAGCAAAGGCCGTCTGAAATCTTTCAGACGGCCTTTTCCATTTTTTAGAAAACAATTTATTTTAAATAAAATTCCAAGTAATTGGCACGTGGCTTGCATGATTACTGTGTTTGCTGATGACTTGTCGACGGAATACAACATTACGCTTATTAATAAAAACATGGCCGGAGAACTTTTGATGATTGGTTTTTCTGTTCAAGCGCCATGATTTTATTTAAAAATTAAAGATAATCGGTTGATATTTTGGACTAGCGGATATTTTGTAAGTATGAAATACTATACCGTTGCGAGATAGTCAAAGACCTAAATTTTGTCTCAAAGTGACAATAAACGTCAGCTTGAGATAAGCATTTTGCTGGGAAACCTCCGCATAAATTCTTAAAGTAGCGTCATGTTCATACTCACGCTTTTACCCATCATAAAAAGAGAAAGACACACCAATGAATAAGATATTTAAAGTTGTTTGGAACCGTACGATTCAATCTTTCGTCGTAACTTCCGAATTGGCCAAAGGCCGTGTGAAATCATCTGCCGAACAAAACAGTACAGAAGTATCTGCTGAATCCGGTAAAAATGGTATCGCGACAGTTTTTAGATTGACAGTGATTTCGGCAGCTCTTTTGGGTGCGGGTAATTCGTATGCGGCAACTGCAGTACGAGGAAAAATTGAATTTGATGCTGTAACCAGTGCTACTGCGGTCAGCGGTGCAACAGCGACCGGTATTGGTGCTCTGTCAGTAGGAGCATCAGCCAATGCCACGGCTAATGGTGCAGTTGCGGTAGGTACGAGTGCAAATGCAACACATAATAACAGTCTTGCTGTTGGTACAAATGCCAAGGCTACTCAAAATCATGCTGTTGCGATGGGTGCAGATACAAGTGCAAGTAGTTCACATGCAACAGCGATAGGTAAAAGTGCTAATGCTGTTTCTACAGATTCAACAGCATTGGGTGCAGATTCCAAAGCAAATGGTACGCAAGCGACAGCGGTAGGTAAGAATGCACTTGCTAATAATATCGATACCACAGCACTTGGTAATTCAGCTCAGGCTTATGGTATTGGCTCAATGGCTTTGGGCAAATCCAGCACGTCAAGAGGTCAAGACGGCATTGCGATTGGCAGCGGCAGTCAGGCTGCAGCCAATGCGCAAAATGCCATTGCAATCGGTACCAATGCAGTGGGTTATCAAAGTGAGTCTATCGCTATAGGTAATTCAACCCAAGCTCAAACTGGAAATACCATTGCCATCGGTAAAAGTGCAGTGGCAAATTCTCCAAGTTCGGGTAGTGCGCTATCAAGTGCTATTGCACTTGGTACAGACGCGAATGCAACCGGCCTTGGTACGATTGCTATTGGACGTGCATCTGGGGTTCTTTCCCAAAACATTATGCACCCGGGTTTAACTCACAATAATATTGCTATTGGTAATACGGCTCGAGTAGGCGATTCAAGTAGTCCTAAGATAACTCAGGCTATTGCTATTGGTTCAGGTAACCGTGTCGATGCACAGGGCAGACCTGAGGGCGCGTGGGCAAAGGGTGACCAATCTATTGCGGTTGGTGGTAATGTTGTAGCTGAGGGTAATTCATCTATCTCGGTGGGTGGTGATGACCTTGATAGTGTTGGTGGTACCCAATATTCAGGCAGCGCAACGGACAAATTCATCAAATACAATGCCCAAGGTGCGAAAGTTGGTGAATATGCGCTACGTGGTAAAAATCTGCGGGATATCTATAAAGAAATGACCGGAGATACAATGAATAGCGGGGTTTATGGTAATACCATTGCCGGTCAAGGTTCTGTTGCATTAGGTGTGCAGTCTAATTCATCTGCCGATTTGTCTCTGGCTATTGGTACTAAATCTCAAGCCACTGCCTTTGGTGGTGTAGCTTTGGGTACAGGTGCAAAAGCAACTTTGCTGAACTCTGTGGCTTTGGGTACGGCTTCTAAAACCGATAAAGAAGGTCGGGCATACGTTCAACGCGAAATTATGGGTGTAACCTACACTTGGGCAGGCGGTCAAACTACCGATGCCGGTGATGTTGTGTCTGTTGGTTCTCAAGGTTACGAACGCCAAATTATCAATGTATCCCCTGGCGATATTTCTGCTACTTCTACTGATGCCATCAACGGCTCTCAACTTTATGGCGTATTGAATGCGCTTGAACGCGTTCGTTATTTTTCTGTTAAGTCAGAAGAAGGCAAAACTGACGGTACGAAAAACTGGAACAATGACGGTGCAAAAGCAACCAATTCGATTGCCATCGGACCGAATGCGGCAACAAGCACTGGTGCGACGGGTAGTGTTTCTTTAGGTCATAATGCCAACGTACTTGGTTCGTCTTCTGTTGCCGTTGGCCCAAATGCAACTGTAACTTCTGGAACTGTGGGTGCTGTTGCCTTAGGCTCTAATGCCAATTCCCGCGGTACGGGTTCTATCGCCATAGGTTTGAATACAGAAAATGATCGCAATTACTCTATAGTCGTCGGTGCACACAGTAGAGCCAATTACGAAAATGCAACCGTTGTCGGTGCAAGGGCAGCGGCACAAAATAACGGTACGGCAATGGGCTATTTGTCAAATGCAGTCGGTGATGATTCTGTTGCTATTGGTCATCAGGCGCAGACTGCTCAATCTTATTCTATTGCCATTGGTAAGCAGGCAAACAGTTCAGGCCTTTATTCCACCGCTATTGGTTCTTCAGCCCAAGCAGCCGGACATAGTAGTTTTGCCGGTGGTAATAATGCAAAAGCAACTGGAAGCGATTCAGTTGCGTTGGGTAATGGTGCGACAACTACGGTTGGTAGCTCTGTTGCTTTGGGCAATGGTGCTGTCGGTGCGGCCAATAATTTTGACGCAACAGCTAAAAATGCGACATTCAAAAACGATAGCGGTGCGGTAACCAACGTCAGCTATGCAGCTTCTTCATCCGCCAAAACAGGCGCGGTTTCTGTAGGCAGCGCAGGTAATGAACGCCAAATTCACAATGTCGCTGCAGGCCGTATTTCCGCCACTTCGACCGATGCGGTCAACGGTAGCCAACTGTATACAGTTATGAACAATGTTGGACACAATATCCAACAAAATGGCACAGACAAATCCCGTATCAACAACAACGGTACAGTCAACTACGCCAATGGCAACTTGACGACCGTTGCGGTCACCGATGGCGAAAATGCGTCAAAAGTTCAAATTAATGTCACTCAAGGCACATTGTCTGTCGATAATAATGGCACGGTGTCCGCACCGACTGCCGGTGTGGCGACTGCCGGCGATGTAGCCAATGCCATCAATAATGCCAAAACCACAACCAATGTAGCGGCAGGCAGCAATACGCATGTCAATAAGACAACTTCAGGCAAAGAAACCACTTATACCGTCAGCGCAGATAAAGCAACGGTACAAGTTTCCAATGCTTTGAATTTGACTTCCAATGCTACAACCGCAACCGATGGTGCAGTAACAACTGATTACAGTATCGATCTCGCTCAAAGTACTAAAGATAATATCCAAAAAGGCGTAGACGCCAAAACTACCGTTGACACTAAAGGCCTGACCTTCAACGGCGACAGCGGCAG
>NZ_KV800133.1:0-585 GCF_001810165.1 Neisseria sp. HMSC070A01 | reverse complement strand
ACCCCATAAAAGGCTTACACTCCGCATCATTACCCCTAAATATCTCCTCGCCGTCCGTACAACTGCCCTTCCCTTTCATCTTCCCGCACACCACCGCCGTCAACGACTCGTTCAAGCGCAGCACCCTCGGCTCCGCCTCCCTGTCCAGCGCCACCGCCTTCAAGGTAAACTTACCCTCCAGGATACCCTTAGCCTGGCCGCTCATCCTGATACAGAAACCGCCCGCCTCCTTCACCGGCAATTCCGGCCACTTCGTCGACGTCAGCTTAAAGCTGCCCTTTTTCGCATAGAACTGCTCCATAAAGCGCGCATTTTCCAGCAGCGCGGCATGCGCCGCACGCAGGTTGGCCGAGCGGACCGATTCCCGATAGGCCGTAAAGGCCGCCGCCGCCAAGATCGAAACCAGCAGCATCACCACCAACAGCTGTACCAAAGAATACCCCCTCTGCACAGTTGCCCCATTCCGTTTTCCGTCAAATGCCTTTAAGTACATATCTTTCTTCCCTTTATCTTTTATATCCCTATCCAATAGGCGTCCTATCCGTTTATCCCTTTACCCAACGGAAGCCCCCACTGGTTCAAGCT
>NZ_KV800132.1:0-696 GCF_001810165.1 Neisseria sp. HMSC070A01 | reverse complement strand
CAACGCCGGCAACAAAGTGACCAACGTAGCCGCCGGTACCGACGATACCGACGCCGTCAACTACGGTCAGCTGAAAGAGACCAACGCCAATATCGCCAAAGGTCTGAACATTGCCGCCGACAACGGTAACGACGACAACGTCCAACTGGGCGAAACCGTTGCCTACCGCAGCAGCGACAAAAACATCGTCACCACCGTGTCCGACAACCAGATTGACTTCAAACTGGCCAAAGACATTACCGTCGACAGCGTCACCGCAGGCGGCAGCAAACTGAATTCAGACGGCCTCACCATTACAGGCGGCCCGAGTGTGACCAAGTCCGGCATCAATGCCGCCGGCAACAAGATCACCAACGTAGCCGCCGGTACCGACGACACCGACGCCGTCAACTACAGCCAGCTGAAACAGCAAAGCGCCGCCGCCCGTACCGAAGTTGCCGCCGGCACCAACATCAAAGACGTGGTGAAAACGACCGGCGCCAACGGCCAAGACGTTTACACCGTCAACGCCAAAGGCACCACTGCGAGCGCCGGTTCGAACAAAGTGACCGTCACTGCTTCAGCAGCAGACGCGAACAACGTGACCGACTACAGCATCGACTTGGCGCAAGACACCAAAGACGACATCCAAAAAGGCGTAGACGCCAAAACCACCGTTGACACCAAAGGCCTGACCTTCAACGGCGACAGCGGCAG
>NZ_KV800131.1:5200-22840 GCF_001810165.1 Neisseria sp. HMSC070A01 | reverse complement strand
GCCGTCTGAAAGAGTATTTCAGACGGCCTTTTGAATTTGACCTATGCTTTAATTTATATTGTTGCCGCTTGTTTTTTGGTATGATGTTTCTTTGATTTTATTTCAGCTTCGAGTTTGCTATGTCTGTCTATACCAGTGTTTCCGACGCTCAAATGCGCGATTTCTTGCTGCAATATGATTTGGGAGATTTTGTCTCTTTGCAGGGAATTGCCCAAGGGATTACTAACAGTAATTATTTTCTGACTACCTCAACCGGTCGTTATGTATTGACTGTTTTTGAGGTTTTAAAATCAGAGGAACTGCCTTTCTTTTTAGAGCTAAACCAACACTTGAGCCAAAATGGCGTTGCCTGCGCTGCTCCGATTGCTCGTAAAGATGGTGGACTGCATTCTATTTTAGCCGGAAAACCTGCTTGTTTGGTGACCTGTTTGAATGGCTCCGATACCGGCTGGCCGACTGAGGCTCAATGTTTCCACACTGGTGCGATGTTAGCCAAAATGCATTTAGCCGGCCAAGATTTTCCTTTAAAAATGAAAAATCCTCGTTATGATGGCTGGTGGCATGATGCCTGCACCCAGTTACTCCCGGTTTTAGATAGCGAAGATGCCAAACTGCTTCAAGCTGAAATTGCTGCTTTAGATGAAAATCTTGGAGAACATTTGCCTTCCGGTATTATCCATGCCGATTTATTTAAAGACAATGTACTGCTTAATGGAGATGAAGTTTCCGGCTTTATCGATTTTTATTATGCGTGCAATGGTAATTTTATGTACGACTTGGCCATTGCAGTTAACGACTGGGCGCGGACAGCCGATAATAAATTAGACTCTGCTCTTTATGATGCTTTTATCCATGGCTATGAAAGCGTACGTCCTTTATCTGATGAAGAACGTGTATATTTCCCTACTGCACAAAGAGCCGGATGTATCCGTTTCTGGGTGTCCCGCCTGCTGGATTTCCATTTTCCTCAATCAGGCGAAATGACATTTATTAAAGATCCGAATGCATTTAGAGATCTGTTATTGAGTCTTAAATAATATATAGATAAAAGGCCGTCTGAAATTCAGACGGCCTTTTATTTAATGTCCTCCCCCACTGGAGCCGTTAAATGGTGGTCTTGCCAGCCAAATAATGGGGATCATGCTGATGAATATAATGCTGCCTGCCAAGAAGATTTCATTTGAGCCAATAATAAAGCCTTGTTGGGAAATGGTGCTATTTATCGCAGCCAGGGCTTGCTCTTTGCTCAGACCATTGGCCATCATGCCTTGAATAGATTGGTTGCTGATTGAGGACAATGAATTGATATGTTCGGTCAGCTGAGTATGATGCAGAGCTTCGCGCCGTTCCCACATGGTGCTGACAACGGATACTCCGACACCGCCCATAAAGACACGCAAGAAGTTAGACAGGCTACTGGCCGAGGCAATTTGGTTGCCTTTCATATGCGATAGCGTGATACTGGTCAAAGGCAGGAAGAACATGGCTACGCCTAAACCCTGCCAAAATTGCGGCCAAACGACGTTGCTCATATCCATACCGGCATAAAAATCGGTTCGCCAATGGAATGTGTAGGCAAACACTAAGAAGCTGGCACTGACAAACAGGCGCATATCGACGCGATTACCAAACTTACCGATAATCGGCGATAAAATAATCGGCAGAAAACCTACCGGTGCAGCAGCCAAACCGGCCCAAGTAGCGGTATAGCCGAGATTTGATTGCAACACCAAAGGCAGCAGGGTCAATGTGCCCATATAGACCATAAAGCCCAACGATGTGGCAACAACGCCTATCGTGAAGTTTCTATTTTTAAACAATGACAAATCGACAATCGGGTATTTCTCGCCCAGCTCCCAAACAATAAAATAGGTCAGAAACACCAAAGCGGTAACGCCCAAAACGATAATCTCTTCCGAGGCAAACCAGTCCAATTCCTTGCCCCTATCAAGCATCATTTGCAATGCGCCGACACCGACAATCATCAACACCAGCCCGACGTAATCAATCGGCGCCCTGACGATTTCGGTTTCCCTGTGTCTAAGCTGTTTCCAAGCGATGGAAGCGGATAAAACCCCGATTGGGATATTGATAAAGAAAATCCATCCCCAATGCCAGTTGTCAGAAATCCAACCGCCCAAAATCGGCCCCAATACAGGGGCAACAACGACGGTCATCGCCCATAAGGCCAGTGCCAATGTTCGTTTTTCAGGCGGATAGGAAGCCATCAACAGGCTTTGTGACAAGGGAATCAATGGCCCGGCGATGAAGCCTTGCAATACACGGAAAAAAACCAAGGCTTGAAGATTATGCGCCATACCACACAGCCATGACGTTACGACAAAACCAATCACGGCAGCAATAAAGATTTTAACCTCGCCAAACCGCTTGGCCAAAAAGCCGGTCAGGGGGACAGAAATGGCATTGGCTACGGCAAATGAGGTAATCACCCAAGTGCCCTGCGTGGTCGCCGCACCCAAATCTCCTGCGATAACGGGCACGGCGACGTTGGCGATGGTGCTGTCCAAGACTTCCATAAATACGGCCAAGCTGAGCGCCAACGTTGCCAACACCAGCTTAAACCCTTGTAACGGCGGATAATTCATATTTTTAAACTATAAGACAACCGCCAAAGCGGTCGATTGAAGAGAATCAATGTTTCAGACGGCCTGAGCCTTCAATAAAAGACCCAGGCCGTCTGAAAAGATTATTTTGCATATTGCTCGAAGATTTTATCGACTAAAGCATCGGCGGCTTTCCAATCCACACTTTCCGTTTCCGGCAGCGCAGTATTTCGTTCTGCTTCGGCAGTCATGGCTTTACCGCTGCCCTTCTCGGCAACATCGACTTTAACAGTCATCGACAAACCGACACGGAGCGGATTTTGTTGCAATTCTTTAGCATCCAAACTGATACGCACCGGTACACGTTGCACAACTTTAATCCAGTTGCCCGTTGCGTTTTGTGCCGGCAGTAATGAGAACGCGCTGCCCGTACCGGCCGACAAGCCCATTACCTTGCCATGGTAAACCACTTTGCTGCCGTACAAATCGGCTGTCATTTCAACAGGCTGGCCGATTTTCATTTTGCGCAGTTGCGATTCTTTAAAGTTGGCATCCACCCACAATTCAGACAGAGGTACAACGGCCATCATCGGCGTACCTTGCGCGATACGTTGACCGACTTGGACATTGCGTTTGGCAATTTGACCGCTGATTGGCGAACGGATTTGCGTACGTTGCAGATTCAGCCAAGCGTCTTTGATGTGGCTGATGGCCGTCTGAACCGCCGGTTGTTGGCGCAGCGGAATATTGCTGCCCAACGCTGCCTGAGCAGAAACTTCTTCCGCCTCAACCGCTTTCAATGCAGCCTGAGCCTGAACCACAGCGGCGCGTGCATGGCTGAGTTCTTCGCCGGAAACCGCTTCCGTACCCGCCAAAGATTCGCGGCGGCGCAAATCGGCTTGCGCACGGGCCAAATCGGCTTTGCGCAACAATACTTGCGCTTTGGCTTTTGAATTGACCGCAGTTTGCTGTTTATTTTGACGGATGGCCTGAATCAATTCATTTTGCGCGCGATCGTATGCCAGCTGAAAATCGCTGTCGTCCAAAGCCACCAAAACATCGCCTTTTTTCACGACATCCGTATCGTCATACATGACTTTGCGCACCGTGCCGTTCACCTGCGGCGTAATCATCACCAAATGACCGGCCACATAAGCATCTTCCGTTTCTTCTTCATGCTGCCAAAACAGGAAATACGCCAAAGCAACTACGGCTGCCGTAATAAGGAATAGGAGTGTAACGATAACCAAATTGCGTTTGCGATGCGTTTTTGCGCCGGAAGCGGCTACTTCCGTTTCATTTTGGACATTATTTTTTTCTGATTGAGTATCCATAAGTCCCAACTTTAAATTCTGCACATGTGATAACGATATTATTGTCTTGTCGGGTAGCTGACTTATACCATCAGCCCCCAATACGCGCGTTTAACGCGCTAAAGGGTCATATTTTATAGTTACACTCTATTCATTACAATAATTTCTTCCGGTAGCAAATGTAAATAAGGTAAGCAAAAGGCCGTCTGAAATCACTTTCAGACGGCCTGCCGTTTGATAAACCGTTTATTTCTTATTTAATTTAAAGCCTCCGCCCAATTGGGCATTGAGGTTACTCCAAGCTGTCAGATATTCTGCATGGTATTGGACTGCCGACATTTTCGTACGCACAGCTTCGTCTTGTTTTTGCAAGGCAGTCAAGCCGTTATCCAAGCCTGCACGAACGCGTCCTTTCGCATTTTGCACAGATTTATCTGCAATATTGACCATCTTGTTCCAAGTATCTTGTCGACTTTTCAAGCTTTGATAATCTACGACGGCATCTGCCGCCGAACGCATGGCGTTCAAAACAGTTTGGTCGTACACGGCAACCTGCTCGTTATATTGGGCGCGTTTGCCTGCCAATTTGGATTGCAGCGCGCCGGAAGTAAACAATGGCAGATTCAAAGCCGGAACAATGCCCAACATACCGGATGTCCGTCCGCGAATCAGATTGAACGCATCAATATGCGTCATGCCTGCCAAAACTTTCAACTCAATATTCGGATAAAACTCTGCTTCGGTTGATTTGACGATATGCCATTTCTCTTCAAGCAAGGCTTTTTGTGCCGCGATATCAGGGCGGGCCGCCAGCAAATCCGCTTCAATACGGCTAACTGGCAATGACGGCACAGCCGCCATTTTTTCCGGAACTTGTCCATTCAATGCGCCCGGTACACGGCCGGTCAATACAGCCAAACTGTTGCGGATTTTCTCGTTTTTCTGAGTCCATGCCGATTTTTCAAGCTGCAATTGTTGTTGCGCCATTTCCAGAGCGTGCAACGCATCAGCAGGCGCCAGCTGCGCTTTAACGCGTTGTTGCATCAGTTTCAATGCTTTATCCGCCAGCTCTATACGCGTATCCAGCAGCGCCAGTTGTTCTGTCGCCATCTGCCACGCAAAATATTGTGCAGCAACGGCATGAGCCAGCTCGGTGTGGACATGCTGCGCTTCATATACCGCCGCCCGGCTTTTTCCCAAAACGGCTTGAATCTGCTCTCGGTTTTTACCCCAAAAGTCAAAAACCAAGCTGCCTTGCAAGGCTGCGTTCGCCAAAACCAATGTATGGTCGGTATCGATCATACCGGCTTGAGGTTTGGGTGAAACATAAGCACCCAGACCTGTAACACCCAAGCCGACTTGCGGTTTGTTTGCGGCTCCTACAACGCCCAGCTGCGCCTGAGCCTGCTCAAACCTTGCCTTGACGACACGCAGATTGGTAGACGTCTGAATGGCGGAAGCAATCAAATTGTTTAATTTTTCATCTTTCAGCTTCATCCACCAGCCGTCTTGGGCAGTAGCGGCAGATTGGCCTTGCGGCAGCGGATAGGCTGTTGTCTCATCCAAAGGCGACTGTTTGCCGAAAGGCGCACATGCCGCCAACAGCGAAACTGCGGCAACGCATACGCTTGATTTGACCAAACCTAATTTCATACAGACTCCGTTTATGTGTGCCTGCCGCAGACCATCAGGCCTTCTGTTGTCAATTGCCCAAACGGTTCAACAGTTTACCCAACAGGTGTTGCAGCGTATCATAATCCTCTTTCGTGAAATCTTCCCACGCTTGGCCGCTCTGACGGGCAATTTGCGGCCATACTTCGTGGATGAAGGTCTCACCCGAAGGGGTCAATTTTAGCACAATCTGACGGCGGTCTTTTTGATTGATATAACGCTCTACCCAGCCGCGTTCAACCATATCGTCCGACAGGCGTGTGGCACTGGTGCGCGTCAAGTCCATCAGGTCGCTCAAGCGCGAAGGCAGGATTTCGCTGTTTGGGCTGACGTAAACCGCCATCAGGGAGAACCACAGATTTTCATTGATGCCGAACGCTTTCAGGTTTTCATTCAAATGGCTGCTCAAACGTTCGGTTACAATGCGCAACATGCGGGATACTTGGTTTTGCTGCTCGGGAAATTGAGGCAGGCGGGTGGAAAGCAAATGCATTGCATTGACTAATTCGGTTTGTGAAAAACTCATAAATTCCTTCTTTCTGAGTGAATTATTTTATCCGATACCAATCAGAATAAAATATGATGTAATAATTTACTTTAAGATACCAATTACTTACTTTAAGACGTTATACTAATTCAGATGATTATTTTAGTGTATGAAAATCTGATAATCGGTTACATGATCCTACTAAACGGATTTTTCTATGCCTAAATCATGAAAAATCGACCCTAAAAAAGGCCGTCTGAAACCTTGATTCCATCTTTCAGACGGCCTCGATGACAGATTAAAATAAGCTTTTCCACTTAAACCGGATGCAAACCATGAACACTTCCGCCTTCTTCCCCCACATTACCCTTATCGGCGTCGGTTTAATCGGCGGTTCGTTCATGCTCGACCTCAAACGCTTGGGGCTGGTGCAAAGCGTTACCGGCATCGACACCAATGCCGACAACCTCAATTACGCGCTCGACTGCGGCATCATCGACCATGCCTGCCCGAATATTTGCGCCGAAAGCATCGGCAATGCCGATTTGGTTTTGATTGCCACGCCGGTCTCCGTCCTGCCTGACGTATGCCGCGACATCAAGCCTTTCTTAAAAGAAACGGCCTGCGTTTCCGATGTCGGCAGCACCAAACAATCGGCACTCAATGCCTTCCGCACCCATTTGTCCGAACGCCTGCCGCAATGTTTTGCCGCCCACCCGATTGCAGGTTCGGATCAAAGCGGCGCAAAATCCGCGCGTTGCGGTTTGTTTCAAAACAGCCGCCTGATCATTACCTTGCACGGCCAAGAGGCTTCAGACGGCCTAAGACGGTTGAAAAGCCTGTGGCAGGCGGTTGGTTCGCAGATTTTCACCATGAGTGCCGAAGAACATGACAATATTTTTGCCGCCGTTTCCCACTTACCGCATTTGGCCGCCTTTGCCTATGTCCACGCTTTGTTCGACCATCCGCACGGCAAAGACTATCTCCCCTATGCCGCCACCGGCTTTCGCGACTTTACCCGCATTGCCTCCAGCCACCCTGCCGTCTGGACAGACATCTGCCTGGCCAACCGCCCTGCCCTGCTCAAACTGACCGGAGATTTGAAAGAACAATTATCCAAATTGGAACAACTCCTTTCAGACGGCAACAAAACCGAGCTTTACCGTTATTTTGAAGAAGCCGCACAAATGCGTAATGACTGGCTGAAAAACCGTTAAACCTGTTTTCAGACGGCCTGATGCCTTATCGGCCAAACCTTCATCACAATAAAAAGGGCATCTGTTTAGATGCCCTTTTTGATTTCTTACGGATTGTCTTTCAAACGGAACTCAGCCGCTCTGGCGTGCGCAGTCAAACTTTCGCCATGCGCCAACACGCTGGCGGTTTTGCCCAATTTCTGCGCGCCTTGTTCTGAAACCTGAATCAGACTGGAGCGTTTTTGGAAATCATATGTTCCCAAAGGAGAAGAGAAACGCGCCGTGCGGCTGGTCGGCAAAACGTGGTTGGGGCCGGCGCAATAGTCGCCCAGGCTTTCACTGGTATAGCGTCCCATGAAAATCGCGCCGGCGTGGCGGATTTTTTTCGCCCACTCTTGCGGATTCTCAACCGACAATTCCAAGTGTTCGGGAGAAATATGGTTGGCGATTTCGCAGGCTTCGTCCAAGTCTTTAGCCAAAATCATTGCGCCGCGGTTGCCCAATGAAGCTTCAATAATCGCACGGCGCGGCATGGTTTCAATCAGGCGGTTCATGGCCGTCTGAACTTCGTCCAAATACGCTTGGGAAGTACCGATCAAAATCGCTTGTGCAATTTCATCGTGTTCCGCCTGACTGAACAAATCCATCGCCACCCAATCGGCAGGCGTCGTACCATCGGCAATCACCAAAATTTCAGACGGCCCTGCCACCATATCAATGCCGACCACACCGAACACGCGTCGTTTGGCCGCAGCGACAAAAGCATTGCCCGGGCCGGTAATCTTATCGACTTGAGGCACAGATTCCGTACCATAAGCCAAAGCCGCAACTGCCTGCGCGCCGCCGACCGTAAACACTTTGGTTACACCAGCCACAAAAGCAGCCGCCAACACAATATCGTTGCGCTCGCCTTTCGGAGTGGGAACAACCATGATGATTTCTTTCACGCCGGCAACGTGGGCAGGCATGGCGTTCATGATGACGGAACTCGGATAAGCGGCTTTACCGCCCGGAACATAAATACCGACACGGTCAAGCGGCGTAATCTGTTGGCCCAAAAGCGTGCCGTCTTCGTCTTCGTAAGTCCACGACTCCATTTTTTGGTGTTTATGGTAGCTTTCCACCCGTCTCGCGGCTGTTTTCAAGGCCGTCTGAATGTTTTCGGGCAAACGCTCAAACGCAGACTGCAAATCGTCTTGCGTCAGGATTAAATCGTCGATGGTTTGAGCGGATGTACCGTCAAAGCGGTTGGTATATTCAATCAACGCTGCATCGCCGCGTTTTTGAACATCGGCGCAGATGTCGGCGACAATACGGTCTATTTCAGGATTTTGCGCGGTTTCAAAAGCAAGTAACGCTTTGAGTCCGGCTTGAAAATCAGGGGATTGAGTGTCGAGTTTCTTCATGGTTTGCTCTCTTCTTTGTTTCTATATCTCTACGAAAATCCTACCTAGCTATTCTTTGATCACGTTTTGGCACTTTTCATCCCAGTATACCTTCCATCTACCATGTTTTTTAGCAAAAAAAACCGTAAACTCATCATTTACATAATCGGCAACATAGCGAAGATTAGGAGGATTTTCATCAAAACTTAATATCCAAGGATGGAAGTAAAAGGTTTTCTCCCACCTCTTCTGAGTATAGCCGAGATTCTTGGCAAACTGAGGGATGGGTTGTTGCATCTCACTTTCCAAATAGGACTGAATGGCATTGTCAATACTATTTAAACGAGCTAATAGTTGCTTAAACTGGTCTTCCTCCTCAATTTTGAAATCACCTATGAACTCAAATTCTGCAAAGTCTATAGAAAATTCAAATAATGTGATTTTACCATCCTCAGCATAGTGCCCATCTTCATCAACACAACAACGAGTTCCTGACTTCAACACTCGCTCAAAATCTAGATCCGCAAAGCGATTACGGGGAAGTATTGACTCACGCTCTTGAGATTTTTGGGATTTTTTACTAAATAACTGCTTAAATATCTGAAGCATCGCATCTCTCTATTCTTCCTCAACAACATCAGCTATGAAGTCATTTCTGTTTATCCCAAGCACTTAAACCGATTGGAATAGACCTACTTAACCAGCGCAACTGAGAATTATCTTTATATATTTCTTTTCCAGTTCTTATGTTCAGACGGCCTCAGCCACATACAGGCCGTCTGAACATTATCTTTTCAAAAAACCTTTTTTCTGCAAAAACGCCAACATATGCGGCCGCACGGGATTGCCCAAGGTTTTGGCCAGCGATTCCTTCCAAGGTATCGGGCTGCCCTTGCGTAACTCATAATAATCCGCCACGGCCTGATTATAGGTTTCAACCGCATCGGCATTCAGGCTTGGGCAGGCGTTTTCGGCGTACACCATTTCCTTCGGCAGGCGCGGTTTGAACGGCGGGTCTTGGTCGGGATAACCAAGGCAGAGTCCCACCAAAGGCACGCAATAATCCGGCAGGCTCAATACGTCCGACACTTTTTGCGCATTATTGCGCAATGCGCCGATATACACGCCACCCAGCCCAAGCGATTCGGCAGCTAGCAAGACGTTTTGCGCCATAATGCCTGCATCGACCGCGCCAATCAGGGTGACTTCCGCCCAATCAATTTGCGCATCGGGAAACATTGCCTTGTGTTTGGAGAAATCAATGCAAAACAATAAAAATTCCGCACAATGGACAATATAAGGTGCGCTTCCAGCCGCTTCATGTATTCCCTGCCTCAGCGCAAGGTCGGATACGCGGATGATGGAAACGCATTGCAGGTTGTTGGAAGTCGAAGCCTGCTGCCCCGCACGCACCAGCGTATCGAGGATTTCATCGGTAATCGGCTCGGAAGTAAACCTGCGGATGGAGCGATGGGAAAGAATCGTATCGAGTGTCGGTTTGCTTTGCATCATGACGGGGCTTTCAAACTGGGTTGGCAAACAGGTTTGCAATATCTATCCAAAATTTTCAGACGGCCTTAGCGGCATTTTCAAATGCCTGAATAATCGGATTCAACAGCGCATATTTGGTTTTCAATGCCGCCTTGTTGACCACCAAGCGGCTGGAAATATCAGCCACATGTTCTACAGCTTCCAAACCATTGGCCTTCAATGTATTGCCGCTGGAAACCAAATCAACAATCGCGTCGCTCAAACCGACCAAAGGCGCAAGCTCCATCGAGCCGTACAGTTTGATGATGTCCACATGCACACCTTTGCCGGCAAAATGTTCGGCGGCGATGTCGGGATATTTGGTGGCAATCCGCAAGCGGCTGCCGGGTTGGGAAGCAGCGGCATAATCAAAACCTTTTTTAACCGCAACCATCATGCGGCATGAGGCGATGTGCAAATCCAAAGGTTGATACAAACCGTCTCCGCCATGCTCGATCAGCACATCCTTCCCGGCAATGCCGAAGTCCGCCGCACCATATTGCACATAAGTCGGCACATCAGTCGCGCGCACAATCACCAAACGGATGTTGTCATGATTGGTACCAATAATCAGCTTGCGCGACTTTTCCGGCTCTTCCGCAGGCACAATACCGGCTGCGGCCAACAGCGGCAGGGTTTCCTCAAAAATCCGTCCTTTGGATAAAGCAATCGTTAAAAGTGTGTCGGTCATTTTTTTCTTTTCCTTTGCCGTATCAAAAGCAAGAAGGCCGTCTGAAATCTACAACCCATTTCAGACGGCCTCAACTACGATTTTACAATAAAGTTTTCACATCGGCTGCAATCGTTTCAGGCTCGCTGCCGTAAGGCGAGAAAATCGCCACTTCGCCGTTTTTATCAATCAAATATGCGCCTGAAGAGTGGTCGACCAAATAGTTTTCACTGTCTTCTTTTTGGTTCACTTTAGCCGATACCACACGGTATTGCTGTTTGATGACAGGCAGGCTTTGATCGCCGGTGGCCGTCAGTCCGATAAAATCAGGGTTGAACTGTTTGGCGTATTTGCCGATTACTTCAGGCGTATCGCGCTCAGGGTCGATGCTGACGAATACCACTTTCACGTCTTTAGCCTGGTCGCCCAATTGTTTCAAAGTGTCGCTGTAAGTCAGCAACTCGGTCGGGCACACGTCAGGACAGTGGGTATAACCGAAAGACAGGATAACCACTTTGCCTTTCAAATCACTCAGGCTGAAAGGTTTGCCGTCGCCATCGGTCAACGTAAAATCGCCGCCAATGTCTTCTTTGCGCATATCGGTACCACGCGCTTGCGCTTTGGCAGTAGATTCACCGGAAGCGGCAGGTGCGGCAGAAGCGGCAGGCGCCGAAGAAGCCTCTTTGGCTTCCTCTTTAGGATGACAAGCAGCCAGGGTGGCCAACGCAATAGCACTGAGTAAGAAAGTTCGTGTGACGGAAAGCATAAATTTTCTCCAAAACCGTTTCAAATAAATAAGGCCAAACAACCACCCGGCCAGTCTAAAAACAAAACATCTTCATATTAACGCGTTTGACACATTAAAAGTAGCCCTTTTTGTAGATAAATACCGTTTTTTTGTTTTAAAAACCTGCCTTCCATTTGGACAGGCATTAAACTCAAAAAGTTTAATTCATTAAAAATCAAACAAATATAAAAATAATTCAATTTTTTTTCAAATACCGCTTTACAAGATTCGAGAACTCGCTATAATGACGACTTCTTCGCTAGCCCAGGTGGCGAAATTGGTAGACGCAGGGGACTCAAAATCCCCCGCCGCAAGGTGTGTCGGTTCGAGTCCGACCCTGGGCACCAAATTTAAAAAACCTCTTGATTCAGTCAAGAGGTTTTTTGCTATTCGTCATTTGCAAAAAAACCTTCTCCTTACTCAAACTGTCAACAATCCATCCACACCAAGATCAATAAAACTGTTTTTTTATTTCTTTAAAATCAACCTTCAATCTATTTTCCCGTTTCAAATGTTAAAAGATGAAAGATTTTATCTTGATTGAACAGTCGGTTTGCGTTATCTTTTCTACTCTTTTTCACAAACTCTGTGTTCCTTTCCAATTGTTTGGACAGTCTGACTGTCGCCGTATTCCCTCAATGCGCGTACCCTAAATCGCTGCTTGGCGGAATTGCATTACAGGTGCTGTGGTGAGGCGGATTGTTCCTATTGGTTAGAAACCGCATAAAAGAGGTCAATATGCAATTATCAGGCGCACAAATCGTCGTGCAAAGTCTCAAAGCCGAAGGTGTTGAATACGTATTCGGCTATCCCGGTGGTGCGGTTATCGAAATCTACGATGCCATTTTCCAACTCAACAAATTCAAGCACATTCTAACCCGCCATGAGCAGGCAGCCGTACATGCGGCAGATGCCTATGCCCGCGTCAGCGGCAAAGTCGGTGTAGCCTTGGTAACTTCCGGCCCGGGCGTAACCAACGCATTGACCGGCATTGCCACCGCGTACAGCGATTCTATCCCCCTGGTCGTCATCAGCGGCCAAGTGGGCAACTCCCTCATCGGTACAGATGCGTTCCAAGAAGTGGATACGGTCGGAATCACCCGCCCTTGTGTTAAACACAACTTTTTGGTTACCAATATTGGCGAGCTGGCTGATACGATTAAAAAAGCCTTCCAAATTGCCGCCAGCGGCCGTCCGGGCCCCGTTGTCGTCGATATTCCTAAAGACGTAACCCAAGCGATGGCCAAATTCAGCTATCCGCAAGAAGACATCTTCATCCGCTCCTACCAACCGGTTGTACAAGGCCACATCGGCCAAATTAAAAAAGCCGTACAAATGCTGGCTTCTGCCAAACGCCCCATCGTTTACTTCGGCGGCGGCGTGGTATTGGGCAATGCCTCCGAGGAAATGACCCAATTTATCCGCATGACCGGCGTACCCTGTACTGGCACATTAATGGGTTTAGGCGCTTACCCTTCCAGCGACCGCCAATTCTTGGGCATGTTGGGCATGCACGGTACCTACGAGGCCAATTTGGCGATGCAAAATGCAGACGTCGTTTTGGCAATCGGTGCGCGCTTTGACGACCGCGTTGTTTCCGTACCGTCAAAATTTTTAGACAAACCCAAAAAAATCATCCATATCGACATCGACCCATCCAGCATTGCCAAACGCGTTAAAGTGGACATTCCGATTGTCGGCGATGTTAAAAACGTATTGACCGAAATAATTCATCTGTGGGGCAAACAAGAAACTGCGCCTTCAGCTGACTCATTGGACAAATGGTGGAAAACCATCGAAGAATGGCGTTCGCACAACTGCCTGTGGTTTGAAAACGACAGCGAAATTATTAAACCGCAATACGTTGTTCAAAAACTGGCAGAAATTACCAAAAACTCAGCCATTATTACTTCCGACGTTGGCCAACACCAAATGTTTGCCGCTCAATATTATCCATTCGAGCGTCCCCGCCAATGGCTCAATTCCGGCGGTCTGGGTACGATGGGTGTAGGCCTGCCTTACGCCCTCGGTGCCAAACTGGCGGCTCCGGAACAAGACGTCTTCTGTATCACAGGCGAAGGCTCTATTCAAATGAATATCCAAGAGCTGTCCACCTGCTTCCAATATAATGTCCCCATCAATGTCGTTACATTGAACAATGGCTATTTGGGTATGGTTCGCCAATGGCAGGAGCTGTATTATGGCAACCGCGAATCGGAAACCTATTTCGATTCATTGCCCGACTTTGTCAAACTGGCCGAATCCTACGGCCATATCGGCATCCGTGTGGACAAAAAATCCGACGTCGAAGGCGCCCTGTTGGAAGCATTAAACCAAAAAGACCGTTTGGTATTCCTCGACTTTTTGACAGACAAGAAACAAAACGTACTGCCTATGGTCGGCAACGGCAAAGGTTTGGATGAAATGGTTCTGCCGCCGCACATGCGCGATATTGCAAAAGCGTAAGGAGAAAGAAATGCGACATATCTTATCTATTCTGATGGAAAACGAATCAGGTGCGATGAGCCGTGTGGTAGGTTTGTTCTCCGCACGCGATTACAACATCGACTCCCTGGCCGTAGCCCCAACCGAAGACAAAACCTTGTCCCGTATGACCATTGTTACCCACGGCGATGAGCACGTTATCGAGCAAATCACCAAACAACTCAACAAACTGATTGAAGTTGTCAAAGTGGTTGACTTGAACGAAAGCCGTTTTGTCGAACGCGAACTGATGTTGGTAAAAGTCCGCGCCGTCGGCAAAGACCGCGACGAATTCCTGCGATTGACCGAAATCTACCGCGGCAGCGTTATTGACGTAACAGACCGCAGCTATACCATCGAAATCACAGGTTCTACCGAAAAACTCGACTCTTTCCTCGAAACAGTCGGTCGTGCTCAAATTTTGGAAACCGTACGTACAGGCGCAGCCGGCATCGGCCGCGGCGAGCGTATTTTGAAAATTTAACGCTGTATCGTTCAGACGGCCTGTTACTTTCAACAAAGGCCGTCTGAAAAACAGCAGGAGACAAACATGTCAAGCATCCAAATCGTTGCATTAGTTACCGTCAAACCCGAATACACCGAGGTTCTGGCTGCCCAATTTAAAGAATTGGTCAAAGCCAGCCGTGCAGAAGAAGGCAACATCAGCTACGACCTGCACCAAGAAATCGGCAAACCCAACCGTTTCGTATTCGTAGAAAATTGGAAATCCCAAGCAGCTATTGACGAACACAATGCCAGCGAACATTTCCAAAACTTCGTCAAATCCATCGAAGGAAAAACCGAAGCATTGGAAATCGTCTTGATGAACCAAGTCCCTGCTTAACCCCCTATTACTTTTAACTCAACCCGGATTGTCCGGAACCCTCTTACACTAAGGAAATAAAATGCAAGTTTATTACGATAAAGACGCTGACCTTTCTCTGATCAAAGGCAAAACCGTTGCCATCATCGGTTACGGCTCACAAGGTCACGCACACGCAGCAAACCTGAAAGATTCCGGCGTAAATGTCGTCATCGGTCTGCGCCAAGGCGGCTCTTGGAAAAAAGCCGAAGCAGCCGGCCACGACGTGCGCACCGTTGCCGAAGCAACCAAAGCAGCCGACGTTGTGATGATTCTGTTGCCTGACGAAAACCAACCTATCGTATACAAAAACGAAATCGAGCCAAACTTGAAAGAAGGCGCAGTATTGGCATTCGCTCACGGCTTCAACGTACACTACAACCAAATCGTACCCCGTGCCGACCTCGACGTTATCATGGTTGCCCCTAAAGGCCCAGGCCACACCGTGCGCAGCGAATTCCTGAAAGGCGGCGGCGTGCCTTCCCTGATCGCCGTTTACCAAGATAAAAGCGACAAAGCACGCGACATCGCCCTGTCTTACGCCGCAGCCAACGGCGGCACCAAAGGCGGCGTAATCGAAACCAACTTCCGCGAAGAAACCGAAACCGACCTCTTCGGCGAACAAGCCGTATTGTGCGGCGGCGTGGTCGAATTGATCAAAACCGGCTTCGAAACCCTGACCGAAGCAGGCTACGCCCCAGAAATGGCCTACTTCGAATGCCTGCACGAAATGAAGCTCATCGTTGACCTGATTTACGAAGGCGGCATCGCCAACATGAACTACTCCATTTCCAACAATGCAGAGTACGGCGAATACGTAACCGGCGTCGAAGTCATCAACGACAAATCCCGCGAAGCCATGCGCAATGCCCTCAAACGCATCCAAACCGGCGAATACGCTAAAATGTTCATCCAAGAAGGTGCCGTCAACTATGCCAGCATGACAGCCCGTCGCCGTCTGACCGCTGATCACCAAATTGAAAAAGTCGGCGCTCAACTGCGTTCTATGATGCCTTGGATTGCCAAAAACAAACTGGTTGACCAAGACAAAAACTAATCTGTCTTTCAATCAAATAAAACCTGCCCGAGCAATCAGGCAGGTTTTTTATATATTTGCAAACCCAATACACGATAAGGCCGTCTGAAAACGCGATAAACAATATTCACAACCCAATTCTATATACCCCATATTTTATAGCCATCCCAAAATTCCCTTTTAGAAAAACACATTACAAAATAAAAGGCAGTCTCCCACTTCCACCCTGTCTGTAAAAAACAACGTTTCCCCGCAAAAATCACTCAAAACAAGAGGAAAATTTGTTTTCCTAGGCCATAACCTTTATATTATGGTCATGGAATCGTTGAAAGAGAACGATATCGTAATAAGAAGAACGAATGCTCGCTTCTTCACACTTAAAAAAGGAAAACAGCAATGAAAAAATCACTGATTGCCCTGACTCTGGCGGCTCTGCCTGTTGCAGCTATGGCTGACGTAACTCTGTACGGTCAAATTAAAGCTGGCGTTGAAGTATCCAAAGTAAAATTGGGTGAACAAACTGCTGCTAAACTGGGTCACGAGAAAAGCTCTAAAACTGCTACCGAAATCGCTGACTTCGGCTCACGTATCGGCTTTAAAGGCCACGAACACTTGGGTAACAACCTGAATGCCATCTGGCAAGTTGAACAAAACACTTCTATCGCCGGTGGCGACAAAGAGTGGGCTTCTCGCGAATCCTTCATCGGTTTGGAAGGTGGCTTCGGTAAAATTCGTGCCGGTAAATTAAACTCTACTGTTAAAGACTCTAGCGACAATGTTGACCAATGGGAAAGCAACAACGGCGCTTTGAATATGTCTGTATTTACCCGTGTTGACGAACGTGCAGTATCTGTACGCTACGACAGCCCTGTATTCTCAGGCTTCAGCGCAAGCGTACAATACACTCCACGCGACAACGCTAACCCTTCTGACAAATACACTCACAACGACGCTACCCGTGACACTTACTACGCTGGCCTGAACTACGAAAACTCTGGCTTCTTCGGTCAATACGCCGGTGGTTTCCGTAAAAACGCCGTTTCTGAAAAAGACGGTCACGTACACCGCTTGGTAGGTGGTTACGATGCTAACAACCTGTTCGTATCTGTAGCCGGTCAATACGCTAAAAACTGGGAAACTTTGGGTGACTACGCTGAAGCCCAATCTAACGGTGTTGTAACTTCTGCTATGCGTGCTGCCGGTACTAACGCTTCTAACGTAGTATTCGGTACTGCTGCTGGCTTGGACAGCCGTCCTGCTGAAACCATCGAAGTTGCCGCTACTGCCGCTTACCGCGCCGGTAACGTAACTCCTCGCGTTTCTTACGCTCACGGCTTCAAAGCTAAAGTTGACGGCGAAAAACTGAAAGGCACTCAATACGACCAAGTTATCGTTGGTGCTGACTATGACTTCTCTAAACGCACTACTGCTTTGGTTTCTGCCGGCTGGTTGCGTGGTGCTGAGTCTGGCCCTCACAAAGTTGAAACCATCTCTGGTTTGGTTGGCCTGCGTCACAAATTCTAATCTTCGGATTAGTATGAAAAAGAGCCTGTTTTATGCAGGCTCTTTTTTTATTCCCATTACCTACCCTCAACGAAAATTAATTTAAGTGTTGATATATAAAAAGGCCGTCTGAAACCAATTGGTTTCAGACG
>NZ_KV800131.1:0-5100 GCF_001810165.1 Neisseria sp. HMSC070A01 | reverse complement strand
CGTCTGAAACCAATTGGTTTCAGACGGCCTTTAGTCTATCTATCCTTATTGCCAAATTACAATAAGGTCAACAAACAAGCTTTATTTTTCATTCAAAATCTTACCGACAATCTCGCCCACATCTTTGGACAAACCTTCTTGTGCATTGATGCGTTGCAATTCTTTGGTCATGACGGCTTTTCGGTTAACTTCCAACTTATTACAGATATTGAAAGCCTGCACCAGTCGGGCGGCAACTTGTGGGTTAAAGCGGTCGATTTCCATCACTTTATCGGCTACAAAGCGGTAGCCGCCGCCGTCTTCTGTATGGAAATGCGGAATATTGCGGCTGAAGCTGATCAACAAAGAACGGGCTTTATTCGGGTTTTCAATGCTGAACTTAGGATGATTCAAGGCTGTCTGAACTTGCTGTAAAGTATCTTTGCGGCGGCTTGAAGCAATCAGGGCAAAGTATTTATCCATTACCAAGGCATCATCGGCGAATTTATCGGCAAATTGCGTCAACAAGCGATCGCGGATTTCGCTTTCATTGCTGTTGATTGCGGATAAGATACCCCATTCGTGGGTCATGTTTTGCGCCATTGCTTCGTAATTCTCCGCAACGTGTTCGATATGCGTAGCGTCAGCACGTAAGATAAATGCCCTGCAAGCATTACGCAAGGTACGCCAGCCGGCCAATTCCGGGCTATATTCATAACGAATGGCGGCATCAGCCTGGTTTTCTTGCTCGGTAGCCTGACGATTCAGCTCGCGCCATTGAGGCAGGAACTTGACGGCAACGGCATTGAGCAAGGCTTCGCGCGCTTGATGAACTTGAATCGGGTCAATATTTTCTTCTTCCGCCCATACATCGGTTTCAGACGGCATTTGCAGCAAAATGGCGCGGAATGCCGGGTCGAAATCACCGGAGACCACCAAAGCCAAAGCGTCCATCAATGCTTTGTGTTCAGGCAAAGGACGGCCTTCTGCCAATGCCTGACGATTGGCGTTAATGGCGCGATGGTACAAGGTTTGAGCAGCTTCCCAGCGTGCAAACTCATTTGCATCTGCCGCCAGCAAAGTGGCCAATTCTTGCTCGCTGTATGGATAGTTCAGGGTAACCGGCGCAGAGAAATCACGCAGCAGAGACGGGATAACCGGCTCATTGACGCCGCCCAATACAAAAGTCTGCTCGGCTTCAGTCAATACCAAAACCGCCTCTTTCACCCGTTTGCCTTGATATTCGAACTCAACCGCTTCGCCTTTTTCATTTAGCAAACCGGTTTTGACCGGAATCATCATCGGCTGTTTGTCCGCCATATCGGGCGTCGCGGGAATGGTTTGTTTGATGGTTAATTCAAACGCACCATCTTTCAGACGGCCTTGGGCATCTAAAACCGGCGTACCGGCTTGGCTGTACCACAAAGCAAACTGATCAAGATTGATGCCGTTTGCGTCTGCCATTGCGGCACGGAAATCATCGCAGGTTACCGCCTGACCGTCGTGGCGTTGGAAATACAGCTTCATGCCTTTTTGGAAGCCCTCTTCCCCGAGCAAAGTGTGATACATGCGCACGACTTCCGCACCTTTTTCATAGACGGTCATGGTGTAGAAGTTGTTCATTTCCTCATAGCTGGCCGGGCGGACAGGATGCGCAGTCGGGCCCGCATCTTCAGGGAATTGGAACAAGCGCAGCATACGGACATTGTCGATACGGCGTACCACGCGGCTGGCTCGGTCGCCGGAAAACTCTTGATCACGGAATACGGTCAAGCCTTCTTTCAGTGACAATTGGAACCAATCGCGGCAGGTCACGCGGTTGCCCGTCCAGTTGTGGAAATATTCATGGCCGACAACAGATTCAATGCCTTCAAAGTCGGTATCGGTCGCGGTACGGCTGTTGGCCAGCACAAACTTGGTGTTGAAAATATTCAAACCTTTGTTTTCCATCGCGCCCATATTGAAATCGCCCACGGCAACGACCATGAAAATATCCAAGTCGTATTCCAAGCCGAAGCGCGTTTCGTCCCATTTCATCGCATTTTTCAACGATTCCACGGCAAAACCGACTTTAGGTTTGTCTGTCTCAGTGGTGTAGAACTCGATTTTGACCTTACGGCCGCTCATGGTCGTAAAATAATCTTCCGTTACCGCCAAATCGCCTGCCACCAAAGCAAAGAGATAGCTCGGCTTGGCAAACGGGTCTTCCCATTTCACCCAATGACGGCCGTCTGAAAACTCGCCGCCATCGATTTTATTGCCGTTAGACAGCAACACCGGATAGCGTTTTTTGTCTGCAACGATGGTGGTGGTAAATTTAGACATGACATCCGGACGGTCGATGTAGAACGTAATTTTGCGGAAACCTTCCGGTTCGCATTGGGTGAACAGGTTGCCACCGGAAGCATACAGACCCATCAGGGATTTGTTCTCAGCAGGCAGAATTTCGGTTTCCACTTCCAGCGTGAAGTTTTCAGACGGCACGCCGGCAATCGTCAGTTTTTCGTCTTCCAACACATAATCTACGGCCCGGCCGTTTACTTTCACAGACAGCAGTTTTGCCGAACCATCCAATACCAACGGCTCCCCTGCTCTTTCAGGTTGGACGGTCAGGCTGGATTTGACGATGGTTTGCGGTTCTAAAATATCGAAATGCAGGTCGGTTTTCAGAATACGGTACGCTGGCGCGGCGTAGTCTTTCAAATAATGGACGGTTTTGCTCATTTTTTCTCTTTCGGGGTTATGCGGTAAATAGATGAAGCATATCGTTTCAGATAGCCCAAATTCAAGTGTTTTCAGAAAAAAAGGCCGTCTGAAACCTAAAATTTCAGACGGCCTCCCTATTCAGGCAGCAAATCTAGTTGCCTGTCATTGCCAACTTACCACTGATACAGCGCACCGGCACCGACACCGACATGACCGTCGGTATTGGCCGAGAAGTTGCCTTTGACAATCCAGTTGCCGCCGTCGCTCATCGCAGACACGCCGATGGCCATGGCAGACTGACCGCCGTAGTAGCCGCTGCCGACACCGATACCGGTCGCACCCGGACGGGTTACTTGCGGAATCGAGCCTTGGGCAATCGCACCGGCCACACCTGCGTAGGCTTTCTTACCTACTTGGTTGATGTTGTTCTGCAACTCGGTACCCAAACCAATCAACTGGTTCACGTTTGCCGCGTCTGTACCGTCTTTACCCGGAGCCACATTGATAATGCGTTGGCCGCCGTTGTTCAGACCGACAGGAGACAATTTGACTTGGTTGTTTGGATTGTTTTCAGTCGGTGCAGCGATGGTTACGCCATCGTTGTTGACCACGGTATTACCTGCAGTCAGACCGTCTTTGTTCAACGCAACTTTATCGCCGACTTTCACGCCGTCGTTATTCATCACAGTATCGCCTGCTTTGAATGTATCGGCATTCACTGTCTTCACGTTAATCTCGTCAGCCAACTTCAGTTGAGCGCCACCGGCTACGGTTTCGCTGATGATGTTGCTGTCGCCTTTAACGTTGATGGTAGAACCCAACGCGTAGTTGTTGCTGCCGGTCGTGCCGCCGAAGTTGATGCCTTTGGCGATAGTCGCAGCATTGTTGGCTACGTTTTGGTTGGTTGCGTACAACTGGCTGCCGTTGACGGCGTCTTTGCTGTTCGCATTGAGATCGCCATCCGCTACGTTGGTTACTTTGTTGCCCGCATTGTCCAAGCCGTCTTTCGTCAGGTTTACCTTGCCTGCTTTCAAGCCGTCTTTGTTCAATGCAACATCGTCACCCACTTTCACACCGTCAGTATTGACTGCGGTATCGCCAGCTTTCACGCTGTCAACATCCAAGTCTTTATCGGTTGCCACCTCGTAAACAGTTTGACCCTTATCGCCTGTTTTCTGAGTCACAACAATGTTCTTACCTTGAACAACTTCAGTCTTAGACGCAGCAGCAGCTTGTTTCAGTTGGGAAACATTGACTGCATCGGTGTCATCCGTACCGGCCGCAACGTTGGTAATCTTATTGCCGCCGTTGTTCAAGCCAGCTTTGGTCAGGTTCACATCGCCTGCTTTCAAGCCGTCTTTGTTCAATGCAACATCATCGCCAACTTTCACACCGTCATTATTCATCACGGTATCGCCTGCGGTAACGCTGTCGACTTTCAGGTTTTTATCGGTAGCCACTTTGTAAATGGTTTGGCCATTGGCGCCGACATCCTGAGTAACAACAATGTTATCGCCTTGAACGACTTCAGTCTTAGCCGCAGCCGCAGCTTTGTTCAACTGAGCAACGTTCACTGCATCAGTATCATCGGTACCGGCCGCAACGTTGGTAATCTTATTGCCGCCATTGTTCAAGCCGGCTTTAGTCAGGTTGACATCGCCAACTTTCACGCCGTCAGTATTGACTGTGGTATCGCCGGCTTTGACGCTGTCAACTGCCAAGTCTTTAGCCAATTTGACTTCCAACTTATCAGAGCCATTCGCTACAACGCCGATATTGCCGTCTGAAAGTTTGGCTGCATCGGTTTGACCGCCGACAATATTCAGCTTCGTACCCGGTTTGCGTTCAACGTCTTTGCCGCTGTCGCCGCCGAAATTCAAAGGCAGATTGGCAGTTGCATTAACGGCTTTGATCGCATCGTGGATGTTGTTCTCACCCGTACCGCCAATATCGGTCATGCTGATGTTGCCGCCGTTATTGGCCGCATTGCCACCCAATACATTCACCAACTGATCTTGGGCTGCATTCAGCTGCTCTTCGGTCGCCGCACGTTTGCCTTGGGCAAAATCGCTGCCACCCAAAGTCGTATTGCTCAAGCCGCTGACTTCGCCTTTGTCGCCATCGATTTTCACTGGAGCCGCTTGACCAACATTCAATACATCGGCCAGTTTCAGCTGTGCACCACCGGCTACGGTTTCGCTGATGATGTTGCTGTCGCCTTTGACATTGATGGTGTCGCCCAATGCGTAGTTGTTGCTGCCGGTGGTACCGCCGAAGTTGATGCCTTTGGCGATATTGGCGGCGTTGTTGGCGACGTTTTGGTTGGTCGCAAACAGTTGGCTGCCGTTGACGGCGTCTTTGCTGTTGGCATTGAGGTCGCCGTCGGCCACGTTGGTCACTTTGTTGCCGGCGTTG
>NZ_KV800130.1:0-1186 GCF_001810165.1 Neisseria sp. HMSC070A01 | reverse complement strand
TTAAGCGATGATAGAAGAAACCACACCTGCACCTACGGTACGGCCACCTTCGCGAATCGCAAAGCGCAAACCTTCTTCCATAGCGATAGGTGCAATCAGTTCTACAGTAATGGTTACGTTCTCACCCGGCATTACCATTTCTACGCCTTCTTCCAAAGTAACTGCACCAGTTACGTCGGTAGTACGGAAGTAGAATTGTGGACGGTAGTTAGCGAAGAATGGAGTGTGACGGCCACCCTCTTCTTTGCTCAGTACGTATACTTCTGCTTTGAATTTGGTGTGAGGAGTGATGGTACCCGGTTTGGCCAATACTTGACCACGCTCTACGTCTTCACGTTTAGTACCACGCAACAATACGCCTACGTTGTCACCTGCTTGACCTTCGTCCAGCAGTTTGCGGAACATTTCAACGCCGGTACAAGTGGTTTTTTGGGTTTCTTTCAGACCTACGATTTCGATCTCGTCACCAACGTGGATGATGCCGCGCTCTACACGACCGGTTACTACTGTGCCACGGCCAGAGATAGAGAATACGTCTTCGATAGGCAACAAGAAAGGTTTGTCCACAGCACGCTCAGGTGTTGGGATGTAGCTGTCCAAAGCAGCAGCCAGTTCGAAGATTTTTTCTTCGTAAGCAGCATCACCTTCCAAAGCTTTCAGTGCAGAACCTTGTACGATTGGGCAGTCGTCACCTGGGAAGTCGTAGCTTGACAGCAGGTCACGGATTTCCATTTCAACCAGTTCCAACAATTCGGCATCGTCAACCATGTCGCATTTGTTCATGAACACGATGATGTAAGGTACACCTACTTGGCGAGCCAACAGGATGTGTTCGCGAGTTTGAGGCATAGGGCCGTCAGCTGCGGAACATACCAAGATAGCGCCGTCCATTTGGGCAGCACCGGTAATCATGTTTTTAACGTAGTCGGCGTGGCCCGGGCAGTCTACGTGTGCGTAGTGGCGGGTTTCGGTTTCGTATTCTACGTGTGAGGTATTAATGGTAATACCGCGGGCTTTTTCTTCAGGAGCGTTATCGATTTGGTCGTAAGCTTTTGCAGCGCCACCGAATTTTTTAGCCAAAATAGTAGTCAATGCAGCAGTCAGAGTGGTTTTACCATGGTCAACGTGACCGATAGTACCAACGTTTACGTGCGGTTTGCTACGTTCAAATTTTTCCTTAGCCATG
>NZ_KV800129.1:0-640 GCF_001810165.1 Neisseria sp. HMSC070A01 | reverse complement strand
GCCTGCATCAAATCCGAAAAAGGCTGTAACTGTTACACCGATCAAGGCACAAAAATAAAAGAGATCAGCAAAAAAACCTGTGTCCAATATGTAAATGACGGCCTGCCCTTTAACCCCTACAAGACAAAACAGCCCGAAACGGCGGTAACGGCAGCACCAGCGGAACAGCCCGAAACTCAGCAAGTATTGACAATGGGGGGCAAGAGTCCGCAGAATTTGATGTATGACGGTTACAACGATAAAGCCTTGACGAATCAAGGCGGAAAGGTCAATTGATGAATTACGCATACATTCCAATTTTTTGGGTAATAACAGCTTTTTTTGTTGGCCGTTCTTACGAAGTGGGCGGCATGAAAAAAGCATTTAGTACCTTTTTAAAATCGGTGGGTATTGTTATCTTAGCATCTATAATATATGTAATAATCTTTGCTGGTATGGGTTATTTAAATAATATTTAGTTAAATTTAAGTAATTTAAATACAAGTCAAGGGGAGGACGTCCGAAAAGATTTGTAAAGACAGCTTTATCGTCTTTATAAATCTTTTTGGATCCCCCTTGACGCTAGCACACCCAAAAACGCTATTAGCAAGGGTTGGGGCGGTTTTTTTGCCCCAACCCCTGCCACGTGGCGAACGTCCCC
>NZ_KV800128.1:0-323 GCF_001810165.1 Neisseria sp. HMSC070A01 | reverse complement strand
CCTTCGGCTTCCGCTTGGCGTTGTGCTTGTTCATACTGTTGAGGTTGGTTTAATCCATTGCCAATACCTGTAGCTATATCTCTTATTGCTCCGCCTAAAATACCATCTAAGGCAGCGCCTAACGTCATTATTGAATTATGAGCAGCTTGTAAATAATCGCCATTCTTAAATGCCTTTGCTGCTTCTGCTGCATAATTTTTTGTATATGAATTATTTACAGCATTTGCAACAATTACCGTATTTGCAGCAGTTTGAAGCCTACCTGTACCGACTCTTTGATTAACAGTCGTGTTCATCGTACCAGTTTCGCCGTACTTTCCCGT
>NZ_KV800127.1:0-603 GCF_001810165.1 Neisseria sp. HMSC070A01 | reverse complement strand
TTCGGGGACGTTCGCCACGTGGCAGGGGTTGGCGCAAAAAACCGCACCAACCCTTGCTAATAGCGTTTTTTGGTGGGCTAGCGTCAAGGGGTATCCAAAAAGATTTATAAAGACGATAAAACTGTCTTTACAAATCTTTCTGGACGTCCTCCCCCTGACTTGTGTTTAAGTGAGTGAGATTGTTTCATATTGTTATCAATATATTATAAATATAAAAGATTACAATTAATAAAATAGGAAATGCAAAAATAAAAATTCCTTTTATACCTTTTTTGAAATAAATAACTGTTAAAACAACGCCAAGAAAAAACGCTAGACCAGCATTCATTAATTAACCTTTCCGCCTTGATTTGACATGGCATTATCATTATAACCGTCATACATTAAATTCTGCGGACTCTTTCCTCCCATTGTCAAGACTTGCGGCGTTTCGGGCTGTGCCTTTGGTGCTTCCGTTGCCGCCGTTTCGGGCTGTTTTGTCTTATAGGGGTTAAAGGGCAGGCCGTCATTTACATATTGGACACAGGTTTTTTTGCTGATCTCTTTTATTCTTGTTCCTTGATCGGTATAGCAGTTACAGCCTTTTTCGGATTTGATGCAGGC
>NZ_KV800126.1:340474-392265 GCF_001810165.1 Neisseria sp. HMSC070A01 | reverse complement strand
GCGAGTTCGAGACTCGTTTCCCGCTCCAGTTTCATACTACAACACTCAAGCGTAGTTTTGGCGAGATAGCAAAGTGGTTATGCAGCGGATTGCAAATCCGTCTACGCCGGTTCGATTCCGACTCTCGCCTCCATCCCTTTCATGGCGGGGTGGCAGAGTGTTTATGCTATAAGGGGTGCAACCCTTATACAGGCCGGTTCAAATCCGCGCCCCCGCCTCCAACTTCTCAATTTACTGTCTACGCCCGGGTGGTGAAATAGGTAGACACAACGGACTTAAAATCCGTCGGCCCTAAACCGGCCGTGCCGGTTCGATTCCGGCTCCGGGCACCATTTACCGCTTTTAAGCGGTTATTTTTTTGTCTATTACAATCTACAAAACAAGAACTTTCAGTTATTTTTACAGGCCATAACCTTAGCCTATTTATACCTATTTACATCTAATTATCCCAACCGCTTTTAGAAAAGTAATCAACCACTACCCCATCAGATATCCCCCTGATAAGCTAAATCTTTTATAAAACATGAGTTTTGAAAATACTATTCCAATTTCCATCGCAGAAAAGTAAATTTCTCATTTTAAAATTTCCCAAAATGATAAGGCCGTCTGAAAATCCTTTTTCAGACGGCCTTATCATTCAAATCAGAAGGACTTAAACCAAGTTCTCCAGCATCCATTTCACGTAACGGCTGACGCCTTGTTTTACATCCAAGAATTCTTCTGTATACCCGGCTTCACGCAGCTTGGTGATGTCCGCTTGAGTGAAGCTCTGATATTTGCCTTTAAGTGCATCTGGGAATGGAATATAGCGAATAAGTTCTTCTTCAACCAGCTCTTTCAAACTCATTTCAGGCTTGCCTTCGGCTGCACGGCAGGCGTTGACGGTTGCGGCGGCAAGTTCGTTAAACTGTTGGCTGCGGCCTGTACCGAGGTTAAAGATGCCTGAAAGCTCGGGATGATCGAAGAAGTAAAGGTTAACTTTGGCGACGTCTTCTACGCTGACAAAATCGCGGGTTTGTTCGCCGTTGCCGTAGCCGTCATTGGCGCCAAACAGGTTAACATAGCCATGTTCACGGTATTGGTGGAAATGGTGGAAGGCGACGGATGCCATACGGCCTTTGTGTTGCTCCTGCTGTCCATATACGTTGAAGTAACGGAAGCCGACGACTTGGGCGGTCAGGCCTTCTTTCATGCGACGGCGCAATACTTGATCAAACAAGAATTTAGAGTAGCCGTAAACATTGAGTGGTTTTTCCAGTTCGCGCTCTTCTCGGAAGATTTCGCCTTTGCCGTACACGGCGGCGCTGGAAGCATAAAGAAACGGAATACGTTCGTCCTGACACCAGTCCAAGAGATCAAGCGTGTACTGATAGTTGTTGTCCATCATGTAGAGGCCGTCGTGGTTCATGGTGTCGGAACACGCGCCTTGGTGGAAGACGGCTTCGATGTTTTCGTAATGCAGAAGATGGCCGCGCACTTGGCGGATAAATTCATGTTTATCGAGATAATGGGCAATTTCACACTCGGCAAGGTTTTTAAATTTTTCGCCTTTGCTCAAATTGTCAACGGCAACAATGTCGGTAATACCGCGCTGGTTAAGTGCTTTAACGATGTTGCTGCCGATAAAGCCGGCCGCGCCTGTTACGATAATGGTCATAATAAGTTTCCTTTATTTTGATTTTTCAGACGGCCTTGAAGTAATCATGCCGTCTGAAAATAAAAACTTCTCTGTCTGGATTATTTTCCAATTCTTATTTTTAGACGGCATTTAGAATTTTAAGGCCGTCAGAAACAATCATTATTGCTCTTCCAATGCCTTGGTCAATTCGGCAAACGAGCAAACCGCCGTACCAAGTTTTGCCACGACAACGCCTGCCGCCGTATTGGCAAGGTGCATCGCTTCAGGCATGGTATAACCTGCCGCCAAACCCAAGCCCACTCCGGCAATAACGGTATCGCCCGCACCGGATACATCATAGACTTCTTGAGCCCGTGTAGGCTGATAAATCGGCTCGCCCTCATTGAACAAGGTCATGCCCTCTTCGCTTCGGGTCAGCAAAATTGCGTTCAAATCAAGATGACGGCGCAGGTTTTGAGCTTTTTCGGTCAAATCGTTTTCGTTTTTCCAACTGCCCACCACTTCTTTCAATTCTGCACGATTCGGCGTAATCAGCGTAGCACCGGCATATTTTTCGTAATCGTCGCCTTTGGGGTCGATTAAAACAGGTTTACAGGCCTGTTTCGCCCAATCAATCATATCGGAAATATGCGACAGGCCGCCCTTGCCGTAATCTGAAAAAATAATGGCATCATATTCAGGCAACACTTCGCGGTATTGCTGCTTGATTTGTTCCAATACCTCACGATGCGGCGGCTCTTCAAAATCAAGTCGGATAAGCTGCTGGTTGCGAGCAACAACGCGCAGTTTGACAGTAGTCGCAATTTGCTTGTCGCGCATCAGATAGGAAGAAACACCGTCTTGCGCCATCAACGCATCCAGTGCATCCGCAGCTTCATCATCGCCAGTCACGGACAACAGCCCTGCTTTGCCACCCAATGAGGCGATATTGCGCGCAACGTTTGCCGCGCCACCCGCGCGTTGGTCGATACGTCCGATTTTCGCCACCGGCACGGGGGCTTCAGGAGAAATACGGGACACATCGCCAAACCAATAGCGGTCGAGCATCACATCGCCGACAACAAGGACTTTGGCTTGTGCAAAACGAGATTTGAGGGTTTCTTGTTGGAACTTGGTGGGCATATTGCCTCCGTTGTTAAAATTTTCTGCAAAACTGCGTATTCGGATTATCCGTCCGAAAGTCTGAAAATGTCCTGAGATTCATATACCTGCACTGAATGTTCAGGCGGTCTCAAAGCTACTTTCAGCATGGCTTTTGCCAATGTCTCAACGGCAAGCGGACGTTGGTTTTTCAGCAGGCCGATGCGGTTGAGTCCGTACAAAATCCGTTTGGCGACTTTTTCGCCCAAGCGGTCGCTATTTGGACGAATCAATAATGGCGGACGGAAAATGATAAGGCGCGGAAAGTTCAAAGCAATCAATGCCTGCTCCAATTCGCCTTTCATCCTTTGATAAAACAGGCGTGAAGCGGCATTGGCGCCGGAAGCGGAAACCAAAACCAAGGTATTCACGCCGTTTTCTCGTGCGGCTTTGGCAAACTTAAGATTTGCTTCGTAATCGACAGCCCATTACGCCTCTTTGCTGCCTGCTGCTTTCAAAGTCGTGCCCAAGCAGGCAAACAATACATCACCCTGCACTTCATCACGCCATGTTTCAATCTGTGCAAAGTCAATCTGATGAGCGTACAGTTTTGGATGGGAAAAATCGGAATTTCTGCGTCCGAAGCAGTCGATACGCTCGATTTCCGAATGATCTGTCAACAAGGGTAACAGGGATTTGCCTGTTGCGCCGGTTGCTCCGATGATGATGGCTCTCATATTCAGACTCCTTAAGCGTTTGCTACGCGATTCACTTCGCGCAATACGGCTACCGGATCGGCAGCTTTGGTTACCGGACGGCCCATTACCAGATAAGTCGAGCCTGCCGCCAATGCTTCGGCCGGTGTCATGATGCGGCGTTGATCGTCGTTGTTGCCGGCAACGTCCAAGCGGATACCCGGCGTAACCAAGACAAAATCTTGTCCTAATTCGCGGCGCAACGGTGCGGCTTCTTGAGCAGAACATACCACGCCGTCCAAGCCTGAACTTTGCGCCAGTTTCGCCAAGCGGATGACTTGTTCTTCAGGGGCGATGTTCAAACCGATTTCGGCCAAGTCGCTTTGTTCCATGCTGGTCAACACGGTTACACCGATCAAAAGCGGCTTGGTGTGATATCCGGCAACGGCTTCTACGGCGGCTTCCATCATGCGGCGGCCGCCCGATGCGTGCATATCGACCATCCAAACGCCCATATCGGCGGCAACTTTGCATGCCTGAGCGACGGTGTGGGGAATATCGTGGTATTTCAAATCGAGGAAAAGTTTGAAACCTTGATTGATTAAGCTTTCCGCCAAATTGCGGCCGGTCGCGGTAAACAGCTCTTTGCCGATTTTGATTTGACACAATGTCGGGTCAAGATTGCGGACAAATCCGAGCGTGTCTTTTTCGTTGGCAAAATCAAGGGCGACGATGACGGGAGTGCGTTGTTGCTGGGTTTGGAAGTCGGAGATTAAGGGATTCATAAGATGCCTGCGGATAAACGGTTATAGCTTCGATTTTAACAGCTTTTGTACACAAAAGGCCGTCTGAAAATATTTTTTCAAACGGCCTCATCACAACATACCTTAATTATTCTTATATAAATCTAAAATTTTTACAGAAAATTCATCATCGCTGAAAAAAAAGGCTGGTGGAACTTCCAATACTTCAGCAATTTTCTGCAAAGTATTCAAATCAGGCTGATGATTTCCTTTCTCATAACGATTAATACGCGTACTTGCCACAAACTCATCTAATCCTATCGCCAGTCCCAGCTTCTCCTGCGTCAAATTTTTTGCTTTTCTTGCTTCCTTAAATCGCCTTGTAAAAATTTCTTGTAAATTCATAACTTCTATCCTAAAAATCAAAGTTACGAATCTCGTATATTTCTCTTGATTATTTACTACGAATAACGTAGTATTTAATGATTTTATACTTTACCTATTGTGAGAAAACCATGACACCAGACCAAGAATCAAAATGCCATAAAATTATTCATTCTCATGCAATTGCTGCTGCCGCAGGCAACGCCATACCAGTACCAGGACTGGGTATCGCTACAGATATGGTTACAATGACTACCATGTGCACAAGTCTTTGTGCTGTTTTTGGTGGCAATATGACCGAAGCAGCTGCCAAGGCAATGGCTATTGCTGCAATTAAAAATACCATGTTAAAACAACCCATAAAAACAATGGCAAAAGAACTTTCAAAATTAATTCCAGGCTTAGGCAGCGTTGTTGCACCAACTATTTCTGTTGCATTACTTGAAGCAGCAGGATGGACTCTAGCAAAAGAACTAGAACAAAAATTCAGTTGATCCTCATACAATAATATGAAAAGGCCGTCTGAAAATATTTTTTCAGACGGCCTCATGATTTTACTTCGGCAAAACTTATTTGCCCAAACCTTTCAATACTTCGGCTTTCACGGCTTCTACTGCTTGGGTGCCGTCAACTTTGATGTATTTCGGCGCGTGTTCGCCTTCCAGTTTGCTGTAAAAATCAACCAAAACTTCGGTTTGCTCGTGGTAAACGGCAAGGCGTTTTTTCACGGTTTCTTCTTTGTCGTCATCGCGTTGAATCAAATCTTCGCCGGTTACGTCGTCTTTGCCTTCGACTTTAGGCGGATTGTAGGTAACATGGTAAGTACGGCCGGAAGCCAAATGCACGCGGCGACCACTCATGCGGTCGACAATCACGCTGTCGGGTACGTCGATTTCAACAACCGCGTCCAAATCCACGCCTGCTTCAACCATCGCTTCGGCTTGTGCCAATGTGCGTGGGAAACCGTCAAACAGGAAACCATTTTTGCAGTCGTCTTGGGCGATGCGTTCTTTCACCATGCCGATGATGATGTCGTCGCGCACCAAACCGCCTTCATCAATAATTTTTTTTGCTTCCAAACCCAGCGGGGTGCCTGCTTTGATGGCCGCGCGGAGCATGTCGCCGGTAGAAATTTGAGGAATGCCGAATGCGGCAGTGATGAATTGGGCCTGAGTGCCTTTGCCTGCGCCGGGTGCGCCCAACAATAATACTTTCATGATGAGTCCTTCTTGGTTTATGGATTTGATGTTTGTTTAATTCTACACGCCTTGCGTTTATCGTTCAAAACTTCAGACGGCCTGCTCTGCGCCAAAGTGCTGCCACGCATCATCGCGCATTTCGATAAACCAGCTGTCTTCGGGGAAGCGTTCCAACGCGTCTTTCAACGTGGAAAGTAGATTTTGGGACAAGGCTTTTGCCAAATATTCTTCCTCGTTGGCTTCTGCCGCTTTGTCCGGCTGTTGCGCCAAACCGAGGGCGCGTGTCCGATGGCCGTGTGCCAGATAGTTGAGCGCAATCACTTTTTGCGCCCAAAGCTGGGGAATGTCGGGGCTTTCCTGCAACAACACCGATAAAATCGATACGGCGACCGCCAACCGTCCACCGGTCATGCGCAAATCTAAAGACTGGTTGGGCGGCAGGGTGCTGAGCATTTCTGCCATGCGAAACCAAAATTCGCCGCTGGCTTCATCGGGCGCGGCCACTTTCAACATTTCGTAGTTGAACTCTTGATCGTCGTCTTTGACCAGCAAAGCGACATCGGCAAGCAGTTTTTGTTCGTCACGGCTCAAATGGCGTAAATCATTCATGTTTTTTCCTTTCAGACGGCCTCGAACACAGCCCTTACCCTGTCCAAATCTTCCTGCGTATCCACGCCGGCGGCTGGCGCTTCTTGGGCAATTTCAACGGCAATCGGATAGCCGTGCCACAAGACGCGCAATTGTTCCAGCGATTCGATGGTTTCCAAAGGAGAAACTTCCATTTCGGAATAGCGTTGCAGGAAGCCTGCGCGGTAGGCATAAATGCCGATATGGCGTAAAACGGCTGTTTCGGAAGGCAATTCGCGTTTTTCGGCGCGCATGGTGTCGCGCGGATAAGGAATCGGAGCGCGGCTGAAATAGATGGCGTTGCGGTTTTTGTCGAGGACGGCTTTGACGACGTTGGGATTCATAAACTCGTCAAAATCGTGCAATTCGTGGGCGGCCGTCGCCATTTGCACATTGTTTTCAACCAAAACTTTGGCCGTACGGTTGATGAGTTCGGGATCGATTAAAGGCTCGTCGCCTTGTACGTTCACGACAATCAGATGCTGTGGCAGTTTCAGCGTATTGGCCGCTTCGGCAAGGCGCGTTGTACCGCTTTCATGTTGATTGGAAGTCATGACCACTTCGACACCGTGCACCTGACAGGCCGTCTGAATATCGGGATGGTCGGTGGCAACGACAACACGCGCAGCCTCGCTTTTTGCTGCTTGTTCGGCAACGCGTACAACCATCGGTTTACCATGAATATCAGCCAAAGCCTTGCCCGGCAGACGTGAAGAATCCAACCGCGCCGGAATCAATACGACAAATTCGGTCATGCTTTCAGTTCCTCTTCGCTCAACGCTCGCGCTTCGTTTTCCAGCATATAAGGGATGCCGTCTTTAATCGGATAAGCCAGCTTCGCCTGACGGCTCCACAATTCCTGTTTGTCTTGATGGTATTCGAGTTTGCCTTTGGTAACAGGACAAACAAGGATGTCTAAGAATTTTTTTTCCATGGGGGTTTACTTTCGGGTTTGGTGGTTTTAGTGAAACTCGCTGCACTCGTTTTGGCGAAACTCGCTGCGCTCGTTTTCAGACGGCCTCAAGAGGCATCATTTTTTCCGTGCCGTTTTCTTTGCTTGCTTTGTTTGCCGTGTACAGACTTGGTCAGGATTTTTGCCGTTGTACATGATCTGACGGATTTTACGGACTAAATTTTTGTTTTTACTGGATTTTTCGTATTTTTCAGTGATAATTCTCAATATTAGATTCATTGTAGCCTCAAAATAGCGCGGCGTTTTAGTAAGTATAATTGCCCCACTGCAGTGCCGTAAAAGTCAATCAATGCGTTGACTTCTTCCTGAGTATAAACCGCCTTTATACCATCTAAAGCTGCTTTATGTACCTGGGTATTCTCTTGTAGTGCATTAATTTCGTTCATTAATTGATTTGTATATTTTTTAAGGACCTCTTCTAACTGTGGACGCTTATCTTTTGGCACATCTTTTAAAAAATCCTGTATCTTCGGATCAGAGAGCACAATACCTCCATCGCTTTGGAGAGACTGATTCAGCAGTGCATCCATCTTCTGAACTTCAAACAAACGCTCCAGCGACGCATCACTGGGCGGCGCGGCAAACGCATTGGCACACAAGACCAGCGTGGCGAAGGGCAATAATAAGGTTTTCAGTTTCATTTTTTCTCCTTTTCAATAAAAAAATATTTTCAGATAGTCGGAAAATTATTTGGCACATTCCGAAGAATGTTTATTACCCTTACACAAAATATCGCGTGTTTGAGCCTCAAAAGCGGGCGTATATTTATCGCTTGCATTGAGGTAGTTTTGACTCATGTTTTTTTGGATAATCTCATCGCTCAGCTTATCGAAATGCTTGACTTTTTCGAGCGCAGACTTGCCAGCACCATGCCCAAATGCTTCAGCCATCTTTTCTATATCCGATTGGCTCAATACATCCTCAAGATTTCCACCATGCTGTTGTAAACTTCTTATCTTTTTCAAAATATTTTTTCCCTGAGCCGAAGAGAAAAAACGGTTGGTTGCATCGACTTCTTCTTGTGTAAATACTTTCTGTACGGCACGCTTTTCTTCATCCAACCATTGTTTTTTCAACTCAGGGCGGCTCAAATCGTCTTGCATATTTTTCATATAACGGCTGATGACCGCCTTCATCTGCGCTTTTTGCGTTTTGGGCGTCATCGCTAACAAGCGCTCATTGTCCTCTTTATTCACCATCTCCAAAGAACGTTGTACTTTCTCGCTATAATTATTGCTTATGTCTTGAATCTCCAACCATTTCATTGCAGATTCATCACTTGGTTTAGCAGCCAGGCTTTGAGTGGATACAAATAAAGCTGCGCAAGCGACCAACAAATATTTTAACTTCATGATTTACTCCTATCGCGTAGTTTGAAGATCATCTTTAAAACATCTGTGAAACATATATAAGCATTTAGATTGAAACTTTCGCGGATACGAACACCGCCAAATTAGGTTCAATTATCGCACAAACAGGCAAGACCCATACATGATTCAGATTAAGGCCGTCTGAAAACTTGACTGCATCTTTCTCCGTAATAATGACCACATCCGCATTGGGCAAGTCTGCTGCTGCGATGTCGGCATGGTCGGGCAGTGCAACGGTTTGGTTCAAGGTGATGCCCATGTTCCGCAACGAATCGAAAAAACGCTCCGGCTTGGCGATACCGGCGACGGCGGCGACGGTTTGATTTCCCAAACCCGCAAAATCCAATTTTTCAGACGGCCTGTTCAAACGGTAAATCCGCCCTGTTTCAATATGGCTGGCAAACATATTTTCAGACGGCCTAAATGCCGCATCTGCTTTCCCTCCGCTGACGACAACCGCATCAACGGAAGCCAATCGAGACAAAGGTTCGCGCAAGCTGCCGTTGGGCAGTAAATCCAAATTGGTACGCCCTGTATCTGCCGCAGGAAATACGGCAATTTCCATATCGCGTTGCAAGGCATAATGTTGCAAACCGTCGTCGGCCACAATCAATTTAAGCTCCGGATGCGCCGCAAGCAATGCCCTGCCTGCTTCTGTACGGCTGCTGCCTACCGCCGTAGGCGCACCGGTTTGGCGAAATAATAATAAAGGCTCGTCGCCTGCATCTGCCGCGCTGCTGGCTGTATTCAATACATGAACCGCCTTGCTCTTGCGCCCGTAACCCCGGCTGATGATGCCGACCTTAACGCCCTTTTTCTGCAAACCCGACACCAGCGCGGCGACTATCGGCGTTTTCCCTGTTCCGCCTGCATGGATATTGCCGACCACCACCACTGGCACAGGCAATTTTTCGCTTTTCAGACGGCCTGAAACAAAATCATCGCGCCGTTTCGCCGCAATTTTGGCAAACAGCTTGGACAATGGTTTTAACAGCAAAGACAAAAACGGATTGGGGGATTGCCAATGGCGCTCGATAATTTGGTGGAGTTTGGGCATACGCACGGCTTTTGAAGCGAAAATCAAACGATAATATAACACAAGCCTGCCCGGACAAGGCCGTCTGAACATGCGGCTTTGATAATATTAAAACAAAGGGCGCAAGTTTCATAAAAACGAATACAACGAATCGCCCTAAAACCCTTATAATTCAGCTTTCCCCAATTTTTCTGTTTCGTAATGTCCGAACTCTTCGCACCCTCCTCCATTTCCGTATCCGAACTCAACGCCCTCGCCAAAGCCTTGTTGGAAGACCATCTCGCAGGCTTGTGGATTGCCGGCGAAGTGTCCAACCTGACCCATGCCGCCAGCGGACATTATTATTTCTCGCTCAAAGACAGCCGCGCGCAGGTACGTTGCGCGATGTTTAAAGGTGCGGCGGCGCGTTTGGCGAAGCCTTTGAAAGAAGGCGACCATATCGAAGTATCAGGAAAAATCAGTATTTATGAAGCGCGGGGCGAATTTCAGATTACCGTGAACGAGGTGCGGCTCAAAGGCTTGGGGCAGCTTTACGAAGCCTATGAGCGATTGAAAGCGCAGTTGCAGGCGGAAGGCGCGTTTTCAGCGGAACGCAAAAAACCGTTGCCCGCCCGTCCGCAATGTATCGGTATCATCACCAGCCTGGCGGCGGCGGCATTGCGCGATGTTGTAACCACCTTAAACCGCCGCGCGCCTGAAATTCCCATTATCGTTTATCCGACGCCCGTTCAAGGTACAGGCAGCGAGTTGCAAATTGCCCAAGCGATTAAAACCGCTTCGCAACGCGCCGAATGCGATGTGTTGATTGTCTGTCGCGGCGGCGGCAGCATTGAAGACTTGTGGGCGTTTAATGAAGAGCCGGTCGTGCGTGCCATTGAAGCCTGCGCGATTCCCGTTGTCAGCGGCGTAGGACACGAAACCGATTTCACGCTTGCCGATTTTGTTGCCGACGTACGCGCGCCCACGCCGACCGGCGCGGCAGAATTGGTCAGCCCAAACCGCCAAGAATCGTTACACCGCCTCGCCCAAGCCAAAGGCCGTCTGAAAACCGTTTTGGAACAACGCTATTTCGATGCCAGCCAAAAACTCGACTGGCTCGCGCGGCAAATCCGTCATCCGCGCCAAAAACTTGACGATCAGCGCGCTTCAATCAGCAAACTGGCGCAAACGCTGTCTTACTCGATGACGCAAAACCTCCGCGCCCATACCGCCCGTTTTGAACGCCAAACCCAAACCCTGAAACATTGCCATCCTGATGTTTCCATTTACAAACACAACATCGACCACTTTCAGACGGCCTTATCGCATTCCTTCCGCCAGCTGCTTACCCACCGCCGTCAAAGCCTGACCGCCCAAGCAGCATTGCTCGAAGCCGTATCGCCGCAGCATATTCTAGAGCGCGGTTTCTCCGTCGTCAAAAACACCCGCGGACAAGTCATCCGCAATGCCGATACGTTGAAACAAGGGCAGAAACTGCACATCACTTTTGCCGACGGCGAAACCGACGTACGCGTGACCAAAGAGCAGGCGCAGGGCGAGTTGTTTGACTGACGCAATAAAGGCCGTCTGAAACTTTATGCTGATGAAGTGAAACTACGACTGCCTTTTAAAAATCCTTAACCTGCCAATGCGGTATAATGCCTCATCTGCACCCGCAGCATATACGGAAACATTATGGACAACTCACAAAATACAGAAAATCCGATTCCACCGCGCAACTCCATCCGCAAAAACAGCATTTACCTGCTGCCCAATTCCTTTACCATCGCCGCACTGTTTTGCGCCTTCTTTGCCATTACCCAGTCTATGCACGGACGTTATGAAACAGCGGCGATTGCAGTTTTCCTTTCCATGCTGCTCGACGGTATGGATGGACGCGTGGCGCGGCTGACCAACAGCCAAAGCGCGTTCGGCGAACAGCTCGACAGCCTTGCCGATATGGTCAGCTTCGGCGTCGCGCCTGCCCTGATTGCCTACAAATGGCAACTTTGGCAATTTGGCAAAATCGGTTATTCCGTTGCCTTTATCTACTGCGCCTGCGCCGCCCTGCGTTTGGCACTGTTCAACACGCTTATCGGCAAAGTCGACAAACGCTGGTTTATCGGCGTGCCCAGCCCGACTGCCGCTGCGTTGATTGTTGGCCTGATTTGGGTCAACCACAGCGTCGAGCGTTTCCCCAACGTGCATTGGTGGGCATTGGGTATCACCCTGTTTGCCGGCATTTCCATGATTGTGCAGATTCCGTTTTGGAGCTTCAAAGAAATCAACATCCGCCGCCAAGTGCCGTTTATGGGCATGGTGTTGGCCGTATTGATTCTGCTTTTGATCAATTGGGAGCCTTCGCTCGTCCTCTTCCTGTTTTTCCTCGGTTACAGCTTGTCCGGTTATGTGATGGCAGTCATCCGTTGGTTTAAAAAACGCCATAAATCACACAAACACGACAAGGCCGTCTGAAATGTGGTCTTGGGACATCATCCTTGCCCTGCTCGCCGTCGGCAGCGCGGCGGGCTTTATTGCCGGGCTGTTCGGCGTAGGCGGCGGCACGCTGGTTGTCCCCGTTGTCTTATGGGCATTGCAACTGCAAGGCGTAGGCAACCACCCCTATGCACAGCATCTCGCCATCGGCACTTCCTTTGCCGTCATGGTGTTTACCACCTTCTCCAGCATGTATGCCCAGCATAAAAAATACGCCATCGATTGGGCAACCGTCCGCCGGATGACGCCGGGCATGATACTCGGCGTCTTCCTCGGCGCAGCAACGGCAAAATATATGCCGACGCTGGCTTTGCAGGTTTTCTTTATTGCATTTCTTACCCTTATCGCACTCAAAACCCTACGCGATTCCAAACCCACACCTTCACGCACCCTGCCCGCCCTCCCCGGCCTGACAGCCGCAGGCACGCTTTTTGGTGCGGCTTCAAGCTGGGTCGGTATCGGCGGCGGTTCACTATCCGTTCCATTCCTACTGTATTGCAACTTTCCGGCGCACCGCGCCATCGGCACATCTTCAGGCCTGGCATGGCCGATTGCAGTTGCCGGCACCATCGGCTATTTTGCCAACGGTTTGCCTATTGCCAACCTGCCTGAAGGTGCGGCAGGCTTTATCTATCTTCCGGCCGTAGCCATTTTGAGCATTGCCACCATCCTCTTTGCCCCGCTCGGCGTTAAAACGGCGCACAAGCTGCCCGCCCGAAAACTCAAAATTGCTTTCGGCATCATGTTGCTGCTGATTGCCGCCAAAATGACTTGGAATTTGATTCATTAAATCTTTCTTGTGAAAAGGCCGTCTGAAAATCTTTCAGACGGCCTTTTTGATTGCAAAACAACAAACTAGATAAAACCTTTTTCCCTACCCGATTTGCCCCATCGCAAAGACGGCCAAGCGCCATATCGCCCATCCTGCCACCAATAATCCGGCGCACAAACGAACCATGCGTTTTTGCAAAAAGGTTTTCAACTGCGCTGCAAATATGCCCATCGCGAGCAGGTTCGGCAAGGTCCCCAACGCAAACGCCAGCATATACAGTCCGCCGTGCAAGGCATTGCCGCTGCCCAAAGCATATAAAGACGCGCTGTACACCAAGCCGCAAGGCAGCCAGCCCCAAAGCACGCCCACGCCGAAACAGGCAGGCACTGATTTAATCGGCAGCAATTTGTTCAGTAAAGGATTCAGGCGTTTCCATATCGGTTTGCCGATGCCTTCGATTTTGGTTGCGGCAGTCGAAATACCGGCAAGATACAGCCCAAGTAAAAGCAGCAAGACATTGGCGGCAATATACAAACCGTTTTGAACCGCGCGCGTATCGTCCAAGGAAATGCCAACCTGCCCGACCAAACCGACCAACAGGCCAATGACGACATAGCTGCTGATGCGCCCTAAGTTCAACAATACAATCAGCCCGATTCGGTTTAAATGTGGCGGCAGCTGCAATGCGAATGCGCTGCTCAATCCGCCGCACATGCCGACGCAATGCGTTCCGCCAAAAAAGCCGAGCAGAAAAAGCGTAAGAAATGTGATTTCTTGATTCATGGTTTTTAATGATTCAAACGAATGGATGAGGCCGTCTGAAACTTTTCAGACGGCCTTGAGAATGAAGGATAAGCTTTTCCGCCCACCCTCTTCACGCTTTAGAAAAGCAATTAGCTGCGTGCGCGTACATCAAATGCCTGACGCAAACCTTCGCCGATCATAACCAGCAAAAGCAGCATCACCGTCAGCGTAGCAACGGCAGACAGACCGATCCACCACGCGTCCAAGTTGTCTTTGCCTTGCGCCAGCAACTCGCCCAAGCTCGCCTGTGAGGCAGGTACGCCCAAGCCCAAGAAGTCCAAACTGGTCAGGGCGAGTACCGCACCTGAAATACGGAAAGGCAAAAAGGCCAATACCGGCGTCAAGCTGTTGGGCAGGATATGGCGCCACATGATTTCACGGTTGCTCACGCCCATCGCGCGCGCCGCCAAAACGTAATCGGTCTGACGGTTTTTCAAAAACTCGGCGCGGACATAGTCGGACAAGCCCATCCAGCCGAAAAGCGACAGCAATACCAGCAAAATCAACAGTCCGGGATTAAAGAACGAAGACAGGATAATCAGGAGGTACAGCTCCGGCATACCGCCCCAAACCTCGATAAAACGCTGCATCAGAAGGTCGGTTTTGCCGCCGAAATAACCCTGCACCGCGCCTGCAACCACGCCGATTACGGTAGTCACCACGGTCAATACCAAGGCAAACAGCAGCGAATCGCGGAAACCGTAAACCAAGCGCGCCAACAGGTCGCGGCCGCGGTCGTCCGTTCCCAAGATATGCCGTTCGGACGGTTTGGCAGGATCGGGGGCCGTATCGAAATCGTTCAAGGTATCGGCATCGTAAGGATTGGGCAGATACAGGGCGAAATTGCCGTCTGAAGTGATGTTGTGGCGGATAAGCGGATCCAAATAATCCGCAGGCGTATCGAAATCGCCGCCAAATGTGGTTTCATTGTATTCAGTTACCAAAGGGAAGAAATACTCGCCCTGATAGCGTATCCACAAAGGTTTGTCGTTGCTCCACAAAGGCGCAAGCAAGGTAACGACAAACAAAACGGCCAAAATCCGCAAAGCCAGCCAACCGCGCTTATGCTGCTTAAAGGCCTGCCAAGTAGGGTTTGAAGTAGATTTTTTCTTTTTCATGGTTCGAAACATTCTTTAATAATGGATTGAAGATATTTTCAGACGGCCTTATTTCTGTCCGCCAAAGTGAATGCGCGGATCGACCCACGAATAAGAAATATCCGACACCAATTTAGCCAACAACCCCATCAGCGTGAACACATACAGCGTGCCCATTACGACAGGATAATCACGTTTCATCACTGCCTCGTAAGACAGCAAACCCAACCCGTCCAGCGAGAACAGCGTTTCAATCAACAGGCTTCCGGTAAAGAATGCGCCGATAAATGCGGCCGGGAAACCGGTAATCAGAGGAATCATGGCGTTGCGGAAAATATGTTTCCACAAAATCTGTTTCTCAGGCAAGCCCTTGGCCCGCGCGGTATAAACATATTGGCGACGGATTTCTTCAAGGAACACGTTTTTCGTCAATACGGTCATCACCGCCAAGTTGCCTGCCACCGAAGCGGTAATCGGCAAGGCCATATGCCACAAATAATCTTTGACTTTACCGGCCCAAGAGAGCGTATCGAAATCATCGCCGACCAAACCGCCCTGCGGGAACCAGGCAAAAAAGCTGCCGCCGCCAAACAACACCAGCAACACCAAGCCCAAGACAAACGGCGGTACGGTATAGCCGACCAAAATGATCATGCCCGTAATCGTATCGAATCGGCTGCCATCCCTGACCGCCTTGGCAATACCCAACGGAATACATATCAAATAAGTCAGGAAAAACGTCCACAAACCCAAACTCATCGATACCGGCATTTTCTCTTTCACCAATTCAAACACAGTTTGGTGATGGAAAAAGCTCTCGCCCAAATCGAAACGGGCGAATTTCCATACCATATCGGCAAAACGCGTCAAAGGCGGCTTGTCGAAACCGTATAAAGCATTCAGCGCGGCCAAATCCTCCGCACTGATGCGGTTGCCGTTTTTGGCCAAAGTTCCGGGCATACTGTGTCCCGCCGTCTCGCCGCCAACCGCGCCCTGCGTCAGCTGCTGAACCATCTGCTCCACCGGGCCGCCGGGAACAAACTGAATCACGGCGAAAGTAATCGCCAAAATCCCCAACAGCGTGGGAATCAAAAGGAGCAAACGATGAAAGATATAACGCCACATGGTTAAGTGTTCCTCTATTTTTTTGATTTGAAGGCCGTCTGAAACCGCTTGCTTCAGACGGCGTTATCGTAACGGATTAATAAGCGTTTGGACGATGATTTACTTCTCCAAAGCCTCCAGCAATTTTTTCTCAATCAAATCCGCATCAAAGGATTTGGCAATCAGCTCGAAGCGCGAGTCGCGACGCCATGAAACCTGATTTGCGCCCCATTGTCCGTCCACCCAGTTGAGCCATACCCAAGTACCGAGCACTTGGAACACGCCTTTGGCACGGACGAGGCCGTCTGTCAATTTAGGCAGGTCATTGAAGAAATCGGTCAATTTTTCGCCGTCGAAATCGCGTCCGGCAGGGAATGTGAAGCCTTGCGACTGGAAGCCCATGGTGTTGTCCGGCAGGGCTTTGAGGCGGTAACGTGATTTTTCGATAACGGGAATGTCAAGCCATTGGATGTCGAGTTGCGCATTTTGGACTTCAACCACTTTGGCTTTGGGCGGGAACAGTTTGGCCGCTTTATCATGAAATTCGGCCAGTTGATCCGGCGTGCACAAGTCGGTTTTGCTGGCGACCAATACGTCGCAAATGCCGATTTGGTCTTTATACAAGGCTTGTTGCGCGTAATCGGGATTAATAAACTGGCGCGGATCGACAACGGTAAAGACGGCGCCAATTTCCAGCATGCTGTCGAGCGGTTTGGCTTTCAGTTCGTCAATAACGCTGGCGGCGTGCGCCAGACCGCTGGCTTCAATCATCAAGCGGTCGGGTTGGGCATCGCGCAGCATTTTTTGTACGGTCGTCCCCATTTGCGCGCCGGCAGTACAGCACAAACAGCCGCCGGCAATTTCGGCCACGGGAATGCCGTTGTCGCTCAAGACGGCGCCGTCAATGCCGATTTCGCCAAATTCGTTGACGATGATGACCCATTTTTCATTCGGGTCTTTTTGCGCCATCAGACTTTTGAGTGCGGTGGTTTTACCTGTTCCGAGAAAGCCTGAAATCAGGTGGACTTTAGTCTTTTTTACTTCTGACATTTTTTACAAATTCCTGTTAAAACAACATGTTCTTCTTTTAATGAGAAACCGGTTTCAGCCACGCCTGCACGCAAGGCCGCCCATTCTTGGCTCAAGGTCTGCTCATCCGCCGTACCGCATTCGGTGCAAACCAAAATAAACGCGCTGTGGTGCGCCTCTGTTTCTTCGTGGTCGTGGCAATGGTCGTTGCACTCGTGCTGCGCGTGGCTGCACAAAATATAGCCGTTGACCGCCGCCACTTTGTGCAAAACGCCCTGTTCCGCCCAAAAATCAAGGGCGCGGTAGGCCGTCGGCGGCGCAACCACACCCTCGCTTTGCTGCTGCATCTGCGACAGAACGTTGTAGGCTTTAATCACGCCGCTTTGTTTCAAAACAATATCAAGCACTTGCTCGCGCAATGCGGTTACCTGCACGCCATCGCGCTGCGCTTGTTCTAAGATTTTTTGTTTGATTGCGTTCATAACTGAAACAGCCTTTCAGACGGCCTTGTTAATAAAAAATTACATTATAGCGTGTTTACTCAATTTCAGATAACAAAGAGGCCGTCTGAAACGTTCAGACGGCCTTATGCCGATTACTTAAACCAAGATTTAATTTTTCCAAACAAAGACATGCTTTGTTTTTCAAACGTTTCTTCCTTCGCCGGTGCAGGCTCGTCGCGGTAAACTTTCATGCCTGCAAAGGTCTGGGCAACCGGCATGATTTCGATGGAATTGACGTTCATCCGCGCCGGACGCTGATAGAGCCATAAAGCGGTATCGGCAATATCTTGCGGCTGGATAAACTCGACATTCTCATAAACCTCGGCCGCACGCTGGTCGTCGCCTTTGAAACGGACGTTGGAAAACTCGGTATCGCCGCACAAGCCCGGTTCGATATTGGTAATGCGGATGTTTTTGTCTGCCAATTCGGCGCGCAGATTCATGCTGAATTGACGCACAAAAGCCTTGGTCGCGCCATAGACATTACTGCCGGGATAAGCATAACTGCCGGCAATCGAACCCAAATTGATGATATAGCCCTGTTTGCGCGCGACCATTTGCGGCAAAATCTGTCGGGTCAGAAAAGTCAGGCCGATGATATTGGTTTGAATCATGGTTTCCCAATCGCCAAAATCGGCTTTATCGGCAGTATCCAAACCCAAAGCCAAACCGGCGTTGTTGATCAGGCAATCGATTTCGGACAAATGCTCGGGCAGGCTGTTCAAAGCGTTTTGAATCGACTCCGTGCGCGAAACATCCATTTCCAAAGGGTAAAACTGCTCGCCCAATTCCTCTGCCAACTGCTGCAATTTGTCTTCGCGCCGTGCCGCGCCGATGACATGATAGCCTGCTGCAACAAAGGTGCGGCACATTGCCGCGCCGAATCCTGCCGATGCCCCGGTAATCAAAATTGCCATATCGTTTCCTTTCTGTACTCGTTTCAGACTTGGGTTTTAAGGTATGATAACGCCTTATCAGACGGCCTGAGTGGTTGACCGGCTGATTTTAAATTTAACGATAATCATATCATTACAATAGGACACACTCCATATGAAAACCCGTTTTCTCCCTGTTGCTTTGGCAACAGTGGCGCTTACCCTTTCCGCCTGCGGCGGCAGCGGCGCGCCTTCCCAGCCTAAAGGCCCTATTTCCGAAGACCGTACGGCCGCATTCAAATCCATGATGCCTGAGTTTACCCGCATGGGCAAAATGGTCAAAGACGAAGAGCCTTACGACGTTGAGAAATTCAAACAAGCTGCAGCCACTTTTGCTGAAAACAGCAAAAAACCGTTCACCCTGTTTGAATCCGATCCTCAAGGCAACGGCCGCGCCCTGCCTGCCATCTGGACAGACACAGCAACATTCAAAGCCGAAGAAGAAAAATTCGTTGCTGCGGTTGAAAAACTCAACGCCGCTGCCCAAACCGGCAAGCTCGAAGAAATCAAAGCCGCTTACGGCGAAACCGGTGCAACCTGCAAATCCTGCCACGATACATTCCGCGGTCCGGAATAAGGCTTAAAACAAACAATAAAGGCCGTCTGAAATATCATTTTCAGACGGCCTTTTCTTCAACTGACTTCAAACCTTTCTATATCGACTTTATATTTTGCATTTCATGTTTTTTACCGGTTTCATTTGAAACCGACGGCTCAATTCACATAGCGCAATCAAATTTTCTTCTTCCGGCTGTTTAAATTCAATTAAATCTCCCCTTTTCTCAACCAACCCAATTCAAATTCAGACCTGCTTTATCTTTTCAGCCAGATTAATCATATGCGGTTGGATTATCTTATAAAACAAAATTTTACTTTATTTTTTAATAAATAAAAACCATTTTCAAAATATTTGTAAAGTTTAATAATATGTTATAAAGTAGCGACTTCGTTTCTGAGGTAACTATCATGAATCCGAATTTCAAATTAAATCTACTGACATTATCTTTACTGGCTATAACAAGTATCGCACACGCAGAAGAAGAAGTTTCAACTCAAGAGCTTGATGAAATTCAAGTCAAAGGCAAACACATTGCCAAAGAGAAAAAAGTTTTTACCGAAGGCCAAGCCAAAAGTTCGCGTGAACGGGTTTATCAATCCAGCGAAAACATCGATACCATCGTTCGGAGCATGCCCGGCGTCTTCACCCAACAAGACAAGGGATCGGGGGTATTGGCAGTTAATATCCGTGGCGATAGCGGTTTGGGACGTGTCAATACGATGGTTGACGGCGTAACCCAAACCTTCTATTCCACTTCCGCCGATGCCGGACGCAGCGGCAGCTCCTCGCAATTTGGTACGGCACTGGATCCCAATTTTATTGCCGGTGTGGATGTAACCAAAGGCAGTTTCTCGGGTGCCAACGGCATCAATACTTTATCCGGTACAGCCAATTTCCGTACTTTACGGGTAGATGATGTGGTACACGGAAACCATACCTTCGGCCTTTTAACCAAAGGATTGACCGGCACAAACAGCACCAAAAGCAATTTTATGGCAACCGGAGCGGTACAAAAATGGTTTGACAGCGGTGCGCGCCTTGGCGCGTTATATGGTTACAGCCACCGTAATGTCGAGCAAAACTATAAAGTGGGCGGCGGCGGTCAGCGTATCGGCAATTTTGGCGAAGAATATTTGGACCGTAAAAAACAAGAATATTTTGAAAGCAACTTATTGAAATTCGACCACGAACAAAATCTCTGGGTTCGTGACTTTTCCAAACGTAACGCAGTCGGCAAAAGCTATTGGGACTACCCTTTCTCCAAAAAATATAACGATCCTGAAGTTTTACAAAGAGATTATGTCGATGACTTGGAAAGAAGCTGGAAAGAGAATTTGGCACCGCAATGGGACCTGACTCCAATCGACCCGACTAGCCTGCAACAACGCTCAAACAGCCATTTAGTCAAAGTGGAATATGAAAACGACAACAACAAGCTGGACCTTCAGCTTCGTACCATGAACAACCGTATCGGCAGCCGCAAAGTAGAAAACCGCAACTACCAAGCCAATTACAACTTAAACATTGGCGATTATGTCGATTTAAACGTATTGGCCGCCCATAATCTGGGTAAACAAAAATATCCGAAAAACTCACGTTTTTCAGGATGGGGGCTGTTGGATTATTTGGAAACCAAAAACACAGCCAATCTTTTGGATATCAACAACAGCTTTTCTTTCAAACTTCCCCAAAAAACAGATTTAAAAGCTACCGTCGGTTTCAATTTCTTTAAAAACCAATACAGTAAAAACCGCTTTCCGGAAGAGCTGAGCTTGTTTTACGACGGTCCCGATCAAGATGCTGGCCTGTACAGTTTTTTAGGCCGCTTCAAAGGAGACAAAGGAATATTTCCCCAAAAATCAACGATATTGCAACCTTCAGGCCAGCAAAAATTCAATACCTTCTATTTTGATACTTCCTTGAAAAAAGGTATTTATCAATTGAATTACAGCGCCAATATGGTCAACTACCGCTACAAGGGCGAATATACCGACTACTTCAATACCCAAGAAGACTTTAAAAAAGCATTTGGAGAAGATTCCAAAATTTATAAACAGCATTGCACACCAAGCTGCGACCTTTACGAACCGGTTTATACCAAATCCGGTAAAAAGCATGCGGTAAACCATTCGGTGGCATTAAACATCAATGTTAACGACTACTTTATGCCGTTTATCAGCTATTCGCGCACGCATAGAATGCCGAATATTCAAGAAATGTATTTTTCACAAATCGGCGACTCGGGCGTCAATACCACCCTCAAGCCGGAACAGGCCAATACTTACCAAATAGGTTTCAATACCTTCAAAAAAGGGATTTTCAAGCCGGATGATGTATTGGGTTTCAAACTGGTTGCCTATCGCAGTAGGATAAACAACTATATCCACAATGTTTATGGCAAATGGTGGGATTTGGACAAAGCACCCAGCTGGGTAACCAGTACCGGCCTGCAATACTCCATCCAGCATAGAAACTATGCCAAACCTGTCCATAAAAATGGTTTGGAAGTGGAAATGAACTATGATTTCGGCCGCTTTTTTACCATCCTGTCTTACGCCTATCAAAAAACCAACCAGCCGACCAATTATAGCGATGCCAGCGAATCTCCCCGCAACTCTTCTAAAGAAGACCAAATCAAACAAGGCTACGGCTTAAGCAAAATTTCCCGCCTGCCCCGAGATTACGGTCGGTTTGAATTAGGGTCCCGATGGTTGGGCAACAAATTGACCATCGGCGGCATTATGCGCTATTACGGCAAAAGTACACGGGCGACGACTGAGGAGGAATTTGTTGACGGTACAACCGGTGCTAATACCTACTCTTCACATCAAATGGGCAGAAGGGTGATCAAAAAAACAGAAAGCATCAACAGACAGCCGATGATTTTTGATTTCTATGCCAATTATGAACCGAAGAAAAACCTTATCCTTCGTTTCGACATTCAAAATGCCTTCAATAAACGCTATGTCGATCCTTTGGACGCCGCAAATGATGCCGCAACCCAGCGCTATTTCAGCGTATTTGAAAGAAAAGGCGGTTTAGATGATGAGGAAGTCGAATGCGATGCCAACGGTTTATGCAATGGCAAATATGGCGGTACGACACGCTCCGTCTTGAACAACTACGCACGAGGCAGGACTTTGCTGTTTACCATCAGTTATAAGTTCTAAACCTATCTATCAGTATCTTAATATTGCACTGATTAAGCGGTAGTCAATATTGTTGCAGTATTTATGGTGTTAGTTTACGGCACCAAATATGCCTTGAATTTTTATAGCTCAATTTCAACATTAAATGATTAGGTATCGAATATGAAAAAAATAACCCTAAAATTCACCGCACTTTTGCTTGGCTCAGCTTTAGCAAGTAGTGCGTTTGCAACAGAAAATGGTCAAACTTCCTCAAGTTCTGATTATGAATTAGAGAAAGTATTGATTTTCAGCCGACACGGATTGCGTTCACCAGTGGAAAAAGATCCGCAAGAAATGGCGAAATATTCCCCGTATGCGTGGGCAAAATGGGATGTGCCATCTGGTTATCTCACGGCAAAAGGGACAGTGCTAGAAACCTATTTCGGCCAATATTTAGGACAATGGCTTGCGGATAAAGGATTATTAACGACAGATCGTTGTGCATCGGGTGAAGGTATTTTCGCTTATGCGAATGGAGTGCAACGCACCATTGCAACAGGTCAGGCCATTGTGGCGGGAGCTTTTGCAGGCTGTAATGTTCAACTGCAACATCACGGTGAAATTGGTTCAGAAAAAGATCCAATTTTTAACACGCAGGCGCACAATCCAAGCCAAGCTTTGATTGAATCTGCAAAAAATAACGTTGATTTAACCGCTTTACAGCAAAAATTAGCGCCAAATTATGCGCTATTGAGTGAAATCATCGATTATAAAAATTCACCAAACTGTTTGCAAAAAGGCGAATGTGATTTAGGTGGAAAAGTCGGTGAATACAGTATCAAAGACGGCAAGTCGGTCAAGATTACGGGGTCTATCAGCACCGGGAAGAAAATTGTCAGTGCATTATTGCTCGCACATTATGTGGGTAAGCCTGATTCTGAAATTGCAAACGGTCGTGTGGATAGCCAAGAAAAATGGCGCGCAATTAACGAAATTAAAAACGAATATTACCGTACTTTATTTAAAAACAATGAAGCGTTAGCACAAAATGCATCATATCCGTTATTGGCATTTATTCAGCAGCAGCTAAATAGCGAAAATAAAATTAACTTATTGGTTGGACACGATTCTAATATCGTCGCTCTGCTGGCTGCATTAGGTGTTGAGCCTTATGAATTAGATGGTTCATTGGAAAATATCCCAATCGGTGGCAAGCTGCTATTTGAAGTGTGGAAGCACAAACCAAGTGGTAAGCTCAAATTTAAGTTGGATTATGTGTATCAATCTACCGAACAGCTGATTAACACCATGCCATTAAGTTTAGCGACACCACCAAACCAAACAGCTTTAACGCTCAAAGGCTGTGAAAAAGATGAAAAGGGCTTTTGTGATTACGAGCGTTTTCAACAGGTGTTGAGTGAGGGTATTAAGAACGGTAAAAAATAGCATTCATGCAACCCTATGAAAAATACTTAAAAGAGAATTCGCAGAAACTGCGAGTGGATCAAACGGAAAAGCCGGCAAACGTAATGTTTACCGGCTTTTCTCAATATATTCTCAAAATTTTCTTCATCTATACACAATAAAAAACCTGTCCTTGCGGACAGGTTTTCAATGATGATGGATTACAGGCCGCTCAGACGGGCTGTATCGTGTGCAATCATCAATTCTTCGTTGGTAGGAATCACAACGGCAACAGCTTTGCTGTCGGCAGTGGTAATCACACCGGCATTACCGAAGCGGGCTTTCAGGTTGGCTTCTTGGTCAATGTGCAGACCGAGGAAGCCCAAGTAGCCCAATACGCGTTCGCGGATGATGTCGGAGTTTTCACCGATACCGCCGGTGAAAACCAATGCGTCCAAACCGCCTGCCGCTACTGTCATGCTGCCGATGTATTTAGCCAAGCGGTAGATGAACATTTCCAAAGCCAGTTTGGCGCCCGGATGGCCTTTGGCAGCTTCTTCTTCGATGGTACGGCAGTCGTTGGACAAACCGGAAATACCGAGCAGGCCGGATTTTTTGTTCAGCATTTCGGTAATTTGGGAAATGGTCATGTTGGCGTTTTCAGCCAAGAAACTGAAAACGGCAGGGTCGATATCGCCGCTGCGGGTACCCATTACCAAACCTTCCAGCGGAGTCAGGCCCATGCTGGTGTCTTGAGATTGGCCGTTGGCAACGGCGGTAATGGATGCGCCGTTACCCAAGTGGGCAATAACCATGCGCAAATCTTTTTTGTCTTTACCGAGGAAGCGTGCGGTTTCGTCGGCGACGAAGCGGTAGCTGGTACCGTGCGCGCCGTAGCGGCGCAAGCCGTATTTTTCATACAATTCATGTGGAACAGCGTATTTGTAAGCGTGTTCAGGCATGGTTTGATGGAATGCGGTGTCGAATACGACAACGTTCGGCAGGCCTTTGAAAATGGTTTGTGCAGCGCGCAGGCCCAAAAGGTGAGCCGGGTTGTGTAAAGGAGCAAGTGGAATACATTTTTCGATACCAGCGATAACATCGTCGGTAACCAAAATGGATTCACTGTACAATTCGCCGCCGCTTACCACACGGTGGCCGATCGCGCCGATACGGGTGTCGAGGCCGTGGGCTTTGAGTTCTTCCATCAGGGCTTCAACTGCACCGGTGTGGTCGGGCTTGGCAGACAGGTCGACTTTGTGTTTTTCGCCGTTGAATTTGAAGGTGATGTAGGCATCGGGCAGATTGAGTTTTTCGGCAAGGCAGCTCAGCAATACTTCGCCGCTGTCGTTATCCAATACGGCACCTTTGAGAGAAGAGCTGCCGCAGTTCAAAACCAAGATTAATTTTTGTGTCATTTTATGCTCCTTGAGGTTTCAGACGGCATTTTTGTCGGGACCTTACTGCTGCTCCGGCTATGTTGCACCCCTTGTGGGACGTAGTGGGTAGCGGTCTGAACAGATTAACAAAGTAAACGTCGTATTCTAACAAAAAATGTAATCGGCTGCTTGACTTAATATTTGATGTAAAATGGACGAAATTTTATTTTAGGCCGTCTGAAAAATGACGGCGGTTTTGAAGAATTTTCAATATGCATTATTTCAGTATCCACACTCAAGACGGCGAGCATGCCGGATTTTTTATTATGTTGGCAGACGATGAGTCGCAAAATCCGCCGCAAAGCGGACGCTTCGCAATCAAGCTGCAAAGTGAAGACGCAGCCGCAGCGGCGGTATTGTCGCCTTTCGAGCAAACCGATATTCCGCAATACTGGCGCGTGGTTAAAGACCGTATCGAATTGTTTTTTGACGATAAAAACATCGGCGCGCTGCGCAACGAATATCTGACCATCAGCGGTAAAACCTTTATCCTGACCGATTTGACCGGAGCGATGTAATGGAAAGTATGTTTATCCTTGTACCCATCAGCATTATTTTGGCCTTTATTATCGGCTGGTTTTTCTGGTGGTCGGGTAAAAACGGACAGTTTGACGACCTTGAAGGACCTGCACACCGCATTTTGATGGACGATGACTCCACTGAAAAACTGATCGAAAAAGACGAAAACAAAGAATCCTAACAATGAGCCTTAAAAAAGACAATCTGAATTTCCACACAACCCGCCGTTTTGCGCCGCTCTTTGGGACGCAGTTTTTGGGCGCGTTTAACGATAATGTGTTCAAAACCGCATTATTCGTGATGATCAGTTTTTACGGTTTGGGCAAAAACGACTTTCTGCCGTCCAGCCAAATGCTGAACTTAGGAGCGATGCTGTTTATCCTACCCTATTTTCTGTTTTCCGCGCTGTCAGGACAGCTGAGCAACAAATTCGACAAAGCCGTTTTGGCGCGCTGGATCAAGCTGTTGGAAATCATCATCATGGCAGTGGCGGCGTATGGCTTCTACATCCAATCCGCGCCTTTGCTTTTAATCTGCCTGTTTTGCATGGGCACGCAATCTACCCTGTTTGGCCCGCTGAAATACGCCATTTTGCCCGATTACCTCAACGACAAAGAGCTGATTATGGGCAACAGCCTGATTGAATCGGGTACGTTTATCGCCATCTTGCTTGGCCAGATTTTGGGCACGGCAGTCGCAGGCGTTCCGCCATATATTGTTGGTGGTTTGGTGTTGTTGGTCGCTATCGGCGGCACGATGACCAGCCTGTTTATGCCGTCTGTAGCCGCTAAAATGCCGGACACAAAAATCGAATGGAACATCATCAAAGGCACGAATTCGCTGATTCGAGAAGCGGTGGCCGACCGCCCTGTATTCACTTCCATTATCGGTATTTCATGGTTTTGGTTTGTCGGCTCGGTTTATACCACCCAACTGCCGACGTTCACGCAAATCCATTTGGGCGGCAACGATAATGTGTTCAACCTGATGTTGGCGCTGTTCTCCATCGGCATCGCCATCGGCTCGGTATTATGCGCCAAACTCAGCCATGAGCGACTGATTTTGGGCTTGGTCACCATCGGCACATTGGGGCTGACGGTCTGTGGATTATTGCTGGTGTGGCTGACCCACGGCCAACGCTTTACCGAATTAAACGGCATTATTTGGTTTTTATCGCAAGCCCAAGCGTATCCGATTATGCTCGTCATGTCGGCTATCGGCTTTTTCGGCGGCTTCTTCTCCGTACCGCTTTACACTTGGCTGCAAACCGCCAGCAGCGAAACCTTCCGCGCCCACGCCGTCGCCGCCAACAACATCATCAACGGCGTGTTTATGGTGTCGGCCGCTATTTTGAGCGCGGTTTTGCTGATGTTGTTCGAAAGCATCACGCTGCTGTATTTGATTGTGGCCGTGGGTAATCTTCCTTTGATTGTTTACCTCATCAAACGGGAACCGAAATTTATCGGGGATTTGACCGCTTTGTTGAAAATCAGCAAATAAGGCCGTCTGAAATATATCCCCACCATGCACATTTTCACTGTTCAATCGCGTGGACAGCCTGTGCATAAATCAGATTACTGTCTGATTTAAAATTAAAAAACAGAACTGACTAAATTTTAAGCACAACTTTACCGCCAAACAAAATGCACATTTTTCCCCAAACAAGCGTGTGTAAAGGCTGTGAATAAGTCTGCTTAATGTTTGATATTTCAAAACAAAACGATATTTGATTAATTTTTAGGCAGTTAATAAAAGGCCGTCTGAAAACTTTTTCAGACGGCCTGAGCGTATAATAACCACCTACCTTATAGTTCCCAAACGATATGATTTATCCATGGCATGAAACCCAATGGCAACAGCTCGCCGCCCATTGGCAAAACCGTCCCAACGCTTGGCTGTTTACCGGCAAAGAAAATACCGGCAAAACCGAGTTTGCCCGCTTTGTCGCGCAGGCATTGCTGTGCGAATCGCCCAAGTCCGGTCATGAACCCTGCGGTGAGTGCGCTTCGTGCCATTTGTTCAGCCAAAACACACATCCCGACTTTTACGAACTCACGCCGGAAATTCCCGAAGGCGAGGCAACAGGACGCAAACTCCTGCAAATCAAAATCGATGCCGTGCGCGATATTGTGGAAAACATTTACCTGACCGCTGTCCGTGGCGGCCTGCGCGTGGTATTGGTACATCCGGCGGAAAGTATGAATACACAGGCGGCAAACGGTTTGTTGAAAGCTTTGGAAGAGCCGCCGCAACACGTTGTTTTCCTGCTCGTTACCCACGCGCGCGACAAACTCCTGCCCACCATCAAAAGCCGTTGCCGCCAGATGGTGCTGCCCTCGCCGACCCATGAACAAGCTGCAGCATACCTGCGCCAACAGGGCGTGGAAAATGCCGAAGCCTTGTTGGCATTCCACAGCGGCGCGCCTTTATTCACACCGACTCCCGAATTGGACGCATTGCGTGAAGAGTTGCTGACGCTGCTGGCTGCCCCGCGCCTGTTGGCCATACTCGACTACGCCGCCGCGTTCGACAAACAAAAGCAACCGCTGGCCGTTTTCATCGACTGGCTGCAAAAGTGGCTGACGGATGTCGGCTTGGCACAACAAAGCATGGCGCCGCTTTATTATCCGCACCATGCCCAAGCCCTGCTTCAGACGGCCTCCAAAACCGATTCACGCAGGCTGTTTGCCCTATTGGGCCGTCTGAACGCGCTCAACCCTTACGGATACCATACCTTGAGTGTTAAAATGCAACTTGAGTATCTGCTTATCGAATATTTAGATTTTTGGCAAAACAAACCCTAACAGGTAATAAATGATGAATAAAAAAGACATTCCGGCGAAGATGTTGGCTTTGCAACTCAAAGACCCCAATCTGTTGTACAACTGCTATATGCCGTTTTTAGAACACGGCGGCCTGTTCGTGCCGACCGATGACGTATTCTCCCTAGGCGAAGACATCCTCTTGGCCGTCGAAATCGCCGACTATCCCAAACGCTTCCTGCCAACCAAAGTCGTTTGGATCAATCCCGCGCGCACCTCGGCCCACCGCCCCAAAGGCGTAGGCCTTGCCTTTTCCGAACACGAAAGCTGCCAGCAGGCAAAAAACCTGATCGAAGCCGAGCTCGGTCCGCGCCTGCGCAGCGACCGTACTACTTTTACCCTGTAATACCATGCATTTAATCGATTCACATTGCCATCTCAACTTTGACGGCCTAAAAGACCGCCTGCCCGAAGTCTTTGCCAATATGGAAGCGCAAAGCGTCAAACAAGCGCTTGCCATCAGCGTCAGCAAACAAAGTTTTGCCGAAGTCTTCGACATTGCCCAGGCGCACGACCACATTTACTGCACCATCGGCATACATCCCGACAGCCAAGAAGCGGAAGAATTTACCGTTGCCGAAATGGTAGAAGCGGCCAAACATCCCAAAATCGTCGGCATCGGCGAAACCGGTTTGGACTATTACTGGTGCAAAGGCGATTTGTCATGGCAGCATCAACGTTTTGCCGACCACATCCAAGCCGCCAACGAAAGCAGCCTGCCCGTTATCGTCCACACGCGCGATGCGGCCGAAGACACATTGCGGATTTTGAAAGAGTGCCATACCAACTCCGGCGTAATTCACTGCTTCTCCGAAGACGTTGCCTTCGCCAAAGCCGCTTTAGATTTGGGCTTATACATTTCCTTCTCCGGTATTGTGACGTTTAAAAACGCACCGTTGATACAGGAAGCCGCCAAATACGTCCCTGCCGATAGAATCTTAGTAGAAACCGATGCCCCCTTCCTCGCGCCGGTTCCCAAACGCGGCAAACAAAACGAGCCTTCCTACGTCCGCTATACAGCCGAATTCGTAGCCAATCTGCGCGGCGAGAGCTTGGAAACATTGGCACAAAACACCAGCGACAATTTCTATCGCCTGTTTAAGAAAGTACCCGATGGCCGTCTGAACAACGGCTAGGTCTAAAGCCTCTACCATCGGCTCTGCCTACCTGTCATCTAGATCCTGCCTCAAACTCAACGGTAAACTCGAAATGACCCGAGACAGAAACACAATCGGCTTGCGCTATCTTCCGAACGGCCAGCCTTTTGAAGAATGGGAATTTTCCCATCAACACAATAAATAAGTTTAAATTCAAAATATTGCTTTCCTAAGCCCGACAAAGCAAGAGGTCGTCTGAAAGTATTTTCAGACGGCCTCTTGCTTATTTTACCGATAGGATGTAAAACCTATCCTTCGAAATAAACGGCTCATCGAAACCGTACACCCATCGACACAATATGGACACGAACTCCGAAATGCACACCCACTCTAATTTTTACGCCATGTTGACAGCCGCCTGCCAAAAAAACGGTAAAGGCACGGTCATTTTCAACGATAAAGAAAAAATCAGCTATTCCTCCCTCAAACACGAAGTAGAAACCGTCGCCGCCTATCTGCAACATGAAGGCGTACAATATGGTGACAAGGTCGCCCTTGTCGTTTCCAACTCTCCCGAATTTATTACCGCCTATTTCGCCATTACTTCCATCGGTGCGGTAGCCGTCCCACTCAACGTCTTTTTGAAAAGCGAAGAGTTCTCTTACATCCTCAATGACTGCGACGCACGCTTTATGTTCGCCTCCGCGCCGTTGGCCAAAGAACTCAAAAACATCAAAGCCAAAACCAAAGTCCGTAAAATCATCTGGATTGGCGAAACCAAAGCCGCCAGTGGCGAAGACAGCTATTTCGATGCCGCGCGTACATTCCCCGGCAAGCCGAATCTGAGCCGTCAGCCGTCCGTCAACGATTTGGCGCACATTATCTACACCTCCGGCACAACCGGCCATCCCAAAGGCGCATTAATCAGTTACAGCAATCTGTTTTCCAACCTTTCGGGCGTCGAACAAATTTTCCAAATTTCGCAAAAAGACCGCTTCGTCGTCTTCTTGCCCATGTTCCACAGCTTTACGCTGACCGCCATGGTTTTGCTGCCGATATATCAGGCCTGCTCGATTATTTTGGTCAAATCCGTCTTCCCGTTCTCCAACGTGTTGAAACAGGTTTTACTCAAACGCGCTACCATTTTCCTCGGCGTACCGGCTATTTACACTGCCATGAGCAAAGCCAAAATCCCTTGGTATTTCAGATGGTTCAACCGCGTCCGTCTGTTTATCAGCGGCGGCGCGCCTTTGGCCGGACAAACCATTGACGACTTCAAAGCCAAATTCCCGCGTGCCAAATTGCTGGAAGGCTACGGCTTGAGCGAATGCTCGCCCGTCGTGGCCGTCAATACGCCCGAACGCCAAAAAACCGCCAGCGTCGGCGTTGCCCTGCCCGGCCTGACCGTGAAAGCCGTCGATGACGAATTGGTCGAAGTGCCACGCGGCGAAGTGGGCGAACTCATCATCAAAGGCGGCTCGGTCATGCAAGGCTACCTCAATATGCCTGACGCCACAGATGAAACCATCGTAAACGGTTGGCTGAAAACCGGCGACTTCGTCACCATAGACGAAGACGGCTTCATCTTCATCGTCGACCGCAAAAAAGACCTGATTATCTCCAAAGGCCAAAACGTCTATCCGCGAGAAATCGAAGAAGCCATTTACAAACTCGATGCCGTGGAAGCCGCCGCCGTCATCGGTGTGAAAGACCAATACGCCGATGAAGAAATCATTGCCTTTATCCAACTCAAAGAAGGCATGAAGCTGGAAGAAGCCGAAGTCCGCAGCCACCTGCGCGGCCTGCTGGCAAACTTTAAAATCCCCAAACAAATCATCTTCCAAGACGAGCTGCCGCGCAATGCCACCGGCAAAGTGTTAAAACGCAAACTCAAAGAACAGTTTCAAGACTAAACCGCTGTTTCAGACGGCCTCTTGATTCATGCAGGCCGTCTGAAAACAACCTGTATTCCACAAACCTTTTCAGACGGCCACGACCATGACGACACCTATACTCGAAATCGAAAACCTAAACGGCTCCTTTCCGAGCAAGCAAGTCCTACACGATATCAACCTGACCTTGCAACCCGGCCGCAAACTGGCATTGGTCGGCGAGAGCGGCAGCGGCAAAACCGTATTGTCACAAGGCATCATGCGCCTCAACCCGATGGTTAGCTTTGAAGGCAGTCTGAAATATTGCGGAACCGATCTGCTGACCCAGCCCGAACGCGCCCTGCAAAAGCTGCGCGGCTGCGAAATCGGCATGGTGTTTCAAGAACCCATGACCGCCCTCAACCCCGTGATGCGCGTCGGCGAACAAATCGCCGAAGTCCTAACCCTGCATTTGGGTTTGGATAAAAAACAGGCATGGGCGCGCGCCATCGAACTCCTAGACGAAACCGGCATCCACCAGCCCGAGCAAAAAGCCCAGGCTTATCCGTTCCAACTTTCCGGCGGCCAACGCCAGCGTGCCATGATTGCCATGGCCGTATCCGCCCAACCCAAGCTCCTGATTGCCGACGAACCGACCACTGCTTTGGACGTTGCCGTCCAAGCCCAAATTCTCGACCTGCTCTCGCGCCTGCAGGAAGACCACGGCATGACCATGCTCTACATTACGCACGACTTAAACCTCGTGCGCCGTTTTGCCGACGACATCGCCGTTATGCGTAACGGCCGCATCCTTGAAGCCGGCAAAGCAGCCGAAGTCTTCGCCAATCCGCAACACGAATACACCAAAATGCTGCTCAATGCCGGCACAACACGCCGCGTCGCCCCCTTGCCTGAAAACCCGGCCACCGTACTTAAGGCCGAACACGTCGCCTTTTCCGTCAAAGAGTCGGACGGTTGGTTTAAAAAACGCGACAAAACCATCCTCAACCCCATTTCTTTCGACCTTAAATCTGGCGAAACATTGGGTATCATCGGCGAAAGCGGCAGCGGCAAAACCACGCTGGCCAAAGCCGTTATGCACCTTATCGACTCCGAAGGCAGTCTGATTGTCAACGGCGAGCCATGGAAACGCGAATTGAGACGCGAAATCCAAATGGTGTTCCAAGACCCGTTCGGCGCATTCAATCCGCGCATGAACGTCTTTGATACCGTTTCCGAAGCCTTACGCGTGCACGAACCTGAAATGCCACGCGAAGAAATGCGCCGCCGCGTCGAAGAAGTCCTCAAACAAGTCGGCCTGCCCGAAGACGCACTCGAACGCTATCCGCATGCCTTCTCCGGCGGCCAACGCCAACGCCTCGCCATCGCCCGCGCCATCATTGTCCGCCCGAAAATCCTCGTATTGGACGAACCAACCAGCGCGCTCGATGTCCAATGGCAACAACAAATCCTTGAATTGCTCAGCGGCCTGCAAAAAGAATACGGCCTCGCCTTCATCATCATCAGCCACGACCTCGCCGTCATCCGCGCCATTTCCCACCGTGTGATGGTGTTGAAAGACGGCAAAATCGTTGAAGAAGGCGAATGTGAAAACGTATTTGCCAATCCAAGCAGCGACTACACGCGCCATTTGATTGCCCACTCCGGCCACATGGTCCAAGAGGCCGTCTGAATCTTTAAGGATTACGATAGACGCATTTCAAAAAAACTATTACCGAGTGGCAGCACTTGAAATTTTCCCAGTCTGCCACTATCCTGAACAACATATTTATCGATCCCCATTCAAAAGGAAACAAACATGAGCAGCGAATTGATTATCCACGCCAGCGATGCCAGCTTTGAACAAGACGTTTTGAAATCCGACGTACCTGTATTGCTGGACTTCTGGGCACCATGGTGCGGCCCTTGCAAAATGATCGCCCCAATCTTGGACGACATTGCCTCCGAATTCCAAGGTCGTCTGAAAGTCGTTAAAATCAACATCGACGACAATGAAGCCACTCCTGCCAAATTCGGCGTTCGCGGCATCCCTACCCTGATGGTGTTCAAAAACGGCGAAAACGTTGCCACTAAAGTCGGCGCATTGGCTAAAGGCCAACTGACTGCATTCGTTGAAGCTTCTATCGCTTAAGGTTTTAAGCATATAAAAAGGCCGTCTGAAAATTGTTTTCAGACGGCCTTTTTTGTATTCATTAAGCAGCCAATGGTTTCAAAGTCAGGCTGGCATTTTCAGCTTTCACTTTAAACAGCAAATCAATATTCGGATGTTTGCCCGGATTGGCTTCGGCATCGGCAACATGTTCGGCAAACCATGCCAGGCCGCGTTCTGCCGCCGCTGCGTCAAGTTTACCGTCAAACTCTTGCGCCAAAGCATGGTAAAGCTTGAGCGAGCCTTGTTTGCCAGGTGCATTGGGAATGTGATGAACCACATTGCCCTCTTTGTCGAGAATATCCAAGCCGCTCAAATGATCGATGGCAGGCATGGCGGCAAGATTATCTTGGAAGCTCATGATTGTCCTTTCTGATGTGGGTTTTAAAGCAAACCATATAATAAGGCCGTCTGAAAGTTTAGGTTTGACACTTTTCAGACGGCCTTAAACATTTCAATTAACGTGTACCGAAAATCTTATCGCCGGCATCGCCCAAACCGGGGATGATGTAGCCGTGTTCGTTCAAGTGGCTGTCGAGTGCGGCAGTGTAGATGGTTACATCAGGATGCGCCTCGTTGACGGCTTTCACGCCTTCCGGTGCGGCAACCAATATCAATGCTTTGATGTTGCGGCAACCTTTGGCTTTCAAAAGGTCGATGGTGGCAACCATAGAGCCACCGGTCGCCAACATTGGGTCGATAATCAGCGCGGGACGTTCGTCCATGCTGTCGACAAATTTTTCAAAATAAGAAACCGGTTTCAAAGTTTCTTCATCGCGCTGCAATCCGACAACGCTGATTTTGGCAGTCGGAATCAGGTCGAGTACGCCGTCGAGCATACCCAAACCGGCACGCAAAATCGGGACGACGGTCAGCGTTTTGCCTTTGATGCGGTCGCCTTCGATAGAGCCGCACCAGCCGTCAATAATATATTTTTCAATTTCAAAGTCACGGCTGGCCTCATATGCCATCAGACGTGCCAACTCGGTGGTAAGCGTGCGGAATTTGTAAGTGCTGCAATCCGCTTCACGCATCAGCGTGAGTTTGTGGCGGACTAAAGGGTGGTTGATAACGGTAACGTTCATGTTGATTTTCCGAATTGCGTTGATGGAGGGGGATTATACTTTTTTTCGCATGGCGCGCAAAGTGCGTATTCATGCGAAAGGCCGTCTGAATCAGGGTTTCAGACGGCCTTTGTCAACAATTTTACATTGCGGGAATATTTAAAATGCTTAAGCTTTCAGCAATTCTTGCAGTTCGCCGGCTTCATACATTTCCATCAAAATGTCGGAGCCGCCGACAAATTCGCCGTTGACGTACAGTTGAGGAATGGTCGGCCAGTCGCTGTATTCTTTAATGCCTTGGCGTACGGCATCGTTTTCCAATACATTGACGGTTACATAGTCGGTGCAACCTGCCGCATTGAGGATTTGTACGGCACGGGAAGAGAAGCCGCATTGCGGGAATTGCTTCGTGCCTTTCATGAACAATACGACGCGGTGTGTGGTAACGACTTCTTTGATTTGATCGTGGATAGAGGACATGGTGTGTTCCTTTTTACTAAATCGGTTGTTCGGGGAAAATCAAATTTCCCGCCATTATACGCAAATTGATGAAGTTGAGGGGCGTTTATCAACGTCGGATCTGACCTTTGCCGTTGATGTAGAACTTGGTCGAAGTCAGCGCTTCCAAACCCATCGGGCCGCGGGCGTGCATTTTTTGGGTGGAAATCCCGATTTCCGCGCCCAATCCGAACACAAAGCCGTCGGTAAACCGAGTGGACGCATTGACATAAACCGCCGCCGCATCAATGCTTTCTTGGAAAAACTCGGCATGGGCAATACTTTGGGTCACAATCGCTTCCGAGTGGTGCGTTGTATGGCCGTTAATCCAATCGACGGCTTCTTCCACTGATTTCACTATTTTGACCGACATAATATAGTCAAGAAACTCGGTACTATAATCTTCCTCGGTTGCCAAAACAGCATTTTTAAACATACGCAATGCTTCTTGATCGGCTCTAAATTCGACCGGATGCACTTTGGCAACAGCTTCTTCCAGTTTGGGCAAAAACGCCTCCGCTATCTTTTCATGAACAACCAAAGACTCCGCGGCATTGCACACGCTCGGACGCTGCGTTTTGGCGTTCACGACGATATTGACCGCCATCTCTAAATCGGCGCTGTCATCGACATAAATATGGCAATTGCCGACCCCGGTTTCAATGACGGGGACTTTCGATTTCTCTTTCACCGTCTGAATTAAGCGTGCACCGCCGCGCGGAATCAGCACATCAATATAATCGACTGCCTGCATCAATTCCTCGGCAGCGGCATGACTGGTATCTTCAACCAGCTGCACTACATCGGCATCTATTCCCGCTTGTACCAAAGTCTGCCTGATCACGGCAATCAATGCGGTATTGGAATGGATGGCATCGCGGCCGCCGCGCAAAATAATGGCATTGCCGGTTTTAAAGGCCAGAGAGAACGCATCGACCGAAACATTGGGGCGGCTTTCAAAAATCATGGCGACCACACCCAAAGGCACGCGTTTTTGAACTATCTTCAAACCGTCCAGATTGGTATAGCCGCGGACAACCTGCCCAATCGGGTCCTGCAAATCGGCAACCTGCCCAACGCCTTCCGCAATGCCTTTAATGCGTTCGTGATTCAAACGCAGCCTGTCGAGCATAATGTCCGAAATGCCGTTTTCTTTTGCAGCGGCCAAATCGCGGGCATTTTCTGCCAAAATCATCTCAGCCTGTTCAACCAAAGCCGTTGCAACCTGACGCAGCAGATTGTTTTTTTCTACGCTTCCCAAGCTGATCAACGTTTTACTGGCTTTTTGAGCATTCTTGCCCAACTGTTCGATATAGTTCATCAAACCTCCCTATTTCTCTTGTGCAAACCACGTTCCGATAGGCGCGCCATCTAAAACCTGAAGGATATCGCGCGGATTGGCGCTGTTCATCAACACCATCTGGCCGTGATGTTCAAACATCATCTGCGCGCTCTTAATCTTACTGAGCATACCGCCCGTACCAAACTTACTGCCCGAGCCGCCGGCAGAAGCAATAATTTCTTCGGTAATATCGGCAACATGGCTGCGCAGCTTGGCATCGGCGTGAACGGCCGGATTTTTATCAAACAAACCGTCAATATCGGACAACATAATCAGCAAATCTGCTTTAACGATTTTCGCCACGACTGCCGACAAACGGTCGTTATCGCCAAACTTGGTCGCATGGTCCATCTCGTCCACGCTGACCGCGTCATTCTCATTGACAATAGGGATGACACCGATGGAAAGCAGGGATTCAAAAGCATTGGTAACGTTTGCCAAACTTTCCGGATATTCGACCACATCGCGCGTCAGCAGGATTTGCGATACCGTCATCCGATAATGGGAAAAAATCTGCGAGTAAAGGCTCATCATGGCCACTTGGCCGACGCTGGAAACAGCCTGCTGCTGCGCCATGTCCGCCGGACGTTTTTCCATATTGAGGACATTCAGCCCAAAGCCCATCGCGCCGGAAGACACCAGCACAATTTCTTTGCCCTTTCCGACCAGGCTGGAAATGACAAAGGCCAGTTGGTCGATTTTTGCCAAATTGATTTTACCGTTTGGCAACACCAAAGAACTGGTTCCAATCTTAATGACAATGCGTTTTACTGCTTCAAAATCTCGTTTCATTATTCTCCTCTGCTTTCTATTTTTATGATTGCAAGCGGCATTATTTCAGCCAAACGTATCTACATCATAACTGCGAAGCAATAGAAAATACAGACAAAATTAAAAAGTGCCTCCTTCAAAAGCCATATTTTCAGCTCTTATCCGAATCCATTAACAACAAAACAAAAGGCCGTCTGAAATCCTATTTCAGGTTTCAGACGGCCTTTTACCGATTATTGAAACTCTAGTCTGCAAAGATAAATACAGACCGTTCCCTACAAACGTTTATTGGTGGTCAAAAATAATTTTCAGCATTTGCGCCAATACTTTAGGATTGGCCGCAACGATGTCACCGCTTTCCAGCCAGCCTTCATTGCCGGACATATCGGTAACGATACCGCCTGCTTCTTGGACAATCAATGCACCGGCGGCAATATCCCAAGGTTTGAGATTAAACTCAAAGAAACCGTCCAAACGGCCGGCCGCAACGGCACACAAATCCAAAGAAGCCGCGCCTTCACGACGGCCGCCGGCGGTTTTTGCCAAGAAATCTTTCAAAATTGCCAGATACTTGTCCATCATGCTTTGATCGACAACAGGGAAGCCGGTGCCGATCAGGCAGCGGTTCAATTCGATGCGGTTGGAGACACGGATGCGGCGGTCGTTGAGCAACGCGCCTTTGCCACGGGAAGCCATGTATACGTCGTTGCGTTCAGGTGCGTACACCAAAGCTTCTTGCAACACGCCTTTGTGCAGGAGTGCCATAGAGATGGCGTATTGAGGATGGCCGTGGAGGAAGTTGGTTGTGCCGTCGAGCGGGTCGATAATCCATTCGTACTCGGCGGTGGCTTTACCGTGGGAGCCGCCTTCTTCGCAAGTGATTTTATGATGCGGATAGGCTTCTTTGAGCGCTTCCACCAAAATCATCTCGGAGCTGCGGTCAACATCGGAAACGAAGTCGTTGAATGCTTTGCTGTCTACTTTGACGGCATCCAGATTGCCGGCGGCGCGAATCATCATTTGCCCTGCTTTACGGGCGGCTTTGAAAGCGGTATTTAAAAACGGATTCATGGTTTTCTTCCTAATTCAGGTAAAATACGCCCTAATGCGCCGAACATGGCACACAAGAGGCTGTTAATCGTTTCCGATGCTGTTAAAGAACATTTCAGACGGCATGGGAAAAGGCCGTCTGAAAACAAAAAGATGGCGCATTATACCTGATTCCCGTACAAACAGAAAACAAAACATGACTTCCGAAAAACCCGCCCTGCCCGCTTACCTAGACAACATCCGCATCATCCTCACGCGCACCAGCCATCCTTCCAATATCGGCTCCGCCGCACGCGCCATGAAAACAATGGGCCTGCACAAACTGACCATCGTCGCCCCCAATCTGATGGCAACGCCGATGACGGAAAATCCGCCCGTATTCGATCCGGAGCATCCGCAATCGTTTAAATTACCGGAAGAAAGTTTCATCCTCGCTTCCGGCGCGGCAGACGTTTTGGAAAATGCCACCATTGCCGCCTCTTTGGACGAAGCCCTTGCCGACACCACCATCGCCTGCGCCCTGACCAGCCGCCGCCGCGAAATTACTGCACCGCTGCAAACCCCGCGCGAGTTAGTACCCGAATTACTGCAGGCCACCAACCGCGGCGAGAAAGTGGCGCTGGTCTTTGGTAACGAAACGTTCGGTTTGAGCATCGAAGAAGTCCAAGCCTGCAACCGCCTGATGACCATCAACGGCAACCCCGACTATTTCTCGCTCAACCTTGCCCAAGCCGTGCAGGTCGTGTGCTACGAAATCTTCAGCCAAACCGATTCGCCCATGACCCATCTGCAACAGGAAGACCACGCCGCGACCCATGAGCAAATCAAAGGCATGGTCGCCCACATGGAAAGCGTGATGAACGACATCGGCTTTTTCAACCGCCGCAACGGCGAACGCCTGATGCGCCGAATGCAAAGCCTGTTCGGACGCGCCAATACACAAACCGAAGACATCGACATCCTGCGCGGTTTTTTCAATACCGTCAGCCACCGTATCCATAAAAAAGACTGATTAAGGCCGTCTGAAAACATTTCCAGCTTTTCAGACGGCATGACTGATATTCGGATAAGCATGAATTACGCCCTAGACGCATTATGGTGGAAACTCACCAGCCAACCCGTCCGCGACCTCGCCTCGCTGCTGACTGCGCCGCCTTTGTGGCAAAGCGGTTGCGAATTGAGCGTGCGCGAACTATTGGGGGAACACGGTTTCCGCTATCTTTTGGCATTGGACGCCGATCCCGCTCCGCTAAAGGAACATCTTGCCCAACGCGCCCCGTTCGGACACCGTCTCGGCATTTATGCCGAAGAGTTGCTGGCTTTTTGGTTTGCCAACGCGCCGCACGCCAAACTGCACGCATACAATCTGCCCGTTTTTTCAGACGGCCAAACTTTAGGCGCCGCTGATTTTGTCGTTTCCCTCAACCAACAGCCCTACCATATCGAGCTGGCGTGTAAATACTACGGCGGAGACCAAGTGCAAAACCTGCGCGGCCTCAACACTAAAGACACGCTGACGGACAAAGCCGCCAAACTGGTGCAGCAATCCCAGCTGCTGCATACGCCGCAAGGCAAAGCAACCTTAGTTGCACAAGGTCTGCCTGAAAATCCGCTCCCCACTTCCATCGTGCGCGGCATCGGATTTTTTCCACAAGGTTTCCATGCTTTTGAGCCGCCGCTTAACCCATACGGCTGGCGCGGCATCTATATTCAAGATTGGAAGGAATACGGGTTTGAACGCCAAGAAGCGCGTTATCACTTGCTCGACCGCATGGCCTATCTTGCACCTGCGCGTGTTGCCGAAACCGAAACATTGAATGCAACCGAAATCCGCCGTATCAACCAAGGCTTGATTGCCATTTTGGAATTACGGCCGGACGGCTTTTGGCACGAAATCGAACGCATCATGAAAGCCGTCTGAAACCCTTTACTAACTTTAAGAGAAACCCATTACATTATGAACGCCGCACAACTCGACCATACCGCAAAAGTTTTGGCTGAAATGCTGACTTTCAAACAGCCTTCCGATGCCGTCCTCTCCGCCTACTTCCGCGAACACAAAAAACTCGGCCGCCAAGACCGCCATGAAATCGCCGAAACCGCCTTTGCCGCGCTGCGCCACTATCAAAAAATCAGCACCGCCCTGCGCCGTCCGCACGCGCAGCCGCGCAAAGCCGCTCTTGCCGCGCTGGTTCTCGGCAGAAGCACCAATATCAGCCAAATCAAAGGCCTGCTTGATGAAGAAGAAACAGCGTTCCTCGGCAATTTGAAAGCCCGTAAAACCGAGTTTTCAGACGGCCTAAATACCGCCGCAGAATTGCCGCAATGGCTGGTGGAACAACTGCAACAGCATTGGAGCGAAGAAGAAATCCTCACCTTCGGCCGCAGCATCAACCAACCTGCCCCGCTCGACATCCGCGTCAATACCTTGAAAGGCAAACGAGATAAAATATTGCCATTGTTGCAGGCTGAAAGTGTCGATGCAGAGGCAACGCCTTATTCGCCTTGGGGCATCCGCCTGAAAAACAAAATCGCGCTTAACAAACACGAACTGTTTTTAGACGGCACGCTGGAAGTCCAAGACGAAGGCAGCCAGCTGCTTGCCTTATTGGTGGGTGCAAAACGCGGCGAAATCATTGTCGATTTCTGTGCCGGCGCCGGCGGTAAAACCTTGGCTGTCGGCGCACAAATGGCCAACAAAGGCAGAATCTACGCCTTCGACATCGCCGAAAAACGCCTTGCCAACCTCAAACCGCGCATGACCCGTGCCGGACTGACCAACATCCACCCCGAACGCATCAGCAGCGAACACGATACCCGTATCGCCCGACTGGCAGGCAAAGCCGACCGCGTATTGGTGGACGCGCCCTGCTCCGGTTTGGGTACTTTACGCCGCAACCCCGACCTCAAATACCGCCAATCCGCCGAGACCGTGGCCAACCTTTTGGAACAGCAACACAGCATCCTCAATGCCGCCTCCAAACTGGTGAAACCGCAAGGCCGCTTGGTGTACGCCACCTGCAGCGTGTTGCCGGAAGAAAACGAGCTGCAAGTCGAACGTTTCCTGTCCGAACATCCCGAATTTGAACTCGTCAACTGCGCCGAACTGCTGCAAAGTCTGAAGGTCGATTTGGATACCGGCAAATACCTGCGCCTCAACTCCGGAGAACACCAAACCGACGGCTTCTTTGCCGCTGTATTGCAACGTAAGGATTAAGGTTGAAAAAAGGCCGTCTGAATTCCTTTCAGACGGCCTTATCGATAGTTTTCTTACATTAAAACCATAAATTACGATAGTCGCGCTTTGCAATAATATACTTTGAGGCCTGTATCTCGACCTTTTATCAGAATATTGTGAAAAGCCGGAAAAAATGCTTTATGCTTTGTAAATGTATGTGTTCTCGTTCAAAATTCGCCCGGTCATGCCTCAAGCGATACCCGATACAGACAACGATAATATATAAATCATTTGGTTGAAAATCATGTCGCATATTTATTCTTTCCCCACAAAGCCCCGTTTATTGTCATCGGCCGTTGCCGTCGCCTGCTGTCTGCTGCCGTTTCAGACGGCCTCTGCATACAGCCTGCAAGACATCCTCAGGGATGCTTTAATCAGCGACCCGATTGTGCGTGAAGCCAAAGCCACTCAAGAAGCAGCGCAAAGCACGACTAAAGCCACGCGTGCGCGCCATTACCCCGTTGTTACCCTGACCGGCACGAAAGTGCTGGCGCAACACAATAAATACACCAGCAACGATATGGAAGACGGCGTCGGCGTACGCGGCAGCCTGAACATCTATTCATGGGGCGCGATTGAAGCCGCCGTCCGCCGCGACCGCAGCCGCGAAGAATACTATCAACACAAATACACCGAAAGCCAAGAGCAGCTGGGAAGCGATATCGGCCGCCTCTATCTGAGCGCATTGCGTGCAAAAGAAACCCTGATTCTTAACGAGCAGACTTTGGCGCGCCACAACAACCTCTTAAAAGACTTAAATACCATCGTCAAATATGATGCCGGCCGCCGTTCCGAGTTGATTGAAGCGCGCGCGCGCCAACTACAAGTGGCCAACATCATTGCCCAACAACGCCGCACCATGGATTTGGCGCTGAGCCGCCTGTCCCGCTACACCTCGCGCCAACTGACTGCCAACGATTTGGAAGATCCGTTTAAAAACGACACGGCAAAATCCATCAGCGAACGCTTCAGCAGCCCCAACCGCAACAATAATCCGTCCTATCAGGCGCAGTTGGCCGAGCGCGACAGCGTCCGTGCCGACTTGGACGCCTCCAAAGCCGAACGGCTGCCTGCCCTCAATTTGGAAGGCAGTGCAACGCGCAACACCAAACAGCTTTATTTAAATGTTGCATGGAATGTGCTGGATATTGCCGCCCGACACAATGTAGAGCGTAATGCCAAATCATTGATTGCCGCAGAAGCCAAATCCGAACAAATCCTGCGCGACATGAACGAACGCGTCCAAACGTCTGCCATCGATATGCAGGAAAGCGAGCAGCGTGCCGCGCTGACGGCGCAACACATCGCCGCCCAAAAAGAAGTCATCAAAGTGTACGAATTGCAGTTTAAAATCGCCCGACGTACGCTGACCGACGTTTTGAGCGCATACAGCGAGTTATCTTCCATCGAACAAGATTACGTCGCCGCCCGCAACGATTTCCGCGATGCGGCGCTCGACTATTTAAATACCCAAGCCAAAATCTCCGCTTGGGTCGGTTTGGCACAAAAATAAAGCCATATCCGCCGGTTAAACCAAAAACATTACGCGAAAAAATATGAAAGCTATCATTGAACACATCGTTTTAGTGACCCGCCTTTTAGGTGCACCCGTATCCGAAGCCGCTTTGTCCGCCGAAGTCGTACGCGATAAAAAGCTCAAGGTCAACTATCACTCACTGGTCGAAGTCCTGCGCAGCCACGGCTTTGAAAACACCTTGTCCAAACGCAATCTGGAAGACATCCCCTCGCTCGCCGTGCCGGTCATGATTATCCTGCACAACGAAGAGGCCGCGGTTATCACCCAAATCGAAGGTTCCGGCCAAGAGCGCAAATACCATATCCGCCAGGTTGACGGTTTGGAACAGGAACTCAGCCACGAGCAGCTCTCCGGCCTGTATTTGGGCTACTGCTGGTTTATCAAACCCAAAATGGCTACCGATATGCGCTCGGAGCTGCCTGAATACCATTTGCCCAAAGCATGGTTTTGGAAAGTTATTTGGCGTTTCCGCAGCTACTACTACCAAGTCATCTTGGCCACCATCATCATTAACTTCCTTGCGCTCGTCAGCTCCCTGTATGTGATGAATGTGTACGACCGCGTGATTCCCAACCAAGCCTATGAAACCTTATGGGTATTGAGTATCGGCGTGGTCTTGGCGATTTTGTTTGAGTTTGCCGCCAAGATGATCCGCGGCCACTTGACCGATATTGCCGGTAAAAAAGCCGACCTGATCATCAGCTCCGCTTTATTCCGCCGAGTGATGGCATTGCGTCTGGCAGACCGTCCCGCTTCTTCCGGTTCATACGCCAGCAATTTGCGCGAATTTGAAGCCGTGCGCGAGTTCATGACCAGTGCCAGCTTGTTGACCATCGTCGACTTGCCTTTCCTGTTGCTGTTTATCTTCGTAATTTCCATGGTCGGTGGCAAACTGGCACTCGTTCCCCTGACCATCATTCCGATTGTCGTGATTGTCGGTTTTGTCGTACAACGCCCGCTCTCTCGCCACATCAACGAATCGATGAAAGAAGGTTCGCAACGCTCCGGCCTTGCCGTTGAAGCCATCGAAGGCATCGAAACCCTAAAAACCAACAACGCCACATCTTGGGCGCAACAACGCTGGGACGAATACACCGCCAAAACTTCCGCTTCTTCCATCAAAGTCAAAGACACCAGCAACTTCATGGTCAACTTCGCCGTCGCCATGCAGCAGCTCAATACCGTCTTCCTGGTCGTCGTCGGCACCTATCTGATTCATGCCGACAACCATGCGGAACGCATCACCATGGGTGCATTGATTGCCTCCGTGATTCTGTCCGGCCGCGCTTTGGCGCCGTTGGCACAAATCGCCGGTTTGGCCACCCGCTTCCAACAGGCCAAACTTGCCCTCAAAGGCGTAAACGACATCGTTACCCGCCCTATCGAGCGCAATCCGGAACGCAAATACATTACTTTGGACAACGTTCAGGGCAATATTACCTTTGAAAACGTATCGTTCAAATATCAAGCCGACAACAACAGCGCCGTCGAAGATTTGCGCCTGACCATCAAGCCGGGGGAAAAAGTCGGTATTTTGGGACGTATCGGCAGCGGTAAAAGCACCATGCTCAAACTGGCCAGCGGTCTGTACGACACTGAAAAAGGCAACGTTACCCTTGACGGCGTCGATATGCGCCAGCTTGACCCCAACTTCCTGCGCGACCAAGTCCTACTGCTGAGCCAATCGCCACGCCTGTTCCTCGGTACATTGCGCGAAAACATGGACTTAGCGCGTACCGGCAGCTACTCTACCGACCAAGACCTGCTGATTGCGCTCAACCGCTTCGGCCTCGACAAAATCATCCGCAACCATCCGCGCGGTTTGGATATGCCTTTAGGTGAAGACGGCTTGGGCTTGTCCGGCGGTCAAAAACAAATCATCGCCCTGGCGCGCATGACCTTGCGCAATCCGAAAGTCGTCCTGCTGGACGAGCCGACCACCAGCCTGGACCAGGCTACCGAACGTATGGCACTCAATGCCATCGCCCAATGGGGTCGCAACCGCACCATGCTTTTGGTAACCCACCGTCCGCAAGTGCTGCAAATCGTCAACCGCATCATTGTCATGGACAATGGTAAAGTCGTGATGGACGGCCCGCGCGACCTGGTATTGCAAAAACTCATGCAAAACGAACAGGCCAAAGCAGCCAACGTCAAACAACAGCAACAAGCTGTCAACGCCAAACAGCAACAACAAGCCGCCGCCCCTCAATCGGCAGCACAATAAAGCAAAAGGCCGTCTGAAAACCTACTTACCCTTTCAGACGGCCTGCCCTAATGGTTAAAATCCACCAAACACAATAAAGACACACGATTATGAGCCGCGAAAACAACGTCAAATCCAAAGACCTACACCTCATCAATGACCTCAACGCCGCCCTTCAAAAAGAAAAACACAGCGGTCAATTTTGGGTCATCATCCTTTTCTTCATTTTCCTGGTTGTCTTCGTTATTTGGGCTTACAACAGCCCGGTCGAAGAAGTGACCCGCGGCAACGGCAATATCATTCCCAGCAGCCGTGAGCAAGTGATTCAAAGCCTCGACCCCGGCATCGTAACCGAAATCATGGTTAAAGAAGGCGATATGGTCGAGAAAGATCAGATTCTGATGAAACTCGACGACACGCGCAGCTCCGCCGTTTTGCGTGAAAGCGAAGCCAAAGTCGAAAACCTCGAAGCCACCGTTGCCCGCCTTAAAGCCGAGGCCTACGGCACCAAGCTCTCCTTTCCTGACAGCGTGGGTCCCGAGCTTCGCCGTCGCGAAATCGCCGCCTACAAAGCACGCCGTCAAGCCATGACCGACGCCGTCAACGGCCTTTCCCAAAGCAAAGCCGCACTTGACCGCGAAATCGCCATTACCGCCCCCATGGTTGCCGAAGGCGTGGTTTCCGAAGTCGAACTCTTAAGAATGCGCCGTGAGTCTGCCGACTTGGCCACCCAAATTTCCGAGCGCCGCAACCGCTACAAAGCCGATGCCAACAACGAACTTTTGCAAGCCGAATCCGAGCTGGCGCAATCCAAAGAAAACGTTGCCATGCGCGCCGACCCGGTTGAACGCTCGCAAATCCGCGCACCTATGCGCGGCATCGTCAAAGGCATAAAAGTCACCACCATCGGCGGCGTTGTGAACGCAGGCGAAGACATCATGCAAATCGTCCCGGTTGACGACAAACTGCTGGTCGAAGCCTATATCCGCCCGCAAGACATCGCCTTTATCCGCGCAGGCCAACCTGCATTGGTTAAAGTCAGCGCATACGACTACTCCATCTACGGCGGTTTGGAAGGCAAAGTTACCCTCGTCGGCGCCGATACCGTCAGCAATTCCATGCAAAACCGTGCCAACGACCTGAAACTCGACCCTAACCAAGTCTATTATCGTGTTCTCGTCCAAACCGAAAACAACTCACTGAAAGACAAAAACGGCAAACCTATGCCGATTATTCCGGGCATGGTTGCAACGGTAGATATCAAAACCGGCGAAAAAACCATCTTCCAATACCTGATCAAACCGATTACGCGTATGAAACAAGCGTTGAGCGAACGCTAATCGATAAAACGATAAAAGGCCGTCTGAAAGTTTTCAGACGGCCTTTTATTTATGTTTTAAATGCCTGTTTACCCGGCAGGCAAATTACTTCTCCTTAAAAGCAGTACCGACAAACGTCCTTTTCGGATTACCGCGCTCAACTTGATAGAGTTGCGCATGCTGCTCCTGCGCAAAATTTCCTGCCTGTCCGGCATGATGCTCCGCCAGCTTTTGCGCCAAGAGCATTACCGCCAATTTTTTATTGGCATGCTGGCTGCGTTCGCTCTCGACCCATACGGAAATGCCGCTTTCTTTATGGGTAGCGCGGACGGTGCTTTCGGTTTTATTGACGTGTTGCCCACCCTTGCCACCTGAACGGCAGGTTTGGAACTCGATTCCGTTTTCAGACGGCATTTCATACGTCTGCGGCATATCGGGCAAGCGGAAAACGCCTATGTACCAATTTTTGCGCGGATATTTCGGGCGAACAGGGCTAGGGCATACCCATTGGAGCGTCCCCTGCCAAGTTTGCGCTAGGCTTTCGGCTTTTTGCCCTGCCAATTTGAGTGTTGCCGACAAAATGCCGTGCTTATCGGTGGTTTCGGTAACAAGTTCGGCATCAATGTCTTTTGCTTGAGCTTCGGCAAGCAATTTGGCCAAGACGAAACGGGCAAATATGCGGCACTCTGCCGGCCCTTGCGCGGTGGAAATTTGCAGATAAACCGCTGGTGTATTCTGTTTCATCTTTACGCTCCACACTCGCCGCCGGTTTTATAAGTCAAAACAGGCTTGAACCGCGCGACCAATTCAATCAAACCTGCGTTTTTCATGGCGGCAATAACGCTGTCAATACTTTTATAAGCCTGTGGCGCTTCTTCAAAAATCAGGGCCTTATCCTGACAGACGACTACGCTGCCAAATTCGGTCTGGCGCAGGCTGTCGGCAGTATATTTGTGCGACAGCCTGCCTTTGCATTCGCCGCGCTGCCACTTCCGACCTGCGCCGTGAGCCAAGGTATTTAACGAAATTTGGCAGTCTTCAGCAGGTCGGACCAGATAGCTGTAATCGCCGCGCGAGCCGGGTATTATGACCAAGCCTTTATCGGTGGGCGTTGCGCCTTTTCGGTGCAGCCAACCGGTTGTGCCGTCAATCTCGGTTTGTTCCAAAAAATTATGATGGACATCAAGCAGGCATGTTCCTTCTGCGTGCCAACGGTCGAGCATTCTGGCCGCAATCAAACGGCGGTTAAGGCTGGCAAATTCAAGGGCTGTTTGGTGTTCGGCAAGATAGGCTGCCGCCGCTTCGCCCTCTTCCGCCAAACCTTGATGCCCGAAGGTGGCAATATGGCGTTGCAAAATCTGCTGGCCCAATCCGCGCGAACCGCTATGCACCAACAGTTGCAAATGGTTTTCATCGAAATCGGGCGGAAGCAGATCGGCGCGATAAACGGTATCAACGGTTTGCAACTCGGCAAAATGGTTGCCGCCGCCAATCGTACCCACGGCAAGATCGTCTGAAAATTGGTGCATATCGACAGCGTCGCCTAATAAATCGACCTGTTCGTCCTTGTCTAGCGGCGTATCGATATTGCCCAGCTGTTTGACGAGTTTGGCTGGTTTGAGTTTGGCTGCGCGTAAATCGGTCTGCCAAAACGCCATGCCGCAACCGATGTCGTTCCCAATCAGGGCAGGATAAAAATGACGGTCGCTGAAAAATGCCGCGCCAACCGGATAACCGCGCCCTGCGTGTAAATCCGGCATTCCGGCAACGCGCAACATATGCGGTAATCGTGCGGTGGTTTCAAGCTGTGCGACAGCGTTGCCTTCAATCCATGTATTTGAATCGGCAATAATTTGAATATGATGGGGATAATTGCCCATGTGTTTATGCTTTCTTTAAAACGGATAGAAACCGTCAGCAGATGACAATAAATATCCACCGTCTGCGAAATGCTCAGACGGCCTGGTTTCTATCCGATAATCGTAAGGAAAGCAGCCCGAAGCGGGCGACATGGAATGCAAAAAGCGTTATCCGAAAATCAGACCGACGCTTGGGCTGCAAAGAATGTGATTGAGCGGATTGAAGTATTGCGTGTCATGACTTGCTCCTTTCTTTGCATGAAAATATTAAAAACGTTCGGATTATAGAGGGTTCATTTCCAATCATGCAAACTTACTGACATCAATCTGCCAATAATGTTGCATAAATGGCAACTATTGAGAACATAATTTAGGCCGTCTGAAAACTTTTCAGACGGCCTTTGATACCCAATAATCCTTACAAAACAACGGTCGGATAAGAGCCGACAACTTTCACGAAGGAAGCGCGTTCGCCCAAAAGCTGCAAGGCTTTTTGGACATTTTCATCGCTTTGATGGCCTTCGATGTCGATGAAGAACAGGTATTCCCACAAAACCGATTTGCTTGGGCGGCTTTCAAATTTGGTCATGGAAATGCCTAATTCGGTGAAAGGTTGCAGCAAAGCAGTAACGGCACCGGCACGGTTGGGCGCGGAGACGACCAAAGAAGTTTTGTCGTTGCCGCTACGGCCTGTGTCTTGATGGCCCATCACCAAGAAGCGCGTGGTGTTGTTCGGCTCGTCTTCGATACACTCGGCGGCAAAGCTCAACTGATAAATTTCCGCGGCGATACGTCCGGCAATGGCGGCTACATTCGGGCTGTCAGACTCGGCAACCAAACGCGCCGCTTCGGCATTGCTGGCTACGGCGATACGCTCGGCATTGGGCAGGTTGTGGCCGAGCCAGTCGTTGCATTGCGCCAAGGCTTGGGCATGGGCGAAAACTTTGGTAATGCCGCCGATTTCGTGGCTGTCTTTACGCAGCAGGTTGTGATGAATGCGGACAACCACTTCGCCGCAGGCTTTCAACGCGGTTACGGCCAGCAAGTCCAAAGTACGGCCCACCGAGCCTTCGGTCGAGTTTTCCACCGGCGCCACTAAATAATCGGCTTGGCGCGTTTCGACCTGTTTGAAGCAGTTGTCGATGGTAGTACACGCCATGGTGTGTGCGGCGTGGCCGAAATGTTTGATGGCGGCTTGCTGGGTAAATGTCCCCTTCGGACCCAAATAGGCAATCGTCAGCGGACGCTCCACCGCCAAACATTCGCTCATAATCTCGCGAAACAGTCGAGTAACTGATTCATCAGGCAAAGGGCCGCGGTTCAAATCCTGAATCCGGCGTAAAACGGCCACTTCCCGTTCAGGACGGTACACCGCGCCTGTCCCTTTCAATTCGCCGATAGCATGCGCATGACCGGCGCGCTCGTTGAGCAAACGGAGGATTTCCGCATCGATGCTGTCGATGGCATTGCGGTGCGGCAATAATTGTTCGTCTATGGATAAAGGCATAAGCTGTCTCGCAATTTTGTGAGGGATATTTTCATTTTAACATTAAAGGCCGTCTGAATTCCGTTTTCAGACGGCCTCAACACTATCTTTATCTAACTTTATCGTCTATCAGGTTTGCAAACGCCTCCAATTCCATCATAATTAAGCCTTTTAAACGACAAGGCCTATTCCATGCACTCAAACGGACTGTACACCCGTTTTCTGCCCGATGAAGAAGCAACCCTGAAACTGGGTGAAGAATGGAGCAAGCAGCTTTCCGCTCCGCTGACCATCTATCTTGAAGGCGGGCTGGGTGCAGGCAAAACCACGCTGACACGCGGGATTTTGCGCGGACTGGGGTATACTGGTGCAGTCAAAAGCCCGACTTACACCATTGTCGAATCTTATCCGCTGGATACATTCACCCTCCACCATTTCGACCTCTACCGCTTTACTATGCCCGAGGAATGGGAAGATGCCGGTTTGGACGAATTGTTTGCGCCCGACAGCATCTGCCTCATCGAATGGCCGCAGCAAGGCGGGGAATTCACACCTCCGGCAGACATTACCATTACATTGACGTACACCGATAAGGGCAGAACCTGCACCTTTTCCGCCCACACAAACCAAGGCCGAAAAAGTTTAGAATCATGGTCAAATTAACTAGAAGACACATTCTCCGTCAAGGCACAGGACTATTTCTCACCCTCACGCCCGTTGGTGCCGCATTGGCCAAACCGGCCTCTCCTGCGCAATTCCTTGCCGTCCGCATTTGGCCGGCGAACGCCTACACACGCGTTACCCTTGAGAGCAACCACTCGATGAAATACCAACATTTTATGTTGGACAACCCCAACCGGTTGGTTGTGGATATTCAAGGAGCGGAAATCAACAGCGTCCTGCAAGGCATTTCCAGCAAAGTGCTGTCTGACGACCCTTTCATCCGCAGCATCCGCGCCGGTCAAAATACGCCCAGCACCGTGCGTATCGTCATCGACCTCAAACAAAGCACCCATCCGCAAGTCTTTGCGCTCGCCCCCGTCGGCAACTTCAGAAACCGCTTGGTTATCGACCTCTATCCGCACGGCGCAGATGCCAACGACCCGATGATGGCCCTGCTCAACGGCAGCGTCCCCAAACAACGTCCCAATACCAACACCGCATACGACACCCCTGCCCCTAAAAGCAATCGCGGCAGCGGCGGCAACCGCCGTCCCGTGATCATGCTCGACCCCGGCCACGGCGGCGAAGACCCCGGTGCCATCGGACCGAGCGGCCTCAAAGAGAAAAACGTCGTACTCTCCATCGCACGCGAAACCAAAAAACGCCTCGAAGCCTTGGGTTACAACGTATTCATGACGCGCAACGAAGACATCTTCATTCCCTTGGGCATCCGCGTCGCCAAAGGCCGCGCGCGCAATGCCGACGTATTTGTTTCCATTCACGCCGATGCCTTTACCAGCCCGTCCGCACGCGGTACCGGCGTGTACATGCTCAATACCAAAGGCGCGACCAGCTCGGCGGCAAAATTCCTGGCCCAAACTCAAAACAACGCCGACGCCATCGGCGGCATTCAGACCAGTGGCAACCGCAATGTTGACAACACGATTTTGGACATGACCCAAACCGCAACCCTGCGCGACAGCCGCAAACTCGGCCATTTGGTGCTGACCGAATTGGGTAAACTCAACCAACTGCACAAAGGCCGCGTTGACGAAGCCAACTTTGCCGTCCTTCGCGCTCCGGACGTTCCGTCCATTTTGGTGGAAACCGCCTTCCTCTCCAACCCTACCGAAGAGCGGCTGCTCGGCAGCGAATCATTCCGCCAACAATGCGCCCAAGCCATTGCATCAGGCATTCAAAAATACATCAATACCGCCGTTTTACGCCGCGGATAATGGCTTGATGAAACAAAGGCCGTCTGAAAAATTTTCAGACGGCCTT
>NZ_KV800126.1:270446-340374 GCF_001810165.1 Neisseria sp. HMSC070A01 | reverse complement strand
AAGGCCGTCTGAAAAATTTTCAGACGGCCTTATCTTTGCAAGCAATCTATTTAACCGCACTTCCCTACCGCAGCCGGATAGACGGACACCTTCGTCTGCGTCAATGCAAACAGGTTTTCCAACTGCATTTGCGCCTGACGGTTGGCATGTTCCAAAATCTCAGCCTTACACGCGCTTTGCAACACCTGCCGTCTCGCCTCTTCCTGCACTGTCTTAAATACCGACTTATCCATAGGCAGCAAATTAAACGAGCCGGTCTGAATATCGTACACTTCGATATTTTCCAAATCCACGCTCAAAATTTCCACCGCCGGCAGGCTGATTAAGACTTTGTCATCCACAATATTGACATTGTCCGCGCCTAATTTGTCCAAGTCCAAACCGGCCAACACCTTACCGCGCACAATAAAAATACCGCTTTGCGAATCCTGCCACAGCCTGCGCCAATCCCCTTTTTTCTCCGTACGGATAATCGTATCGATATAAAACGCCGTACTTTCCAAGCGGTTCATCTGCTTAATCTGCATCAAAACCCCTTCACGGGACAAAACCTGATGTTCTTCGTTCTGACCATGCAGGGCATAAAACCAGCCGCCCGCAGCCGTCAGCGCACACAACACCAGCACGGTCAATCCGCGCCCAAACATTTTCATTTCAAACATCCCCCGTTAAAATAATCATCAAAACATTCCCCATATTCTCCCAAAACCATCAATTTCAAGCCATATTCAGGCCGTCTGAAACAATAAATTTCATTACCAAAAAGTAATAAAAATTCCCACAAACAAAGTTTGCCTTTTGGTAAAGACAAGACTACAATCCATTACACACAATTCAACTTCATCCCATCATGAATACCACCGACCTGCGCCGCCACAACCTGCGGCAATGGATAACACAACACCACAACGGCCAGCAAACCAAGTTTGCCCAAGCCATCGCCATCAACCAAGGCGAGCTGTCCGCCCTGCTGAAAAACAAATCTTTCGGCGAGAAAAAAGCCCGAAAAATCGAGCAGGCAGCCAATATGCCTGACATGTGGCTGGATCAAGACCACCAAGACCGCCACGCCCCCACCATCAGCCAAGAAAGAAATACCATGTCCCACATCTCCACCATCCCCGAAATCCTAGCAGACATCAAAGCCGGCAAAATGGTCATCATCACCGATGCCGAAGACCGCGAAAACGAAGGCGACTTGCTGATGGCCGCCCAATTCGTTACCCCCGAAGCCATCAACTTCATGATCAAAAACGCACGCGGCCTGGTCTGCCTGCCGATGGACGGTGAAATGGTCGAAAAACTCGGCCTGCCCATGATGACCCAGAAAAACGGCGCGCAATACGGCACCAACTTTACCGTCTCCATCGAAGCCGCCCACGGCATCACCACCGGCATTTCCGCCGCCGACCGCGCCCTGACCATTCAAACCGCCGTTTCCCCATCCGCCAAACCTGAAGACATCGTCCAACCCGGCCACATCTTCCCACTGCGTGCCCAAAAAGGCGGCGTACTCGTCCGCGCAGGACACACCGAAGCCGGCGTTGACCTGGCACAAATGAACGGCCTGATTCCCGCCGCCGTCATCTGCGAAATCATCAACGACGACGGCACCATGGCGCGTATGCCCGAACTGATGAAGTTCGCCGAAGAACACAACCTCAAAATCGGTACCATTGCCGACCTCATCGAATACCGCAGCCGTACCGAAAGCCTGCTTGAAGACATGGGCAACGCGCCCGTACAAACCCCGTGGGGCGAGTTCCAACAACACGTTTACGTTGACAAACTCTCCGGCGAAACCCACCTCGCCCTTGTCAAAGGCACACCTTCCGCCGAAGAAGAAACCCTCGTCCGCGTCCACGAACCCTTCAGCGTCATGGACTTCATCCAAACCAACCCGCGCCACTCATGGTCGCTGCCCAAAGCCCTTGAGCGCATCCAACAAGCCGAAAGCGGCGTCGTCATCCTCCTGCACCGCACCGAAGACGGCGCCACCCTGCTCGACCGCACCCTGCCCAAAGGCGCCAACCAAGCCTACAAATGGGACAGCAAAAGCTACGGCATAGGCGCACAAATCCTCGCCGGTCTCAACGTCAAAAAACTGCGCGTCCTCGGCCAACCGTCATCCTTCACCGGCCTAACCGGCTTCGGCCTCGAAGTCGTCGGCTTTGAAGAAGCTGAAAAATAATCTTGCTTGATTGATACTCAAAGCAAATGAAACAAAAGGCCGTCTGAAAGGTTTCAGACGGCCTTTTAAGTTTGTTATCCAATTCAAAACAGCGAATATAAAAAAAGCCGATACACCTTTCCGATGTATCGGCTCTCGCTATCTGCTCAACGCTTAATTTTTGCCGGGCAATTCTTTTTCGCTCAATGGTTTGATGTACCAAATATCGCGGCAGTAGTCGGCGATGGAGCGGTCGGATGAGAAGAAGCCCATGTTGGCAATGTTGATCAAGGCTGATTTGCGCCATGCGGATACGTTGCGGTAGTGTTCGTCCGCTTTGTATTGCGTATCGATGTAGCTGCGGAAATCGGCCATCAGTTGATAGAAGTCGCCGTATGGTTGCAACACGTCGTTGTAGCGATTTGGCTCTTCCGGAGAGAAAGTGCCTTGGCTGATTTGGTTGACGACGCGGCGCAGGTCGCTGTCTCGCTCGATATAGCTCAACGGGTCGTAACCGTTGCGGCGGATTTCTTCAACTTGCTCGACGGTGTTACCGAAGATAAAGCAGTTGTCCGCGCCGACTTTTTCCAAAATTTCGACGTTCGCGCCGTCCAGCGTACCCATGCAAAGCGCGCCGTTGAGGGCGAATTTCATGTTGCTGGTGCCGGATGCTTCTGTACCCGCCAGTGAGATTTGTTCGTGCAAATCGGCGGCCGGGATGATGATTTGGGCGAGGCTGACGCTGTAGTTCGGGATGAATACAACTTTAATCAGGTCGCGGATACGGGTGTCGTTGTTGATGACTTTGGCAACGTCGTTAATCAGTCGGATGATTTTCTTCGCCATGTAATAGGCGGAAGCGGCTTTACCGGCAAAGATGAACACGCGCGGCTGCCAATCGAAATCCGGGTTTTCTAGGATTTTGTTGTAACGGTCGACGATATGCATCACGTTCAACGCTTGACGTTTGTACTCGTGGATACGTTTGATTTGGATGTCGAAAAGTGCATCGGTATTAACCTTGATGCCCAGCTCGGTTTCGATGTATTTGGCGAGGCGCTCTTTGGCGGCTTTTTTCACTGCGCCGAATTCTGCCTGTACGGAGGCATCGTCCACTTTGTCGTTGAGCTTGGTCAGGTTGTCCAAATGCAGACGCCAGTCTTCGTTGCCCAGATGTTTGTCCAAGAATTTGGTCAGGCCCGGGTTGGCGATGTTGATCCAGCGGCGCGGGGTTACGCCGTTGGTTACGTTGGTAAAGCGTTCCGGGAATACTTTGGCAAAGTCGGCGAAAATGGATGTGGTCATCAAATCGGAGTGGATTTTGGCCACGCCATTAACTTTGTGCGAACCGATCACGGCAAGCCATGCCATGCGGACGCGACGGCCGTGGGTTTCGTCAATGATGGATACGCGGCGGACAAAGTCGTCGTCGAAGTTGCCGATGGCGCGTAAGGCATTGAGGAAGTAGGCGTTGATTTCAAAGATGATGTCCAAATGGCGCGGCAGCAGACGGCCCATCAGGTCAACCTGCCAGGTTTCCAAGGCTTCGCTCATCAATGTGTGGTTGGTGTAAGAGAAAATCTTACAGCACATATTCCATGCTTCAGTCCATTCGATGCCCTCTTCGTCAATCAGGATGCGCATCAATTCTGGAATGGCGAGTACCGGATGGGTGTCGTTCAAGTGGATGGCGACTTCGTCCGCCAGCGTGCGGATGCTTGGGAAACGGCATTTGTGGCGTGCAACAATATCTTGAACGGAAGCAGAAACCAAGAAGTATTCTTGCTTCAGGCGCAATTCGCGGCCGGAATCGGTAGAGTCGTTAGGATAGAGGACGCGCGAGATGTTTTCGTCGCTGTTTTGTGCGCGAACGGCAGAGGCATAGTCGCCTCGGTTGAAGTCGGCAAGGTCGAACAGGTTGCCTGCGTGTGCAGCCCACAAGCGTAATGGGTTGGCACATTCGCCGCCATAGCCCGGAATAATTTCATCGTATGCCCAAGCGGAAATTTCTTCGCTCGGCTGCCATTCTTTTTTGTTGCCCAAGTTCAATACTTGGCCGCCGAAACGGACGGAATATTGTTTGTTCGGACGGGCAAACTGCCATGCCAAATCTTGGTCGAGCCACAAATCGGGTTTTTCGACTTGTTGGCCGTCCACGATTTCTTGTTTGAACATACCGTATTGGTAACGGATACCGTAGCCCATGGCAGGAATGCGCAGGGTTGCCAATGAGTCGAGGAAGCAGGCGGCCAGACGGCCCAAACCGCCGTTACCCAAACCCGGATCTTCTTCTTGTTCGCAGACATCGGCAAATTCTTTGCCCAGTTGCTTGAAGGCTTCTTCAAACTCGGCATAAACGCCTTCGTTAATCAGCGCATTGACAAACGCACGGCCGAGCAGGAATTCCATAGACAGGTAATAAACCATGCGTTTGCTGTTGTCGATGTGGGCGCGGCGTGTTTTGAGGAAATCCTCGGCAATCAGGTCGCGTGCGGCCAACATGGCGGCATTGAGCCATTGGTGTGAAGTTGCTTCTTTAGGATCGACGCCCAAGATGAAAATCAACTTGTAAACAATGGACTTGCGGATGGTTTCTGCATCCGGTTTGGGCATAACGTAATCGTAGCCGGAGATGGGGAGTTTTTGCTTAGCCATGGAAGCCTTTCTTTCATTTGAGGCACTTGGACAACGCGCCTGATGGTTTATAGAAACAACGTCATTCAGTTTTCAGACGGCCTGAAGAAGTATAAATGCCGTCTGAAAAATTTATAGGTAGGTTTGTTTCAGGTTTGATACGGATTATAACTGAAAGATTCAACTCCGTATTATTTTTTCTTTATAAAACATTTAATTACAAATTAAACCACTCATCATCTCATCGGCATTTCCATTTATGCCATGCAAGCTTCGGCCCAACGGATACAGACGAAATATCAAAGAGTTAACACAATAACGGCTTGGTTTTCATTTAATTCGTTTTATGTAAAACCCAAATCCCCATGTGTTCGACAACACATTTTCCAGCCTCTTCGTAATTAAATTTCTCAGATGGTACGCAAGAAATTTCCCAATTGCCTTGAGGCAGGTTAAATAACTGACGACTACGTTTGGCATTGACCAACAGCAGCCATTCATCGTCCAAAACAACCTGAATCGCCTTACTGCCCCTGTTATGCCAACAATATTCGGTCATCGGGCTGCCGTCCGCATTGAGCCATTGCACACGCTCTTTTTCCCACCAGCAATCATCTGTCAGCAGCTTGATTCGGCTGCGTACGCGTATCAGCGCTTGAGTGTAATTTTGCAACTCATGAGGCTCATTTTGCCAATCCAACCATGTAATCGGATTATCTTGGCAGTAGCTGTTGTTGTTGCCTTGCTGACTGTTGCCGAACTCATCGCCTGCCAAAAGCATGGGCGTACCGTTGGATAAAAACAAGGAGGCAAGCAGCGCTTTGGAGGTGTATTCGCGGTTGAGCAACACCTCTTCATCATCGGTTTCGCCTTCTACGCCGTGGTTGTAGCTGATGTTTTCATTATGCCCGTCGCGGTTGTTTTCGCCGTTGGCTTCGTTGTGTTTTTCGTTGTAGCTGACCAAATCACGCAGAGTGAAGCCGTCGTGTGCAGTGATGAAGTTGATGCTGGCGGACGGGTGGCGGCCGCTATGGTTGAAAATATCGGACGACCCGGCCAAGCGTTCGGCAAATGCGCCCAAATTGCCGCTTTCCCATGACCAAAACGCGCGCATGTCATCACGGAAACGGCCGTTCCATTCGGCAAAAGGTTGCGGGAAATTACCCAAGTGATAGCCGCCCTCGCCGATGTCCCATGCTTCGACAATCAGCTTCAAACCGGCCAAAACCGGGTCTTGATACAGGACTTGGAAAAAACGGCCGTACGATTGGAAATCAGGCTCGCGTCCCAATACGGTTCCCAAATCGAAACGAAAGCCGTCGATATGAAACTCTTCCGCCCAATAGCGCAGGCTGTCTGCCGCCCAACGGGTAACGTCGCGTCGGACAATATTGAGCGTATTGCCGCAACCCGACCAGTTTTCATAATTGCCGTAAGGGGTGTGCCAATACCATAAGGTGTTGTCGATACCGCGCTGACACAGCATCGGGCCTTTGTCGTCCTGCTCGGCCGTGTGGTTGTACACGACATCCAAAATCACTTCCAAACCTGCCTGATGCAGGGCTTTGACCGCTTGTTTAAATTCCGCCGCCGCACGTTCGGGATTGTCGGCATAAGACGGTTCGACGGCAAAATGGGAATAAGTGTTGTAGCCCCAATAATTGCTCAAACCCATCTGCTGAAGATGGTATTCATCCAGATGATAATGAATCGGCAGCAGCTCGACCGTCGTTACCCCCAATTCTTGCAAATAGGCTAAAACCCGTTTATCGCACAAAGCTTTATAAGTGCCTGCGTACTTCAAATCGGGGAATTGCTTGGTCAACCCTTTGACATGGGCTTCATAAATAACGGTTTTGCCCCACGGTATTTCCGGACGGCAATCTTTGGCCCAATTGAATCGGCTGCGTCCGACCACGACGCTTTTGGGCGCAACGGCGGCATTGTCGCGTTCATCTTCCGGCCTGAACCATGCCATTTCTTCGGCGTTACGGTAGTTTGGTTTGCCGTCAATTTTTTTGGAATACGGGTCAATCAGCAATTTATTGGGGTTGAAACATGAGCCGTATTCTGCGTTTTCACGCCCATACACGCGGAAACCGTATCGCTGCCCTGCCTTAACGTCCGGCACAAATCCGTAAAATACCGAACCGCGCCGCGAAGGCATCTCCAAACGGGTTTCTTTATCTTTATCAAACAGACACAATTCGACCTTTTCGGCATTGATGGAAAACAAAGTAAAATTCGCGCCCTTGCTTGTCAGGGTCGCGCCCATGGGATAAGGCTTGCCTTCCTCGATATGCCATGATTTGGCAGACATAGAATGATTCCTTGGTATGTATTTGGTTTCGTGTCCAATATAAGGCCGTCTGAAAATCTTTCAGACGGCCTTGAGTCATATTTATACCACTATCTTTTAATTTTCAGCTGATTGGGCAGGCATGATGCCCACCCTCAAAGTTGATTTACGCTTCGTCTTTGACTGCCGCCTGATACAGGTAAACGGTTGCCAACGGTGGTACGGTAACAGACAGGGAATTTGGTTTGCCATGCGACCAAACTTCTTCTGTCTCCACCGTTGCGCCGGCAGAAACGCCGCTGCCTTTGTAATGCAGGTCGTCCGAATTGAGGATTTCGCGGTATTCGCCGGCAGAATTCACGCCGAAGCGGTAGCCTTCGCGCACCACAGGCGTGAAGTTGCTAATAACGATAACGCGGTTGCCTTCGCGGTCGCGTCGCTCGAAGACGAATACGGAATTATTACCATCGTCGGCGACCAGCCACTCAAAGCCTTCCGGCCATTGGTCCAATTGGTAAAGCGGCGCGGTGTCTTTATAGACATGGTTCAATTCGCGTACGAAGTCTTGCACGCCTTTGTGCCAGCCGCCCTCTTGCTCCAGCAGGAACCAATCCAGCCCTTCGTTGTAGTTCCACTCGCGGCCTTGCGCAAACTCGCTGCCCATGAACAAAAGTTTTTTGCCGGGGAAACCGTACATAAAGCCGTAGTAGGCGCGCAGGTTGGCAAATTGCTGCCAGCAGTCGCCGGGCATACGTCCGAGCAGCGAGCGTTTGCCGTGCACGACTTCATCGTGTGAAAGCGGCAGAACAAAGTTTTCGCTGTACTGGTACATCATGCCGAAGGTCATTTTGTTGTGGTGATATTTGCGGTTGATGGGATCTTCCATCATGTAACGCAAAGTATCATTCATCCAGCCCATATTCCATTTGAAGCTGAAGTTCAAACCTTCTTGACGGGTTACATTGGCAAATGAAGTAGACTCTTCGGCGATTTCAGTCGCAGCCGGAACTTCCTCTTTCAACATGGTGTTGGTATCGCGCAGGAAAGCGATGGCTTCAAGGTTTTCATGGCCGCCATATTGGTTCGGAATCCACTCGCCGTCTTTGCGCGAGTAGTTGCGGTAAATCATGGAAGCAACCGCGTCAACGCGGATACCGTCGAAGCCGAAACGTTCTATCCAATACAGGGCGTTGCCTTGCAGGAAGTTTTTCACTTCGTTTCTGCCGAAGTTGTAAATCAAGGTGTTCCAGTCTTGATGGTAGCCTTCGCGCGGGTCGGCGTGTTCGTACAGCGCGGTGCCGTCAAACTTGGCCAGGCCGTGGTCGTCGGTCGGGAAGTGGCCGACCACCCAGTCGAGGATAACGCTGATGCCCTCGTCGTGCGCGGCTTTAATCAATGCGCGCAATTCTTCCGGCGAACCGAAACGACTGGTCGGCGCATACAATCCGGTTGCCTGATAGCCCCATGAGCCGTCAAACGGATATTCGGAAACAGGCAGGAACTCGATATGGGTAAAGCCCATGTCTTTGACGTATGCCACCAGCTCTTTGGCCAGCTGTTCGTAAGTCAGCCAGTAATTGTTTTCCGGATTGCGCTTCCACGAACCCAAATGTACTTCATAAATGCTGATCGGCGCATCAATGGCATTGGCACGGGCGCGGAAGGCCGGTTCTTCCACTTCGTCAGGCAAACCGCGCACGATAGATGCCGTGGTCGGGCGCAGTTCCGCACCGAAAGCATACGGGTCGGCTTTTTCACGTACATTACCGTTGGCATCGCGGATTTCAAATTTGTAGAGGGCGTTGAGTTTGACGGCAGGAATGAAGATGTCCCAAATGCCGTTGTCGCGGTGGAAACGCATCACATGGCGGCGGCCGTCCCAGTTGTTGAACTCGCCGATAACGGAAACGCGTTGCGCATTGGGCGCCCAGACGGCAAAGCGTACGCCCTTCACGCCGTCCAACTCGGCAAAATGCGCGCCTAAAGTCTCATAAGGACGCAGGTGTTTGCCTTCGGCCAACAGCCAGGAATCCATGTCTTGCAACGCAGAGCTGAAATGATAAGGGTCTTCTTCAATCACTGGCTCGGTGTCTTCGGTGTAACGGATACGCAAAGCGTAATCGGGCGCATCATCGGGCAAGACGGCCACAAAGAAACCGCGTTCATCAATTTTTTCAGACGGCACGATGAGTTCGCCGCTGCGGCGGTTCACAATATCCACGCTTACTGCGCCGGGAATCAAAACGCGTACTACTTCATCACCCTCTGGAAGGCGGTGTCGTCCCAGATAAGCGAACACATCGCTATGGGTGGCAAGAAACAGGCTTTCGACCGTATCGCGCTCGATTTGGTCAAGTTCATGATAAGTCTTGATTTGGCTGTTTGTTTTCATGCGTACCTCGTCAATAATGGCAAGTTGGCCGCCCATGAGGCGGTGTTGTAGGAAATCTTCCAAAGAAACCGGCATTTTTTGCGCCCAGTTCGGATAGCCTTCGGTTACACCCGGGACATTCAGATTATCAATGACGCCCAGCAGGTTTTCCAGTTGTACGGCGTAAAGCTTGCTGCGGCTCAATGCGCCGTATTTGTGCAAAGCCGCCAACAAGGTTTCATCGGCTTTTGCCGGCATTTGTACGTCTGCACCCAGACAGCCGGTTTCTTTCAATTTATCCAGCAAATCGGCTTTATCGTGTTCGCGCTCATCCAAGGCCGTCTGAAAAGCGGCTGCATCAGGCAGAGTACCGAGTTTGAACATCGTATCCAAATCTTTGCCTGTCCAATAGCCTGCCAAGGGCGCAACATCGTGGGTGCTGATGACCGTAATCGCCTGCTCGGGGTATTCTTCCGGCAATTGGAAACCGTTCCAGCCCTTGCTGAAATACATTACTTTGTACGAGAACACCTGATAGCGGTTGAGCAGATGGCGGGCTTCGTCAGGTACCGTTCCCAAATCTTCGCCGATGATGACGCAACGGTTGCGCCGGCTTTCCAACGCCAAAATAGCAAACATCACTTCGGCATCGTAATGCACATACGCGCCGAAATCCGCCGTTTTACCGTTTAATACCCACCACAAACGACACAATGCCATTACATGGTCGATCCGCAATACGCCATACAGACGCATGTTTTCGCGCAACAGATGGGCAAATTTTTCATAGCCCGTATGCTTCAACATCAACGGATTAAGTGGCGGCAAATCCCAATTCTGCCCTGTCGGCCCCAAAGGATCGGGCGGCGCGCCGACTGACAAGTCCATACAATAATCTTGGCGGTTTAACCAAGTATCCGCGCTGCCGCGCGCCACGCCGACTGCCAAATCGCCGTAAATACCGAGTTTGACACCGTATTCGGCAGCGGCTTGGTTGACTTCGCGCAACTGCTCCGCGCAAAGCCATTGCAGCCACATATAAAAACGGATTTCACGTTCATGGCTGCGCGCGAATTTTTCTACCGCTTCGCCATCGGGTTGATGAAATTCAGACGGCCATGACTGCCAACCCACTTGTCCGGGACGGCTGTAATACTGGTCCAAAGCCTCAAACAAACCGAAGCCCTGCAAAGCCTTGCCTTTTTCTAATACAAAAGCTTCAAATACAGCGCGTTCATTTTCCGCGGCTTCGCAGGTATCTTGTTCAAACGCGTTAAACGCCATGTGCAGCGCATCACGCTTGCATGCCCAAACCGCTGTATAAGTCACCGTTTCCGTGATACGCAAAGCAGCGATGCGCTGACGGATTTTCGGTTGTGCCAGCCAGTTTTTTAGTTGCTCGTTATAAGTGAACGCACCGACCTTCTCAACATCCAAATAAATCGGATTGAGCCATTCGCGCGAAGAAGGGCTATACGGGCTGGCAAAGGCGGGCTTGCTGGTAAACAAAGCGTGCAAAGGGTTGATACCGACAAAATCCAGCTTTTTCTCCGCCGCATATTTCATCAGGTTCAGCAAATCAGTAAAGTCGCCTATGCCCCAGTTGCGCTCAGAACGCAGGCTGTACAAATGCATGGTCAAACCATTCATCCGTCCGCCATTGGCAAGCAGTTTAGGCTGATAAACCGATTCAGGCGCAACAATCAGGCGCACAAGGCAACTTTTGCCGCCGGTCTCGGCCGACAAGGTGTAATAACCGCAAGCCAGTTGGGGCAGCTTAATCCAAAGCGTATCGTTGTCGCCCGGATACAAAGTCAAGGTCTGACATTTATTTGCTTCATCAATCAATACGACCGCTTCAGCGCCATGAAATTCAGACGGCATCTGTAAAGATTCTTCGCCGTTTTCATGCGCAACCATCGTATTCAAATAAAGGCCGTCTGAATCCGGTTTGCTTTTATCCAAAATAGCGACAATCGATTCCAAAACTTCCGTTTTGGTCACATGATAAGTGCCGTTGATGTCGTGGTAACCTAAATCAATACCGGCCTGCACCGCCTGCTGCTCCAATGTTTCACTCATTGTATTCTGCCTGTTTTACCAATATCTGAATCTTAATACAGATTCTGCCGCACCGTGATATGTAATTCATTGTAGTCTCAAACAAACCCCATATTTCCCCGCTTGATTTGACCTGAGCCAAAATTTCCTATTTATCTGTCTTGTAAAAACTTAAAGGCCGTCTGAAAAGGAGGATTTCATTCCTTTTCAGACGGCCTTTATCATGCGTTAAGCCTGATTAGTGATGGTGATGACCGTGCGGACCGTGTACGTGACCGTGGGCAATTTCTTCCTCGGTCGCATCGCGCACACCCTCAACAGTCGCCTTGAACAATACTTTCATACCGGCCAAAGGATGGTTGCCGTCCACCACGGCTTTGCCGTCGGCAACATCGGTTACACGATAAATTAATACATCGCCGGTTTCCGGATCATCGGCTTCAAACATCATGCCGACTTCTACTTCAACAGGGAACACGCTGACATCTTCAATGCGCACCAACTCAGGATCTTGTTCGCCGAAAGCATCATCGGGCGACAAAGCCACTTCGACGGTATCGCCTACATTTTTGCCGTGCAACGCCTCTTCCACCAAAGGGAAAATACCGTCATAACCGCCATGCAGGTAAGCAATCGGCTCTTCGGTTTTGTCCAACAGCTGGTTGTTGGCATCGTACATTTCATAATGCAGGGAAACTACGGAATTTTTAACAATAGACATCATGCCGTCCTTAATCAATATTTAAAAGTTACGTTACAGTTATTCTATCACAGCCGCAACCAAACAATCGGCTTGCTTTAATAAATACCCCGTGCAAATGCGACAAAAAGATAAAAGCCTATATAAAAAAGCAAAATCAAATGATTTCAATACGCAGAAGTTGCTTTTTCACAACACAAAGTGATTAAATTACAAAAAACTTCCCCAAAGCAAAAACATTCCAAACCCTTAAAACCAATAACAAATAAAAATACACAAACCATTGAATACAATATATTTTTAAAATCTTCATTAATAATGAATATTTTTAGATGATTTTTCGCGCGCCAATATGATTTACATTATTTTCACTATTTTCGTATTGATTTTAGCCGGCAAACGGTTACGCAACGTTGCATTGACCTATCCCGTGGGGCATAATATTGAAAAATTCAGCAATGAATTTCTACTGTATAGGCCGTCTGACGGCTATTTTTAGTTTAAATCGATTTAAAAAAGGTTCTTAAAAATGAAAAAATCTCTGTTCGCTGCTGCTTTGTTGTCTTTAGCTTTGGCCGCTTGTGGCGGTGCTGATAAAGCTGCTGAAACTGCCGCTTCTGCTGCTTCTGAAGCCGCTGCTTCTGCTACTGAAGCTGCTACTTCTACTGCTGATGCCGCTGCTTCTGCCGCTACCGAAGCTGCTGCTTCTGCTACTGAAGCCGCTGCTTCTGCTACTGAAGCTGCTGCGTCTGCTACTGATGCCGCTGCTTCTGCCGCTTCTGAAGCTGCTAAATAATATTCTTTTGAATATAAAAAAAGCAGGATACCATTGCGTATCCTGCTTTTTTACATTCCTTCATCTTCCCTTCCCAATATTTCCGTCTGACCGCCATGCACCTTCACGACCGTTTTGCAGCGTTTCTTTCTGCCACTGAAATCATCGAAGCCACTCCGGCCTTGTTAAACGACCAACGCCGCCGTTTTACTTCTTCTCCGGATATTGTCTTACAGCCGAACTCTGTCGAAAGTGTGCAGAAAATCATGCGTTTCTGTTTTGAAAACCGCATCCGCGTCACCCCGCAAGGCGGCAATACCGGATTATGCGGCGCGACGGTAACCAACGAAGGCGTACTGCTCAACCTCTCCAAGCTCAACCGCATCCGTGATATCAATCTTGCCGACAACAGCATGACGGTTGAGGCCGGCGTGATTTTGCAAAATGCTCAAAAGGCGGCAGCCGAAGCCGGACGACTGTTTCCGCTCAGCCTTGCCAGCGAAGGCTCTTGCCAAATCGGCGGCAATATCGCCTGCAATGCAGGCGGTTTGAATGTCTTGCGTTACGGCAGCATGCGTGATTTGGTATTGGGTTTGGAAGTCGTTTTACCCAACGGCGAACTGATTTCCCACCTTCAGCCCCTACACAAAAACACGACCGGCTACGACTTGCGCCATCTTTTTATCGGCAGCGAAGGAACATTAGGCATCATTACCGCCGCCACACTCAAACTCTTTGCCCAGCCCAAAACCAAAGCGACTGCATGGGTAGGCCTAGATGATATTGAATCTGCCGTCTCGCTTTTGACCGCTGTTCAAGGCCATTTTGCCGAACGCTTGACCAGTTTCGAGCTAATTAGCCGCTTTGCCCTCGATTTATCTTCGGAATTCAGCCAACTCAAAAAGCCTGCCGATGCAGAATGGCATATTTTGATTGAACTTGCCGACTCTGTTCCCGACGCAGGTTTGGATGAAAAGCTTGCCGAATTTCTCTATCAAAACGGATGGGAAAACAGCATCTTGGCGCAATCCGAGCAAGAACGCGCTGATTTGTGGACCCTGCGTGAAAATATTTCCGCTTCCCAACGCAAACTCGGCACCAGCATCAAACACGACATCGCCGTCCCTATCGCCCAAGTAGCCGCTTTTGTCCGCCAATGCGCGCCTGCCTTGGAAACCCACTTTCCCGGCATACAAATTGTCTGCTTCGGACATTTAGGCGACGGCAGCCTGCATTACAATACATTCCTGCCCAACGTATTGAGCAACGAAGCCTACCAATACGAAGACGCCGTCAATACCATTGTTTATGAAAACATCCTTGCCTGCCACGGCACGATTGCCGCCGAACACGGCGTAGGCATCATCAAAAAACATTGGCTGCCCCGAGTGCGCACACAGGCCGAACTTGCTCTGATGCATGCCATCAAAAATCAGCTTGACCCTTACGGCATCATGAATCCGGGAAAACTCCTGCCTTCTTTGGATTAACCAATACAAAAAGGCCGTCTGAAACATTTCAGACGGCCTTTCATCTTATCCAAACTATTTCAATGCCGTTTTCCAGTCCAATCCGCCCAACGACGGTACCTGTATCACTTCGTTGGTATCCAAATTGACCGCTGTCAGCTCTCCGCCCCACAACGCGCCGGTATCCAAAGCAATTACTTGGTCTGTGTTAACGTAGCCCAATGACGACCAATGCCCGAACACGGTAATATAATCCAAATTCTGTCTATCAGGCGCTTTAAACCAAGGGCGCAGGTAAAGCGGCATTTTCTTCAAAGTGGATTTATATTCGTAATCCAATTCGCCTTTGTACGTCAGCGCACGCATACGGGTAAAGACATTGACAATCATGCGTAGGCGCTCGTAGCCTGTCAAATCATCCGTCCACGCAGTCGGCTTGTTGCCGTACATTTTGCCAAAAAATTTCCTGTATTTTTTACCTTGCAATTCAGCCTCGGCTTCACGGGCAAGGCTTTCGGCCTTATCAACCGACCATTGCGGCAAAATACCGGCATGCACCATCACATGCCTGTTGCCGCGCACCAAAAGCGGTTGATGACGCAGCCAGTCCAATAGGGATTGACTCTCGGGATGGGTCAAAATCGGCTCAACCGTATCGCTGCGCTTGAGCGTTCCTTCACCGCAACCGACGGCCAAAAGATGCAAATCATGATTACCCAAAACCATTTGCACACTGCTGTCGTACTCTTTGGCAAATTTCAGGGTTTCCAATGACTTCGGACCGCGATTGACAATATCGCCGACCAGCCAAAGGGTGTCCGTACCATGATTAAAGCCGATTTTGGCAAGCAGCAAAGTCAGCTCGTCAAAGCAGCCTTGAATGTCTCCGATTGCGTAATGTGCCATTATTATTGTTTTCCGTTGTTATTATTTTCAGACGGCCTCAAGCCCAGCCCAGGCCGTCTGAAACATCAATTATGCGTTTAAAACCAATACTGCTTCCGCTTCAACCTGAACGCCTTTAGGCAGGCTGGCCACGCCAACTGCCGCGCGCGCAGGGAAAGGTTGCTCGATAAATTCAGCCATCACTTCATTAAACACGGCAAAGTTGGCCAAATCGGTCAAATAAGCATTGAGTTTGACGATATCGTTCAAAGAACCGCCGGCCGCTTCAGCTACGGCTTGCAGGTTTTTAAATACTTGCACGGCTTCGGCGCGGAAGTCGCCATTACCGACCACAGTCATCGTAGCCGGATCCAAAGGAATCTGACCGCTCATATAAACCGTATCGCCTGCGCGGACTGCTTGGCTGTATGCGCCAATTGCGGCAGGGGCTTTGTCGGTATGGATAATGGTTTTAGACATGATATTCTCCTCAAGTAGAAATGTCAGAAACAGGTGGAAGCTTCGAATTTTACTTTCAACAGAAATACGTTTCAATAAAAGCATTCAATTAATGCGTTTAGCCCGTCTTGTTCTTCCTCGATTTTAAACCTACAATCCCACACATTATTCATTTCAAAGCCGAAATTATTATGTTTTTTGTCTTATCCCCAGCCAAAAACCTCAACGAAAAAGACCCCTCCCCCGTCAGCAGCTTTACCCAGCCCGACCTTCTGCCCGAAGCAGAAATCCTGATGCAGGAATTGCGCAAACTTGCCCCTCAACAAATCGCCGAGCTGATGCACGTTTCCGACAAAATCGCCCTGCTCAACGCTGAACGCAATGCCGTATGGCACACGCCGTTTACACATGAAAACGCCAAGCAGGCCGTATTTATGTTCAACGGCGACGTCTATGAAGGCATTGCCGCCGATACGCTCAAGCCGGAGCAAATCAACTACCTGCAACAACACGTCCGTTTGCTCTCCGGCCTATACGGCGTACTGCGCCCGCTCGACTTGATGCAGCCCTACCGCTTGGAAATGGGCACGGCCTTTGCCAACTCGCGCGGTAAAAACCTCTACGAATTTTGGGGCGATAAAATTACCGACCTGCTCAACCAAACGCTGAAGCAGGCCGGCAGCGACGTTTTAATCAACCTCGCCTCACAAGAATATTTCAAATCCATCAACACCAAAAAACTCAACGCACGCCTGATTACGCCGATTTTTAAAGACGAGAAAAACGGCAAATACAAAATCATCAGCTTCTACGCCAAACGTGCGCGCGGTTTGATGGTACGCTACGCGGCAGAACACGGCATTACCGAGCCTGAAATGCTCAAAAATTTCGACTACGAGGGCTATTCATTCAATGAAGCAGCTTCAAACGAAGCCGAATGGGTATTCATGCGTGAAGAACAATCCAAATAAAAACAAAATACTAGATATTTTCCCTAAAATACCACTTGGCAAAGGCCGTAAGTTCCATTAATATTACGGCTTCAAGAACGGAAGCGTGGCAGAGCGGTTTAATGCAACGGTCTTGAAAACCGTCGAGGGTTGATAGCCCTCCGTGAGTTCGAATCTCACCGCTTCCGCCATTCTTGATATTTTTTTATCTAATGAAAAATGAAATGAGAGACTTGATGATTCAAGTCTTTTTTTATTTTCAAATCCAAAGAATCCCGTAAAGGCCGTCTGAAACTTTCTATGACGCAGTTTCAGACGGCCTAATCCCTTTAAAAAATCCCCCAAATCCCTAAAGTCCTACCCAGACATTTAGAAATTTGGGGGATTTTTGCAAAGGTCTTCGCTTTTCTGATCTTTGTCATCAAGGGTATTAGCCTACCCATCACCAATACGGAATTTTTGCTCGACCATGGAGGGACGTTTTCCATGCCGACGCGATCGTGCATTTTGCCTTAGGTCTGTATGCCGCCGTATCGTTTGCAGTAGGGTTTGCTGCATATTCCGAGCTGTTGCCACAAAGTACCGCCGTTGCTTTTATCTTGGAGAAGGTCGCGGTAAACGGTATTGTGATGGGGTGTCATTCGATGATGGTGTGGTGGCAGGACAGGTCTTGAATGTGGTATCGTTCTTCTTGGGTCAGTTGCGTGTCGCTCAGGGTAATCTTTCTTGTAGGAAAGGCTGTATGCTGCTGCATACCGAACTTTTCCGTTATGGAAAGTTTGCCCTTCAAATCCGAATCTGCTGGCCTCTATTTATCATTATTTAATCGCTACAAGGATATTTAAATGAAACGGGAAACCATTGCCCTGCATGCAGGCTATCAATCCGAACCGACTACCAAATCCGCTGCCGTCCCCATTTACCAAACCACTTCATACACTTTCGACAACACGCAACACGGCGCAGACTTGTTCAACCTTGATGTAGCGGGCAATATCTACACCCGTATCATGAATCCGACCACTGCCGTTTTGGAAGAACGCGTTGCCCGTTTGGAAGGCGGTATCGCCGCATTGGCTGTCGCCAGCGGTATGGCTGCAATTACCTATGCCGTTCAAACCTTGGTTGAAGCAGGCGACAACATCATCGCAACCAAAACGCTCTACGGCGGCACTTACAATTTCTTTGCCCACAGCCTGCCGCGCCAAGGCATTGAAGTACGCTTTATCGATCCGGCCAAACCCGAAGAAATCGCCGCCAATACCGACAGCCGTACCAAACTGGTGTATTGCGAATCTATCGGCAATCCCGCCATCAATGTCGTTGATATTCCAGTATTCGCCCAAGCCGCGCACGCTCAAGGGCTGCCACTGATGGTGGACAACACAGTCGCTACGCCCACATTGTTCCGCCCCATCGAGCATGGCGCCGACATCGTTATCCAATCCCTGACCAAATACATCGGCGGTCACGGTACAACGATTGGCGGTGCCATTATCGACGGCGGCAAATTCCAATGGGCAGGCAATCCGCGTTTTGAAAAAACCTTCAATCAGCCTGATCCGTCTTACCACGGCGTAAACTACTGCGAACATTTTGGTGCGGCCGCCTATATCGCCCGTGCCCGTGTCGTCCCATTGCGTAACACCGGTGCCGCCCTGTCTCCGCACAGCGCATTTTTACTGCTTCAAGGTTTGGAAACCCTCGCCCTGCGTATGGAACGTCATTGCGAAAACGCCCTAAAAGTAGCCGAATTCTTAAAGAAACATCCGCAGGTCGAATGGGTGAACTATCCTGCCCTGCCCGACAGTCCGTATAAAGCCTTGATTGACCGAGACTACGGCGGAAAAGCCTCAGGTTTGCTGAGTTTCGGTATTAAAGGCGGTCGTGAAGCTGGCGCGAAGTTCATCGACGCACTGCAACTCTTCCTGCGCTTGGTGAATATCGGCGATGCCAAATCGCTGGCTACCCATCCCGCTACAACGACTCACCGTCAGCTTGACGATGCAGAACTCGCCGCAGCAGGCGTCAGCCCCGACATGGTACGCCTGAGCGTGGGTATCGAGCATATCGACGATTTGCTTGCCGACTTGGCACAGGCATTGGATGCCGCACAGGCATAGGCAATAGTAGCGCTAATTAAATGAAAAAAGCCCCCGCTTAAAAAGGCCGTCTGAAAATCTCTTTTCAGACGGCCTTTGGTTTTTCTACAAATCAAACGCGGCGTTAATCAAACGTTTGGTGTAGTCGTTTTGCGGATGGTGGAAAATCTGATCCGCGCTGCCGTACTCGACCATTTCGCCCTGCTTCATCACAATCACATTGTCGCTGACGGCGCGCACGACAGACAGGTCATGACTGATGAACATATAAGTCAGGCCGTATTTCTTCTGCAAATCGCGCAAAAGTTCGACCACTTTGGATTGTACGGAACGGTCAAGTGCAGAGGTCGGCTCATCCAAAAGGATGAATTTCGGGCGCAGGATAACGGCGCGTGCAATGGCAATACGCTGACGCTGGCCGCCGGAAAATTCGTGCGGATAACGGTTGAGCGCGTCAAGCGGCAGGGACACTTCCTTCATGACTTCTAAAACGCGCTGGATACGTTCTTTTTTGTTCATTTCAGGATGATGAACCGTCAAACCTTCGCCGATAATTTCGCCAACGGTCAGACGTGGGGAAAGCGAACCGAACGGATCTTGGAACACAATTTGCCGTTGCGATTTCAGACGGCGTGCTTCTTCGGCGGTATAGTTTTTCAGGTCTTTGCCTTCAAAGGAAATATTGCCGGTATAAGGCAGCATCTGCATGACGGCTTTGCCCAGCGTGGATTTGCCGGAACCGGACTCGCCGACGACGCCCAATGTTTCGCCTTCTTTAATTTTGAGGCTGATGCCTTTGACGGCGTCAAAAGTTTTGAGCGGTTTGCCGAAAAAGTTTTGCTTCAATACGAAAGAAACATGGACATTATCGGCATCGATTAACACACCGGCGTTGTTTTCTTCCGGCTCTTTCATGCCTTTGGGAATGGCATTGATGAGTTCGGCGGTATATTCGTGTTTCGGATGGGCAAATACTTCTTTGATTTTGCCGCGTTCGACAATTTCGCCGTTGCGCATGACGCAGACGGTTTTGGAATAGTGTTCCGCCAAACCCAAATCGTGGGTAATGAAGATAATCGCCATGCCCATTTGCTGTTGCAAATCATGGAGCAAATCGAGAATCTCGGCTTGAATGGTCACATCCAAAGCGGTGGTCGGCTCGTCGGCAATCAGCAGGTCGGGTTCATTGATGAGCGCCATGGCAATCATGATGCGTTGCAGCTGACCGCCGGAAAACTCGTGCGGATATTGCTTCATGCGGCGTTCGGCTTCTTTGATGCCAACTCGTTGCAACAATGCCAATGCTTTTTGTCCTGCCTCTTTTTTGCCGAGCTTTTTATTGTGCACACGCGCCGCTTCAATCAGTTGCGTACCGATGCGCATAAACGGATTGAGGGAAGTCATCGGCTCTTGGAAAATCACGCTGATGCGGTTGCCGCGCAAATCGCGCAGGGTTTTCTCATCGGCGTCCAAAATGGAAATGCCGTCAAACGTAATGCGCGAATCTTTGCCATAACGGGCAAATTTTTCAGGCAGCAGACGCATGATGGACATGGACGTTACCGACTTGCCCGAACCGGATTCGCCGACCAAAGCCAATGTTTCGCCCTCTGCCACTTTAAAGCTGACATTACGCACGGCGTGCACGGTTTTCTCATGCAGTTCGAAATTGATGTCCAAATTTTCTACAACCAGTAACTGTTTTGTCATTTTGATTATCCTTTTGGTTGCGGTTTAGCGGTCTTTCGGGTCGAGCGCATCGCGCAGGCCGTCGCCGATAAAGTTGAAACAGAACAAAGTGGTTACCAGGAAGAAACTCGGCACGAGCAGCTGCCATGGTGCGGCTTCCATCGAAATCGCGCCTTCTTGCAGCATCGAACCCCAACTGGTCATCGGCTCTTGCACGCCCAAACCCAAGAAGCTCAAGAAGGATTCAAACATAATCATGCCCGGTACCAACAATGAGGCATACACCATCACCACACCCAAAACATTCGGAATAATGTGGCGCGTTACGATTTTACGTTTTGCCACGCCGCTCACACGCGCTGCTTCGACAAACTCTTTATGCTTCAAGCTCAAGGTTTGGCCGCGCACGATACGCGCCACGTCCAGCCAAGACACCAAACCCACGGCGGCAAAAATCAAAAGCAGGTTGCGGCCGAAGAATGTGGTCAGCAGAATCACGAAAAACATAAACGGAAACGCGTTCAAAATTTCCAAAAAACGCATCATCAGCGAATCGAGCTTACCGCCGATAAAGCCGGCAATCGCGCCGTAAAGCGTACCGATGACAACGGCCACCAATGCGCCGGCCACACCGACCAGCAAGGAAATACGTCCACCGGTTGCCGCGCGCGACAGCAAATCGCGGCCGAGCAAGTCCGTACCCAGATAGTGATGGGTAGAAAAGGACGGCGGAATCTGCATATTGTCCCAGTCGGTGAAGTCGTAGGTGTAGCGGACAATCCATGGCGCCACAATCACAAAAATGCTGATCAGCAACAGGATGATAATGCTGTACACCGCCGCTTTGTTCTGTTTAAAACGCCGCCATGCATCGCTCCACAGGCTTTTGCCGTGTACTTGGGCGTATTCTGCTGCCTCTGCAAGGGCCTGAGTCTGCTTCTTTTTGAATAACATAATGTTCTCTCTCGCTTTTTCTTCTTTCTTCAGGCCGTCTGAACGTTTCAGACGGCCTTTGCGCAAATGGGATTAATAACGGATTTTCGGGTCAATAATGGCATACAGGATATCAAGGATGGCGTTAAACAAAATGGTCATGATGCCCACCAAAATCGTCAAACCCAAAATCATGCCGTAGTCGCGGTTGAGCGCGCCGTTGACAAACAATTGTCCGACGCCGGGAATACCGAACACGTTTTCAATCACAATGGAGCCGGTGATGATGCCGACGAATGCCGGGCCTAAGAAAGAAACAATCGGCAGCATGGCGGGACGCAGCGCATGGCGCAGGATGATGCGGCTCATGGGCAGGCCTTTGGCGCGTGCCGTGCGGATAAAGGGACTGTTCAATACTTCAATCATCGCGCCGCGCGTAATCCGCGCGATACTGGATACATAACCGATGGACAAGGTAACGACGGGCAGAATCAAGTTCATCAGTGCGCCATCGTTCCAGCCGCCGGCAGGCAGCCATTGCAGTCTGACAGCAAACACCAGCACCAATACCGGCGCCATCACAAAGCTGGGAACGACGATACCGGTCATCGCACCGCTCATCAGCGCATAATCCAGCCAACTGTTTTGTTTCAAGGCGGCGATGATGCCGATAAACATGCCGAAGATAGCGGCAATCAAAAAGGCGTAGAAGCCGAGTTCCGCCGATACCGGCAGGGATTGGGCAAGCAACTCATTAACGCTGAAATCTTTATATTTGAACGACGGCCCCAAATCCCCCTGCGCCAATTGTTTGAGGTAGTGGAAATATTGGAGGTACATCGGATCATTGAGGTGGTATTTGGCTTCGATGTTGGCCATGACCGCAGGCGGCAGGTTGCGCTCGCCTGTGAACGGGCTGCCCGGTGCGAGCCGCATCAGGAAAAACGATACGGTAATCAACACCAGCATGGTCGGGATGGAAGCACATATCCGTTTGATGATGAATTTCAACATAATCAGGCTGTCCTGTCTGAACATACCGGACTCGTGAAAACAAAGCTGACCTGAAGCGGAAATCGGATGAATGGCAGCAGGCATCTGTAACGTCGCCGCGCCGGTTTCTCTCTCTATTCCGACCGGGTTATTGTTTTTATTCGGAGTCGGGTAAGGTTTTGTAGTTTGTAGATAATTGTTGTTATCAGGCCGTCTGAAACTTGGTATCCGCCGTTTCAGACGGCCTTTCACGTTAACGCGCCAAAGGTTCGGTGCGTTCGATCAGCCATGCTTTGGCCGCGCCTTCTGTCAAAGGCTCGAGACGGCGGCGCACTTTGGCGTGATATTGGTTCAGCCATTCGATTTCGCTACCGGTCATCAGTTTGGTATCGATGAGGCGCGTATCGATCGGGCAGAGGGTAACGGTCTCGAAATACAGGAATTTGCCGAACTCGGTTTCCTCTGGGTTTTCAACCGGACGGTTGATGACCAGGCTTTCAATACGGATACCCCATTTGCCCGGACGGTAAAGACCCGGCTCGTTGGACGTCAGCATGCCTGATTTCATTGCGTGATGCGGTTGCGGTACGGCGGCAACGGCAATGCTTTGTGGGCCTTCGTGCACATTGAGGAAATAGCCCACGCCATGACCTGTACCGTGACCGTAATCGCATTGCGCCTGCCAGAGCGATTTGCGGCAGATGGCATCAATCATCGGGCCTTTGATGTTTTCAGGGAAAATGGTTTCCGCCAAAGAAATATGCGCTTTCAACACCAAAGTGTAGTCGCGTTTCATGGCCGCACTCGGATTGCCGACAGGCACCACGCGCGTGATGTCGGTCGTACCGCCCCAGTATTGGCCGCCGGAGTCAATCAGCAGCATACCGTCACCTTTGATTTTGCTGTTGTTTTCCGGTGTCGCGCTGTAATGAGGCAAGGCGGCATTGGCATTGTAGCCGGCGATGGTGTCGAAACTTGGTGAAATAAAGCCGGGACGTTGGCTGCGGTGTTTGTAGAGCATGCCGTCGATGTCCAACTCGCTCAATTCGCCGCCGTCTGCCAAGATTTGTTCAAACTCGGCAAAGAAGCCGCACAATGCCGCGCCGTCTTCCGCCATGGTATTGCGGATATGGGCGATGTCGGCATCGGATTTGACTGATTTGAAGAATGTGCTTGGGTGGATGGCTTCAATCAAACGAACATCTTCAGGCAGGCGGCGCAAAGTGCCGACGGCGGTTTTGTTCGGATCAATCAGCAATGCGCCCTTAACGTCTGCCAAATAGTCTGCCGCTTGCGCATAAGGTAACACTTCAAAACCTGCCGCTTTCAAAGCTTCGGCAGATTCGGCTTTCAGACGGCCTGCATCGGTAAACAATACGGCTTTGTCTTGGCTGATAAACAGATGAGATAAGAACACAGGGTTGAACGGCACATCGTCGCCGCGCAGATTGGTAATCCAAGCGATGTCGTCCAAAGAAGAAACCAAATGCGCATCTGCGCCCTGCTCCTTCATGGCCGCACGGATACGGGCCAGTTTTTCGGCCGCAATTTCGGAAACGTAATCGGGATGGTGAACGTAGATTTCCTGAGTCGGCAATGCAGGACGGTCGTCCCACACTTCGTCCAACAAGGTTTCAGGATATTCGAGGCGGATGTTTTTGGCGGCAAGTGCCTGCTTCAAACCGCGCTCGCCGCTGAGTGCGAACATATCGGCAGGCGCGCCGACCACTGCGCCCTCGGGCAGATTTTGTGCCAGCCACTCGGTATAAGGCGCATCAACGCCCATTTTTTGCAGCTCGATGCCGTTTGGCGCAAGCTGTTGGCCGGCCTGTTCCCAATAGCGGCTGTCCGTCCACACGCCAGCTTTATCGGCGGTTACCACCAAAGTACCGGCCGAACCGGTAAAGCCGGAAAAATCGCGGCGCGCCTGCCAATGCTCGGGCAGGTATTCGGAAAGGTGCGGATCGGCGGAAGGAATGACAAACGCGTCCACGCCATGTTTTTTCATGGCTTCGCGTAAAGCGGACAAACGTTGTTGTACAGATTTCATGTGTTATGTCTCCTATTGTTTCAGACGGCCCCTGTCATTAAGGCCGTCTGAAAATTTGTGCTGTCTATCATCAATCTATTTTTTCGGTGCGAACGACCAGCTCTTGACCGTGTAGTTCCGCAAAGGGTCTTTGTCGGAATAGCCGATAATATCGGGTTTGACCATACGCACTTCAACCTGATGATACAGCGGAATCAGCGCAGCGTCTTCTTGAAGCTGCTTCTCCGCATCGGCATAAAGACGGCTGCGCGCTTCCTTGCTGACGCCATCTTTCAACGTATTGTTCATAAATGCGTCAAACGCCGCGCTTTTGTAGCGGAATGCATTGTTTGAATTGTTGGATTTCAAGATATTGAGCATGCCTGCCGGATCGTTGAAATCGGAACACCAGCCGCTGAACGAAACCTTGAAATTGCCTTGCGCGCGCGTATCCAAATAAGTTTTCCATTCCTCGTTGGACAAAGTCGGACGGATAAACGGAATGGCGGCCTTCCACACCGACTGCACGGCAGTGATTTGTTTTTTAGACGCTTCGCTGGTGCTGTACAAAATATCGAACTCAAGCGGATGGTCATCGTTGTAGCCTGCTTCGTTCAACAGTTTGCGTGCGGTTTCGATGCGTTTTTCAGGCGTCCACTCTTTCCACTCCGGATAAACAGGAATCACGCCCTGCATTTGCGGCGGCGTCAATTGGAAGGCAGGCGTATCGCCGCGGCCGCCCACTTTGACGACGATGTCGCGGCGCGTCAGCATATTGAGCGCCTTGCGGACGCGCGGATCATTAAACGGCGCTGCTTCGTGGTTCGGCTCCAAATACCAGCTGCACAAAGAAGTCGTACGTTTCACTTGGCCCGGAAACTCAATATCCGCCACTTTGACCTGATCGCTGGGAATGCCGTAAGTCACGTCAATTTCATTGGCGCGATAACGGTTGTACTCGCCGCTGCCTGACAAGAAAACCGCCTTCGGAATGGCCACTTTGTCTTTATCGTAATAATTGGGGTTGCGTTCCATATTAATGTGGCTGTTGACTTTCCAATCCTTTAACAGATAAGCGCCACTGGAAACATAATGACCGGGTTGCGTCCACTTGTTGCCGTATTTTTCGACAGTGGCGCGGTGCACCGGAAACGTGAATTGCTGAATCAGCATATCGGGGAAATAAGGTACGGGCGCAATCAGCGTAAATTGCAGGGTTTTTGCGTCCAACGCCTTAACGCCCAATGTCTCAGGCTTGGCTTTGCCGTTTAATATATCTTCCGCATTTTCCACTTGGGCATCGACCAAATAGCTGCCGAAAGGTGCGCCCGTGGCCGGATCGGCAAGACGGCGGAAGCTGTACACAAAATCCTCGGCGGTAATCGGATCGCCATTGCTCCATTTGGCATCACGCAGATGGAAAGTCCAGACACGCTCGCCCTTGCTTTCCCATCTTTCCGCCAAAGCAGGAATGGTTTTGCCTTCGGCATCCGTACCGACCAAACCATCCATCAGCTGGCGGATAATCGCACCCGCCGCCATATCGCCGCTCATCTGAGGATCCAGCGTGCCCGGCTCGACGCCGTTGCTGACCACCACGCGCTCATAATCCGTACGCTTAAACTCAGGGGCGGGTTTGACATCGCGGCTGCACGCCGACAACGCAAATACGGCGGCCAATGATGCAGCCAACAGCGGATAGGTTTTTCCGGCCATATTTCATTCCTTCTTTTGGGTATTCTTCTTTTTCAGACGGCCTGATTATTCAAACTACACTTAACTACAAATATTTAAGGTTTTTAAACCCAGTTAAATCCTCTATTTCTAAATATAAAAATAGTGTTTAAAACTACCTATACCATCGAAATAAAAGCAGCCGTCTAAGATTGTCGGCAAATTAACACAAAAATACGTAACTGAAAACTATTTTTCAATTTATCCTACGATAAGTTACAAATGTATTGATTTTTTATAATTTGTCAAATAAGATTATCCGAATTTCCCGTCCCCAATTAAGAAAAAGACATAAAAGGAGAACAAAATGAACAAGTTATCTTGTTTTGTTGCCACTACCCTCATCGGCTCTTCCATAAGCTTCGCCCACGCCGAACCTAAAATGAGCGGTACCATATACATCATGACCGAGGTCGAACACAACAATAAAACCGGCGTCACCAATACAACCATTTCCGATAAAAGTTCCAGTCTTTATCTCTCCGATGAAGTACGACTCAACAACGACTTATGGCTGAAATGGCAACTTGGCTCCTTTATTTACTTCGATTCCGACCGCTGGGGCGGCTGGGGTACTGCCGACTCATACGTCGCGCTCAACAGCTACAAAAACCTTGGCACCGTCAAAATGGGTTACATCAGTACGCCCATGAACAGCATTTATCTGAACCCGTTCGACACCAACAGCTCGATTTTGGAATTCGGCAAAATTTCCCGCTTCGGCCAACGTCGCGTTTCCATGGCTTATGAGTCTCCTTGGAAAAACGGTTTCCAATTCAAATTCAACGTTTCCCCCGGTTCCAATGCCGCGCGCAACAATAACGACTGGAATCCGGACAAAAAACGTGACGGCGACTGGGTCTTCGGCTGGGGCGTGGACTACTACCACCCAAGCAACGGCTTTAAAGCCCACTACGCTGCCGAATACGCACCCAACGACTCTCCGACCGAAACCAAAGACTTCCAAGCCCATGCATTCATGGCCGGATACAGCAAAGACAAAATCTCCGTTGATGCCGCGTTCCAATACGCCAAAAACACTTGCGACGGCTTCAGCTGCTGGGGCGTATGGAAAGATGCGGCAGGCAACGTAGCCGGTTCTTACGACAAAGAAATCAACAACACCAAAGAATTTATGGTGTCCGGCTCATACAAAGTAGGTAATTTCAAACCTCAAATCGGCTTTGCCTACGGTAAAAGCTCTATCGGCGAGGACTACAAACACGTCGCCGTCAGCACCGATTACAGCTTCTCTAAACGGACGACCGCCACACTCGGCGCCGGCTGGTTGAAAGAAAACGTCAATCCGAAATACGACGAAGATTTGCCGAAAAAATCTTCTTACGCAGTGGGCATGGTATTCAAACACCGCTATTAATGCCTGACAGATTAAAGGCCGTCTGAAACAATTTGTTCAGACGGCCTTTTCTACATCCTATAAATAAACTTGCAGCCCACCTTAAAAATCATTACATTGCCCACACTCAAGCAACAAAAACGTCATCATGAATGCCCACCGCACCCTCATCATCTCTGTTTTTATCGTCGCCAGCTGCGGCCTCGCTTACGAGCTCATCATTGCCGCGCTCGCAAGCTATCTTTTGGGCGACAGTATTTTGCAGTTTTCCTCCGTCATCGGGCTTTATCTTTTCTCGATGGGCATAGGCGCGCACCTGACCCAATACATCAAAGATAAAGACGTGTTGCACCGATTTATCGAAATCGAACTTCTGGTCGGCATCATCGGCGGTATTTCCGCGCTGGCATTATTTGTGGCCTTCGGTTTATCCGCCGCACCGTTCCGCACCCTGCTCTACGCTTTTGTGCTGATTGTCGGCGCGGTTGTCGGTATGGAAATCCCGTTGGTCATGCGCGTGTTAAACCAAAAAGGGGCGGAGTTTAAAGAACTCGTTTCCAAAGTATTGACTTTCGACTACTTAGGCGCACTTGCCGTCTCGTTATTATTTCCGCTCCTGCTCGCCCCCAAACTCGGCATGGCGCGTTCCGCCTTATTATTCGGCATCCTCAACGCCGCCGTCGCCTATCTGACCGCGCGAGTGTTTAAAGCCGAACTGCCACGCTACCGCGCCATCCGCCTACGTGCGCTGATTGTCTTGTCCATCCTCGCCGTCATCTTCGCCTACGCTGACCGCATTTCCTTCAAAGCCGAACAAAGCTATTTCGGCGATCCCGTCGTCTATCAAAGCCACTCACCCTACCAGCGGCTGGTCGTTACCCGCTGGAAAGACGACACCCGCCTCTACATCAACGGCAACCTGCAATTCTCCTCGCGCGACGAAGCCCGTTACCACGAAGCACTCGTTCTGCCCGCCATGCAGATGGTGCCGAACGCCGAACGCGTCCTGATTCTCGGCGGCGGTGACGGCTTGGCGGCACGCGAAGTCTTGAAATATCCGCAGGTCAAAAATGTTACTTTGGTCGATCTCGACCCCGACATGACTGCTACTTTTAAAACCTCCGCCACCTTAAGCGCACTCAACCAAGGCTCGCTATCCCATCCCAAAATGCACGTCGTCAACGACGATGCCGCCAAATGGCTGGAGGGGTCGTCTGAAAAATTCGACGTTATCATCATCGACCTGCCCGACCCCTCCAATTTCTCGCTGGGCAAACTCTACTCCGTCCCCATGTACCGCCTCGTTGCCCGCCATCTTGAGCCGCAGGGCAAAATTGTTGTGCAATCGACTTCGCCCTACTTTGCCCCTAACGCCTACTGGTCGGTCGTCGCCACCCTCGAAGCGGCCAAGCTGAATACCGCGCCCTATCATGTTTATGTCCCTTCCTTTGGCGAATGGGGATTTGTGTTGGCAGGGTTTGACCAAAACTTCCCCATTCCGCAAAAATTCGACGTACCCACGCGTTATCTGAACGCCCAAACCACCGCCGAAATGTTCCGCTTTCCGCCCGATATGGCAAGGCGCAAGGTTGAAGCAAATTATTTGAACAACCAAATCCTCGTCAGCTATTTTGAAAGCGATTGGAACAATGTGATGCGATAGAATATCTAAAGGCCGTCTGAAACATCTGTCTTCTTTTTATCTCCGTTCAGACGGCCTCATCGCCCGTTTACCCTTTTTCACACAGCATTTGCTTGAAAAAATAAGGTTTATCTTTATCTAGATAAAACACAATCGACACTATCCGTTGAATGAAGGAACAAACACTTATGCAGTATTTTGGAATCGGTTTTTTGGTTTTAATCTTTTTGGAAATCATGTCCATCGTCTGGGTTGCCGACTGGATAGGCGGCGGCTGGACGCTGTTTGTGATGGCCGTCAGCTTTATCAGCGGTATCTTTATGCTGCGCCATACCGGCATTTCCGGCCTTTTGCTCGCAGGTGCAGCCGTCCGCAGCGGCCAAAACATTTCCCTCTATCAAATGCTGTGGCCGATTCGCTATACCGCCGCCGCGGTTTTCCTGCTCAGCCCCGGTTTTATTTCAACCGCCGTCGCCCTGCTCTTGCTGATTCCGTTTAAAGGCAATACGCCCGTTTCTTCTGCACAGTCTTTCCAAAGCCGCCAAACTTACGGCCCTGCCAAAGATGATGAAGACATTATCGAAGGCGAATACACGGTTACGCGCACCGGCAAAGCCGACAAACCGCAAGACTATATCGAGCACAAACCCGATTGACGACTTCCTTCATAACAGGCCGTCTGAATTAGGAATACCTCAAAAGTGTTTCATATTTCAGACGGCCTGAGTCATTTCCGGGCTTTGAAAATGTAAATGTCGGTTTGTAATTCGGTTATTCCGCATAAATCATTTAAAATAAGCAGCTATTTTGATTCTAAAAACGACACGGTACCCAATGAACGTTCAACGTCTTTTCCCTCTCTCCCTCAGCTTGATTACCGCCGCTGTTTTATCGGCGTGCGCCACCCAAAACACACCGACTGCTTCGAAAACCGAAAGCGTTGTTCAGCCTAAATCTACTTCTATTCCTTCACGCCGCGCCGACAGCGAATCCAAAGTCCTGTCCGATTACAGCCAATACCAAAGTGCCATCGATGCCGCCAAACGCGGCGACGATGCTTGGGTACAACAATTTTTATCCCAAGCCAGCGACAGCGCAATGGCTGAAAACGTCCGCAACGAATGGCTGAAAACCTTGGGCGCGCGCGGCCAGTGGGATTTGTTCCGTCAAGAATTCGACAAATTGAACGCCGCCGGCGTCACACAAGAAGTGCAATGTTATGCCGATTTGAGCAGCGGCAATTACAGCAAAGCCGCCGAGCTGGTTCGCGTGACCGGCAAACTGCCTGCCGGTTGTACCCGCTTGGTTGAAAGCGCGGCAGCTTCAGGCCGTCTGAACATCAACGACGCATGGCGTCGCGTGCGCGGCTTGTTGAGCAACAGCCAAACCACGGATGCACGCAACCTAGCCGCCGCATTGGGCAGCCCGTTTGAAGGTGGCGCGCAAGGTGCGACCGAATACAGCCTGTTGAGCGTAATCGGCAAAGATGCACGCAAATCCGCTTCTGCCGCCGCCACCCTGTCCGACTTGGAACCCAGCCTCAGCCGCGAACAACGCAGCTTCGCATGGGGCGTATTGGGCCACTACCATGCACAAAGCCAAAACATGCCGACTGCTTTGAGCTACTACGGCCGCGTTTCCGACCGCAAGCAACTGACCGACGAGCAATTGGAATGGTACGCACGCGCCGCCTTGCGCCTGCAACGTTGGGACGAATTGGCAAGCGTGATTCAGCATATGCCTGAAAAACTGCAAAAAGACCCGACATGGCAATATTGGCTGGGTCGCAGCTTTGCGGCACAAGGCAAAAGCAGCCAAGCCAAAGAAATGTATGAAAAAGCCGCTGCTTCCGGCCGCAATTTCTACGCTGTATTGGCAGGTGAAGAGCTGGGCCGCCGCATCAATACGCGCAACAACGTTGCCGATGCCGATGCCAAAGATGTCCGCCGCATGAGCGAAGACGGCGCCATCAAACGCGCATTGGTTCTGTTTAAAAACAGCCAAAGCAACGGCGACTCTAAAATGCGCCGTCAGGCACAGGCAGAATGGCGTTTTGCCACCCGCGACTTCAACGAAGACAACCTGCTGACTGCCGCACAAGTCGCTTTTGACAACCAGTTCTACGACATGGCGATCAACAGCGCAGACCGTACCGACCACAAACTCAACTATAAACTGCGCTATATCTCTCCGTTTAAAGACCTGACCGTCCGCTATGCCGCACAGGCAGGCATTGACCCGGCATGGGTTTACGGTTTGATTCGCCAGGAGAGCCGCTTTGTCATGGGCGCGCAATCCAGCGTCGGCGCGCAAGGCCTGATGCAGGTCATGCCTGCGACCGCCCGCGAAATCGCCGGCAAAATCGGCATGAGCAGCAGCGAACTTTACACCATGGACGGCAACATCCGCATGGGTACTTGGTACATGGCAGATGCCAAACGCCGCCTGCAAAATAACGAAGTGATGGCCACCGCAGGCTACAATGCCGGCCCAGGCCGCGCCCGCAACTGGCAGGCTTCTTCACCGTTGGAAGGCGCGATTTACGCCGAGACCATCCCATTCACCGAAACCCGCGACTACGTGAAAAAAGTCATGACCAATGCGACTTATTACGCGTCATTGTTCAACGAACCGCAAACTTCGTTGAAACAACGTATGGGTACGGTTCCCGGCCGTTATTAATACCCGATAGGCCGTCTGAAAAGTGAGACAGAATCAAACGTTCAGACGGCCTGAAACCTTGACAGACTATCGGGTTTATAAGATAATCGCCCGATTGTTTCTGACCGAAAAGGTCACTTGCACGGCAAAAGCCGACTTGTTAGGAGGTGATGTTTACATCACGGCGCGTATCCCGCCCTGCCCTTGGCAAACCAGCGATACAACAACTACCCCATTATGACAAGCCGTCCCCTATTTCTTAAAACGGTTTGATTGAACAAAATTTAAAGGAAATAAAATGCCAGCTATTCGTGTTAAAGAGAATGAACCATTTGAAGTTGCCATGCGTCGTTTCAAACGTGCCGTAGAAAAAACCGGTCTGTTGACCGAGCTGCGCGCCCGTGAAGCGTACGAAAAACCAACTACCGAACGCAAACGCAAAAAAGCTGCTGCAGCAAAACGTCTGCAAAAACGCCTGCGCAGCCAACAACTGCCTCCTAAAATGTACTAATTACAGGCCTGCCCTGTGATAAACGACACACCGCAAGGGCAGCTTTGCGGTGTGTTTTGTTTTTCAGACGGCATCTTTTTATTGATATAAAGTGAGAACATTATGAGCCTAAAAACACAATTAACCGAAGACATGAAAACCGCTATGCGAGCCAAAGACCAAGTATCTTTAAGCACCATCCGCCTGATTAATGCCGCCATCAAACAATTTGAAGTAGACGAGCGTACTGAGGCCGATGACGCCAAAGTCATCTCCATTCTGACCAAAATGGTGAAACAGCGCAAAGACAGCGCCAAAATTTATACCGAAGCCGGCCGTCAAGATTTGGCTGACAAAGAAAACGCGGAAATCGAAATCCTCAACCGCTACCTGCCACAAATGATGTCCGCAGAAGAAATCAAAACTGTCGTTGAAGCAGCCGTTGCAGAAACAGGTGCATCAGGCATGGCCGATATGGGAAAAGTCATGGGCGTATTGAAAACCCGCCTGGCCGGCAAAGCCGACATGGGTGAAGTTAACAAGGTTTTGAAAGCCGCATTGACTGCCTAATCATCAAACAAAAGGCCGTCTGAAAAATGATTTTCAGACGGCCTTTTTTATTATACCCATCAAGCAGCGGTTACTTTGTTCTCATGACGCAACAAGGTAATCAAATCGCTGATACGTTTTTTCATGGAACGGCGATCGACGATTTGGTCAATTGCGCCCTTCTCTAACAAGAATTCTGCACGTTGGAAACCTTCCGGCAAGGTTTCACGTACAGTCTGCTCGATAACGCGCGGACCGGCAAAACCGATCAGCGCATTCGGTTCTGCCAAAACCACATCGCCCAAGAAGGCAAAGCTGGCAGATACGCCGCCCATGGTCGGGTCGGTCAATATGGAAATAAACGGCAGACGTTTTTCAGTCAGCAAATGCAAAGCCGCGCTGGTCTTCGTCATCTGCATCAAAGAGTTGACCCCTTCCTGCATACGTGCACCACCGGAAGCCGCCACGCAAATAAATGAACAATTATCTGCAACGGCACGACGTACACCCTGAACGAAACGCTCGCCCACGACCGAGCCCATAGAGCCGCCGATAAAACGGAATTCAAACGCAGCCACAACGACAGGCAGGCCATTCATGGTGCCTTTCATAACGACCAATGCATCGTCTTCACCGGTTGCTTTACGCGCAGCCGCGAGGCGGTCGGGATATTTTTTACTGTCTTTGAATTTCAGCGGGTCGGTCGGTTTAATATTGGCTGCAATCTCTTCACGGCCTTCTTCATCCAAAAGCAGATTCAAACGTTCGCGCGCAGAAAGCGGATTGTGATGATTACATTTCGGGCAGACTTCGCTGTTTTGCTTCAACTCGGTTGAATAAACCGTTGCCGAACAAGACGGACATTTGTGCCACAGGCCTTCAGGGACGCTGGACGAACTGCTTCGGTTTTTAATTTTCGGAGGAAGAATTTTATCTAGCCAGCTCATGAATGACTCCTTGGAATTCAGAATTCAGACGGCCTGTTGAATGTAAGGTCGTCTGAAATAATGGAATAAAAAATATTAGCGAATCGCGTCTTTCAACTCTTTAACCAACACGCCTACCGCTTCGGCCTCGCTACCTGCGTGGCTTTCAATCTCTTTGACGATACGGCTGCCGACAATAACGGCATCCGCTACCGCGCCAATCTTACGCGCACTCTCCGCATTATTAATGCCGAAGCCGACACCGATCGGAATATCAATATATTTGCGCAAAAGCTCTATTTTACGCGAAACTTCTTCAGTATCCAAACTTGCCGCACCGGTTACACCTTTGAGCGATACATAATACACAAAGCCACCAGCTACTTTGGCAATCGTTTGAATACGCTCTTCAGTTGTTGTCGGCGCAATAAGGAAAATACAATCAATACCTTGCGCTTTCAACGAGTCATGCAGCGGGGTAATGGTTTCTACCGGAGAATCCACAGTCAACACGCCATCTACACCCGCGTCGGCAGCCGCTTGTGCAAACGCTTGATAACCCATTTTATGTACTGGGTTCAAATAGCCCATTAACACAATCGGCGTTTTATCATTGGTTTGGCGGAACAAACGTACTGTTTCCAATACGTCGTGCAAAGAAACATGATTTGCCAACGCCCTTTCGGCCGCACGCTGAATGGTCGGACCATCCGCCATCGGGTCAGAAAACGGCACACCCAGTTCCAAAATATCGGCACCGTTAGCCACCAGGCTGTGCATCAATGCCAAGGTCGTCTCAAGGTTGGGATCACCCACCGTAATATAAGGAATCAGTGCTTTTGCGCCATTGAGCGCTGAGAAAGTTTGTTGGATTCTGCTCATTTTCTGCTATCCATTTCATCGATTTGAATGTTGTCCGACAGCCTAATCTATTCTGCCGTTACATTTATTGTAAAAAAAATTTAGTCTGCCGCAAAAACAAATGGCCACTTTTCCCAATCGGCAAACAAGAGGCTAAGTATAACATTTACGGCTATTTCATAGAATCATTTGCAATCAAGATTCTGATATTTTGAAAGCAATATAAAACAATAAAGGCCGTCTGAAAACAATTCAAACAGCCTTTACAAGAATCAATCATGCAAATCTTTGTATGCCTTCGCACTTTTGATCACAATTTCCTTATCGATTACGGCTCGACATGGTGGTTTTGTTGTTCAGAACCCAGATGACGCTCCAAATCAGACAAAATCTGCGTCAGACCATGACGGACTTCTTCCGCATTGGCAGCAGGGTTGCCGTTTGCATCCAAAGCACCACGGCTGAACGTATCGATATACGGTTCAAACGTATCTTTCAGTTTCAACAACTTAACTACATCTAAACGCGTATATCGATCGCCACCGTATCCAATCACAACATTATTTTCATGTTGCCATTGGGCAAACTGGGCCGGACTGATCTGCACCAGTTGGCACATCTCATCCAACGTAAAATAACGCTTGGCAGGAATAACCGGGTTATTGTTGTTTGTCATAGTAATGCTCCACCATGCCTTTGAGTTTTTGGCTGGCATGGAAAGTTACCACACGGCGTGCGGTAATCGGCACTTCTTCGCCGGTTTTAGGGTTACGGCCCGGGCGTTGAGGTTTATCGCGCAATTGGAAATTGCCAAAACCGGAAATTTTAATTTCTTCACCACGCGCCAAAGTGCTGCGGATTTCTTCAAAAAAGAGCTCGACGATTTCTTTGGCATCATTTTTGGTGACGTTGCTGACTTTGTCGACCAAAATATCGGCCAATTCTGCTTTAGTTAGTGTCATGTGTTTACCTTCATTCAAACTGGTGCAATTATTACCAAAATTCTTTTAAAAATCAAGTCCTCACCAAAAAATCAAATATGATTGGCAATTTTTGGCGACAACTTTTATCTTCATTTTAAGCGCGAAGTTGCGCGTCTTTTTCGGCTGCGGCTTTAATCATTTTCGCAACCAAAGGCTCGATGACTTCATCTGTCAGCGTGTTTTCCATATCCTGCAAAATGATTTTGACGGCAACGCTCTTCATGCCTTCAGGCACGCCTGTACCGCGGTAAACGTCAAATACGCTGATTTCTTGAACCAGCTTGTTCGCCGCCGCTTTCAGGGCATTTAACAAATCATCATGCGTTACAGCTTCAGGCATTACAAATGCCAAATCTCGGCGTGCAGGCTGGAATTTGGATACGGTTTGATAACGGGTTTTCTCACGACCCAATACCGCATCCATATCGATTTCAAACACCAGCGGCGCTTGTGGCAAATCATATTTTTGCAGCCATTTCGGATGCAACTCGCCAACAAAACCAACTACTTTGCCGTCTGAAACAATATTGGCGGCACGTCCAGGATGCAATGCCGGATGTTTGGTCTTCACAAAGGATACCTCTTTGTTTTTCAAAAGGCTCTCAACATCGGCTTTCATATCGTAGAAATCTACGTTGCGTGTTTTCTCACCCCATTGCTCGGGCAACACGGAGCCATACCACAAACCGCCGATCCGTTCATTTTGAACAAATTGATCAGCCGAATCTTTGCGGAACACGCGGGCAATTTCAAATACGCGTACACGGTTTTGCTTACGGTTCAAATTGTTTTGCAAAACTTCCACCAAACCGCCGATAAGCGTAGAACGCATGACGGCATACTGCGCCGCCAACGGATTTTGCAGGCGGATAGGATGGGTATTGGCAGCAAAGTCTTGCTCCCATTGCTCATCCACAAACGCATAGCTGACCACTTCGCGGTAACCGCGAGCCGCCATTTCGTTATAAACCGCAAAACGCGGGCGTTTGGTTTCAGGCAATGCCAACATTTTCAGACGGCCTGAAGTATAGTCGTCAGGAATATTTTCATAACCGTAAACGCGGCCGATTTCTTCAATCAAATCGGCTTCGATTTCGATATCGAAACGGAAGCTAGGAGAAGTGACACGGAAGCCTTCTGCGGTTTTCTCAGGCTGCAAACCCAAGTGTTGCAAGATAATTTCAACTTGATCGGCAGGGATTTCAACGCCCAATACCGTTTTCAGACGGCCCAAACGCAATTCGACCTGTTTTGCCTCAGGCAATTTGCCTTGTGCCTCAACCATTTCACCGGCCGCGCCACCGCAAATCTGCAACACCAATTCGGTAGCACGCTCAATGGCATCAGCTTGCAAGCGGTAGTCCACACCACGCTCAAAACGGAAAGAAGAATCCGAACCAAAACCATATTGACGGGATTTACCGGCAATAATCTCAGGAGCAAACCAAGCTGCTTCCAATACAATATTTTGCGTCTCATCAGAAACTGCACTTGCCTCGCCACCCATCAGACCGGCCAAGCTCAACACACCTTTTTCATCAGCGACCACCAGTGTATTGTCAGCCAAAGTAACGGTCTTCTCGTTCAGACACGCCAACGTCTCGCCATTTTGAGCGCGGCAGACAATCAAACTGCCCGACAGCTTGTCAGCATCGAAAACATGCATCGGCTGACCGATTTCCAGCATGACATAGTTGCCGATGTCCACCAATGCGGAAATGCTGCGGATACCGCTGCGTTCCAAACGTTGTTTCATCCAATCAGGAGTAGGCGCTTTCGCGTTGACATTTTCAATAACGCGGCTGATAAAACGGCCGCAGTCAGCCGGTGCATCAATACGGACAGCCTGTTTTTTCTCACTGCCGATAGAGGCCGTCTGAATTTCAACAGGCGTAAACGCACATTGAGTCAACGCAGAAACCTCACGCGCAATACCCTTAACGCTCAAGCAATCAGCGCGGTTAGGCGTAATTTTCAGCGTAAACAGCGTATCGTCCAAATCCAAGTATTCGCGGATATTGGCACCGACAGGCGCATCTTCAGGCAGAATGTGCAGACCGTCTACACCATCATCAGGCAAACCCAGTTCATTGGTCGAGCACAGCATACCGTTTGATGGTACACCGCGCATTTTAGTCGGCTTAATTTTGAAATTGCCCGGCAAAACGGCACCCGGTAGCGAACACGGCACTTTAATGCCCGGCTTGACATTCGGCGCACCACAAACAATCTGAACCAACTCGCCCGTACCGGCATCAACTTGGGTAACGTTCAAACGGTCTGCATCAGGATGTTTCTCAACGGATTTTACTTCGGCAACAACCACGCCACTGAAAGCAGGGGCGGCAGTATCGATTTCTTCCACTTCCAAACCGGCCATGGTCAAAAGATGTTCCAGTTTATCGGCAGAAAGATCAGGATTGGCTTGAGTTTTCAGCCATGAATAAGGAAATTGCATGTTATGTTCTCAATCAATTAATTAACTTTTGTTTTATCAATTTTCATTCGGACGGTCTGTTTTAGAATTCTGGTTAATGTTGATATTTACTCAACCCTGAAAAATATTTTCTCTATGAAATTTTAAAAATTCCAGACTTGGGTTTAGCCTTTCAGGCAGTCTTATCATTTGATTTTCATATGGTTTAAATAAATCATCGAAGCCTTCTGCCTTTGACAGCAGTGGAGAAAACATAATTTTGAAATTTTCATCTATTCCTAACAATCCCCTGTCAAAAGCTTTGTCATGTAATGCATTCAAACATAACCCATTCCTTGGGTTTAAACGGTTATCCTCATCTTCCCTCCAGGGTTTGATATGACTCGCAACTAACAATTCGGGTTGTTTTAATCCAGTAATACAACATTGATTGTTGTATGCTGCCAAAACACTGGAACGGAAAAAGCCCTGGTTGACGCGTACTGATATTCTTGCAAACCTTTCCTTTCCCTTTGGAATCTCAGGTGATTCTATTTCAATATTGCTATTCTCATCATTTGATCGATATTGAGAAATAACTCCCTCAAATTCCTTATTAAGTTGCCCCCAATGTCCTGAAAACTCGTTCCATACGACAACATCCATTTTGCTGCCATTACTTAATCCCGAAATATTTTTGACTTTCAGCGTAGGATCTAAACGGCCTAAATTTCCTATCTTCATACCGAGTGCGGACGGTGTCCTGCCCAGTATTGACGCATATTCTTGAATAATAGGATTGCCCTTACTAACCTTTTGAAAAGGAATGATGTAATAAAGATAAAGGGCAACTAGGGTTTCCTCTCTAGTCCATTTTTTCATTTTTATTAACTATCTTTCTGGTTTGCCAAAAGGAAATCATACAATACGGATTTTCTTATTCCCTGAATATATTGTTGTCCATCTAATACTAATTTGTATAGATAAACATCATAATCCTTTAATTCCTTCCCGCTTGCCAATAACCAATCATCTATTTCTGAAGAAAAATGGTTAGTGATTTCCTGTACCTGGTTATCAGATAAATTATTTATATTTATTTTATTGTTTAAAATATAATCAGAAAGCCTCATATTTTTAACATCTTTCATTTTAATAAGGGAAACCCACACAGCACATCAAATTGCTTCGGAATATATTGTTTGGTTTCTTCCAAAGTAATGTCACCGAACGGTACTTCCCCGAAATTGGCTTCATACGTCTGTTTGGCTTTCTCGTCCCACTCGCTCGAGAACACGCATTTCCCACCCAAGTTCTGCATCGCTATGCGGAAGCCGCCAATACCTGCAAACAAGTCGATAAAGGTAAATTTGGGTTTCAAGGCCGTCTGAAAAGTACCACTGTTCTCAAAAAGGCAGTATTGCGCTGCTTTTTCTTCCAAGTGCTCGCCTTGCTCATCATCCTTAATTTCGTTTTTGTAAATCAATTCCTCTCGCTTGAACGATTTCTTTGACTTTTTCGGCACAGCAGATTGTATTTTTAATGACATCGTTACTCCAAAAACGTAAAACCGTCCAGCCCTCGGCTTTCAGACGGCCTGTTACCTCTATATCCCTTTGGATATTGCGCTCAATTTTGGCAATCCAAAACTCACGATTTCCCTTTATTTCCGCTTTTTTCTGTTCCCAATCCTTACCGTGCCAGAATTCCCCATCGACAAATACGGCAACTTTATATTTTTTAAATGAAAAATCAGGTTTTCCAAAAATGCTTCCACTATTTTTCCGATACCTGAGCCCCAAAGCCCACATTGCTTTCGCCAACACAAGCTCGGGTTTCGTCCCTGTACTTTTGTTGGACTGCATGCATTTTTTACGCTGTTCCGGGGTTAATTTATCCATTGGGTTTATTTGAAATTTATTTAAACTGCTTCAAGAAGTTCAAATCGTTATCGAAGAACAAGCGCAGGTCATTGACGTTGTAGCGCAACATGGCAAAGCGGTCGAGACCGATACCGAAAGCAAAACCGGTATATTTTTCAGGATCGATATTGACGTTTTTCAATACGTTAGGATGTACCATACCGCAGCCGCCTACTTCCAACCATTTGCCGTTTTCGCCCATGATGTCGATTTCAGCAGAAGGCTCGGTAAACGGGAAGAAAGACGGACGGAAACGCACTTGCAGGTCATCGCGTTCAAAGAAACGACGGATAAAGTCAGTGAATACTGCTTTCAAGTCGGCAAAAGTTACGCCCTCTTCTACCCACAAACCTTCGGCCTGATGGAACATAGGCGAGTGAGTGGCATCACTGTCCACACGGTAAACGCGGCCGGGAGCAATAATGCGGATAGGCGGCTCTTTTTTGTCGAGCATATAGCGGATTTGAATAGGCGAAGTATGTGTGCGTAAAACGTCGCCGTTTTCAACATAGAAGGTATCTTGCATCGCACGTGCGGGGTGATTTGCAGGAATATTCAAGGCTTGGAAATTGTGGAAATCGTCTTCGATTTCAGGGCCGTCCGCCACTTCGAAACCCATACCGTGAAACAGCTCGACCACACGTTGCAAAGTCAAAGTCACTGGATGCAAACCGCCATACTCTTGTGCACGACCCGGCAAAGTAATATCCAAGGCTTCAGCAGCCAATTGAGCTTGCAGCTTGGCTTCATTCAGGGCATCGCGTTTGGCATTAAAGGCCGTCTGAAACTGATTTTTGCATTCGTTGATGTGCGCGCCTATGGTTTTACGCTCTTCAGGAGACATTTGACCCAAAGTTTTCAAAAGTCCGGTCAATTCGCCGGTTTTACCAAGATAGCGTGCTTTAATTTGTTCTAAGGCATTGAAGTCTTGCGCGGCTTCAATAGCGGCAATACCTTCTGCAACGATACGGTTTACATTTTCCATAGTGGTTTATCGTCTGTTTGTTGATGGCAGGCCGTCTGAAACAACAAAGCCGTCTGTTGGGTTTGATTGCAAACCTGTTCAGACGGCCTTTTGTATTAGTGCGGCCAATCCGTTTGATAAGAGGGGCCTATTTTATCGCAAATCAGTATAAAAAAATAGAGTTTAAAGAAAGAAAATCAACTACATAGAGTTTCTTTTGAAAAAGAAAAAAGGAAGCATAAGCTTCCTTTTTAAATAATCTTATCGAATTAAGCAGCCAAAGCAGCTTTAGCTTTTTCAACCAATTGTGCAAATGCAGCTTTGTCGAATACAGCCAAATCAGCCAATACTTTGCGGTCGATTTCGATAGCAGCGCGTTTCAGGCCGTTCATGAATTTGCTGTAAGACAGACCATTTTCACGAGCACCTGCGTTGATACGAACGATCCACAGTTGACGGAATTGACGTTTGCGTTGGCGACGGTCACGGTATGCGTATTGACCGGCTTTCATTACCGCTTGTTTGGCAACACGGTAAACGTTTTTACGACGACCGCGGTAGCCTTTGGCTAACGCGAAGACTTTTTGGTGACGAGCACGAGCGGTAACACCGCGTTTTACGCGTGGCATATTCTAAACTCCTTAAGCGTAGGGCAACATTTTAGCAACAGAAGCCAAATCGCGTGAATCCACCATAGCGGTGCCGCGCAATTGACGTTTAGTTTTAGTGGTTTTTTTGGTCAGGATGTGACTTTTGAACGCATGACCGCGTTTTACACCACCGTTACCCAGTACTTTAAAGCGTTTTTTCGCGCTAGACTTGGTTTTCATTTTAGGCATTGGAAAACTCCATTCGTTATTAGATAAGGTATAAGGGGGTTTTGAAATAAATTTCAAACACTTGAAACCCAAAATACCACGGTTTTTGCCGCTAATTAAACCTTATTTCGAGCGGCAATCGAAATAAGCCTCTGATTATAGCTTTATTTTTTCTTAGGCGCAATCATCATCACCATTTGGCGGCCTTCCATTTTAGGGAAGGACTCGATTTGCGCTACTTCTGCCAAATCTTCTTTTACGCGCTCAAGCAGTTGGGCACCCAGTTGTTGGTGGGCCATTTCACGACCGCGGAAACGCAATGTTACTTTGACTTTGTCACCATCGGCAAGGAAGCGGTTGATGTTGCGCATCTTGATTTGATAGTCGCCTTCATCTGTACCCGGACGGAATTTAATTTCCTTAATTTGTACCTGCTTTTGGTTTTTCTTGGCTTCGTCGCGCTTCTTGGCTTGTTGGTATTTGTATTTACCGTAATCCATCAGTTTGCATACAGGCGGTTTGGCAGTCGGGGAAATTTCTACCAAATCGACATCTTGCTCTTCGGCCATAGCCAGAGCTTCACGAACTGAAACGACACCAAGCTGATCGCCTGACTCACTGATTAATCGCACTTCTTTGGCGGTAATTTCACCATTGATTCGTGCTTCGCGTTCTTGAGCGATGATGAATACTCCTATAAAAATTAATGATTGACGAGGGCATCAGTGATTTCTTGCTGCAATTGTGCAATGAAATCATCGACATTCAAAGAACCCAAGTCTTCTGCTTTGCGGCGTACCGCAACTTTGTTTTCTTGTTTCTCTTTATCGCCGACAACGATTTGATAAGGGAAACGGTATTGGCTGTTGTCACGGATTTTGTAACCGATTTTTTCGTTACGCAAATCCAATTCGACACGGAAGCCTGCTGCCTGCAATTTGGCAGCCACTTCGCGACAATAATCTGCTTGGTTCTCGGTGATATTCATAATCACCATTTGAACCGGCGCAAGCCACAATGGGAATGAGCCTGCATGGTTTTCAATCAGAATACCAATGAAGCGCTCCAATGAACCCAAAATAGCACGGTGCAACATTACAGGACGCGCACGGTCGTTGTTTTCGGTTACATATTCTGCATTCAAACGCTCCGGCAATACGAAGTCCAATTGTAGGGTGCCACACTGCCAAGAACGACCCAAGGCATCTTTGACATGGTACTCAATCTTGGGACCGTAGAATGCGCCTTCGCCAGGCAATTCTTCCCACTCTACACCGCAAGCGGTCAATGCATCACGCAGACCTTGTTCGGCCTTATCCCAAACTTCGTCAGAACCTGCACGTTGCTCAGGGCGGAGAGACAACTTCACGGCAACATCATGGAAGCCGAATTGTTTGTAAATGCGAACCAGCAATTCATTAAATGCGCGTGCTTCATCAACGATTTGATCCTCGGTACAGAAGATATGCGCATCATCCTGCACAAAACCGCGAACACGCATCAGACCGTGCAACGCACCGCTTGGTTCATTGCGGTGGCAAGAACCGAACTCAGCCAAACGCATTGGCAAATCGCGATATGAACGCAAGCCGTTATTAAAAATCTGAACATGACCCGGACAGTTCATCGGTTTAACCGCGTATTCGCGTTTTTCTGAACTGGTCACGAACATATTGTCTTTATAGTTTTCCCAGTGGCCAGATTTTTCCCAGAAGGTTTTATCCATAATCTGAGGCGTTTTCACCTCTTTATAACCGGCAGCATTCAACTCTTTGCGCATATGCTGCTCAATCACTTGCCACAAAGCCCAGCCTTTAGGATGCCAAAACACCATACCCGGCGCTTCATCTTGCAGGTGGAACAAATCCAATTGTTTACCCAGCTTACGGTGATCGCGTTTTTCCGCTTCCTCGATGCGTTGGATATAGGCTTTCAATTCGTCTTTACTTGCCCAAGCCGTACCGTAAATACGTTGCAACATTTCATTGTTGCTGTCGCCGCGCCAGTATGCGCCTGCCAGTTTGGTCAGCTTAAAGTTTTTCAAGAAACGGGTATTGGGAACGTGAGGACCGCGGCACATATCGACGTATTCTTGATGATGATACATACCCATTGCTTCCACTTCAGGCATGTCTTCAATCAGACGCAATTTGTACTCTTCGCCGCGATCTTGGAAAATTTTGATGGTTTCTGCACGGGGCGTCATCACTTTAACGACGTCGTAGTCTTGTGCAATCAACTCTTTCATGCGCGCTTCGATGGCGGCTACATCATCAGGCGTAAATGGTTTTTCAGTTGCAATATCGTAATAGAACCCGTCTTCAATCACCGGGCCGATAACCATTTTGGCATCAGGGTAGAGCTGCTTGACCGCATGACCGACCAAATGCGCGCAGGAGTGGCGGATAATTTCCACGCCTTCTTTGTCTTTAGGCGTAATGATTTGAACGTGGGCATCTTCAGTAATCGGATCGCAAGCATCCACCAATTTACCGTTAACCTTACCTGCTACCGTTGCCTTTGCCAAACCTGCACCGATAGACGCTGCAATTTGCGCCACGGTAATGGGTGATTCATATTGGCGGACTGAACCGTCCGGCAAGGTAATGTTCAACATCAGAAAGCTCCAAAACATTAAAAAATAACGGCATAAAGCCGTTATGGAAATTTGGTAGGCACAATTGGACTCGAACCAACGACCCCCACCATGTCAAGGTGGTGCTCTAACCAACTGAGCTATGTGCCTTCATCTAAGTCGCTTATTGTAACGAAGCGTGCTCCCTTTTGCAAGCATCTGTAAATACTTTTCAGACGGCCTGGATATTTTTGTTTGATTTATGCCTCATTTTTTATTTCTTCTATTATTCAGGCCGTCTGAAGCATTGTTTTGACAAAGATAAAATCCAGCCGTCAACCAACGAAAAATCCTTTATAATCTGCCCTTTCATTTCGCACACACGCGAACGTCCAATCTCTTATTATTATGCTCAAATTTACCTTACACAAAAAAGACGGTCATGCCCGACGCGGTACTTTGGAACTGAACCACGGCAAAATCGAAACGCCTGTATTTATGCCGGTCGGCACTTACGGTTCGGTCAAAGCGATGAACCCGCAAAACCTGCATGACATCAAAGCACAAATCATCTTAGGCAACACTTACCATCTGTGGCTGCGCCCAGGCTTGGAAGTCATCGAACAATTCGGCGGCCTGCACGAATTTATCGGTTGGGACAAGCCGATTTTGACCGACTCGGGCGGTTTCCAAGTATTCTCGTTGTCCGATATGCGCAAGCTGACCGAAGAAGGCTGTACATTCCAAAGCCCGATCAACGGCGACAAACTGTTTCTCTCGCCCGAAGTGTCGATGAAAATCCAAACTGTGTTAAATTCCGACATCGTGATGCAGCTGGACGAATGCACCCCTGGCGAAGCAACGCACAGCCAAGCGCAAAAATCGCTGCAAATGAGCCTGCGCTGGGCGGAACGAAGCAAAAAGGCTTTTGAAGACCTGAAAAACTCGAATGCGCTGTTTGGCATTGTACAAGGCGCGATGTATGAAGATTTGCGCGAAGAATCGCTGAAAGGTTTGGAAGAACTCGACTTCCCCGGCTTGGCCATCGGCGGCTTGTCCGTTGGCGAACCCAAGCCCGAAATGTACCGTATGTTGCGCGCTGTCGGCCCTATCCTGCCGGAACACAAGCCACATTATTTGATGGGCGTCGGCACGCCTGAAGACTTGGTGTACGGCGTGGCACACGGCGTGGATATGTTCGACTGCGTCATGCCCACCCGCAATGCGCGTAACGGCTGGCTGTTTACCCGTTTTGGCGATTTAAAAATCAAAAATGCCAAACACAAACTCGACAAGCGTCCGATTGATGAAAGCTGCACCTGCTACGCATGCCAAAACTTCAGCCGCTCCTACCTGCACCACCTGCACCGAGTCGGCGAAATCTTGGGCGCACAGCTCAACACCATCCACAATCTGCACTTCTACCAAGTCATCATGGCCGAAATGCGCGAAGCCATCGAACAAGGCAAATTTGCTGATTGGCAGGCGCAATTCCATGAAAACCGCGCCCGCGGTGTAGACTAACCATTTACTAAATTAGAATAAAAAGGCCATCTAAAAATTCTTAGATGGCCTTTTTAGTTAGAGTCTGATTACTTACGAATTAGTATCCCAAACACCCCATTCATCAACTCCCATTTCATCACCACATATCGTTGCCAACTGATTAAAATATAAAAATTTTTCCCCCTCATCAAAATCATCAAGTACGCAACCTGCAGAAAACCGATGGCAATTATCAACTAGCAAACTATAACTTCGCTCCTTACCTACCCATTTTTTTGCTATTTTAGCAACTTTTTTTGAACCAACGGGCTTTCCATTTTTACAGCTTACAAAAATATTGATTGCATTATTCCAACCACCTAATCTATCCATAAATTCGCTATAGGAAACAGTTTCAACCATGCCAGAACCATCAAGATGGACAATTTTTCCATTACCAACATAAATACCACTATGTTCAACTGCACCTAAATCACACCAAACAACAGAACCTTCAACAGGTTTCACATATTTACGAAAAATCCCCCATGTGCTGGTATCGTATAACTTATCTCTATCCAATTTATACAAACTATCATATAAAGAACGATGCATAGTATTTCCTTTATAAGTGCAATTTTCCGGCTATCCCTTAAAGGATAGCGCTATTTTTAATTTTAAAACCCACCACGTTTCCAAATATTACTTTCAGAAACTCCAAACTTTTTCGAAGCTAATGAGGCTGCCTCTTCTTTTGATAATCCCTCCTCAAATATTATCTTTAAAATAAACAAATAATTGTTAACCAGTCCGTGTTAGTTACGCCCTCTAAGAGGATTAAATTTTTTCATATTTTATTCCATTTGTCTATATTTTTAGTTACTTCTATGATAAATAAAAGATTCCTAATTCTTGTTTATAGTATTTTTTTTATTAGCCACCTTTACAAAAAATAATGTCTAAAACTAAAATCTCCAAACAATATTTTCATTGTTATAATCTTATTTTTAAAATAAAACGATTTAATCACTATGTCCCGTTTCCATACCGAACCGGCCCTAGCCTATACCGCACAAAACCGCACCGCCGTCCTACTGCTCAATCTCGGCACGCCTGACGCGCCCACTGCTGCCGCAGTCAAGCCTTACTTGAAAGAATTTCTGTCTGATCAACGCGTTGTCGAATTACCCAAGCTCTTATGGCAACCGATATTGCGTGGTTTAGTGTTGACTTTTCGCCCGAAAAAAAGCGCGCATGCCTATGAAAAAGTTTGGTTTAAAGAAGGTTCGCCGCTTGAGGTTTACACACACCGCCAAGCAGAAGCCCTGGCCAAACATTTGCCCGATGTCATCGTCCGTCATGCCATGACTTACGGTAACCCAAGCGTTGCCGACGTTTTGGCGGAACTTAAAGCCCAAGGCGTGGGCAAATTGCTGGTCATTCCGCTCTATCCGCAATATGCCGGCTCTTCTACCGGCGCGGCCTTGGATAAAGTGTTTCAAGAATTATTGCTGCAACGCAACCAAATGAGCGTCCGCACTGTTTCCCGTTATTACGACGATGTTGCTTATATCCAAGCCATGAAGCAGCACATTGAAGCCTATTGGGCCCAAAACGGACGCGGCGAAAAACTGATGTTGAGCTTCCACGGCATTCCGCAAAATCATCACGACGACGGCGACCCCTATCCTGACGAGTGCCACCATACTGCCAAACTGTTGGCGCAGGCATTGGGCTTGTCCGAACAAGAATACATCGTTTCTTTCCAAAGCCAGTTTGGCAAATCCCAATGGGTCAAGCCCAGCACACAAGCCCTGTTTGATGAACTTCCGAAACAAGGCACGACCAAACTCGACGTCTTCTGCCCCGGTTTCATGGCCGACTGCCTCGAAACCATGGAAGAAATCGCCATTATGGGACGCGAACAATTCCACGCCGCCGGCGGCAAAGAATACCGTTACATCCCCTGCCTCAACGATTCCGCCGACTGGATTGCCGCACTTGCCCAATTAAGCCGGGCCAATCTGCAAGGCTGGATTTGACCTAAACCAAAGGCCGTCTGAAAAATCCACTTTCAGACGGCCTTTAGCGTTATCATCAAGTTATTCAAACGCAAACCAAGCGTGTAGCCATCAAAAACACTATTCAAAAAGGAACACATCATGACTGCACTCCGCCCTATCCTGCTCCTTCTGACCGCACTCAGCATCCCAACCGCTTTTGCCGCTGATGCCACGTTGATGAGCAAAGGACAAAAGATTTACGAAACCAACTGCGCTGCCTGCCACGGCAAAAAAGGCGAAGGCCGTGGCGCCATGTTCCCGCCACTGTTCCAGTCCGACTATATCAACAAAAAACCGCAAGTCCTGTTGCAAAGCATGACCAAGGGCATCAACGGCCCGATTAAAGTGAACGGCAAACCCTACAACGGCTTCATGCCTTCTACCGCCATCAATGATGCCGATGTTGCCGCCGTTGCCACTTACATCATGAACGCCTTTAATAATGGCGGCGGTACGATTACTGAAGCAGATGTCAAAAAATCTCACGGGAAAAAATAAAACGTCTCTCCCCTAAAGGCCGTCTGAACATTTCAGACGGCCTTTTCTGTACGATACATTTTGTTTCTATGTATATGGTTACGCAACATCAACAAACATACGCAAAAACCGTCAAACCAAAAAAAGCATATGCGTTTTGTGTTAAAGTAAACATTATTTATCGGCTGTTTTGCGTCCAGGCCGTCTGAAAGGTTTTATCTTATGAACTTTTTCCGCAAGACTGTTTTATTTTTAGTCGTCCTCTCCATATTTGCCGCCTGCGGCTCCTTTATTTCCCAATACGTTTTGGGCATGAACCCGTGCGTATTGTGCATCCTGCAACGCTTGTGCGTATTGGGTGTCGGGCTGTTGGCCATTGTTACGGCGTTCAGTTCTCAATCTTCCAAATTTACCCGTTCGCTCTCGGCATTGTTGATTGCTGCTCCGGCCGTCTACGGCGCCGGTGTCGCCGCCTATCAAATTTGGTTGCAAAGCCTGCCGCCCGGCACCGCCCCTTCTTGCGGCGCACCTTGGACCTTCCGCCTGCGCGACTGGCCTTTGTTCGATTGGTTTGAACCCATCGTCCGCGGCTTTGGCAACTGCGCCGAGCCGGACTATCTATTCGGCGTCGCCCTGCCGGTGTGGAGTATTTTGTATTTCAGCTTCGTCGTATTGCTGCTGCTTTGGGCTTGGTTGAAAACCAGAAAAATCTGATTGGTTTCAATATTAAAAGGCCGTCTGAAATTTCAGACGGCCTTTTGTTCTTTAAACCATTAGTCCAGATTCAACACGGCAGAAGTGTAAACGTCTTGTACGTCGTCCAAATCTTCCAATGCATCAATCAGTTTTTGCATTTTAACCGCATCTTCGCCGCTCAACTCGGTTTCGTTTTGGGCGCGCATGGTAACGTCGCCGTCAACAGATTTGTAGCCTGCGGCTTCCAAAGCCGCTTTCACGCCTGCCCAGTCGTTCGGCGCGGTAATCACTTCGATGGAACCGTCGTCGTTGGTGATGACGTCTTCCGCACCGGCTTCCAAAGCCGCTTCCATCAGCGCATCTTCGTCAACGCCCGGTTCAAACACCAAATAGCCTTGATGCACGAAATTGAACGCTACGCAACCGTCTGTACCCAAGTTACCGCCGTTTTTAGTGAACGCATGGCGCACGTCGGCAACGGTACGGGTTTTGTTGTCGGTCAGACAGTCCACCATCAAAGCCGCGCCGCCGATGCCGTAGCCTTCGTAACGCAACTCGATGTATTCCACGCCTTCCAGATTGCCCGTACCTTTATCGATGGCACGTTGCACGTTATCTTTAGGCATATTGTTTTCGGCAGCTTTTTCCAAAGCCAGGCGCAGGCGCGGGTTTGCGCCGGGGTCGCCGCCGCCCATGCGGGCAGCAACGGTAATTTCTTTAATCAGACGGGTGAAGATTTTGCCGCGTTTGGCATCTTGTCGGGCTTTTTTGTGTTGGATATTTGCCCACTTACTATGGCCTGCCATATTGATTCCTTTCGTTTTTTCACGCGCTGAGGCGGGATGTGCTTTATTTGTAAGGCGTGCATTTTATCATAAGTTGTCTTTAGCCAAAATATTCAGACGGCCCGAATATTTGCAAAAACAGGCCGTCTGAAAAACAAAGAATCTTTTTTAAAGATGCATATTTGCGGCAAACCTTTGTCAGTTTTTCGTTTTAATTCACGAAGGTTTACGGTATGATGACAAAATCGGTCAGGATTGTTGACAACTTAACCGGTATTAAACGGCAAAACGGCCTGCTCGCCCTTGTTGCCAACCACGAAAATGAACGGGAGTAGTTGCCCGTATCATTTTCTTTTTATTTGTTTTTCTTAAAGGTTATATTATGGAAGAAATATTGTCTGCTCTGGTGGGTGCAGTCAATCTGGTTCTTTGGGACTACCTGCTGATTTATGCCTTAATCGGCATCGGCCTGTTTTTTACCCTGTACTTGGGCGCACCGCAAATTACCAAATTAGGAACAGGTTTCAAATCCGTTTTCGGCGGCTTGTTCAGTAAAAAAGACAAAGACCACGAAGGCAAATCCCTGTCTCAATTCCAAGCGCTTGCCGTGGCGATTTCCGCGCAAATCGGTACCGGTAACGTTGCCGGTGTGGCCACTGCGATTACTGCCGGCGGCCCGGGTGCCATTTTTTGGATGTGGTTGTCTGCCATTTTGGGCATGTCTACCATTTTTGCAGAAGCCGTTTTGGCGCAAAAATACCGTGTGGTCAGCCACGGCAAATACATCGGCGGCCCTGCGTTTTACATCACGCACGGCCTGACCCCGAAAATCGGCCGTGGCGCGGCGCGTTTCCTGTCCGGCTTTTTCTCCATCGCCTTGATTATCGCGCTGGGCTTCATCGGTAACGCAACCCAATCCAACTCTATCGCCTCGGCCATGAATTTGGCTTTCGATATTCCTCCGATGGCTGTCGGCATTGCTTTGGCGGTACTCGCCGGCCTGATTATCATCGGCGGCATCAACCGCATTGCCGGTATCGCGCAATTTGTCGTGCCGTTTATGGCGGTGATTTACATCTTATGTGCCGTAATTATTTTGTTCAAATTCTCCGACCACATCATTCCGATGTTCAGCCATATTTTTGTTGCCGCTTTTAATCCTGAAGCGGTATTGGGCGGTGCGGCCGGTATCGGTATGCGCGAGGCCGTCCGTTTCGGCGTGGCACGCGGCCTGTTTTCTAACGAAGCCGGTATGGGTTCGACCCCGCACGCTCATGCGACCGCCAACGTCAAACACCCTGTGCAACAAGGTATGGCCGCGTTTATCGGTATCTTTATCGATACGCTGATGGTCTGCACGGCAACCGCGCTGATTATCCTGCTGACCGACGCCAATCTGTCCGGCGAAACCGGCGCGGCGGTTACCCAACTGGCTTTTAACAAAGCCTTCCCGGGTTTCGGTTCGCAACTGCTCGCCATCTGTCTGACCTTCTTCGCCTTTACCACCATCATCGGCTGGTACTACTTCGGCGAATCCAATATCCGCTTCCTGTTCCGCGGCAAACACTTGGGCATCTACCGCACACTGGTTTTGGTGGCCATCGTATTGGGTACATTGGGCAAAGTGGATTTGGTTTGGAGCATGTCCGATATGTTCAACGGCTTTATGGTCTTGCCGAACTTAATCGCCCTCTTCCTGCTGCGTAAGGAAATCCGTGCGGTTTACGACGATTATCTGGCGCAAACCAAAGCCGGCAAAGAGCTGACCTACAACTACGAATTCCACGAATTCCACGACAAAAACCCTGATTAACGACAAACAAAAACCTCTCAGTCAAACTGAGAGTGAAACCCAATGAGATAAATATATAGAGTCTCTGAGATAATTGGGATTATTTTGGATGGAGCGGGATTTGGTGGGATTGGTTTTGTGAAAAGTAGTTTCATAGAGTGCAATAAAAAGACGAGTATAATTTGCTCGTCTTTTTTTTGTTTACAGGCCTGAGCTGAGTGACTCGATTGCAATATCAAGGATGCGTTTATCTGCTCCGTTTTGAAGTTGACCACTGCCGTTGATTGGTAGATAGGGTCGGGCTGGAAGTTGGACGCTATGGTTTCTGCCTGCGGAGCCACCCAAGTGGTGGATTGCTGCATATGGTTTGTTGCTTCCGATACGTGCAAAGTCGTTGCCTACTTGTGTGGAGATGCTGGCTGCAAGTTGGCCGGTCAGTTGCAGAGTCTGCCCGCCTTGAGCTGCGCGTTGGCTTTGTTTCCATCTGTTGCCACCGAAACTTTCGCTTTCGAAGTTTTCTTCGGTTAATGAAGTCATTTCGGTCGCGATGGCTTTCATCATTTTGCGCGGATGGCTTACGTTTTGTAGAAGCTGGCTCAAGCCACGATCTAGTGATGAAGTATCAAGATTAATTTCAAGCATATCTAACCTTTGATTAATTTTAGTACCCATGCCAAATCGACAGCAGATAATGAGGATTTGAATTTGCTGTTGGTCATCATGGTTTTTAAGGCTACGCGTGCAATATCGGGATGAACGGATTGTGCTTTCTGGACGGCTACGGAAGCCATTCGCGAGAGCATGGCTTTTCCTTGGTTGGCATTGAAGCCTGCGCTAGGGGCGACAAACTTTCCGTCAATCCGCAAGCCGGTGCGTTGGGCGTAGCGGGCTTCTCCGGTGTATTCGTTGCTACCGATGTCGACGGTTTGAGTCTCAAGTGTCGGACTGGGTAAGGCACGGCTTTCGCCTGCGGCGCGTGATAATGGACGCACGCGGCAGCGGCAGCGGAAATCTAACGGCGGATACATGGTGTCCCAAACCGGGTCGGCTGCTGCATAGACACGGCCGTGCATTCTACGGTGGCTGTCACGGGTGTGGCTGTCGTTTATAGCGATGTATTGCCAATACGGGTGGGTGTCGACAGAATCCATCATTTCAGCGTAGCGTCCGGCCATGTAGGCTGACTGCATATTGGTCAGATAGATGGTTTTCAGGCGGTGCGGGCTACCGAGCTGAACAGTTTGGGCTTCGCCGGTGTCCGGATTGTTTGCTTGGGTGCGTCCCCACCAGCCCTTGCTTTGTAATACCGGCGTGAGTGTTTTCTGGAACTGCTCCAGCGTTTGGCCGGTCTCGGCAGCGTTGACAACGGCGCGATAAATATCATTGGCAACGTCCATGCTTGCGGTTTTGGCCACGGTGAACGCGGTAGCGTGTGCGTCGTCGAGCATATCTTGCCAATCCCACGAAACGGCCACACCTTTCTGCTTCAAATATTCGACCGCTGCTTCCGGCTCTAGGCCGAAAATTGCCTTGATGTCTTCCGGATTCATCAGCTCATCTCCTGTGCCGCTTCAATGCGGCCGACCAAACCTGACAGGAAAATCACTCGTGCCAGCTCGTTTTGTAAGGCGGTGTCATCCATATTCGGGAACTGCTCGGCCAAGCGGTCGAGAATATTGTCTTCGGTTTCGCCGCGCTGCAAATCCTGCACCAATAAGGCAGTCAGGTCGTGGCCTTGTTGGTTCAGACGGCCTGCATTGGGCGCAAGCGTATCTAAAATCAATCCTGCATCGGTTTCTGTGCCATCCCAACCTTCGGCAAAGTCAGCAGCGGTCGGGATAATGGCATCTTCTTCAACGATATCGCCGTCTTCCAAACCATAAGTGCGTTTCCAATATTGTGGAGTGAATTTCACACCCGCGCCGGACAGCATACTGTCGCGCTCGGCACGCTCTTTCGTGCCTGCCTCCTCGTTTTCAAACAGCTCGAATTTCGGACAAGCCACATCGCCGAAATTCAGTTCCACCACCCATTCAATCAATTCGTTAAACGCTGCTTCAACAATACGGCGGTCGCCGTCACGGATATCGTCGGCAATTTCCAAGCCCGCGCTGGCACTGGCATGGTTGGTTTCTTTGTCGGTGGTTTGGTCTTGGCCAAGTAAGGCAATGTTGATGCCGGACTTACACTCTTTCAGCAGCTTGTCGAATGCATCTACTGATGATGACTTGCCGCTGGCTTCGTGGATTTCGACGCTGGAATCATTCGGAATCGTGCCGACCGAATTGCTTATTAAGGCTTCTAATGCGTCGAGCAGCTTTTCAGTGTCGCTATGGGTATTGGAGCGTGGCTCTTTGCCAATGAGCCAAGGTGCGCCGTATTTTTCGGTGAAACTTACCCAAAATTTCATGCCGCCGCGTTTGAAAGTTACCAGCCAAAACACCAAACCCAAATCACCTAGGCCATAAGGGTTAAGATAGTCGTCCTCATGGCGCGGACACAGAAATTTATAAGGCGGTAGCGGCTCTTGGCTCAAGCCGTTTTCGGTAAAAACCAACTCACGCTCATCATTGAATCCGAACCATTCCTGCGGCTTGGCCACAATTTCAGACGGCAGCCATTGACTGCCTTTTTGCCAGATAATTTCGATAGGCTGATAGCCGAAAAATGAGGCATTCATGATGTCTTTGCAGATCTTATAAACATCGACATCAGCGGCCAGCCAATTTTCGACAAAATCCAATACACGATCTTCGACCTCATCGCCGCTGAGTTTCCAATCCAGCCGTGCCACAGCGGCTTTGCGGCGGCGCACGAAGCTGCCGACCAGCTCGTCGCGCAACAATTCGCGGTAAACATGGATTTGCTTGCCCATCTTGCGCAGAATCGGGTCAGGATTAGGCAACCAACCGCCGAAACCGCCTAAAAATTGGCGTGAGACGGCGATATGGCCGGTCAGGTCATCGGGTTTGAAGGTGATGTTGCCATGATTGGTTTTGAGTTTGAAATGCGGTTTTTTCATGGGATTCTCTTTTCAGACGGCCTAAAAGCCATGCGTTGTTCTGCTAATTCGACGCACGCGGCGGCTGGCCACGCGTACCGGTCCGGCATTGAGTTCGCGGCTGGCGTAATGGGCAAGGACAAAGGCAATCGCTGCGTCGCCGTGGCGTTTTTTGCCGTCTTGACCTTTGGTTCGGGTGTCCGGAATACGAGGCACGCCTTTGACTAATTCGAACGCACGTAAATCGGTGAGGATGTCTTCATCTCGCGGTAGGCCGTCGAGTGTGCCGTCTTCGAGGGCGGCTTTGAACGGAGCGGTATGGGTGCGGTACCAGTTTCCCGACAGCATCACAGCTTCCACCACTTCTGCGCCGAACGCATCGCGCATGGCTTCTGCCAAAGATTGACCGTTGCCTCGTGCATCTAAGGCCGCGCCGCGCAGATTGGGTAGCTTGGCCAACAGGTGCTGCATAATTTGCTCCTGCTGGGCAAACGGCATATTGCCCAGTTCCAAAACAAACGGCGGTTTTAAAATCAGGTCTTTGCTTTGTAAGAGCGGCACAATCACGGTGCGGTCGCCCGAGCGGGCAAAGTCTTCGCCTACAAAAGAAACTCGGGTTTTGTCCAAGCCGTCGAGCAGCGGCTGCAGGGTATCGGCTATCCAGTCCGCCACTTCGGCAGCGCGGCGCGGTTCGGGCAGCAGGCCGAAATCGTCGGTCTGGTCGTAGCGGATAACCGGCGTGTATGGGGTCATACGGCTTTCAATTAAGGCACGGTTCAACCATTTACCGCCGCCGTTTTTCGGGATACAGTCCAACTCTTCGCTGGCATCTTCGCCGTAGAAATCGCGGATTTCCTTACACCACGAGGCTTCGCCTTCGGGTGTCCACTCTTTACCCAAACGCAGGCAGATTCGGCGGTACAGACCTTGCTCTACCGCTTCGTCAAAGGTAATGCGGTGGACGGAATAAGGTTTTTTCCCTGCACGCACATCGTTAATCAACTCGTTGAACGGGTTGTCTACGCCGTCATGCGTAGAGATGATATGCACCTGGCCGCCCCACATCAGCAAGGCCATTGCCGCTTTAAGCAATTCGCCGAGCTGCTCGTGGAACGCCGCCTCATCAATAATCACGCGGCCTTGTTTACCGCGTAGGTTGGACGGCCGGCTGGATAAGGCGGTAATGCGAAAGCCGGAAGCAAAGCGGATAACGAAGGCTAACACGGCCTGGCGGTCGTCGCCTTCGACAAACACTTCCTCGGTTTCTTCGATTTCGCCTGCCGCCAGCTGGTAATGCTTCGCCCAGCCTGCACAGTCGCGGATAAACTCCAAGGCCATGTCTTTGTTATAGCCGATGTACCATGCGTCCATGCCTTTAGCGGATGCGGCCAGCAAGGCGGTATCGGCAGCTTCTCCCCAGCTCAAACCGATACGGCGCGATTTTTCGCACAGCTTCACAGGCGACTGGTCGGCGCACCAAGCCTGCTGATACGGCAATAAGACCGTAGGGGTACGGTCTTCTGATGGGCGGGTATTTCGGATTTCAGACGGCGTCATGATGCAATCCCTAAAATATGCTTGCGGATGGCCTCGACCGATTCTTCAGACAAGCCACCTTTCTTGGCCTGCTTGGCTACATCTTCGGCGGCCGCCTGTACTTTGGCTTTGACCTTGGCCTGATACTCTTTCAGGCGTGTGCTGGCGGAAATCAGACCGCTAATTTTCTTCGCACCCTCGGCCATCACGCCGAAACGGTCGAGCGCGTTTAATTCTTCGCTGTCCATCTCGCCTATGGCTACCAATGCGTCGAACAGTTCGGTTTGCAGCATGGCCATCAGGGCTTCGCTACGGGTATCGCCTTCATCGGCTGCGCCTTCGGCAATCAGTCGCGCGGCTTCGGTGCTGGATTTGATGGCAGCAAAACGACGTTGCACTTTTTGGCCGTAGCGGTGGGCGGCTGAGCGGCTGATTTCATAGCCTTGGTCTTGCAGCCATTCAGCAATGGCTTGGTAGTCTGAAAAACCGTTTTCTACCAGCTTCCGTTCAAATTCGTGCCGGACGGCTTCGGGGAGTTTTTCAATGCTGCTGCGTTGCGCCATGCCTAGCTCCATACTTTCTCAGGCCGTGCGATACCGGCACGGCACTCCACCGTATATTCGGCAATATCGACACCCAAACTAGTCAGGTCGGCAAACCACAAGCCGTGTGGGGCTTTATTGAGGTCTACCATTTTGCGATCAGCCAGATAATCAAGTTGTTGGCGCAGCTCCAGTGCAGTGGTTTGCGGGTAAATCGCGTTCATGATGTCCAACAAGAAGGTTTCGCTTGTCGTGTGCGGTCGGGCTTTATTAAGGGTGTTGATAATGTTCCAACGCATACCCTCGCGCCGTTGTTTGGCGATCAGTTCCTGGCTAATCATTTTTTTACGCTTTCCATTTTGTAGATTTCAGTGAGTTTCTCAGCGACGTTGTCGAGTTTGGCTTCCAAAACGACCTGATTGCGGATGTAGTCTTCACGCAGGACGTATGTGAGCGGCAGGCCGGCGTTGAATTCCGCCAGTTTGTTTTCCATGATTTCTACTTTTCCTTGCAGGCGTTCCTGCTGTTTTTGGCGTTCGTCCTGCTGCTCGCGGAATTGCGCCAGCAGCATTTTGCCGAAGGTGAAACAGATGCCGAGGAATGAGAGTAAAAAGCCGACAAGTTGCCAAAACTCAATGTTGATAAAGGTTTTTTCCATTTTTATGGCCATCCGTGTTCAAAATATTCTTGGCAGACAATGCAGCGCGTACAGCCTTTGACTGCCTGTTGTCTTGCTTTGGGTATCGGCGCACCGCAATCTTCACAATGACTGAGGCTGGCGGTGGTTTCAGACGGAGGTCGATGCTTTGCCAGGGATTCTGCGAGAAAGATGGCTTCGCGTTCGGATGAGCGGTCGGCTAAATCAGTCATTTTTCAGACGGCCTTTCTTGTACCACGTCTGCCAGCCGGAAATTTGTTTTTCCAGTTTTTGGCAGTATTCGCCATAGCGGACGGCGTGGTTTAAAAGTTGTTCGGGAGAGCCGCCACTCAGACGCTCGGGGCGTTCGTGAACGAGCAGCAGCTCGGAAGAGACGGGGGGGATTTCCGCTACGGTAACGGTTTTAATCGTGGCCGAGGGCGCGGTTGTAGAGTTGCACGCTGTTAGTGCCAAGGCCGTTAAAACGGTTGCCATCTTTTTGTACAGTTTCATCAATCTGCTTCTCCAATTGAGCCGCTTGGCGGCCGATTTGCTGATAGGCGGTTGCCAAATCGCGGCTTTGTGTTTGTGCGAAATCAAACCAACGCTGTTTTTCTTCATTAGCCGCTTTGAGCTTTTCGGTATAAAGCTGCTCTGCGACCAAGGCTGAAGCCTGATAAGTAGCAATGACTTCGGCTTTTTCAGCTTCCGCCTTCTTTGCTGAAGACTTATAGCCGCAGAAATAAATTATTGGTACTGCACCTGCTATCAGCAAAATCAGAATCAGAGTCTGCCAAACAGGGTTAAGCGTTTTCCACATCGTCTTTTCCTTTATGAATTTCAGCGACCTGCGGAATCGCCGCGATACCGCGTTTGATTAATGCATACCCACCGACCAATGCGCCATAAGCCCACCAGAGCCATTCCGGCGCATCAGTGATTTGCGAGAACTTATAAGTCATAGAGGCGGCCGCCACGTTTGCCCATAGTTTGGTATGGCTGATTTTCCCTGTGGCCGGATTGGATACCAAGCCGCTCAACCATTTGAAAAAGGCGGTTATTTGCGACGCTTTTTTCTGGCTGCGCGTTTCGCGGCGGCTACCCCGCTCTTGCGGTGGGCTTGCGTCCAACACCCCTGAGTCGGCATGGCGAAGCGGATGCCCAGGTCGCTGTGGCTGAAATCCGGTCGCATGGCGGTGACCGCTAGGGCGATTAATAACTTTTTTGACATGGTTCACTCCTTAATCGACGTTGTCTGCAGAGGCATGAATCAGGTTTTGTGCCACGCGACGAATCCAGCCTTTGCCAAATGATGTGAACGTGCCGAGCTTGGTATAAAACACCAAACGTTCGGCATTGAAACGGAGCAGAAGGTCATTCTCCGGAAGTGAATTGATGGCTTTGAGGCTGACTGATCCGATAACGCCGTCATCCGGCACGCCTGCGGCGCGTTGCAGCATACGGGCAGCATTACCATGGCCGTGGTTGATGCAGGCATCGAAGAATTGGAACGCAACCGCTTCCGGCATTTGATCGGCGTGATAGCGTTCCCAAAATGCTTGACGGTAAATGCCGATCGCTTGTTCGCGTGTCATGGCACGCATGGAGCCGTTGTAGCCGTTTGCCTGTGCTGTGCGCTTGGTGATGCCCCAGTTGGTTTCGCCGCCGGGGTCTTTGGGATGATTGACGTAGCCGCCCTCGTGGGAGAGGACGCGCTCAATGAATTGGTTGAATTTGGTGGACATAAAAAATCCCTATAACGTTGTTTCGTTATAGGGATTATCGTTTTAGGCTGCCTGAAAGGCTTTTAGTACGGATTAAAATTTATTGGGTTTCAATGGTAGAATTTTCCTTACCAATTTGGCTTTTAGCAATAACTATTTCATCAAGTTCATTTTGCAATTTTTTCTTGGTTTTTGAAGGTAAATCAGTTTTCTTTAATTCTTTTTGGATAATTTTTTCGCGTTTATTTAATCTCGTTAAAGCTTTTGTTTCCGTGATAGAAAATGCGAAAAATTTAGCTAGTATCCATATGCAAGTATAGCTGAGCAAGATGCTGAGCGGCGGAGAAATGGTACTAATCAATTTCATTGTATCCGCATCTAAATTTAGATAATTAGCAAGCGCGCTCACAATAGTTGCAATACCCGCCGCAGCCAAAGCTGGATTTTGCCAAATATTCTTTTTATCACTCATCACACTATTCCGTATTTTTTTTAACCAATAGTGGCTGGCTGCTATCCGCTTTAATAATGGTTTCGCTGACTAATTTACCATTATGAAAATGTTTAATAACAATGTCTTTTTGACTATCGCCAAATTGAGCATAAAGCCATAATGTCATTGCATAGGCAAACCGATATAGGATTGGGCTTAATAAGATAAGCCCAATCCAAATCATGTTTTGGCTAAAAAATTCCATTACGGCTAACATTGTTTAACTCTTGGCGGCTATTATAAAACCTGCAAAATTTTATATTTTTTGGATTCTTTCCCTAAATCATTCGTATAGGTGGTAACTTCCAAAACCATTTTATACATATCTTCTTTTTTAAAGCTTTGCTGATTAGCGGCAACTTGATTTAAAAACTCATCGTCTAATAATGGTGCAGTGACGATGGTATTTTTATCAAGTTGAATTTTCCAACCTGTATTACCTTCAAAATTGACTTGGCTAAACGAAGCCATAACTGTTATTTTATCAATTCTTGGTGGTAAAGATTTAATTTTTACTTCTTTTATAGCTTTAATATCCGTGTCATTAAATTTTAATTCAAGCTCATCAGCACCGTTTAGAATTTTAAAAACAGGCTCATCACGATGATACAACGGTGCTGCCACAATCTGTTTAATATGTGAGCGAATAGCAGGTGATGCAGTTAATAATGCTTCATCTTTTGGCAGCTCCATAGTTGTACCGTCAGACAACTCCAATTTAGCAAATTCTGGATGCTCATCAGAAGTATGCACCGCAATAATCTCTTTACCGCTAATTTCACGTAAAGCCTTAAAAACACCACCTACAAATGCGCCAGGTACTGTCATAATCCCCAAAGCTTGTAAGATATTTGTCGCCAATTCAGGATTGATTAGTTGAGCAATAAATTCTACTGCCAAAGAGCCTTCTTTGGCGGGGGCAGTAACATAAGTACGGATATTACGATTCTCGCCATTTAAAATTTCATCGGCGCGGTTAATCGCTTGGGCAACATTTTTAATCGCATCTGCTAACAAAACAGCATCCATACGATGCTCTGAAAGTTGATTGTCATCTGCATCGTAAGAAATGCTGAATTCCCATTCGTTTACAGAAAAAAGCTCTTCATTCACTTTTCGATTGCTCCAGTTTATTTTAGTTTTGCATATTAGGCCATCTGAATCTCAGACGGCCTGTTCATTATTCAGGTTTTGCTGTCAAAACCACGCTCGGCAAATTAGTAACAGTGACTTTATAAGCAATTCCACCACGCGCCCATTCTCGGGTTGGCTCTTTTTGCGCATTATGGCTGTCAATCGCCATTTTGATTTGATCGCCGGTATCACGCAGCAATGTGCGGTCTTCCGGGGCGGTTGCCGCAATCAGGGCAGCGGCGGCTTTGGACAGTTGTTCCGCTTTTTGAGGCGTTGCATCTGTATTCCAGACTACTCGGACAGCAGTAATTTTGTCGGCTTTATCAGTATCAACGGTTAATGTGAGGCCGTCTGAAAAGTCATGCAGCAGATTCTTCCCTTCCGCATTGTCGGTAGGGACAACATGTTCGGGAAGGGTCAGACCGGTTTTTTGGTCAGCAAGCCCTTTATTGGCTGCTGATTGATAGTCGGTATAGCTTACCGGCATGGTTTTTAATTCGGATTGTGCCTGCTCTTGAGGTTGGGCAGATGCCGGTTGTTCTTCAGCTTGGCCGCTACACGCAGACAAGGCAACTAAAACCGATAGTGTAAGTAAGATTTTCTTCATGAGTTTCCCTTGGTTTGATTGGTTTATTTCTTATGCTTTTTCGGACATTTCTTACCGTCGCCGCCTGGGTTGCAGTCGCATGCTTTACCGTCACCATCACGATCTAAACTTTTCCAGCCCGGCTTCTTAGCCAAATAATACTTTTGCGCGGCTTGATGTGTCGGGAAATCTTTGCATTTAACTGCAGCAACAGCCTGGTGCGGCATTAATAGACACAAAACAGGCAGTAATGCCGCAAAAATTGTTTTCTTCATAAGTTGTTTTCCTTTGTTATGTCAGGTCTTTTGAGATTTGGATCACTTGTCCGATGACCTGAATATCGGGGTGGTCTGCCAACATCAATGTCATTGGCGGATAGGTTTCGTTGTCCGAAATCAGCAGCAGGCTGCCGTCAATCTGTTTTTGGATGCGTTTGACCCATAGTGTGTCACCGGAGCGGATTACGTAAATCTGTCCGTCGCGCGGGTTGTTTTTAGAGGTGTCTACCAAGAGTGTGTCTTTACTATGAATGGTGGGCTCCATGCTGTCTCCTCGTGCGGTAACGCAATTGAGGTCTTTGGCGAACAGGCCGCGTAACTTAAGCCAGTCTTTGCGATAAGCCAAGTGGTTGGCCGGTTCTGCCACTCCATAGGCGGCCGCGCCATTCCCTGCGGACACTTCTACGTCATACATGGGAATGTATGCGTATTCATCTTTGTCAATTTCCTCTATTGGGTGGAAATTCCCTCCTTTTCCAATCAGCCAGTTTGCATCTATTTGAAAATTTTCCACTATGGATTGGATCATTTCTAGCGGCGGACGCTGCTTTCCTCGCAGTACATCCTTCAATCTGGTTGGTTTTTCTCCAATTTTTTCGGCAAATTCATCAAGTGTAATCTTATTAAATTCAATAACCTGCCTAATTTTCTCCAAAACCATGCCTAAAATTCCTCAAATAAGTGGAAATAAACCTTGCAATAGTGGGATATTTCCACTATTATTTACACAACATTTAACCAAGATTGTTTAAATCTTTAAACAATCAGGAATTTTAACACGAGAACGAAACAGGAGATATTCCGTGAAAGCAGAAAAAATAAAAGCAGGTTTCCGAGAGCGCGGTGAAACGATTAAGGATTGGTGCGATGCGCGTGGCTATGACCCGACTTATGTGTCTCGGATTTTGAATGGAAACGTTAAGGCAAGCCGTGGTAAGGCGCATGAAATCGCGGTTGAGTTGGGGATGAAGTCCAAATTGGATGAAGTGAAACGGAGTGCGTGATGAGTGCCAAAGGCGTACGACTTTTAAAAGTCTTTAAGGCATTGGAAGCCCATCCGATTATCGGCATCAGTAACAAGGAAATTTCAGACGGCCTCGGTATTTCGCCGGTACATGTCAGCCGGGACTTGGAAGACCTGATTGCCGAGGGCTTAGTGGTCAAGCTGGATAACGGAAATTTTGCTTACAGCATTAAAACCTTGCAAATCGCGGAACGTTTCAGACAGCAACAAGAACGTTTGACTGCACGTTTGCAGGAAATTGAACAACGAGTTTATTAAATGCGACGACGTCGTCGCATTTGCAGGAGATAAAAATGGAAGTATTAGGACACGCGGTTGGCGCAACGGCAAACGAACTGGCAATACACAGCATGGCGGTTATGGATCGTTTTTCAAATGGCGAGGCTTACAACGAGGCTGTTTGGATTGAACGTGGACGTTTTGCGGTACGCCAAACAATGGAAGGTATGTTTGAGCTGGGTCGCGCACTCATCATCATCAAAGAGCATACGCCGCATGGCCGTTTTGCTGAGATTGCCGAGAAAGAGTTTGGCTTAGGCCGACGTGAATCGCAACGCTTAATGAATGCCACGTTGCGCTTTATTGACCCAAAAATGAAACAGGCGCAGCCACAGCTGATGAAACTTGGAAAGTCCAAACTGCTGGAGCTGCTGGTGGAAGATGACGACACCTTGTTGGAGTTTGCCGAAGGCGGCGAAATCAACGGCAATACGCTTGATGATGTTGACCGTATGACTGTTAAGGAGCTGCGTGTGGCCTTGCGTGAGAGCCGCGAGACGGCGGAAGCGAAAGACAAAGTCATTGCCGACAAGAACAAGAAGGTCGACGAGCTGGCCGAAAAGCTGGCTAAGAAGCAAACCGGTGTAAGAGAGCCGAAGGCGGAAGATGTGGGCAGTGAGTTGACGATGCAGTTATCAAGCCTTGAGGTTGGTATCCGCAGCCAAGTGAGCCGTCTGAAAGATTTGTTCGACCAACTTAATGCGCACAGTGAGGCACATGGGATCAGCCATCAGGCAAAAATGGTCGGGACGTTGAATCAGATTATTTTGGATTGCAACGGCATCCGCGAGAGCTACGCTCTACCGATGGAAGCCCCTCAAGATGAGACGCCGGAGTGGTTGGGAGAATAAATCATGAACGCCGGATTGGTAGAAAGACTGACTGAAATCGAGGCTCAAGCTGCTTTGCTTGGGCGAGGCGAACGGTCGGAGTATCTGAAACGGTCGGCACAGGATTTAGGTGTATCGCTCGCTACGCTCTATCGGAAATTGGAGTCTGTGAGTGTTAAGCCGAGCCGAAAAAGGCGGAGCGATGCCGGTAAAACGGAACTGAAGCTGGAAGAAGCCAAACTGATTTCGGCTGTACTGGTGGAGGCCATGAGGCGCAACGGAAAGCGGTTGATGTCGGTCAAGCAAGCAGTGGAGATGCTGCGAGCCAACGGCAAAATCGAGGCGGCGCGGATTGATGAGGAAACGGGGGAAGTAAGTCCTCTTTCTGAAAACACCATTACCCGGGCTTTACGAGAGTACAAGCTACATCCCGACCAATTACTTCAGCCTGATCCTGTCAGCCGTATGAAATCTGAACATCCGAATCATTGCTGGCAAATCGACCCTAGTTTGTGTGTTTTGTATTACCTGCCGCGACACGGCAAGGATACGGGGCTTAGGGTGATGAAAGAGGAGGAATTCTACAAAAACAAACCTAAAAATGTTGTGAAGATTGAGCAAGACCGCGTGTGGCGTTACACCGGCACCGACCATGCCAGTGGAACGATTGTCGCCCGGTACTACTTCGGTGGCGAGACGAGTGCGAACTTGTGCGATTTCTTCATCTTCATGATGCAAGCCAAGGAGGATGTACATAAGGATCCGATACGCGGTGTGCCGCGCATGGTCATGCTTGACCCGGGAAGTGCGAATACGTCGTCTGCTTTTAAAACGCTGTGCAAGTCGCTTGATGTGCATGTGCAGATCAATAAACCCGGCAACCCCCGTGCCAAAGGTCAGGTAGAGAAAGCCAATGACATTGTGGAAACGTCATTTGAAAGCGGTTTGCGCTTTACCGAGGTGCACGATATCGACCAACTGAATGCCCTGGCAGAGCGTTGGATGCGTTACTACAACGGTACACAGATTCACAGCCGTCACGGTATGACCCGCTATCAGGCGTGGAACAAAATCAAACCGGAGCAGCTGATCCTGCCACCTCCTGCGGAATATTGCCGAGAGCTGGCAATCAGTGCGCCAAAAGAAGCCAAGGTATCGGCTGATTTGGAAATACGCTTCGGCGGTCGTTTCTACAGTGTGAAAGCCATTCAAGGCATATTGGTTGGACAGAAGGTTTTGGTAGCCAAAAACCCTTGGGAAGAGAACGGAGCACGAGTGGCAACGTTTGATGCAGACGGCCGTGAAACATGGGTGGCTGTGCCGGAAGTGGTGTTCGACGACATGGGCTTCAGAGCCGATTCGGCAGTCATCGGCGAGGAGTACAAGGCACCGGGCAATACTGCTGCCCAGCAACATGCGAAGGAGCTCGACAAGATGGCTATGGGAGCGGAAACGCTGGAGCAGGCGGCAGCCAATCGAAAAGGCAAGGCTGTACCGTTCGGCGGGTCTATAGATCCATTCAAGCACCAGGAAGATACGCTCGCTACACGCAATACGCTCTATTTGGAGCGTGGCGGCCAGCAGATGGAATACAACCGGATGGAGGTCGCCGAGCAGGTGTTGAGCAAGGTGGAAATAGCGAAGCTGTTGAAGCCGCGTATCGAAGCCGAAGGTGGAGACTGGAAACAGGCTGTTGCGCTCATTACCAAACATTATCCGGACGGTGTGGCCGCCAGTCAGTTGGAAGCGGTTTTTGACAAGCTGAAAACGGCAGGCCGTCTGAAATTACATAAAACCGGTTAGGCAAATGCGACGACGTCGTCGCATTTGTAGAGAGGAAAACGATGAAACAAAGTTTTCAAAAAATCGGCAAATCCTATGCCGCCGCCGCAGCCGAAATTGGATGCAGCAAGCCGATGCTGGTGGCGGTAGTCAATCACGGGCAATGGCCGAAAAAAAACGCAGCCGAGCTGCGAAGGAAATTGAAACAATTTTTTGAAAAGAATGGTGCGGAAATCCCAGCGAGCCTGAGAAACGAGCCGGAAACCGCACCTGCCCAAGCAACTTACGAAGACAAGGACAATGAGATGTTACTACGAAAAGCAACCCTGAACCAAGCCGCAAAACAGCATTTTGGATTATTCCGCGACCCGTTCAACGATGAAATCCAGTCGGCAGACGATGTGTATATGACCCCTGACGTGCGTTATGTACGTGAGGCAATGTTTCAGACGGCCTGTCATGGCGGTTTTGTGGCGGTGGTCGGTGAAAGCGGCGCGGGTAAATCCACACTGCGCGAAGACCTGCAAGACCGTATCAACCGCGAAGGCCGTCAGATTGTGTTGATTGAGCCTTATGTGCTGGCAATGGAAGACAACGACCAAAAGGGTAAGACACTCAAAGCGGTGCATATCGCTGAGGCAATTTTGGAGGCGGTGGCGCCTGGAACAAGCCCGAAACGCAGTCCGGAGGCTCGTTTCCGCCAAATTCATCGCGCTCTGACTGAAAGCGCAAAAGCCAGTAACAAGCACCTGCTGCTGATTGAAGAGGCTCATGGCCTGCCTCTGCCGACCCTGAAACACTTGAAACGCTTTTTTGAGCTGAAGAACGGTTTTGAACGACTGCTCGGGATTGTCTTAATCGGTCAGACGGAGTTGGCGCAAAAGCTCAGCGAAAACAATCCTGCTGTGCGCGAGGTGGTGCAACGTTGCGAGGTAGTTACCCTCCTGCCTCTGACTGACGGCAAGCTGGAAGGCTATTTGAAACACAAGTTTGCCCGGGTCGGTGCGGATGTTTCAAAAGTTTTGAATCAAAGTGCGGTGGATGCGGTTGCGGAACGTTTGACTGTGAAGAGCAGAACAAGCAAAGGGGTTGAACAGAACAGCCTGCTCTATCCTCTGGCTGTCAACAATCTTGTGGCAGCGGCGATGAATCAGGCGGCGGAATTGGGATTTGAACTTGTTGACGGCGATGTGGTACGGGGGGTGTGAGATGGATAACAAATTCGGAAAATTTATTGACCCCAATCACTTGCTGCTCCCACTTAGAAAACAGGTAGCTACCGGGAAAGTCGGCAGCATGGAATACACGATGGAAATCTCTGTGGGATGTGAGCCGATGGTCGTCAGTAAAGCTACTGGGAAGCGGTTTGTATTGACTTGGCAGGACATAGTGGAGTTAGCCGTTCTGGCCGGTATCAACGAATCGGAAGAATCTGAAAAATAAAGGGGAAATCATGAAAAAAGATGGAATCGAATTTGCCATTGTAATTGTGCTGCTGTCCATCGTCGTAGCCATACAGGCAATGCTGACCGAGCCTTGCCGCCAAAAACAGCCTATGCAGATCAACGTCTATGACAGGGGGCAGTACAAATGAGGGGGTTATGGATACTGACCGCCATGCTTGCCGCCTGCCAGCCGGTCGCGGTAACGGCAGATCAAAGAGATGCTCTGGAAGCCGATAAAAACTGGGAGGCAGTTTACGGCGGGATGAGCGAGACAGACAAAATAACAGGCGTGGTTTTGGAGCCCGCGGGAGAAGAAAAATGAACAGGGATTACAGCAAAATCAAAGTGTCGGTATGGCGCGAAAAAGGCGGTCATCTTGTCACTGAGCTGACAACGGTGTCGGGTAAGTTTGTGATGATGTATGTGTCATCTCGGCTATCGGATGAAATTGAGGATGTGGTTCAGACGGCATTGCGGTGTTTGAGCCGTAAGGATTTGGAGGCAGCGAGATGAAAGTACGCTGCCCTACCTGCGGTGCGGTGATGAGTTTGGATGTATTAATCGCCCATGACGATGCCCGCGAAGCCCTGATTGCCCTGACAGGCATTTCAGACGACCTTTTTAAGGCGGTATTGCGGTATCTGACGCTGTTTCGCCCCGCCGAAAAGGATTTAAGTTTTAACCGTGTTTCAAAGCTCGTCGGCGAGATTGCGCCGATGATACGGGACGGAAAGATTGTCCGCAACCGCAAAACTTACCCGGCCCCGCGCGAGGCTTGGATTTGGGCGGTAACGCGATGCCTTGAGGCACGGGACGCGGGAAAGTTGACGCCGCCGCTGACCAGCCACGGTTATTTGTTGGAAAACATCACGTTTTGGTCACCTGAAAAGACGGCGGGAATTGCGGTTTTGCACTCTCCCCAACCCTCTCCCGCGGAAAAGGGGGTAAGTACTAAATTGAGGAGCGGGTTGGGCGGTTTGATGGAGTGGTCAAATGGAGGCGAACAATAACTGGCTTAAAAAAGCAATCGCGCAGGGTTTTATGATGCTCGCCGCCTTAAACCTCAAAGGCCGCCCTGCCTCAGCGGATTTGACTGCAGTCGCCGAACTTTGGTTGGGCATACTGAGCGGCCGGTCGTGGCAACCGGAGCAGGACGGAATCAGGATACAGACATCCTTTAGGGCTATTGCGGCGTCCTCGTCAGAGTGGCCAAACCCTGCCGACCTTATCAAACACCTGCCGCCGCCCGAAGTCAGAATGGTGCCGAGGCTGGAAAAGAAGCACCGCCCGACGGAATACGGCAAAGCGCAGGCCGCCGAACTGAAAAAGATTGTCGGCAGATTGAAAAACGCGCCCTGTATGGACAGGGACTGGATACACGGGCCGAGGCATCGGTCGGTGGACGAATGTAAAAGGATTTATGCCGAAAGGCAGAAGGGAAACAAATAATCAAATGAGTACGTTTTTTGACAATCAGGAATCCGACTTAATACAGGAATTTCTGACGGAATACTGGGAAGAGTTTGAAAAATTCGCTGGCAATAACGGATTTGATGACGATTTATTGAAGCAAATATCAATGGAATTGGAAGGACGTAGGAAACATTATGAGTAACTTAGACATGAAACAATACAAACAGGATGCCAAAGGCAATCTCGTGCCGCTGGCCAATATTAAAGAAATCGACCTGCTGCGCGACGAGCTGGTGCAGGAAATCGCCGCCAAAGCCCGCGCGGTGCAGGATAACCTGATGGCGTTCAAACGCGAGGCGATGGACGATATTGCGGCGTTTGTACAGTTGAGTGCCGACCGCTATGACGTATCTGTTGGCGGCAAGAAAGGCAATATCAGCCTGCACAGCTTTGACGGCGCATACCGCGTCAACCTTGCCATGCAGGATACGTTGGTATTTGACGAAGGTTTGATTGCCGCCAAAGCCTTGATTGATGAGTGTATCAACGAATGGACGGAAGGCAGCCGCACGGAATTGAAAACACTGATTAACGCGGCCTTCCAAGTGGATAAAGAAGGCAATATCAGCACCGCCCGCGTACTTGGTCTGCGCCGCCTGCAAATTACGGATGAAAAATGGCAACGGGCGATGGATGCGCTCTCCGACAGTTTGCAGGTGCATATCAGCAAGCCGTTTGTGCGGGTGTATCAGCGCGGCGAAGATGGGGAGTATCAGCTGATGAATTTGGATGTAGCGAAGGTGTGAACATGGGGAAAATGAAAATTTTCTTGTCACTCATATGCCTTTTTGTGTTAGCAGCTTGTGAACCAAATGCCAGTTATCAGCAATATAGAGAGGGAAAGCCAGTAGATATCCAAACCGAAGACCGCATCGTTGTGAAACGCATTGCTGTTATTCCTGATGATCTTGCTTACTCAAATTATCGCGGGGTATACGTAATTACCGACAAGAAAACCGGCAAGGAGTACATCGGTTTATCAGGTGTTGGCATATCCGAATCTGGCAGTCATCAAAGCGGCAAGACATCAATCTCTGATGAGCGGTAATAAAAACTGAAGCCATCTGAAACTATAAATCCATAAACCGCGCGGCACGGTCTGCCGCATTTAAATCTAAATAGGAGTCAAAAAGTGAATAAATCTGAATTAATCCAAGCCATCGCCGATGAGGCAGAATTGAGCAAACGCGATGCGGCGGAATTTGTCGATGCGTTTGTCAGCGTGGTAACGCAGACGCTGAAGGACGGCAAAGACATTACGTTGGTCGGCTTCGGTTCGTTCCACGCCGCCCAATCTGCCGAGCGCAAAGGCCGCAATCCTAAGACCGGCGAGCCGTTGACCATTGCCGCCCGTAAAACGCCAAAATTCCGCCCGGGCAAGGCGTTGAAAGAAGCAGTCAATCCATAGCTAGGCTATAAAAAAGGCCGTCTGAAACTTTCAGACGGCCT
>NZ_KV800126.1:226637-270346 GCF_001810165.1 Neisseria sp. HMSC070A01 | reverse complement strand
AAAGGCCGTCTGAAACTTTCAGACGGCCTTTTTTATTTGCCAAATGACTACCGGCAAATGTAGAATCAGGCATAATATATTGATTTATTTAAATATATGAAACAGCGTTTCAGTATGTGAAAAGAAAGGATTAGCATGGAAACGGCAAAAGCGAAAAAACAGCGTTTAATCCGTCTGATTCACGTCGGTAAAACGCAGTTGATGATGGCCGATAGCGAGTACCGTACGCTATTGGCCAATATTTCGCGCGGGAAAACGAGCAGCACTAAGTTGTCGGTCGATGAGTTAGAACTGGTGGTAACGGCTCTGAAGGCGCGTGGTTTTGTAGTAACGACAAAAGCGCAGGCTAAAAGTGACAAGCCGGATATTAAAATCCGGCCTGCCCATCCTGCGGTTGATGGCCAAATTAAAAAAATACGTGCGTTATGGCTTGAGCTACACGATATCGGTGCAGTAAGAAATCCGTCCGAGCTGGCTTTGGGCAGGTTTGTAAAGCGTATGGTCGGCGTTGATTATCATGGCTGGCTTGATATTGATAATGCACAGAAGGTTATTGAACACTTGAAACAATGGTTGTTACGCGAGGAAAGAAAACTGGAGGTGCTAAGTGGCTGATGAACGCGTACCCGAGCTGGTGACCGATTTGGAAGACCAAATGTCTGCCTGTTTATGTTCTGAGCTGCCGATGTTGGATAAAACTCAGGCGAAGGTGGTAAGTAAGAAGGTGGCAAGATTCATTACGGACAACTGGGGAGGTCAATTGATTTATATCCCGAAGAACCATATCGGCAAGGTATCGGAAAGAGACCAACAGGTATATCGGGAATTTAATGGTAAGAATCATGCAGCATTAAGTAAGAAATTTGATTTAACTGTTCAACAAATCTATCGCATTGTGAAGGCAGTCGGAGATGCGGAAAGGTCGAAAAGACAGACTGATTTGTTTGGATAAGTCTTGTAATAAAACGGAATGGCGGTCAGGTTTTATCCTGACCGCTTTTATATTGCGTTTCTCATCTTGGTCGGGGGTTTGCCTACCCTGAGCCATAAACTCGCTAAAAATGCCGTTTTTGCGCATTTTGAGGAAAACATGTTTTAAACCGCATTAAAAGCCGTTTCAGACGGCCTTTGTCAAAATAGCCTCATCAATCCGATGGGGCTTTTTTGTGAAAAAGTTGTTTGAAATTTTTAAATCCGGCACGCGTACTGACAATAACGGCCGAAAAGTGACGATTACCGATGCGGATGTGGCTCAGGCAGCTGCTGCATATGATCCAAAGCTGCATGAAGCACCACTGGTTATCGGCCATCCGAAGACCGATGCTCCGGCCTATGGCTGGGTGGGCAGTCTGCAAGCCGATGGTGGTGTGCTGTCGGCCGATTTTGCGCAAATGGACGATGATTTTGTCAGTCTTGTACAAAGCGGCCGTTACAAAAAAGTGTCGGCCAGTTTCTATCCGCCCGACAGCCCGAGCAATCCGAAGCCAGGCTCTTGGTATCTGCGCCATGTCGGTTTTCTCGGTGCGCAACCACCTGCGGTAAAAGGTTTATCCGCCATTAATTTTGCTGAAGACGATGAGTATGTCGAGTTTTCCGAATATGCACACCGCCGCACGGCCTCGATTTTCCGCCGTCTGCGTGAGTGGCTGATTGAGCAGTACGACGCGGCCACCGCCGATAAAGTAGTTGCCGATTGGGAAATTCGCGACATTGAAGAATCGGCAGACTGGCAGCCCGAACCGCCCACACCGGCATTTGCCGACCCTGTAACCCAAAACGAATCTCAAACCCATGAAAACAAGGAGACCTCTATGTCGCCCGAAGAACAACTGGCAGCCGAAAAAACCGCCCGTGAACAAGCCGAAGCTAAGGCAGCCGCTGCGGAAGCAGAGCTGAAACGCTTGCAAGACGAGCAAGACCAAGCCTTGCGTGAAGGTCAACATGATCAGAATGCCGAATTTGCCGAAGCCTTGGTAAAAGAAGGCCGTCTGAAACCTGCCGATAAGGATTTGGTGGTGCAGGTATTGGACTTCGCAGAATACCCCGAACATACCAGCGTCGATTTTGGCGAAGGCAGCACCATTGGCGAAGCGTTGCGCCAATTCTTGCGCAACCTGCCGGAAGTATTGCCAAGCGGCCACTATACCAAAGGGACTACTCCTATGGCTGCCGCTGGACTGCCGGCCGATTTTGCCGAAGCGGCTAATCCTGATGCGCTGAGCCATCACGAACGTGCTGTGGCTTTGGCAGCTAAAGAAGGCATCAGCTACGAAGAAGCGGCACGCCGTACCGCCGTTTAACCCAAAAGCGACGATGTCGTCGCATTTCAATTTGAAAGGATGAACGATGAGTTCTCATTTGCGCCGCCTTCGCGGTCAGGTCGATCCAGTTTTAACCAATCTGGCAGTCGGTTATAAAAACGCGGAATTTATTGCCGAGAAAATTTTCCCTCAAGTATTCACTGATAAAGAAGGCGTACAGGTGCCGGTGTTCGGTAAAGGCTCTTTTGTCGAATACGACACCAAGCGTGCCGTCGGTGCGGCGTCTAATGTGATTACGTTGGATGCGCCGAACTATCTGCCGATTGTGTTGGAAGAACACGATTTAGCGGCTGGTGTGGATTACCGTGAGCAAGCGGAATCGCTGTTTAACGAGCAAGCCAAAGCTACCCGTCGCGCTACCAAGGGTGTGCAACTGCGCCAAGAAATCGAAACGGCTGCTTTGCTGCAGGCGAAATCTGCTTATCAGAGTGGCCACACTAAAGATTTGGCGGCCACGAAAAAGTGGAGTGCCGATAATTCAGACCCGCTGGCCGATATTGAAAGTGCACGTGAAACCGTCCGTGCAGCTTGCGGTGTGCGCCCCGGCGTATTGGTAGTAGGTGCCAGCGTATTGTCTCAACTCAAGCGCAATAAGACTCTCCTCGCCTCCCTGTCCGCCAATGACCGTAAATCTCTGTTGACTGTCGAGCAGTTGAAAAACCTGCTGGAACTGGATGACATCATTGTCGGTCAGGCTGTTTCATCTGTTGCAACCGGCAAACCCACCAAGGATGTTTGGGGTAAATTTGCCAGCCTGATTGTTCGACCCGATTTGGTTTCAGACGGCAATGACGAAGGCGAACCTGCATTCGGCTATACCTTCCGCCGCCGCGGCATGCCGGTGGTCGACCGTTATGAAGAAGTTGGCGGCAAAGTCGAATATGCTCGTTATACCGATATCCGCAAAGCGGCTGTGGTGGGTAGTGCGTGCGGTTTCTTGTTTGAAAACGCAGTAGATTAATTGACAAGGCCGTCTGGAGTGCCTAGACGGCTAGGGAGAAAAAATATGAGCTTAAAGATTACACCTCAAGAAATCGAAAACAAGATTGATAAGGCTGATTATCACCGTGTGGGTGAGACAACTGCAATCGTTTGCTCGTTGACCCTGAAATCGGGTTTTGTCGTGATTGGTAAGGCGGCTTGTCTTAGCCACGATATTTTTGATGAACAGATGGGCTGTGAATTGGCATACCAAGATGCTATTCGCCATCTGTGGGAATTGGAAGCTTATCGTTTGAAAGAAAATGCAGTTATGCAGAAAGTAGAGGTTTAAATGGCTCAAACCAAACAAGTGGTACTGGTAACTACCATTACCGCGACAGGCGCAATTGTGAAAAACCGCTTTGTTAATTTTAAAGGTGCACAGGCTAAAGCCGGCGAGGCCGTTTTGGGTGTCGCTCCATATGATGTTGAAACTGGTGATACTGCTGCAGTCGACGTGGTCGGTATTGCTGTTGTCGAATCAGGTGGCGCAGTGGCTATCGGTGCCGAAGTAGGTGCAGACGCACAAGGCTGTGCAGTATCCGGTGCAGCAAAAATTGCCGGTACGGCTCTGACTGCTGCAACCGCCGCAGGTGAAACTGTTCGTGTATTGTTGAAAGGTTAATCATGGCTAAGGTTTATATCGCAAACACTGCATTGATTCTTGAAGACGAAGCCGGTAAGCAATTCCGTGTGGAAGCAGGTGAAGCAGTTGAGTTGACACCTGAACAATACGAATCAGTGGCCGCTCATGTGACGCCGACGGCAACTACAGGCGAAGAGCTGGATGCACAACAGGCAGAAGTTCAAGAGAAAACGCCGTCTGAATCTAATCCGACTGAAGATCCTGAGTCCAAAACCAAAACGCAACGCAAAGCAAAGGCGGACGCGTAATGTACTACATCAACGCCGAGAATATGCTCAAGGCTATGAGTAAGCCGGAATTGGTGCAGTTGACCAACGATGAGCCGCGCGCGACTGACCCTGACTGGGATGTGGTCGATGAAGCGATTCGGTATGCCTGTGATTTGGTTGACGGCTACTTGCGCGGACGCTACCCGCTGCCGCTCAAGTCAGTGCCGACGGTGTTGCCGCCATTGTGTATCAACATTGCCCGCCATTTCCTGCACTCGCGCCGCATCAATCGGGCGGATTTTCCGAAGACGTTGGAGACTGCCTACAACGCGACTCTGAAAACGTTGGAAGCCATCCGCGACGGCAAAATCCATATCGGCGTTGATACTTTGGATAAAGAGGCTCAACCGGAGCCAGGTGCGTATCACACGCGTGGCGGTTCGCGTATTGACATGACGGGGTATTGATTGTGAGTGCGACACGTCCTGTTATTGACGCGGTAGTTGAGCATTTGCAGACGGCCATTCCATGGGTCATCGTGGAAGCGTTCCCCGAAAGGCCGTCTGAATACCAGTTTATCCACCCGACCGGTGCGATTTTGGTTGGCTACGGTGGCAGTAAGTTCACTAATTTGGAACATTTGGGCAACATTGCCCAGCAGCGAGACATGACGCTAGTGTTAACCGTTATCGGCAGCAATCTGCACGGCGATGAAGGCACACTGGCAATTTTAGACGAAGCTCGGTTGGCGATTGTCGGCTTCCGCCCTCCAAACTGTCTTCCGTGTCATTTATTGCAAGAGCGTTTTTTAAACGAAGATGCCGGTGCATGGCAGTATGAGCTGACCGTTCAGACGGAAACTCAACAAGTCGAAGTTTGTAAGCCCAATACCAATCCCTTGCTCATTAAGGTGCATGGCCGCTTGAATGGAAATGCATTAAACCCTGATTTAAAAACTAAGGAGAATTCATAATGGCAGCAGCCTATCATCATGGTACGGAGACCATCCGTATTGACGGTGGTTCTAATCCTGTCTATACCGTTGACGGTGCGATTACGGCTATTGTCGGTACTGCACCAGTCGGTGCGGTCAACGAATTGACTGTGTGTCAAACCAAGAAAGACTTTGCACAATTTGGCGGTGAGCTGACCGGTAAAGGCTTTACATTGCCTGACGCGGCCAATATTTGGACACGTTATGCTTCTGGTGTGGCTTATGTGATTAACGTGTGCGATCCCGCACGCCATAAGACCCAAGTACAGGACGAAGTATTGACCGTCGACAGCAATACCTTGACGGCCTATACCGACAAACCTGCACTTCTGATCGGTTATGCCCTGACTGACGGCGCAGCCGCACTGATCGAAGGCCAGCACTACACCATCAACGCGCTAACCGGCGAGATTGTGTATAAAACCAAACCGACCGCCCCGAAAATCAGTTACAGCTACGTAGACCCGACCAAAGTAACAGAGGCCGACATCATCGGTGCATATGTCGCGGCTACCGGACAGCGCACGGGCTTGGAGCTGCTCTCAGAAGGCTACAATCGCCAAGGCGCAGATGCCAAAATCATTATTGTGCCGAATTACGACGAAACGGCTACCGTCGCCGCCAAAATGATTACCGTGGCCGACAACCTGAATGCAATTGCCTATATCAACGCACCTAAAGGCACGACCTTGAGCAAAGCTCTCGAAGGCCGTGGGCCATTGGGTACGATTAATTTTCAGACATCAAGCGACCGTGCCGAGCTGTTTTTCCCGCATGTGATCGGTCTGCTGGGTATGGAATCACTGGCTACCCACGCTGCCGGTCTGCGCATGAAGACTGATGTTGAGCAGGGTTATTGGTTTAGCAAATCCAACCGCGAACTCTTGGGTGTAACCGGCGTGGAAATCGGTCTGACTGCTCGCGCCGACGACCCGCAGTCCGAAACCAACCGCCTCAATGAAAAAGGCATTACTACCGTCTTCAATAGCTATGGTACTGGGTATCGTATGTGGGGCAACCGTCTTGCCTGTTTCCCAACTACTTCTCACATCAAGAACTTTGAGGTAGCCCAACGTACCGGCGACTTGATTGACGAGTCCATCCGTCGCGCTGAGCTGCAATATGTCGACCGCCCGATTGACGAAGCCTTGCTCGACAGCCTGCTGGAAACCGTCCGTACCTACATGAGTACGTTGCCATCCATCGTCGGCTTCTCTCTGAGCTTGGACTACGACTACGATTTAGTCGACGCATTCAGCAAAGGCCAAGTCCCCATCGTATATTCCTACACACCGAAAATCCCGGCCGAACGTCTGACCAATACCTCGGTCATGACCCGAAAATATCTGGCCAACTTGGTCAGCGGCAATTAAGGAGCTGAAACATGGCGCAATTAAATGCAATCTACAATGCCAACGTCTATATCGACGGCAATAATCTGTTGGGCAAGGCCTCTGAAATTACCGCGCCCGAAGTCGAGTACACCATGGATGAAGTCACCGGCTTGGGTCTTTTCGGCACCATCAAGCTGCCTAGCGGCATGGAAGCATTGGAATCCGAAATTAAATGGAACAGCTTCTATCCCGAAGTAGCCGCACGCAGCAAGAATCCGTTTAAAGCGGTGCAGCTGATGATTCGTTCTAACCTGCAAACATTCGACGCAGCAGGTTTGCAGAAAGAAGTGCCGATGGTCACTACTATGACCGGCACATTCGGCAAAGATGCGTTGGGTGGCTTTAAACCAAAAGAAAAGGCAGAGTTTTCCAGCACCTTCCATGTAAATGAAGTCCGCCAAGTCGCTGATGGCCGAGAGCTCTTCTACTACAACTCCTTCAATAATATTCTGCGCGTGGACGGCGTAGATGTATTGGCACAGATGCGTAAAAACATCGGCGCATAAGTATTAAAACACATTAAAAGCCGGTTCAGACGGCCTTTGGCAGAATTGCTGTATCTTTCTTGGGTACAGCAATTTTTTATTGATTTTCAAAAGGATTAAATGATGACTGAAGCGCAAAAACTGCAAGACAACTTGGGTGCAACTAAAACTGTAAAGCTGAAATATCCTGTACGTTTGGCGACGGGCGAAACCCTGACCGAACTGAAACTGCGCCGTCCGCGTGTGGGTGATTTGCGTGCTGTGGCGCACTTGAGCAGCGATGCCGAACAGGAGTTGACGATTTTCGCGCGCATCACAGGTTTGGTGCCTGAAGATTTGGACGAGCTGGATTTGTATGACTACAAACAGGTGCAAGACTGGTTTCGTCGCTCACAAGAAGACGAAGCCGCTGCTGAGTAATAAAGAAGCCGATGAGCAGCTTTTGAATGCTGTTGCTGATTTGGCTTGGTGGTTTGGCTGGAGTGTTCAAGAAGTGTATGCCATGCCGCTTGATGAGTTTGAAGACTGGCAAAAAGAAGCAGCCCGCCAAATCAAGGCGGGCTACAGGAAGTCTTCAATTTAGTTTCGGGTAAAAAATTTATAGAGAATACCCAAAAAGGCGATGAGTAATATTACTGGGATTAAAGTGAGCGGAGCGAAAATGCCGTAAGCAATCCCCATCGCCCAATTTCCTTTAATGCTACCGATTATGAATCCTAGAAGGATTGCTGCTGAAACCAGTTTTTCAGCTGGGAAATCGATAGCAAAATCAAAAAATTTATTCATTTTTAAATCCCTCAATATCTACTTAGGATAATAAATCATGTCCGCAGATTTGGCAATCGGTGTAAAGGTCGGTTTTGCTGCCGGTGCAGCGATTTCAGGTCTGAAAAGTCTTAAAGGTTCAATCAAAAGTCTGAATGACGAACAACAACGCTTGTCTGCACGGCAACGTTTGATTGGTCAGACTTTGCAAAATCCGCTGCGGATGTCACGGCAACGCGTAAATGAATTACGGCGTGAATATACCCAACTTGGCACAGCTATCGATAAAGTTCGTAAAAAACAACTCAAACTTTCCAATATTGATACAAAACTTGGTCATCTGAAAGAACAGCGTGGAAAAATGCGCGAACAGGTAATGTCAGTTGTATCAATTGGTGCGACGGCTGTTGTCCCGGTCAAATTGGCCATGGACTTTGAATCTTCAATGGCTGATGTGAAAAAAGTCGTGGACTTTGATACACCACAGCAATTCAAGCAAATGGGCAATGATATTCTCGCCCTAACCCGCAAAATTCCAATGGCGGCAGAGGAATTGGCCGCTATTGCTGCTTCGGGCGGTCAACTTGGTATAGCTCGGAACGATATTATTGGCTTTACGGAAACGATTGCCAAGATGTCGGTTGCTTTTGATATGTCCGCAGATCAGGCCGGTGAAAGTATGGCTAAGCTGGCCAATGTCTATAAGATTCCTATTGAGCAGATTGGTAAGCTTGGCGATGCAATTAACCATTTATCCAATAATAGCCCCGCAAAAGCTTCAGATATTGTCAATGCATTAGGACGTGTCGGTGGTGTGGCCAAACAGTTTGGATTGACTGAGCTACAGACTGCCTCTTTAGCAAATACTTTTATCAGTTTGGGTAAGTCTCCCGAGGTTGCCGGTACGGCAATTAATGGGATGCTGACCAAGTTGATGACTGCCGACAAACAAGGGAAAAAATTTCAAGCAACCTTGCAGATGATGGGCCTGGAATCAAAAGATTTGAAAAAAGCGATTTCCGAAAATGGGGAGCAAGCTTTACAGGATTTTTTGAAGACGTTGAATAAGCTGCCCAAAGAACAACAAATGGGTGCATTGGTTGATTTATTCGGATTGGAGTACGCGGATGACATCGCAGTCTTGGCTGGTAATGTAGATCTTTACGAGAAATCAATCAGAGCTTTAAAGGATACAGGAAAAGATGGCAAGTTGAGTTTCGAAGGTTCGATGAGTAAAGAGTTTGCTGCTCGCTCAGAGACTACAGCTGCCAATTGGGAAATCTTTAAAAACAGCTTGAAAGAGTTGGGGATTGTTATTGGCTCGACATTACTACCAGCGATTAATTCTTTAATGTCATCTATCGCGCCCATTATTCATAGTATTTCTGATTGGGCGGCTGCCAATCCTACATTGACCCGTACACTGATTGGTTTTATAGGTGGTTTGGCCTTATTTAAAACCACGCTCCTTGGCGGTATGTTTATCGTCAATATCTTCCGCACGGGGATTTTACAGATTACCGGCCTGTTCATGCGTTTAGGCATGTTATTGATGGCCAATCCTATTGGTATTGCTATAGGCTTGTTAGCTGTGGCTGCATATTTGCTTTATGACAATTGGTCTGCTGTCGTTGGTGGTGCAAAGGCATTATGGCAAAGCTTAGTAACATTTTTCAGTGGACTTTGGGCAAAAATCACAGCCTTCTTCAGTAGTGGCATAGGCAATATTGCAGAAACCATTCTCAATTTTTCACCACTCGGTTTGTTCTATCAGGCATTTGCTGGTGTGATGAGCTGGTTTGGAGTAACCCTACCGTCAACCTTTTCCGGCTTTGGTCGGATGCTGATTCAGGGATTGATCAATGGCATTAAATCAGCGGCGGCAGCTGTATATAACACAATTGCATCTATCGGTAATTCGATTAAGGCAAAATTCCAGGCGGTAATGGATATCCATTCTCCAAGTCGTGAATTCCGCCGTTTTGGTGGCTTTATCACTCAAGGTTTGGACATCGGTATCCGTCGCACGGCCAGTCGGCCAATCGGTACTATCGGCACATGGGCTGGCCGTCTGAAAGACAGTTTTACGAACCGTGTCGGTCAGTTACGTGCTGATGTCGCTGCGCGTGTATCCGGTCATCGTGCAGATTTCGAGCAGGCGCGGCAGGCTGCGTCCGCCCCTGGCGGTGTGACCATCCATTTTAATCCGACCATCAACGCGCCAGGTGGTAACCCTGCACAAATTCAAACGGCCTTGCAAATGGGTTTGCGCGAATTTGAAATGCTGTTTCAACGTATGATGGCCGACCGTGAACGGAGGGCTTTCTGATGTATGCAATGTTGGGCGATGTACGGTTTGAAACCTTGCAAAGTTTTTCCAGCTTGGAAGCGCAGCACTCGGCCAAGTTTGCCAAGCATGAAGTGCTTAAGGGAAGACCACGCCTGCAAGCGATGGAAAATGAGCTGACCACGCTGAGATTTGGGTTAAAGCTGCATTGGATGTTGGGGAATCCCGACACGGCCTACAAGGGCTTACTGGCTGCTCTGGAGGCGCAGCAGGCAGTGTCGTTGGTTTATGGTTCAGGGCGATTTGTCGGTTGGTTTGTAATTGAAAGCCTGACCGAGCGCACATTGATTCAGGATAGCAAAGGCCGTACCGCCGCGCGTGAGCTGGATGTGGAGCTGACCGAGTTTGTCGGCGACCCAAATAATCCGCTGCCAACACCAGCGATTATCAGCGGCAAACAAAATCCATTACTGTCCTTGCTGCCCGAGTCGGTTCAGGCACAGGCGTCTGAGGTAATCAAAGCGGTTGAGACAGGAGTAAAAATTTATAGGGCTGCAGAAAGTGGCATTGAACAAGTACGAGGCATTATTACAGCGGCGAAAGAGCTAAAAAATGATCCTACCGGGCTTTTGCACTTGGTCGGTGATGCACTTGGTGTTGCTGCGCCGGTTCTACAAAACTTAAACGGCATTGGAGAAGTGACGGCTGTTGTTGGTGACTTGACGAGCGCAACAAAACTGGCAGAGCAGCTCGGTATGGCTGGAAATGCGCTTGGTAATACGGTTGCAAGCCTAAGATCGGGTTATGAGAGCGGTTCAGTCGGAGGTTGGTTGGATGCCGCCGGCGCATCCATTATGACGGCAACAGAGGCGATGGCGAATGGAGCGTCAGCAGTTGAAACTTTGACTGGATGGCTTGCAACACGGAGTGATTCATGAGTGCAGTTTTACGTTATATAACTAAAGACGGTGACCGCTGGGATTTGATTGCCCATAAGCACTACGGCAACGCGCTACTGATTGACGGCCTTATTGCGGCAAATCCGCATTTGCCGTTGGCGGAAGAGTTTGTCAGCGGCTTGACGGTGTTTGTACCGGTGCTGGAAAGCAAACCAAAAAACAGTCAGGCCGATTTGCCGCCTTGGATGCGCTGAAGGGGTTGAGATGGATATTAAAGGTTTTTTGTCCGGCTTGGCCGCTCAGGGTGGTACGGGTGGCACTCATCCGGTAACCAAGCCGGATTTCACACTGAGCTACGAAAACAAAGACATCACCGGCGACATTGCACCGTATCTGATTTCCTTTGTTTATACAGATTATCTTGAGGGGCAATCTGATGAGCTACAGGTAGAATTTGAAGATACCGACGGCCGCTGGCTGCGTGGCTGGTATCCTGAGCAAGGCGATGCACTTGCGTTGAGTTTGGGCGACCAATTTACCGGTTTGGTGGCATTGGGCAGCTTTGAGATAGCTGAAATTGAGTATAACCATCCTCCGTCAACGGTAAGCATGAAGGCTTTGTCTGCAGGTATCAGTAAAGCAAGCCGTACCTTAAAAGGTCGTGCGTATGAAAATACCACGCTTGCAGAGATTGTTCGTCAAGTGGCAGGCCGTTTGAAATTGCAGCTTACCGGGCAAGTTAAAGACATCAAAATAAAACGCGTAACTCAGTATCAGGAACGCGACGTTGAGTTTTTAAGCCGGTTGGCCAAAGAGTATGGCCACACCTTCAAAATTGTCGGGGATAAGCTGGTGTTTACCGATAATGCTACCCTGAAAGAGCGTGAAGCCGTGGTAGTGTTGAGTCCAGAAGATATGATGAGAATTCGTCTACGTGACTTGATTAAAGGCGTGCCAACCCAGGTTGAGATGCGCGGTTATGACCCGAAAACCAAAAAAACGGTGTCTGCTAAGCGGAAAACAAAACCTTTACGCCCCAAATCTAAACGTGACCACACTGGTGACACCTTGAAAATAGTGCCGAATAAAGGAGAGAGCCAAGCGCAGCTTAATGCTCGTGCCGATGCCAAACTGGCTGACGCACAAGACGATCAATGTGCCGGAAACATCACCTTGTTCGGCAACGCGCTGCTGGTTGCAGGGCAAACCGTTCGGCTGAAAAACATAGGTAAGTTTTCCGGTAAGTATCTGGTGAAGCAAGCGCGGCATGAATATCGCAGCAACAGTGGCTACACGACAGAGCTGGAGATTAAGATGATTGAGTATATTGATGACGAGGAGCAGCAGGATGCAACAAACCCATGATTTCGGGGCAACCCTACAATTCGGCGTGGTATCGGCGGTAGATGAAGCCGGTCACAATCTGCGCGTCAAAATCCCTGCTCTGGAAGACATGGAAACTGACTGGCTGCCGATGGTTACACCGGCTGCTGGTGGCAATCAGTTTTACAGCCTGCCCGACGAAGGTGAGCAAGTTGTCTGCTTGCTGGACGCTCGCGGCGAAAACGGCTGTGTGATTGGCGCAATTTACAGCACGGCCGACAAGCCTCCTGCAAGCAGTAAAGACAAATGGATACGCCGATTTAAAAATGGCACTGTGATTGAGCATGACCGTGCCAGCGGGGATGTTTCTGTTCAGACTGACGGAGTGGTTAAAATTAAAGCTGGAGCCAAAGTGTCTATCGAAACTCCAGAAACGATGGTTAGCGGAAATACGACAGTCAATGGATTGTTGACTTATACAGCTGGTCTGTCAGCAGTTAATTCAGGTGGTGGTGATGCTGCAAATATTGAGGGTACTATGGTAGTGAATGGTGAGATTATCCTCAATGGGATTCCTTTGTCCCAACATAAACATCCCGGGGACTCTGGTGGTAAAACTGGTTTACCTGAATAGTCTTTAATCCGTTTTAAAATCAGTTTTCGACGGCCTTTCATAAAATCCCTGTATTCATTACGGATACAGGGATTTCTTATGCAATTCGACACGCCGATTTCCAAACACTGGCAGCTCGCCCCCGGCGACAGCGGCTTGGCTCAGGGCGTGGACGATATTGATCTGTGTATTCATAACATTTTGTCTACGAGAAAAGGCTCGGATGTAACTCGTCCGGACTTTGGCAGCAACCATTTCGATTACATCGACACGCCGGAAGACGTGTTTGTGCCAAATATCGTACGTGAAGTCGTATTGGCTATTCAGACATGGGAAAAACGCGCCGACGTCGAAGACGTAACCTTTAGCGGCCACGCCCCACACATCACCATGACCGTCCGCTGGCGTGTGGCCGATGATGTATCGGGCGAGGTCTATAGCACGGCTGTGAATTTGGAGAATGCAACGTGGATTTAAGCAATTTAAAGCGTGAAGACGTCAAGGTCGTAGATGATGATTTGCAGACGATTTTGGCCGATACCATTGCTAGATATGAGCGCGACAGTGGCAAAACCTTGCAACCGGCTCATATCGAACGTTTGCTGATTAATGTGTACGCCTACCGTGAAGCATTGACTCGTCAGCAGGTGAATGAAGCCTACCGCCAACAGCACGTGCGCTTTGCGACCGGTTTGATGTTGGATTTGTGTGGCGACGATGTGGCCACGCCACGATTGGAGGCACAACCTGCTCTGACAACATTGCGATTTTCGTGTGATGCCAACTTGTCTGCAGAACAGGTTTTTATACCGGTTGGTACTCAAGTCAGCGTAGGTGAACTGACTTTTAAAACGACCACATCGGCAACTTTGTCATCCAGCCGTAATACGGTCGATTTACCGGCGCAATGCACAATAACCGGAACAGCCGGAAATGGCTGGACAATCGGTCAAATCAATACTTTGGTCAAGCCACTGCATGATGAGATTGACGTTGAGGTCAGCAATATTACTGTATCGTCCGGCGGAGTTGTTATTGAGAGTGACGACTCCTACCGAGAGCGTATTTTGCTTGCCTTTGAAGCATTCTCAGTCGGAGGACCAAGAAAGGCTTACGAGTATTACGCACGCAGGGTTTCACAAGCGATTGTTGGTGTCCACGTCGGCAACGATGTTGATTCTGCCGGAAACGCGATTGGCGGCACGGTAGCCGTTACGTTGCTGACGACTGACGGACTGCCCGGCCAAGAATTGATTGACAAGGTGTCAGCGGCATTGAGCGATGAGACGGTACGTCCACTCTGTGACACTGTGATCGTGCGTGCGCCAGAAGTGGTGGAATACAAAATTGATGCCCGCTTGGTGCTGTTCAAAGGAGCTGATTCAAAATCGGTCTTAGCTGCTGCCAGCGCGGCTTGGTCAGACTATGAAACCGCCCGCTATTCCAAGCTCGGCAAAGATGTTGTGCCTTTAGATATTCAGACGGCCTTGAAGGTAAGCGGCGTGTACAACGTCATTTTGTCCAATCAGTATGGCGAATTGCGCGACAGCGATGTCATTTTGATTGCACCTAATCAATGGGCGCGGTGCGTGTCATTTGGGCTGTCCGTCGATATGGAGCAGCAGGATGGCTAAGCTCAAATATGCCTTAATTATCGACCAAGACCCACGCTTTACGCGTTTGGCTAATCTCAGTAATGGTTACAGACGACTCACACTCACTAAGCTCATGCCACGTTTGCTTGAGCAAGTAGATGATAAACACCTTGAGCTGTTGGCCGAGAGCCGAAGCATGGTTGGCTCAGACGGTTATTGGTTGGCCAAAGACAATAAAACCCGTCGCAAGCTCATTAAAGATGCCGTATTTTTGCACCGCCGCAAAGGTACACCTTGGGCAGTACGTGAAATTTGCCGCCGTTTGGGTTTCGGCGAAATCGGTCTGATTGAAGGGCTAGGTGGCCAAATCTACGACGGCAGTATTAATCACAAAGGCATTTATATGTATGGCGACCACCGTTTGTGGGCGCATTACTCAATTACTTTCAGTCGACCTATTACCAATACAGAAGCCCGTCTGTTGCGGGAAACACTTCCGGCCTTTGCGCCAGCACGCTGCGTGTTGGTGCGTTTGGACTATCAGGACACGCCGCTTTATTACAACGGCAAAGTCAATTTTGACGGCGATTACAATTTCGGAGCAGCTTAAAGATGGCAACAATACAAGAAAATAAAGTCACCCCAGAATGGGTGGACGACTTATATCAAATCGAAATGACCGACCCAGTTATGGGAGGGGCAGATGGTGTAGCGAATCGCCAGGCTAAACAGTTGGGGGCGCGAACACAGTGGTTGAAGAAGAAGTATGAAAATCAAGAAGATGAATTTAATAAATATAAAAAATCCGTTGAATCAGCTACAGAGCTCAACGCAGGGGTTACTAAACTAACTTCTGACATCGTGAGACATAAGGATGATGGTGGTTATGCAGTCACTCCTCAAGCTGTTGTGGATTACCTCGCTTCCCAAAGTGCATCAGTCAAAGATGTAAATGAATTAAGAAACTACGAAAGTAACAGTTTATATGTCAATGTGAGTGGTTATTACGCGTCTACCCCTGGTATTGGTGGTGGGCTGTTTGTCGCAGATAAATCCGACAAAACGAGTACTGACAATGGAGGAACCATTATTGTCAGTAAAAATGGCATACGCTGGAAGCGCGTATCGTCGATGCGAAATTTGGATATTGCTGATTTTGGTGGGCAGTCCGGAGCAGACAAATTTAAATCTTTTTTGGCAGAACATTATATTAATTTACCGTCTTTTAAAACGCGTCAAGACTTTTTAATTAGCCAGCACAATTTAGTTTGGGTGCCGGATGGGCATGTGATTATTGCCCAAGGCTTGCTTTACCGTCGGCATGCCGAAAGCCGGTACATCCCCGACCTGCCCGGCTGGTTGCCGATCAACGAGTCATTCGGGCATTTCGATGATACTTATACTGAATCTAACCTGCCGACAGTTGTTCGATGCCGTTACCGTACTGAGGGTGGGAAGCGTTGGAATATCACGGAAGTCATCAACCCACGCCCGGGTTGTGTGAAGAAAATTCTGCTTGGTGCTCCAGATGAACAGAAAAAAATTAAATTGGAAAAGCTACATGAGTATGTGGGGAGTAGTCGGTCTCGTATTCTGTTGAGTTGCGATGGCTGGACGACTCCGCCGGTTGATGGGATGGCGGCTTTACAAGGCTTGCAGATTGTTGATGGCAAAGTACATCGTGACTGGGATACCTCAGATTATGACACTAATGCAGCAGCAGTTTGGCTGCGCAACGGCAAGTTGAAGGCGGCGAAAAGTAAGGATGGAAAAAGTGCGGCAAAATGGGTTGAAGAAGGTGCAGAGTGGACTGCCAGTTTTGCCCGTGGCCCCGTGCTGGTAGAGGATGGGCGTGTTGTTCCAAATACAGACACTTATTTAAGTGCTCGTGCAGCAATCGGTCAGCGAGCCGACCGCAGCCTTGTATTTCTGAATCTTGAAGGCATTAGTGGCTCTTATGGTGCGACCCTGCAAGAGTCTGCTCAAATTATGGTAGATGAGAAATGTGTTATTGCAATTGCTTTGGATGCAGGCGGCTCATCACAGGTTTGGTATGAGGCTGCTTATGCCTGTCCTTCTTCTGATGGGAGCTTTCAGGAAGGTCGCGCCATCCCATCAGCTATCGAAATTATTGCCGATATTGTTGAGCCATACGATACAGGATGGGTTCCAATCCCCGTTATTGATGGCGTTAAATCGGGTAGTAAAGGGCAAGGAGGTGCCGCCATCGCCTACCGTCAACGAGGCGGCGATGTGGAATTGAGACTTGATACGGTCTATTCATTCAAAGCGAACATCGAAACAATCATTACGACAGAGGAACTCCCGAAGCGTTTCCGTAATCAGGATTACCGGCCGATTCGTGCAATTGCCTGCGGCTTTGGTGGTGCAGTCGTTCCGTGGTGGAGTGGCACATATATCAGTATTCAGCCGCATAAGGATACTCCGTACACATACGGATATACGGAATGGCACATGCCAAACAGCAAATAACAAATAAAGAGAGAAATCATGTTTTATATTTTTAGTCGTGATGGCCATTTTGCCGAGAAAATGAGTGTCGAGCCACCGATTTTGCCGACCGGATACTTTTATTTAGAAGTAGCTGATTCAGAAGAGATGGGAGAGTACCTATTCTCAGATGGCAGCGTCGTCTTGTCGACAGATGTCCCGCCTCCTTCCGGGGATTACATTATCCAAAATGGAGAATGGGTATTGCCTGAAAATCATACCGAGATGATTTTATCGGCTGCAAAAAAACAAAAACTACAAGACCTAAATGATTCTGCTCAAGCTTTTATCGACACAAATTCAGGAGCAAACCTAGTTCCAGACTTTGAGTTTGCAAGCTGGGCAATTCAAGCCGCTGAAGCGAAGGCTTGGCAGGCAGATAAAGCCGCGTCAACGCCGGTGCTTGACGGTATTGCCACAGCCCGTGGTATCCCGGCTGATACGCTTAAGTCTGCTGCTTTACGTAAAACGCTGGCCTATGAGCAACTTGCCGCCCATGTGGCAGGCCAGCGCCAAGCACTGCAAAGCAAGATTGAGGCTGCTAAAAAACAATCTGATTTAAACAAAATCGAGATTACATTCTCCTTGCCGGAGGCTGTCTGAAAATGGCAAAAGTCTATTTGTCTTTATATAAAGGCCGCAAGACGATAAAAACACCCAAGGACTTAGCTTTCCGCATTGTCGAATGGGTAATACGCAAAGTTACCGGCGGTCAATATTCTCACTGTGAAATTGCGGTGCCGGTAGCGTTTTCAGACGGCCTTTTTGACTGCTATTCATCATCTTTTCGTGATGGCGGTGTGCGCTGTAAACGTATGCCGTTGCCTGCTGAAAAATGGGATTTGATTGCGCTGGATAATCAACAAATTGTACTAGAGCGTCTGTTTTCTTTGTGGGGCAACACTAAGGGAAAACGCTATGATTTATTGGGTGTGTTATGCGTGACATCATTTTTCCGTCGTTTTTTGAGGCAGTCTGCAGATAAGTGGTTCTGCTCAGAATGGTGTGGGAAGGCAATTGGAGTAGCGGAGCCGTCATTATGTTCACCGGTTGACTTGGCAGAGTTGTCACAAGGGAAAAGAAAGGCCGTCTGAAATGCAGCCGAAAACGAAAAACTTCACTCTTTATCGCGGCGACACGCACTTGTTTAAAGTGCGGTTGACCGCTGAAGCAACTCCGTTGGATTTATCTCAGACGCATTTTCAAATGGATATCGTGGCTGGGGATGGTTCAGTAGTTCGCCCTGAAATCAAGGTTGCGGACAATTTGGTTGTACTACTATTTCCGGCCGCCTTAACCCGTAGTTTAACCTGGCTCCGTGCATCTTATGACTTACGTGCGGTTTGCGGAAATGTGGTTAAAACCTATCTGCAAGGCGAGATTCAAGTTAAACCGAGTGTAACGAATGTTGTTGTTGATTTGTCGGATGATGAGCCGGCTGCAGAGACAGTTAATGTTGATGTCAGCGGTCAGGCAATCATTGTGTTGCCGTCAGCTGGTAGCACAACTGATTCTGCGGTTATTGACGGTTTGTTGGCCAAAATTCAGCAGCTTGAGGTAGCCGTTAAGGAAGCCGATGAAAGCTCTGAAATCGCAGCATTGTCCGAACAATTGGCCGTTGCTCAAGCGGCAATTAAGTCTGCTGGTTCATTAGAAGGCCGTCTGAAGTTATTGGAAAGTAGCAGTGCGAATATTTCTGAACAGGCGGTGGAACTGGCGAAACAAAAGGCTGAGCTGGATAAGGCATTGAATAAACTGGTTGAGTCTGATGCAACAGTTTCTGCTTTGAAGAGTCAATTGGAGATCTTGCGTATCCAGTTTGATTCAGCCAAGGGCAGTGATGAGATTGAAGCCCTACATCTGAAAATTTCTAAAGTAATGGCCGACTTGGAAGTTGCAAAGCAGTCCGCCGCCGCAGCTGAAGAAAGTGAGGAGTTGGCTGCGTTACAAAAGAAAATCGAAGACCTACAGACATTATCGGAAACACAGAGCAATATTACTGCTGAAATTGCAGAACTCAGAAGACTTCTCGGTTTACGTAAATGTGAAAAGATTCATTTGACCCAAGATTTATGGGCAGATGGCGGATATACATGGTTGGAGGCTAAGTTCAAGAATACTTACAATGATCCAAAGGTATATCTGGCTCTTGAACATAAAACGATGGTCGTCTTGTTCCTCAATCATAACTTTGGGGCAAAAACTGACCGTAGCGTCAGAATTCGCACTAATTATGACAAGCCTAAGATTGACGTTGATTACTCTGTCTTCTTATATGTAGAAGAATGGAGCGATTCAATTAGTTAAAAGAGAAACGGCTGCGCGGCGGTGTCCTACCACCGTTCTCCGCGCCAGCCTCAGCAGTCCAGACCTGCGTTAGCCTTTTTTACCGTACCTCGCGCGAGGCACGGTGATTCTATCACTAACGATAAGGGAACTGTGAAAAATGAAATGCCGTTGCAAAAATTGTTTTAAACTTTTGGCTGTTGGCCGTGGCTGCTTTGAAATTAAGTGCCCACGCTGTAAATTGCTGAATCAATTTAAAACGGAGTAATCCAAATCTGAGTGCCTTTGAGTACCTATACTTATATATAAGGAGTAGTTATGACTCAAAAGCCTCTGCCTATCGTCCCATGGATGGGTGGCAAACGCCGTTTGGCAAAACATTTGTTACCCATGTTCCCCGAGCATACTTGTTACGTTGAGCTGTTTGCCGGTGGTGCAGCATTATTCTTTATGCGACCGCAACCAGCAAAGGTTGAAGTATTGAATGACTTGAATGGTCAACTTATCAATCTATATCGTGTTGTACAGCACCATTTTGATGAATTTGTGCGCCAATTCCAATGGACACTAACCAGCCGAGAAGTATTTGCAAGACTCCAATCAACACCTCCTGACTGCATGACCGATATTCAGCGTGCCGCACGTTTTTTCTATCTGCAACATAATGCCTTTGGAGGCAAAATTTGCGATCAGCACTTTGGAACAGCTACAACTAGTAAGGCATGGAATGCAGCTCAAATTGCAGATAAACTTCAAGTTGCTCGTAATCGGTTGAGTGGCGTATATGTGGAAAATGAATCATGGGAGCGTTGTTTTCAACGGTACGACCGAGAGCATACATTTTTCTACGCAGACCCACCGTATTGGCAAACTGCAGGTTATGATCGTTCATTTGATTGGTCTCAGTATGAGCTGCTGGCCAAAATGATGCGCGAATGCAAGGGTAAAGTCATGCTCTCTATCAACGACCATCCAGATATCCGTGAATTGTTTAAAGGCTTCCGGATAACCGAACTTAACCTGGCATATTCTATTAGCCGAGAAAAGACACAAAAAACAAGTGGAGAACTGGTTATCTGTAATTGGTAAAAAGCGACGGTGTCGGCGCGTATGGGAAAAAATCCTGCCTAAGATTGGCAGGATTTGAAAATAGCTTTCACATTATGAAATAAAACAGCACTTCATTTTTCTCAAAAAATCGTCTTATTTATCTCGGCGCGCTTCATGAGAGGTTTTTTATTTCAGGCCGTCTGAATCTACAACACATAAAAATAAATGCTGATAAATTGCGTCAAACTGCCTGCCAAGACAAACAAGTGCCAAATACCGTGGCCATGGCGGATTTTCGTATCGTTGATAAACCAATAAATCCCCGCGCTATACAATACGCCGCCCAACACCAGCCAAAATAATCCGCCCGCCGAAAGCGATTTTATCAGCGGCCACACCGCCACCACAATCAGCCAGCCCATCAACACATAAATCACCATCGACAGCAGCCGCTTCTCGCTTTTGCGCCCGATCGTCAGCTCCTGAACAATGCCCAGCAAAGCCAGCCCCCACGACACGCCGAAAAGCGACCAGCCCCAGCCGCCCTGCAGGGTAATCAGCGTAAACGGCGTATAGCTGCCTGCAATCAAAAGATAAATCATGCAATGATCGACCTTTTGCAAAATCGCCTTGGCTTTCGGCTGCGGAATACTGTGGTATAAGGTTGAACCCAAATACAGGAGCAGCAGGCAGATTCCGTAAGTCAGTGCACCGGCAATCCGATAGCCGTCCGCCGATTCCACCGCTTTCACCAGCATCAGCACCAACGCCGCCACTGCCAATAAGAAACCGGCCAAATGGCTGTACGCATTAAATCTCTCGCCGTGATACATAAACCATTCTCATTTCTAAAAAACCAAAGTGTACGCGAAGACAGACGCTTCGTCAGAGAAATCGGGTTAAAAATAAGTTAAAGCGCAAAGGCCGTCTGAAAACACACTCGGGCAATATAACAAAAACATCTTTGCAACAAACAAACCATTCTTTCCCTTTTTCAGACGGCCTCACTAAAGTATCGGCTATCGCCAAGATTGCAAAGAGAGAAAAAATGTCCATCCAAAACCACCACCTCGACTGGCTCGAAGCCGAGTCCATCTACATCATCCGCGAAGTGATTGCCAACGCCCAAAACCCGGCCCTGCTGTTTTCCGGCGGCAAAGACTCCGTCGTCCTGCTGGCGCTTGCCGTCAAAGCCTTCCAAATCGAAGGCCGCCCGCTGAAACTGCCTTTCAAACTCCTGCACGTCGATACCGGCCACAACTACCCCGAAGTCATCCAGTTCCGCGACGACACGGTCGCACGCACCGGCGTACAACTTGTGGTCGGCAGCGTAGAAGAGTCCATCCGCAAAGGCAGCGTCGTCTTACGCCGCGAAACCGATTCGCGCAATGCCGCCCAAGCCGTTACACTGGTTGAAACTATCGAAGAACAAGGCTTTGATGCACTGATGGGCGGCGCGCGCCGCGATGAAGAAAAAGCGCGCGCCAAAGAACGCATCTTCTCTTTCCGCGACGAGTTCGGCCAATGGGATCCTAAAAACCAACGTCCTGAATTATGGTCGCTCTACAACACACGCCTGTTCCAAGGCGAAAACATGCGCGTGTTCCCGATTTCCAACTGGACGGAATTAGACATCTGGCAATACATCGCACGCGAAAAACTCGCCCTGCCGCCGATTTATTACACCCATAAGCGCGAAGTTGTCGAACGAAACGGCCTGCTCGTTCCCGTTACCCCGTTGACCCCCAAACGCGAAGGCGAAGTTGCCCAAATCCGCGATGTCCGCTTCCGTACCGTCGGCGATATTTCCTGCACCTGCCCGGTCGCCAGCACCGCCGCCACACCGGAAGACATCATTGCTGAAACCGCCGCCGCGACCATTTCCGAACGCAGTGCCACACGCATGGACGACCGCGTATCTGAAGCGGCAATGGAAGAGCGCAAAAAACAAGGCTATTTCTAAACCGTTTTTTCAGACGGCCCCTATATATTTCAAACCCGAACAACACGGCAAAGCCATCCGCCCCTGCCGTGTTGTTTGCTTTATTATTCTTGCAAATATCATTTAACAACAAAAGCTTAATCAAAAATCCTGACAAAGCGACAAACAATAAAACATAAACAAACATGGTATAATAAACACTTGCAGGCAGAGATTTAGACAAAAGTCTCAGGCCGTCTGAAGGAGGAGAAACATGAACCGACGCGTTTATATCGTACATGGCTTTGAAGGCAACCCGCACGGCAACTGGTTTGACTGGCTTTGCGCCCAAATCAAAAGCACCGGCGCACAAGCAATCTCCCTCGCCATGCCTAATCCCGACAAACCAAGCACGACCGCGTGGCAGTTTACCCTTGACCAGCACATCGGTAAGCCCGATGCCCATACCTTCCTAGTCGGCCACAGCCTCGGTTGCATTACCCTCCTTCACTTCCTCAGCCGCCAACAGCCGCAAAAAATCGGCGGCCTGCTGCTTGCCGCCGGTTTTGCCGATACGCTGCCGCCCTTACCTGCGCTTGATGCCTACATTAAAGCAGCGTCCCCCGATTTCGACATCCTGCGCAAAATCGATATGCCCAAACACTGTCTGGTTTCCGACAATGACACCCATGTTCCGCCCGAACTGACTTTGGACATGGCGGCCAAACTCAAAAGCCCTGTTACCCATATTCCCGAAGGCGGCCATTTGATGGCTTCGGACGGCTTTACCCAACTGCCGCAGGCTTGGGAAGCGCTGAAACCCATGTTGACCGAATAAACACACACTCTAATCCGGTTTTCAGACGGCCTCGTCTGTCTTTCCTCCCCATAACAGGCCGTCTGAACAACCATAAAAAACAACCTGCCCTTTCAAGCAGGTTGTTTCTTTTTATGCCTCATTGACGGCAAATTTAATATTGCACCGTCCATTCAATCTCGCCGCCGGCCCTCATCGGTACAAGTTCGCCATTGCCGTAAGGCACGCTGGCAGGAACGGTTTGCGTTTTTTTGACCAATGTAATGGTATCGGAATTTTCAGGCAGACCGTAGAAACGCGGGCCATTTTTAGAAGCAAAGGCTTCCAGTTTGTCCAACGCGCCTGCTTTCTCAAACACTTCGGCATAAAGCTCGATGGCGGTCATCGCGCTGAACATACCGGCACAACCGCAAGCATTTTCTTTGGCAGTTTTGGCATGTGGCGCAGAGTCCGTACCGAGGAAGAATTTGTGCGCCTTATCGCCGGTAACGGCGGCAACCAAAGCCTGACGGTGGGTTTCGCGTTTGAGTACGGGCAGGCAGAAATGATGAGGGCGCACGCCGCCGACCAAGAGGTCGTTGCGGTTGAGCAGCAAGTGTTGCGGCGTCACGGAGGCGGCAACGTTGTCGCCTGCTTCCAAAACCAGGCGGGCGGCTTCGGCAGTGGTGATGTGTTCGAACACGACTTTAAGATTCGGTACTTGCGCCAAAATGGGCTTCATCACGCGCTCGATAAAGGCGGCTTCGCGGTCGAAAATATCGATTTCAGGATCGGTGACTTCGCCGTGAACCAAGAACAAAATGCCCTGTTTCGCCATTTCTTCCAACAGGGGAATCAGTTTGAACAAGTCGGTCACGCCGGAATCAGAATTGGTGGTCGCGCCTGCAGGATAGAGTTTAAAAGCCACGATACCGGCAGCCTTGGCCTCGCGCACGAGTTCGGGCGTGGCGTTGTCGGTCAAATAAAGCGTCATCAACGGCTCAAACGCGCTGCCTTCAGGCAGGGCGGCCATAATGCGCGCTTTGTAGGCTTGGGCATCGGCAACGCTGACGACGGGCAGTTTGAGGTTGGGCATGATAACCGCGCGGCCCATTTGTCGGGCGGTATAGGGGGCTACGGCTTTGAGCGCGTCGCCGTCGCGCAGGTGCAGGTGCATATCGTCGGGGCGGATGATGGTCAGGGTTTGCATAGCTTACTTTCGAGTGGTTTGGTTTGATAATGTTTCAGACGGCCTTTATTCGGCGGAATGGTTTGTATTGATTTGATATTCCAATCGTCAACCGGTCTAAGGTAAAACGGCGGCCTTATTGTCGTAAGAATGATGGGTCAAATAAAAAACAGCCTGTACCGGAAAATGCTCGGACGACGTTGTTTTGACGGTCAGCAAGGTTTCTTTCGGACTGCCGGACGCGCGCCATGCGTAGGAAATCTGACGCATAGGCAACGGGGCTTCCGACAAATTATCGGCACGCAATTCAGCGTTCAAACCTTGCGGCGGATTTTCTGCTAAAGCCAAAAATTGTTTGAAAATCAGATGATCGTCGGCTTTAGCCGTACGCACGCTACAACTGTCTTCAGTCAGGCTTAAATAATAATCTGCGCCGTTTACCGTTTTCTTCCAAATACTTAATGCCTCCAAATCCATCATTCCGGCAGGCAAATCGGCAATATCTTTTTTCGACAATAAAATCAATTTGTTGGCATTGGCGAACTCGCCGACAAGGGCGGTATCGCCGTCTGCGGCCACACAGCTTTGGCGGAATAAGTCGGTTACATTTTGAGCATAATCGGCAGCGTTCTGCGGCGAAACGCCTTCATTGCCGCATGCACTCAGGCAAACAGCCAATACGACGGCAGACAACGCGACGGCTTTAGACATTTCAGACGGCCTTTATTTGTGTTTCAACACCAGCTTGAACACGCCGTCGGCCTCGCTCGATTCCAACAAAACATGTCCGGTCTGACGGCAAAACGCTTCAAAATCGCTGGGCGCACCGCCATCGGTGGCCAATACGGTCAGCACTTCACCCTCCTGCATTTGCGCCAAAGCTTTTTTGGCACGCAAAATCGGCAGCGGGCATTTCAAACCGATGACATCCAGAGTTTGTGTATTCATAAGGCTCCATAGGTGTATTGGGGTTAGGTTTTATTGCCGCGTTACCAACAGCGGCACAACTATTCAGCTATAACTAACGCAATGATAAATTTAACTTTTAACTATTTTATGGAATTCAGCATTTTTAATGTAAAAGAAATTTTTTTGCTGTATTTTGTGAATTTTCAGAAATATATTTTTCAATCAATATGGCTGTTTCCGCAAAATACTCAGTAGATTTTTCAAATTCTCTTTCTTGTTGCATCTTTGTGAAAGCAATGTAAAACATAAAAAATTCTGTCAGGCTATTACTCAACTGATAAAAATCCGGATCTCCTGGTCTTCCTGCATATACAGGAGACATTGAATGAGTTATATCGCAAAAAATAATGGCATCACTATCTGTACAAGCAAAAATTTGATATTTCCCATCTATAAATTCTTCATAATCTTGCAAAGCCCAATGTTCGACTGTTGTAAATTCGGAATATAAAGGCAGCAATATTAAATTGAAATTACTATTTCCAAAATAACAATCTCCCTTCATTTGGACATGCTGATAATAATATAAAAGCTCCCCTTGAAAAGATGAGGATGAAATATCCAGCTCTTCAAATGAAAATTCTAATTTATTTGAAGGAAATGGGGTTGTTCTTGAATATAGTTCTACTAACTCACTTAGTACATTGTCTAATTTCATATTTTCCCCTTAGCATTTATCTTATTATCGATTTAATCGCTGTTTCAAAGCTGCTTTGCGATCGATTAACCTTCCTGTATTTTTACCGCTATGTCCTTAGTATGAAAACTCGTCATATTAATCAGAATTAACGTCAATTATACCGCACTTACTTGCACCCCACCCTGCAAGCCCATAAAATAAAGCCGTTTTTCACTTTGGAGCTGTCTATGCGCCGTTTTGCCCTTCTCGCTCTCAGCCTTGCCGCGACTCAAGCATTTGCTTTGGGTTTCAGCCAAAAAGATACGCTGACCAACACGCGTTATCAGGAAAGCCCTGAAGAAGTTGCCGCACGAGAATTTAAAGAACACAAAGCCGAGTTGCCGCCCCTGCCCGATACCCAATCGGGCGATTGGTTCGACCTCTATGTCAACGAAACCTACGGCAAGCAGCCCAAAATCCTGCTCAGCAGCCTGCAAATCATGCCTGCGCCGGACAACAGTATCCGCTACGTCTTGAACGTTCGCTCCGACAAAGGCTACGACAACCTCTCCGTCGAAGGCCTCTATTGCGCCCGCACATCCTTTACTTACAGCAACGACAAGCGTTCGTCTTACAAAGTATTCGCTTACGGCGATACAGTAAACCGCCGCTGGATTGAGCCGCGCAAAGGCGATTGGAAGCTGATCGGCAATGCGTTCAGCCGCAACGATGCCCTGCACACTGCGCTGTATCAGGCATTCTGTATCGACGGCATGCCGACAACGGTCGAAGGCTTGGTGCAACGTTTGAAAGAACGCGGCGGCCGTCACGGTACCACGCTGAGCAACCACGACAAATAAACCTGTTTAATCAACAAAAAGGCCGTCTGAAATTTTTCAGACGGCCTTGTCTTTCTAGACGGCCTAGAATTTGTGATACAGGCCCACAGAAGCGGCTTTTTGTTCAATACCGCCTTTGTTGGCTGCAGTCAGACGGGTTTTGTTGCCGACTTTCAGATACGCCAGTTGGGCGACTACGCCGGTGCGTTTGCTGAAGGTGTATTGGCCGCCGACAACGACTTGGTCGAATTTATCCACCAATTTTTCGCCACTGTTCACGCCCTTGGCAGGCCAGCCGTGCGCGTAAGTAATGCGTGGGGTCACGTTGCCGAATTTGTAGCCGACAGTTACCGCTGCATCAACCACTTTCACGGCTTCCTCTTTACCTGAGTCGGCAGTAATGTCACTACCCTTGTACTGATTAAAACCATCGGTGAAATAACCTAAATATTCGTTGCCTGTCTCATGACCTTTGGCATAGTGTACGCCGCCACCGACAAAGAGATTGTCTTTATCGTAATAAGTTTCGACTTTGGCGATTTGCGCCGCTTTGACTTTGCCTGATTTGTCGGTGTACGCACCGTTGTAGTGGCCGTAAGCCGCATTGGCGGTAAAGCCGTTTTTAGAGAAACTCACGCCGCCGGTGTATTGGTCTTTGGCCGGTTTGGAGTGCGTGTATTTGTCTGAAGGATTGCGGTTGTCGCGCGGTGCGTAAGACACGTTGAATTTGAATCCGCCGAAATCCGGGCTGTCGTAGCGTACGGCGGCGTTACGATTGCCGGTACGGGTAAAGATGCCCAAGCCTGCGGCATTGGTTTTGTACATCCATGGATCGATGGTGTCCATTTCGTTCAACATATTGCTGAGTTTACCGGCGCGAATCTTACCGAAGTTACCTTGCAGGCCGATGAAGGAGTCACGAGTGGCAAAACCTTGGGAACCGCCGGTAATGGCCGTTTTTTGTTCAACTTGCCAAATGGCTTTTAAATCGCCGCCCAAGTTCTCGCTGCCTTTGAAACCGATGCGGGAGGTATTGTCATTGATGCTGGTTGCGGTAGAGCTGGTTTCAGAACCTGCGTCACCTTTGATTTTGACCTGACCGACGGTCACGCTGCTTTTGATTTGACCATACAGAATCACTTCTGCAGATGCAGCCAGCGGCAAACCGGCAATAACCAAAGCGATAATCGATTTTTTCATTATTCTCTCCAAAACAAAGTTAAAATCTCGTGAAAACACGTTCAGCAATATTAATGTTTTCTAATGCTACAAACAACTACTTTCATCTTGAGAAACACTTTTATTCATTAGAGTTTAGACTTTTTACAACATAATCAAATAAAACAGGCCGTCTGAAAGAAATTTCAGACGGCCTCCCTTATTCAAAGTGACAACAAAGACAATCAACCCTCTTATTGAAATCATTTAATCAAAAATGATTGTTCGATAAATGTTTGTCATATATCAACCCAACATTCTCCGATTGCCACTATCATTAACTTTCTTCTTACGAATAAGTTTTTTTATATCAATAATTTATTTGGTATAAATTTTTCCTTTTACCTAATGTAAATAAACAGGAACCCTTATGTTGAAAAAACATCTCTTTTTATCTTTGCTAATGGCTGTCTCTACTGCAACGGTATCCGCCGAAACCCATCATGCACATTGGTCTTACACAGGTGAAAACGATGCTGCACACTGGGGCGATTTGAGTGAAGACTTTGCTGTCTGCAAAACAGGCAAACAGCAATCTCCAGTGGACTTCTCCACGACAAAAACAGTAAAAGGCAAACAACTGGCATACCGTTACAACGTCGCCGACTACAAAGTAGAAAATAACGGCCATACTCTTCAAGCCACGCCGCAAGGGAAGGCGCAAACCATCGTGATCAATGGTAAAACCTATACCTTCAAACAATTCCACTTCCATACGCCGAGCGAACATACTTTCAAAGGCAAACATTTCCCGATGGAAGCGCATTTCGTCCATCAAGCCGAAGACGGTACTTTGGCGGTCATCGGCTCTGTATTCAAACCGGGCAAAAACAACCCTGCCTTGTCCGCGCTTACTGCCAAAAAACTGAAAGCAGGCGAATCCGTAACGTTGAAAAACTTGAATATCCAAGCCCTGCTGCCTAAAGATAGCAAGTCATTCCAACTAAAAGGCTCGCTGACAACGCCGCCTTGCAGCGAAAACGTGACTTGGGTTGTCTTAAAAACTCCGGTTCAGGCAGATGCGGCGCAGTTTAAAGCCATGCGCGACATTATCGGCGGCGAAAACAACCGTCCCGTACAACCTTTGAACGACCGCGAAGTCAATGAAGACAAATAACTTCTAAGGCCGTCTGAAAACAAAAAAGCACCCGGAAACGGGTGCTTTTTCAATCACATCAATCAGGCTTTTTTGTTACCCAACGCGGCTTTCACAAACGCAGTAAACAAAGGGTGGCCTTTGCGCGGATTGGAAGTAAATTCCGGATGGAACTGACACGCGAAGAACCAAGGATGATTCGGCAATTCGATGGTTTCAACCAAACGCTCTCGGCCTGCGGATACGCCGCCGATGACCAAACCGGCTTTTTCCAACTGAGGAACATAATTGTTGTTGACCTCGTAGCGGTGGCGATGGCGTTCGCGGATGTGTTCGCTGCCGTAGATTTTTGCGGCAAGGCTGCCCGGTTTGAGGTCAACTTCTTGCGCACCCAAACGCATGGTGCCGCCCAAATCGGCAGATTCGTCACGGGTTTCTACGCTGCCGTCGGCAGTTTGCCATTCGTCAATCAGGGCGACGACAGGCGCGGCGCATTTCAAGTCAAACTCGGTAGAGTTCGCACCCTTCAAGCCTGCCACGTCGCGGGCGTATTCGATCAGGGCGATTTGCATGCCCAGGCAGATGCCCAAGTATGGTACGTTGTTTTCACGCGCATAGCGTACGGCGGCAATTTTGCCTTCTACGCCGCGTGAACCGAAGCCGCCCGGCACCAAAATCGCATCCATGTCTTTGAGCATGGAAACGTCGCCATTGCTCTTCTCGATGCTTTCGCTGTCGACAAAGGTAATTTGTACGTCGGTTTCAGTATGAATACCGGCATGTTTCAGGGCTTCGATCAGCGATTTGTAGGACTCGGTCAAATCAACGTATTTGCCGACCATCGCGATTTTGACGGTGTGTTTCGGATTTTGAATCGCGTGAACGATTTTCTTCCATTCGGTCAAATCAGCTTGTTTGACATTCAGTTGGAGCTGCTCGGTAATGATGCTGTCGATGCCTTGGTTGTGCAGCATTTCAGGGCATTCGTAAATGCTGTCCACATCGTAGCTGCCCACGATGGCGCGTTCTTCAACGTTACAGAACAGGGCAATCTTACGGCGCTCGTCCGCAGGCATTTCTCTGTCCATACGGCAGATCAGGATGTCGGGTTGCAAACCGATGCTCAACATTTCTTTAACGGTATGCTGGGTCGGCTTGGTTTTGATTTCGCCGGCGGCGGCAATGTAAGGAACATAGCTCAGGTGGGCAAACAATGTATTGTTGCGGCCGAGCTGGCTGCGCATTTGGCGGATGGCTTCCAAGAAAGGCAAAGATTCGATATCGCCGACTGTACCGCCGATTTCGACAATCGCCACATCATAACCGGCCGCGCCTTCGTGGATGCGGCGTTTGATTTCATCGGTAATATGCGGAATCACTTGTACGGTACCGCCCAAATAGTCGCCGCGACGCTCTTTGGCAATCACGTTTTCATAGACTTGGCCGGTACTGAAGCTGTTGCGGCGGGTCATGGTAGCGTTGATGAAACGCTCGTAGTGACCGAGGTCAAGGTCGGTTTCCGCGCCGTCATCGGTCACGAATACTTCGCCGTGTTGAAACGGGCTCATGGTACCCGGGTCAACATTGATATACGGGTCGAGCTTAAGCATGGTCACGTTCAAACCACGCGACTCGAGAATAGTAGCAATAGAAGCGGCGGCGATACCTTTACCCAAAGAAGATACAACGCCGCCGGTTACGAAAATAAATTTAGTCATGATGTGATACCCATGTTGGAATGTGTGATTTTAACTTGAAGCAGCATATTCTGGCAAACGGCAAAAGCTTCAGGCCGTCTGAATACAGCGTTTTCAGACGGCCTTATCATGCTGATTCTGTATATCAGCGCAGCTCGCGGCGCAGGATTTTGCCGACGTTGGATTTTGGCAACTCGTCGCGGAATTCGATGTCTTTCGGCACTTTATACGCCGTCAGTTCTTTGCGGCAGAAATCGATCAGTTCTTCCTTGGTCAAAGACGGGTCTTTGCGCACGACGAAAACTTTAATCGCTTCGCCGGTTTTTTCGCTTGCCACGCCGATACAGGCGACTTCCAAGACTTTGTCGTTGCTGGCCACCACTTCTTCGATTTCGTTCGGATATACATTGAAACCGGATACCACAATCAAATCTTTTTTGCGGTCCACCAGCTTCAGCCAGCCTTTTTCATCCATCACGGCAATATCGCCGGTCTCCAAAAAGCCGCGTGCATCGATTGCTTTGGCGGTTTCTTCCGGACGGTTCCAATAGCCTTTCATCACTTGCGGGCCGCGCACCCACAATTCGCCCGGCTGTCCGATAGGCACTTCTTTGCCGTCCGCATCGCGCAATTCGACTTCGGTCGAAGGAACCGGCAAACCGATACCGCCGCTGTAAGCCTCGATATTCAAAGGATTGCAACATACGCCCGGGCTGGCTTCGGTCAAACCGTAAGCTTCCACAATCGGCGTACCGGTGATTTTTTTCCATTTTTCCGCCACGGCTTTTTGCGTTGCCATACCGCCGCCCAAAGTCAGCTTCAAACGGGAAAAATCGACTTCGGCAAAATCCGGACGGTTGACCATCGCATTAAACAGGGTATTCACACCGATGAACACGCTGATCGGCTCTTTTTTCAATTCGCCGATAAACCCCTTCATGTCGCGCGGGTTGGTAATCAGGATGATTTTGGAACCGGTATTCGCAAAAATCATCAGGTTTACCGTCAAGGCAAAGATATGATAAAGCGGCAACGCGGCAATAACCGTTTCTTCGCCTTCGCGCAGGCTGTTTCTAATCCATTCTTTTGCCTGCAACATATTGGCGCAGATATTGCCGTGGCTGAGGACGGCGCCTTTCGCCAAACCGGTCGTACCGCCTGTATATTGCAGCAAGGCTGTGTCATCGCGCGTCAATTCGACGGGCTTGAACGTATTTGCCGCACCTTGCTTCAAGGCCGTCTGAAAAGTCACGGTATTGGGAATGCGGTATTCCGGCACCATTTTTTTCACTTTGCGGATGACGAAGTTCATCAACGCACCTTTAATCATGCCGAACATCTCACCGACCGATGCGACAATCACATGTTTGATTTGCGTACGCGGCAACACCAGCTCCAGCGTATTGGCAAAGTTTTCCAACACGACAATCGTGGTCGCGCCGCTGTCTTTCAACTGATGCTCCAACTCGCGCGGCGTATAAAGCGGATTGGTATTCACTGCCACCAAACCGGCCTGCAAAATACCGAAAAGCGCAATCGGATATTGCAAAACGTTCGGCATCATAATCGCCACGCGCTCACCGCGCGGCAGTTTCAATACGTTTTGCAGGTAAGACGCAAAATCCGTCGCCAACTTGCCCACTTCGGCGTAAGTCAGCGTTTTGCCCATGTTTTGAAAAGCAGGTTTATCTGAGAATTTCTCAACACTTTGACGGAATACGTCGCTGATGGAGCTGTATTGCGTGATGTCGATTTCGGCATTGACGCCTTGTTCGTAGCTTTTGAGCCAGAGTTTTTCCATGTTGATTCAGTCTTTGTTTTAGTCGTTTTTAGAATGGAGGCCGTCTGAAAGGCTTGATTTAATCCGCCGCTTCGTTTTCAAACGGCCCTTGTGTTAAGCAGTAATGATGACAGGCTTGTCGGTGGACATGATGATACCGCCGCCCAAGCACACATCGCCGTCGTACAGTACCGCAGATTGGCCGGGGGTTACTGCCCACTGCGGCTCATCAAAAACAAGCTCGATGGTTTCATCATCCAAGTAACGCAACGTACAAGGCGCGTCAGCCATACGGTAGCGCGTTTTGCAGGTATAGCGGCCTTCTTTCGGGCGTTCGGGCAATGTAAAACTCAAATCGTTCATAACCAGGCTTTGCGTATAAAGCAAAGGATGGTCATGGCCTTGTACGACAATCAGTTCGTTTTTGGTCAAATCCTTGGCCGCAACAAACCACGGCTCGCCTGCACCGCCGATGCCCAAGCCTTTACGTTGGCCCAGCGTGTAAAACATCAAGCCGACGTGTTCGCCAACCACTTTGCCTTCAGGGGTCACCATTTTGCCATTATTGGTCGGCAGGTATTTTTGCAAAAACTCGCGGAACGGGCGCTCGCCGATAAAGCAAATGCCGGTACTGTCTTTTTTGGTTGCGGTCGGTAACTTGAATTCTTCGGCAAGACGGCGTACTTCAGGCTTCTCCAATTCGCCCAATGGGAAAATCGCGCGCTCGAGTTGGAAAGGCTTGAGACGGTATAGGAAATAGCTTTGGTCTTTATTTTGATCCAAGCCTTTGAGCAGATAATGCACGCCGTTGCGAACTTCTTTACGGGCATAGTGTCCGGTGGCAATGGTATCGGCGCCCTGCTCTATGGCGTAGTCCAAAAAACATTTGAATTTGATTTCGGCATTGCACAATACATCCGGATTCGGCGTGCGGCCTGCGCTGTATTCTTTGAGGAAATAGGCAAATACGTTGTCTTTATATTGTGCGGCGAAATTGACGATGTCGATGTCGATGCCGATGATATCGGCGACGGCAATGGCATCGAAGGAATCTTGTTTGATGCTGCAATATTCGTCGTTGTCGTCATCTTCCCAGTTCTGCATGAACACGCCGCTGATTTGATGGCCTTGCTGTTTGAGCAGGGCCGCGGTAACGGATGAATCGACGCCGCCGGAGAGGCCGACGATGATGTTTGCTGGTGTGTTGTGAGTATTCATGAGCGGAATGTGGGTTTCAAATACATTTTTTAAAGCGTGATTTTAGCACATTTTGATTTGACGACAGAAAAGGCCGTCTGCAAGCCCAATGACTTTCAGACGGCCTTTATATGCAAATTCAAGCAATTAGTGCTGATGTGCGCCACCGTGTGCGCCGTGGTCGTGCTGCATTTCGGTTTTAGGCGCGGTTTTCACTTCCAGCTCGACAGTTTGAGGTTTGGCGTTTTTGAATTTCAGGGTTACAGGCACTTTTTCGCCTTCTTTCAATTGTTTTTTTAGACCCATGAACATAACGTGGTAGCTGCCCGGTTTCAGCTCGGTTACGCCTTTTGCAGCCAAAGGCACGCCGCCTTTAACTTCGCGCATACGCATAACGCCGTTGTCGTTAATATGGGTATGTACTTCAACGCGTTCTGCAACAGGGCTGCTGCCGCCTACCAAGAAGTCTTGTTTGGCTTCATCGTTTTGGATTTTCATGAATGCGCCACCCATTTTCATACCTTCGACAGTGGCACGCGCCCAACCGTCTTCAATATGGATACCGGCTGCAGATACGGAAGTTGCCAAGCCTGCCAGAATCAGGGTTGCCATTAATTTTTTCATGTTTTGCTCCTTGTGTTTGCCAAATGGCTGGGATATACGGCCTTCATCTTACAACCAAAGGCCGTCTGAAAACTTTGATATAGATTAATTAATACTATCTAATCCTAACGAATTACCATATTACCACATTTTTAAGCAGTTAATGCAATAATCCAAACAATAAATAACATGAACAAAGCCATCAGTTGCGCGGCCGAGCCGGCATCTTTGGCACGCTTGGCCAGCTCGTGTTTTTCAGTAGAGGTATGGTCAACGGCTGCTTCGACGGCGGTATTAAACAATTCGGTAATCAATGAAATAAACGATGCGGCAACAAGCACCATTTTGATGGCCGGCCCGAAATCAAGGAATAAGGCCAAGACAATTAAAATCAGGTTCAGCCAAAAAACTTGGCGAAATGCGCTTTCATAACGGTACGCGGCAGCCAGTCCGTCTTTGGAATAACCAAACGCATTGATGATGCGTTTGATGCCGTTTTTACCTTTTTTTTCAGATGCGTAGGAAGATGGTTCCATCATATTCTCAACATAAAAAGGCCGTCTGAAAAGAAACGGTCGGGTCAATTTTCAGACGGCCTTTGAGTTTATTGTTTTGCCCAAGATGCCACGGCATCTGCGAACATGGCGGCAACGTCGAAATCTTTTTGCTTCATGATTTCTTGGAAACCGGTCGGGCTGGTTACGTTGACTTCGGTCAGGTTGCTGCCGATGACATCCAAACCTGCCAGCAAAATACCGCGGCGCTTCAATTCAGGCGCCAGGGTTTCTGCAATTTCACGGTCGCGCTCGCTCAATTCCTGCGCCACACCACGGCCGCCGGCAGCCAAGTTGCCGCGCGTTTCGCCGTTTTGCGGAATACGCGCCAAAGCATACGGAACAACTTCCCCGCCGATAATCAAAATGCGCTTGTCGCCATGTACGATTTCAGGAATATAGCGTTGCGCCATGATGGTGCGTGAATCAAGCTGCATCAGGGTTTCAAGGATACTGCCGATATTGGGGTCGGATTCGGTCAGGCGGAAAATGCCCATACCGCCCATGCCGTCCAAAGGTTTGATGATGATGTCGCCGTGTTCTTTCAAAAAGGCACGAACATCGGCAGAACGTGTGGTCACCAAAGTGGGGGCGGTGAACTGGCTGAAGTTCAAAATAGCCAATTTCTCATTGAAATCGCGCATTGCTTGTCCGCTGTTAAATACTTTTGCGCCCTGCTGCTGTGCCAACGTTAAAAACTGGGTTGCGTACAAATATTGCATATCAAACGGCGGATCAGTGCGCATAATGACCGCATCGAAATCTTTTAAGGCCGTCTGAACTTTTGCCTCTGCTTTAAACCATTCATGATCGTCATCGTTCTTCGCACCGACAAACTCAAATGCCGCTGCCTGAGCCACCACCCAGCCTTCACGGACGGACAATTCTCCGCTCAAGGTATGAAAAAGCTGCCAACCGCGCTTTGCCATTTCACGCATCATGGCGTAAGTAGTGTCTTTATAGGTTTTAAAACTTGCCATCGGATCGGCGATAAACAGGACTTTCATCAAAATTTCCTTGTAAACAGACGCTATAATCATACCTTGTATTCTGCTTGTCTGAAAGGGCGCAAAATATGGGAAAGGCCGTCTGAATTTCATTTTCAGACGGCCTTAAGGCTTTTAGGCGGCGGCCAGATGCAAGAGTTCGGCGGCATGGCTGCGTGTGGTATCGGTAATGATTTCGCCGCCCAGCATACGCGCGATTTCCTCAATGCGCTGATGATGATCCAATACGCTGATTTCGCTGACGGTTTGTTCGCCTTCGCTATGTTTGCGTACCTGCCAATGGTTTTCACCGCAAGAGGCGACTTGGGGAAGATGGGTTACCGCCAAAACTTGATGTTTTTTACCCAAGGCACGCAAAGCTTTACCGACCATTTCGGCGACGCCGCCACCGATACCGGTATCCACTTCGTCAAAAATCAATGTCGGCACTTGCGTGTATTGGCTGGCAACCACTTGCAAAGCCAAGCTGATACGCGCCAACTCGCCGCCGGAAGCCACTTTGTTCAAAGGACGGGACGGATTGCCTTTATTTGCCGCCACTTGGAATTGCACCTGCTCCAGACCATGCGCAGTCGGCGAAGACGGCAACAAGACGATGTCAAAACGTGCGCCCTTCATGGCCAAATGCTGCATATGCTCGGTGGTCTCTTCGCCCAAACGGCCGGCCGCCTGATGGCGCATGGCGGAGAGAACGTGAGCGGCTTCATGGTATTCGGCAAGATTGCGTGCGACTGCATTTTCCAAGGCTTCCAAATCGGCAGCTGCTTGCAGGTTTTGCAGGCGCTCGTCAATTTCCGCCAACTTTTGCGGTAACTCTTCCGGCTCAATGCGGTATTTGCGCGCCATGCTCATCAATTCGCCCATCCGGCTTTCTTGTGCGGCCAATTCATTCGGATCGATATCGCTGCGGCCGGCCACATCGCGCATATTGGCACTGATTTCCCCCAACTCGGCTTCAATACTTGCCAACATATTCAGGCTTTCGGCAAAGCGCGGTTCAATGTTTTGCAGATTGCCCAGCAGTTTTTGGCATTGGTAGATTTGACGTTGGATGCCGTTGTCGCCGTCTATGCTTTCGCCCACCTGCTCGGCGGTTTGCAGCAACTCGGCCGAATGCGCCAGGCTGTCGTGGCTTTGGCTTAAGGTTTCCCATTCGTTGGGTTTGAGCTCTAATTGGTTTAATTCATTAAACTGCCATTCCAAACGCTCACGCTCGATGGCCATGGTTTCTGCCTGCTCTTGTGCTTCTTGCAGGGCTTTTTTCGCATTAACCCAATTTTGATAAAGCTGTTTGACCGTTTCCGCCTGCTCTTTGCTGCCGGCAAATGCGTCCAACAACTCGCGTTGCGCGGATTCTTGATTCAACGAATGATGGGCATTTTGTCCGTGAATATCGATTAACTGCTCGCCGATGGCTTTCAGCTGCGCCAGCGTTGCTGCCTGATTATTGATATAACTGCGGCTTTTGCCCTTGGCATCGATAATACGGCGGATGCTGAGCTCTTCGGCATCTTCTTCCAAAAGGCCTTGCTCCTGTAGCTGCGCTTTCAGTTCGGGCAAACCGCTGATGTCAAACAAAGCCGACAACTGTGCCTCTTTGGCGCCGTTGCGCACTTGGCTGTAATCGGCTTTATCGCCCAGCAACAGGCCGATTGCATCCAGGGTAATCGATTTGCCTGCGCCGGTTTCGCCCGTTAAAACGGTAAAGCCGTTTTGAAAATCAAGATTCAGGTTTTCAACAATGACAAAATCACGCAAAGAAAGTGCCAACAGCATTGTAGTATTCCTTAGTAAATCACCCGCAACTATGCGGAATAGCTTTAGATAAACTGATTATAACTAAGATTTTTTATAGTTTAAATCAGATTTTTCTTATGATTTATCTAAGATATTTATTTTAAACAAATTATTTTTTAAGAAACTGCTAAACGCACCACGCCATATTGTTACCCTGGCTGGCTTATTCAATGATATAAAGCGTTCATTTAATGCTATAAAACGCTAGAATAACTAACATAAAGGCCGTCTGAAACACGATTGTTTCAGACGGCCTTTACATTCAAATCAGTTAATCAGTCTGCTTCCTGATTCAACTGCTTCTTCAGCTTCCTCATCGCCTGTCGGCAGCGTTTCCATTAAATCAGGCAACACCAGCTCGCCCAATTCAGTCAGCGGCGGCAATTCTTCCAAACTTTCCAAACGCAAATCGCTTAGGAATGTTGCTGTTGTCGCCCACAAAGCCGGACGGCCGACAGAATCACGGTGGCCGATGACTTCAATCCAGCCCCTATCCTGCAAGGTTTGCATGACATTTTGCGACACCGCCACACCGCGTATGCCTTCAATATCGCCACGCGTTACCGGTTGCTGATAGGCAATAATCGCCAGCGTTTCCATCACGGCACGGGAATAACGCGGCGCGCGCTGCTCTTGCAGGCTGCCCAGTCGTTCAAAGGCGGCTTGGGCGATTTGGAAACGCCAGCCCTCATGGGTATGCACCAGTTGCAAAGCCCTGCCCTGCCAGCGGGCCTTCAGTTGCGCCAACACGTCAATCAGCTTGTCTTGCGACAACGGCGGCACGCACAATTCGCGCATGGCTTTTTCGTTTAAGGGTTCGACTTGCGTCAACAGCGCCGCTTCAATCAACGCATCGGGAGAAAGTTTTTCAGTCATAATAAAATCAATGTTCAGACGGCATAAACAGCCGAAGGCCGTCTGAAAGATAATATGGTCAACGGTTTGTTACGCGCTCAAATGCGCTTTCAGTTTTTCTTCGTCCAAAAACCAATGGCAGATTTCGGTATCGCCATCCAGCAAAACAGGCACCAGCTCATTGTACTTTTCTTCTAAAACCGGATCTTCATCAACATCGACAACATCCAGCCCAAATCCAAACTGCTCCTGATAAGGCTTTAATTGTTCGCGCATTTTGTGGCACAAGCTGCAATATTCCCGAAACATCAAGGTCAGTTTCATGGCGGTTACTCTCGGAGGGACAAAAGCGGCCATTGTATAGCAAAATGCCGCCAAACCATACAGGCATGACAAAGGCCGTCTGAACAGGCGCGAAACTACGCCTTCAGACGGCCTTTATGTGTATTCTGAATTAAGACTGAACGTTGATACCGGCAGTCACGGTATTTTGGGCACTGCTTGCAGTCAAAAATGACGCTGCCAATTCGCCGCAGCAACCGCAACAAGTCGCCACGCCTAATTGAGCCTGCAAATCGCTCATGGTGGTTGCACCGGCGGCGATGGTCTCTTTGATGTCGTGGTCAGTAATGGCGTTGCAGATGCAGACAAACATGATGTGCTCCAATAATTTTGTTACCCTCTGTAATTGAGAGTAGGATTTATTCTTGAACGTAAATATAAATAAAAACGGTTTGCATTGCAATATTGGCACTGTCCTTTTGTTTTGAAATTTTTCTATGTAAATTTGTATTTTGATTGTTATTTTATAAATAGTAAACTTTATAACCGTTCAGACGGCCACGATAACAAAAGGCGGCATCTTCGAGATGTCGCCTTTATTTATGAACGTGAATGGTGTTCATCGACCATGTTTTTCAAACGGATATTGGCAACATGGGTATAAATCTGCGTGGTGTTGATATCGGAATGTCCCAACATCATCTGGACTGAGCGCAAATCGACGCCGTGATTGACCAAATGCGTGGCAAAAGCATGGCGCAAACCGTGCGGACTGAGCGAAGCAATACCGGCCGCTTCGGCATATTCTTTGACTATCATCCATGCAAGCTGACGGCTGATGCCGCTGCGTTTCTGGCTGACAAACACTTCGTCGCAAATTTTGTTTTTCAACAACAACGGACGCGATTCGTTGCAATAGCGTTCCACCCAGTACGCCGCTTCCTGCCCCAGTGGAACCAGACGCAATTTGTCGCCCTTGCCTATGGTGCGGATACTGCCGCGATGCAAATCGATATCGCTGAGCGTCAATTTGACGGCCTCGGTTACACGCAAACCTGTTGCATACATGACTTCAAGCAAGGCCTTATCGCGCAGTCCGTGCGGCGTTTCCACATCCGGCGCAGCCAGCAGCGCGTCGATTTGGGCTTCGGTAATCAGCGTGGGCAATTTGCGTTCCGATTTCGGTGCTTTGAGAAAACGGGTGGGATTGTCTGCCCTTTGGCCCGTTTCTTCCAACCAGCCGTACATGCGCTTGCAAGCCGACAATGCCCGCGCTTGGGACGTGTTTTTTTCCCCCTCCGCATACACGGCATCAGACAGGGCAAACTCATCGGCACTCAACCAATCCTGCCCGCCCTCGGCCAAACGCGCAGCGATTTTGACCAAATCACGGCGGTAACTTTGCAGCGTATTGTGGCTGAGTCGGTCTTGCAGCCAAAGGGATTCAAGCAGCTTGTCTATTAAATCGTCCATATTCATCAAACTGATTGAAAGGCCGTCTGAACGGCATGGCTTTACATCCGTTCAGACGGCCTTAGGTTTTCAAAGCCCTATTAAGAGGCTTGAGAGATTGTATCCAAAACTTCCTGCGCGTGCCCGGCCACTTTGACTTTGCGCCACTCATGGGCGATTTCGCCGTTTTTGTCCAGCACAAAGGTGCTGCGCTCGATGCCGAGGGATTCTTTGCCGTAAAGCTTTTTCAGCTTGATCACGTCAAACAGTTTGCAGACGGTTTCTTCTTTGTCGCTCAACAATTCAAACTGGAAGCCTTGTTTGGCGCAGAAATTCTGATGCGATTTGACACCATCGCGCGAAATGCCGACAACGGTATAGCCCAATGCTTTGAATTGTTCCAATCGGGCATTGAAATCCAAGCCTTCAGTAGTACAGCCGGGCGTGCTGTCTTTAGGATAAAAATAGACAACCAACGGCAAATGTTCGGCGGAGTTAAAATCGCTGCCGGAAGAAGATGGGAGTGTGAATTGATATTTTGACATATTATTCCTTTCAGACGGCCTAAACCTAGCCTGCATTTATTTTTCGCTTAAATTCAAATAACTTCGCGTACCTTGAAAATCTTCCAATGCGCGCAACAAAAGCTGGAAGTGGTCGTCATTGCCGGCCAAATCCAACTCATCGGCATTGACGGTCAGCAAAGGCGCGCTTTGATACAAATGGAAGAAATGGCTGTATTCGTCATGCACCCGTCCCAAATAGCCTTCGGGAAACAAGCTGATGATGCCTTCGTGACGTTTTTGCAGGCGTTTGCGGTTGTTTTCGACAGCGGTTTGCAGATAAATCACCACATCGGGTTCCGCGTATTGCGGCAGAATGCGTTGCTTTATATCGGCAAAAAGCTGTCGCTCGTCATCATTCAAAACGATGGGCGTAAAAATGCGGTCTTTCTCCGGCAGAAAATCAGCCACAACCATTCCACCTTGCGCACAATGGTCTTCAATAATATTCACGCTTTCAGCGCGGCGCGTTAGGAAGAAAAGCTCGGCGGCCAAGCCATTATTGGAAACATTGCTGTAAAACTTCATGAGAAACGGATTGTGATCCGGATTCTCCGACAACAGCAACGCGCTGAAATGCTCTGCCAAGCGGCGGCTCAAAGCGGTCTTGCCGCTACCGATTGCGCCTTCGACAACAATATAACGAGGATTCATAGTAACTCTTTGTAATGTGTTTTCCAACAATATTTTATAGCAAAAAAGGCGTGTCCAACACGCCCTTTCTTGTTTCAGCCTGTTTTTCAGACGGCCCTTATTCTTTCAACAGGCGAATACCCTGCCCGCCCAAAGCCTGAGCCAAATCAGCCGCACGGCCATGCTCGCCCAACTCGAAATCCGGAAGGATTTCGGCCAGCGGCAACATCACGAAACTGCGCTCATGCGCACGCGGATGCGGCAAGGTCAGATGCGGGTCATCGCTGCGGATACCGTCAAAATCGATGATGTCCAAATCCAAGGTGCGCGGCGCATTACGGAAGCTACGCTCACGCCCAAATTCGGCCTCGATACGGTTTAACTCTGCCAACAACGCTACGCCGTCCAATGAAGTTCTCACCGCACAAACGGCGTTTACAAAATCGGGCTGATCGTCATAGCCGACCGGCTCAGTCAGATACAGGGAAGAAGCCTTTTCGAGCCTGATCTCCGGATGCGCGTCCAATTCGGCCAAAGCGGCGCGAACCTGTTCGGCAGGATTGGCGAGATTGCTGCCTAAAGCGATAACGGAAAAATGCGGATACATTTCAGACGGCCTCTTTTAAAACGGCAGCGTTTTGGTTTTGGCAAGGAAAACAATCGTGGCAACACACGACATGGCCAAAACATAGACGATATAGAATTTCGGCGAACGCGGACGCGAACGCATCATAATCATGCCCAACACAATATAAACCAGCAACAGCAGGATTTTCATGCCGAGCCACGGCGCATTGAACGGCGAAAAATGGGTAATCTTCATCAGCCACAAGCCGGTAAACAGCAACATGGTGTCGTTCAAATGCGGCATGGCTTTCCAAATGCCTGCCAACGGTTTTTCAGGATGACGCCAAAGCATGAAAAAGCGGATGTTAAACAGCAAAATGGTAATGGTTACAAAAATCTGGTGGCTGTATTTGACGAACAGGTATTGCATAACAGTTTCTTGTCGTTAGAAGGAATTAAAGCGGCTATTTTACCGCAAACATCTATTTCTGACGCAACTTTTCAACCGCCAGCAGATAGGGAGGCGCATTGCGGCGGTTGACAAAGCCATAGCGTAACACGGCAAAGGCTTCCTGCGGCAAAGTTTCCGCCCATTGCACAATCGCTTCAGCCTCTATTCGGCCGGCTTCATGCCCCGGATACAATACCGCCACGGCAAGGCCGCTCTCTTTCAGCAAACCCAAAGTATCCGTCAACGCACGGATGCTGCTTGCCGCTTCAGTCGTACAGCTTTTATCGCCGCCCGGCAGCCAACCGAAATTAAATACCGCGGCATCTAAAGGCTCGTCGATATAAGACGAAAGGTTTTCATGGCCGTCATGTATTAGGGCTACCCGACCATCTACGCCGTTTTCTTTCAGACGGCCTTGAGTCTGCGCCAGTGCTTTAGATTGCACATCAAAAGCCCACACCTTACCCGTCTCGCCAACCAATTGCGCCAACAGCAAAGTATCATGCCCGTTTCCGGCCGTCGCATCTAAAGCGCGGCCGCCTGCTTTTAAGGCTTGTCGTAACAGGGAGTGGGCAAAGGGAAGAATGTTTTCAAGCAGCATGATAAAGGTCGTCTGAAAATAAAAATACCCTACCGCAAAAGCGGTAAGGTATTGAAAAACAGGAATGCGTTACATCATTTATTCGGCAGGTTGCTGCACAGTCTCAACTTGAACCGGAGCAGCTGCGGCAGCGGCTTGAGGTTGTTTGTTTTCGTGTTGCAGGCTGACTGCGCGTGCAGGAACGATTGTTGAGATAGCGTGTTTGTAAACCATTTGAGTGACGGAAGTATTACGCAGCAGAACAACGTACTGGTCGAATGATTCCACTTGGCCTTGCAGCTTGATGCCGTTTACCAAGTAGATTGAAACCGGAACGTGCTCTTTACGCAACGCATTCAAAAAAGGATCTTGTAACATTTGTCCTTTAGCTGTCATATTCTTGAGCTCCATTATTATGATTGTAAAGACGCCAAAATCGGCGTTTGATTGGATTGTAGCCCCGAATAGAATAAATTACCAACTATTTTTTTCTATCACACCGTTTTGAATTCCAGCAATAAGGGAAATTCCCGACAAACCGACTGTTTCATTTTCATCTTCACGTCCCTTCCCAATCCTGATTTTATGTATTTTGATTCCGGCAAATCCAATCGATAAATATCATGAAACATGAATAACTTACATTCCATCATAAAAGGCCGTCTGAAATCGTTCAGACGGCCTT
>NZ_KV800126.1:217084-226537 GCF_001810165.1 Neisseria sp. HMSC070A01 | reverse complement strand
AAGGCCGTCTGAAATCGTTCAGACGGCCTTTGGCCTTTATGCTTATTTGCTGAATTGTTTTTTTACGCTGACTTTGGTTTTCTTCTTGAAGCGGTTTTTCTCTTCCTTGCGGCCTTCGCGCTTCTCGATACGGTTGCTCAGGCTGACGCGGCGCAGCGGTTTTTTCTTCGGTTTGTCTTCCGCATTTTCATACGGGTTTTCCGAAACATTGTATTGAATTCTGAGCGGCGTGCCTTGAAGATTAAAGGCTTTGCGGAATGTTTGGGTCAGATAGCGTGTGTAGCTGTCAGAAATGGCGTGCAGCGAATTACCGTGTACCACAATCACCGGCGGATTCATGCCGCCTTGGTGGGCATAACGCATTTTCGGACGCACCAAACCTGCGCGCGGCGGCTGTTGACGCTCGATTGCGCTTTGCAGGACACGCGTGATTTTCGGCGTCGGCATCTTAATCATTGCCGCGTTGTAGGCAGCCTGAATGCTTTCAAACAAACCGTCAATACCGCGTTCTTTCAATGCAGAAATAAAGTGGAACTTAGCAAAATCAAGGAAATACAGTTTGCGGTTGATATCGCGTTTCACTTGCTCGCGACGCTCTTCGCTGATGCCGTCCCATTTATTGACCGCCACCACCAAGGCACGGCCTGCTTCCAAAGCAAAACCCGCAATCGTCGCATCTTGGTCGGCGATATCTTGTTGCGCATCCAACACCAAAACAGCAACGTTTGCCGCCTCAACCGCCTGCATGGCTTTGATAACGGAGAACTTTTCCACTACCTTATCCACTTTGCCGCGACGGCGCACGCCTGCGGTATCGATGATGGTAAACGGTTTACCGTCGCGTTCAAAATCGATATGGATACTGTCACGCGTCGTGCCTGCCATATCGAAGGCAATCACGCGTTCTTCACCGAGGATGGCGTTTACCAAGGTCGATTTACCGACATTTGGACGGCCGATTACAGCAAAAACAGGATGTTTCGCTTCTTCCTCTTCCTTTTCAGGCTCAGGGAAGGTTTCCAAAATATCTTCAATCAGATAATACACGCCATCGCCGTGCGCACCTGAAATAACATAAGGGTCGCCCAGGGCAAGTTCGTAGAACTCGGCGGCAAGCACGGCCCTATTGCCGCCCTCGCCCTTATTCACGGCCAAATAAACAGGACGCGGGCTTTGGCGCAAACGGTCGGCAATAATTTTGTCTTGCGGGGTCAAGCCGGTACGGCCGTCCACCAAAAACACAACTGCATCGGCCTCATCGACAGCCTGTAAGGTTTGTTTTGCCATTTCGTGCAAAATGCCACTGTCCACAACCGGCTCAAAACCGCCGGTATCGATAACCAAATAAGGTTTGCTGCCGACTTTGCCATGACCGTAATGTCGGTCACGCGTCAGGCCGGGCAAGTCATGCACGAGCGCGTCTTTGGTGCGCGTCAAACGGTTGAATAAGGTAGATTTGCCGACATTGGGGCGGCCGACAAGCGCGATGGTTGGTTTCATGATGGAGTCTTTCTGTGTCAAGTGCCGCCCCAAAACGGGAGCGGAACACAAGCAGGTGTTTTAAAAACACGGTTGATAAGGATAAGTGTAGGCCGTCTGAAAAGTCATGACAACTTCAGACGGCCTTGATTTTAAAAAAACTTATTTCAAGCTGTCGATTTTCATTTGCAGCAATTCGCGGCCCACGGCGGTTTGCGGCAATTTACTCAAAGCAGCTTCGTAACTTTGTACGGCTTCTTTGGTTTTATTTTGAGCAACGTAAACATCGCCTTTGGTTTCCAGCATCAAAGGCTCGAAATCAGCCTCAACCTGAGTATTCAGGGCATTGATGGCGGCATCGTATTTTTTCTGCTGCAACAGGACAACGCCCAAACGCTGCGCCGCCAAAGCTTGAACCAGCGGTGCTTTTTGGTTTTTCAGCACCCAATTCAAATGACCTTCCGCCACATCATAACGGCCGGCATCAAACTCGGTTGCCGCTACCATCAAAGTAGCTTGGGCTGTCGAAATAGAATCAGGATAGTTTTTTTGCAATTCGACCAAATCGGCGTTGATGGCTTTTTGGTCGGTTTTTTGCTGCGCCTTTTCCACCATTTGCGCCAATACGGCAGCGGCTTCCTGATCTTTTGAAGCTTTTTGGCCTTGGTAAATGGTGTAACCCAAATACCCCAAAGCCGCCACGATCAGCAAGGCAAAGATCCAACGGCCGGTTTTTTTCCAAAAATATTTAAAGTTGTCTAACTCTTGTTGTTCTTCCAAATGGGCTGCCATTTATGCGTTCTTCCATTGTTGTAAAGTGTCTGTCAAATCAGCGGCGGCAACGGTTTGTTGTTCGTGTTTGCCCTGCATATCTTTCAGGGTAACCGTACCGTTTGCCAGCTCATCCTGAGCCACAATCAGGGCAAAGCGTGCGCCACTGTTGTCTGCTTTTTTCATTTGCGCTTTCAAGCTTTGATAGCCGGAATGCTGCATTACATTGAAACCTTGTGCGCGTAAGGCTTGCGCGTATTTCATCACCTGCAAGTCCGCACCTTCGCCTTGGTGCATTGCATAGACATCAGGCGCAGCGTTCACTTCCAACGAGCCGTATTCGCTCACCAAAAGCAGCAGGCGCTCAATACCCATTGCAAAGCCGATAGACGGCTCAGGTTTGCCGCCAAGTTCTTCAATCAAACCGTCGTAACGGCCGCCACCGCACACAGTCGCCTGCGCGCCGAGTTTGTCGGTCGTCCACTCAAAAACCGTCTGATTGTAGTAATCCAAACCACGGACCAAGCGCGGATTTTCAATATATTGAATACCCAAACCGTCCAACATCGCCTTGAAGCGAGCATAGTGGTTTTGCGAAGCCTCGCCCAAGTAATCCACCAAACGCGGCGCCGCGTTGCAGATTTCCTGCAAATCAGGGTTTTTCGTATCCAAAACGCGCAAAGGATTGGTTTTCAGACGGCGTTTGCTGTCTTCATCCAGTTGCGCCTCATAGCGGGTCAAATATTCAACCAATGCCGCACGGTGTGCCGCACGTTCTTCACGGTTGCCCAAGCTGTTGATTTCCAAAGTCAGGTATTCGCGAATACCCAACTTTTCCCACAAGTCGGCAGACATCGCGATGATTTCCGCATCGATATCCGGCCCTTCAAAACCCAAAGCCTCGATACCGACCTGATGGAACTGACGATAACGGCCTTTTTGCGGACGCTCGCGGCGGAACATCGGCCCCATATACCACAGCTTTTGCGGGCTGTTGTACAGAAGGTTGTGTTCGACTACCGCACGTAAACAAGAAGCCGTACCTTCAGGACGCAGGCTCAAACTCAAAGAATCGTTTGAATCGGAGAAGGTGTACATTTCCTTGCCGACCACATCGGTTTCCTCGCCGATGGAGCGGACAAACAAACCGGTTTGCTCGACAATCGGCGTACGGATTTGCTGATAGCCGTAAGTGCGTGTCCAACGGCTAACCGTATCTTCAAACGCCTGCCAAAACGCAGCCGTCAGTTTGAAATCTTTTTGTTCGACAGGTAAAAGGTCGTTCATACCTTTTACAGATTGAATTTTTTGTGCCATTTCAATATGGGATAAGCGAAAATCAAATAGTTGGGCATTATAGCTGATTTTTAAGGGTTTGTGAGTTTGGGAACAAATCAAAAGGCCGTCTGAAAATCAGTTTTCGTATTCAGACGGCCTGTAAAGCAGATTACAGAATCATATTCAATGATTCCCATCCTTCCCCTGCCTTTCAACTTTAATTTCTTAAAAATATATTCAATATAGATTCAATGTCGTTATACTTGGATTCTTTTCATCTCATCCCTATGCACATCATGAAAACACTACGCTCTCTTTTTGTTATCGGCTTGTTAACCACCAGCTTATCCTACCAAGCGATGGCTGCAAATAATGCCACAAATAATCAAGCCAAAATAGATTTAGTCAAAAAGGTTTATCTGTCTAAAGTGGATTTAGGCTCTGAACACAATCATGTTACCACGCCTGAATTACAAAAAATCATCCGACAATTTAATAATTTTGACACTAATATCCGTAAGCAACCCGATATGGAGATGGGATGTGACATGCCGATACATTACTACTTGGGCTTTGGTCAGGATCATCCTGACAACTTCCATAAAACCTTGCAAGTCAAGGTCACTTCTCCTCATACCGTCCGGGCAACATTTAAACAATTTGACGGCCATAGGGTCGGTGCAGATTTCACGTTGAAATGTACGGAAAACCGTTGTTTAATAGATGATTTTAAGATGATTGGCGATCAAACCAGCATCAAAACCGATTACAAACTTGTTTTGCGCAAACGAAAATGTGAGTGAGCCGACAAAACAAAAGGGCTGTCCAAACAAATGGAGCAGCCCTTTGATTTTGAAATCAAGGTCGTGAAGGATGCGGATTTAAGCGTACAGGCGGCAAATTAGGTTTTCCGTATTGGGAAACGGCTTGTCTGCCTGAAGCAGCTTTCCCTGACTGCATGACGCCGCTATCGTTACGTATTGGATGTGCGGCATACTCGTCTTGATTTAATTGTGAAATTTCTTCATTGACTTCATGCTCTACCACAAGTTCATACTCATTATCGTATGCATTATTCTTACCAAGCCGAACTTCCCCTCCCGCCATAGCGAACACGGAAAATACGGATAACATGATGATTATGCCGATTTTTCTCTGCATAATATTCTCCTTTTCTCAAAATATTGTTTCTTTATCATTTCTTTAATTCATGCCATAAAAACAAGTTCAAACAAAACCAGTTTCTCAGCTCGTTTGAAGAATCTATTTAAACACAAAACCTGCATCAATACATATCTATTATTAGAAACTTATTTTCCATAAAAACAAGGCCGTCTGAAAAAACCCTAAAAACCGAGTACAATCCGCCGCATGAAAAAACGTACCAATCCCCTACCCCTTTTAGACGGTGTCAAACCCAGCTACTTGGTTTTGCCGCATGAAAAGCAGTTTTACGGCTTGCCGTTGCTGCATTTTTTATGCGCTCATTTTCCCTTTGTCGGCGAAGAAAACTGGCGGCGGCGGCTGAACAGCGGTTTTGTGGTGGGCGCGGATGGCGTGCCGTTTGATGAGAATACTTTGTTCGAGCCCGGCAAGACGATGTTTTATTACCGTGAAACCAGCCGTGAGAGCGAGCCGCGTATTCCGTTTGATGAAAAAATTTTGCATATTGATGAGCATTTGCTTGTGGTGGACAAACCGCATTTTCTGCCTGTCATCCCCAGCGGCAGATTTTTGCGGGAAACCCTGCTCACGCGCCTGCGTTTGCGGCCGGAATTGCAGCATTTGAATGTTGAAGACATTACGCCGATTCATCGCTTGGACAAAGATACGGCAGGCGTTATGCTGCTTTCACTCAATCCTGCCACGCGTCGCGATTATCAGACCATGTTCCAAGAAAAAACCGTCCAAAAAACTTATGAAGCGGTGGCGCCGACGCGGACGGATTTGGACTATCCGCTGCATATTTCGTCACGAATGGAACGCGGCGAAAAATTCTTTCTCACGAGGGAAACGGAAGGCAAACCCAACGCCCACACGACCATCGAACTTATCGAAAACCGCGGCGCATTCAGCCTCTACCGCCTCACGCCGCATACCGGGAAGAAACACCAGCTGCGCGTGCATATGATGAGTTTGAACATGCCGCTGATGAACGATGCGCTTTACCCTACCCCATTGGCGGCCGGTGATGAAGACTACGACAAACCTTTAAAACTTTTGGCTAAAAGAATAGAGTTCACCGATCCTGTCAGCGGAGAAATCCGCGTATTTGAAAGCCGCTTTACGCTTTAAGTTATCCAATCCAATAAAAAAGGCCGTCTGAAATTGTTCAGACGGCCTTTTTGTCACGGAATCATTTGATTAGTGATGAATGCAGCTGCACTCTTTGTTCATATCAATCACCATACGGCCGGTAATTTTACCTTCGCGCATTTCTTGGAAGATGGCAGGCGCTTCATCCAAAGCACGCAATTCGACTTTAGGCACAACCAAACCTTCTGCGCCGAATTGGAATGCTTCTTCCAAATCTTTGCGGGTACCGACCAAAGAGCCGACCACTTCGATGCCGTCCAATACCAAACGTGGGATAGACAAGTCCATAGACTCAGGCGGCAAGCCAACTGCAACGACACGGCCGCCTGCGCGAACACAGTTAACGCCTGAATTGAAGGCAGCAGCGGATACGGCTGTCACAACGGCTGCGTGTGCGCCGCCGGTTTTCTCTTGGATGACTTGAGCCGCATCTTCTTTGGCGGCATTGATTACCAAATCCGCACCGGTTTCTTTGGCAAAAGCCAGTTTTTCATCGTTGACGTCAACGGCAACAACGTGCGCGCCAAATACTTTTTTCGCGTATTGAACTGCCAAGTTACCCAAACCACCTGCGCCGTAAATCGCAATCCATTGGCCCGGACGGACGCCGGAAACTTTAATGGCTTTATAAGTGGTTACACCGGCACAAGTAATGCTGGAAGCTTGTGCAGGATCCAAGCCTTCAGGGACTTTGACTGCGTAATCGGCACTCACGATACAGTGTGTCGCCATGCCGCCGTCGGCAGTATAGCCTGCGTTCAATACAGAGCGGCACAAGGTTTCGCGGCCGGTATTACAGTATTCGCAAGAACCGCAGCTTTGGAACAGCCATGCGATGCTGACACGGTCGCCGACTTTCAGATTTTTCACACCTTCGGCAACTTCTTTAACCAAACCGATGCCTTCGTGTCCCAACACGCGACCCGGTTTGTCGCCGTAATCGCCTGCCGCAACGTGCAAGTCGGTGTGGCACACGCCGCAATACTCGACTTCCACCAACGCCTCGCCGTATTCCAGCGGACGCAGTTCGCGTTCAACAACTTCTACATCACCTGCTACATCTTTATTTACTACCACAGCATGCATTTTCATGAGAGAGTCTCCTAGGGTGTTGAAAAACTGTTTAGCTATGAATGAGAATACTCCCCATATCCGAAGCCGTCAACCCATAATCTTTTTTAAAACAACTAGTTATGATGTTATACCATAACAAAATCTATTTAAGCCGTATAAATCTTTAAATATATTAACAAATATACTTTCATTTCAATCAAATCCTTTATTTTTCAGACGGCCTGCTACATGAAACAACATTGCAAATGTAAATTTTGAGAACATTCTCATTTTTAGTACTTGAACTTAAAAAGAAAAAAGCATAAGCTGTTTTTCATGGTGTGAAACACCTATTCCCATTCATTAAGGAGACAGCATTATGGCAAAAGATTTAAATGTGTTTGATAAAGAATATGGTCTTTTAATCAACGGCGAATGGACGAAAGGTAGCGAAGGCAAACTTTTATCCTCTTACAACCCTGCCAATGGCGATGAATTGGCCAAGTTCACAGACGCAACCGACGCCGATGTCGATGCTGCCGTGGCCGCTGCGCAAGAAGCGTTCAAAACATGGCGTAAAACCACGACTGCCGAACGCGCGGCCATTTTGAATAAAATCGCCGATGTGATTGACGAAAACGCCGAATTGTTCGCCCTGCAAGAAACCTTGGACAACGGTAAACCCATCCGCGAAACCCGCGCTGCCGACGTGCCTTTGGCTTCCGACCATTTCCGCTATTTCGCCAGCGTCATCCGCGGCGAAGAAGGCACGGCAACCCAGCTTGATGCCGAAGACCTGTCCATCGTTTTGCGCGAACCGATCGGCGTTGTCGGCCAAATCATTCCTTGGAACTTCCCATTCTTGATGGCCGCATGGAAAATCGCTCCGGCATTGGCCGCAGGTTGCACCATCGTCATCCACCCTTCTTCCAGCACTTCATTGAGCCTGTTGTCCTTCGCTCAAAAAATCAACCACTTGCTGCCTAAAGGCGTGTTGAACGTGATTACCGGCCGCGGTTCCAAATCCGGCGAATACATGCTCCACCACAAAGGCTTCAACAAACTGGCCTTTACCGGCTCAACCGAAGTCGGCCGCCGCGTCGGCATCGCCGCCGCCGAATTGCTGATTCCTTCCACTTTGGAATTGGGCGGCAAATCCGCCAACATCTTCTTCGACGATATGCCTTTCGACAAAGCCCTCGAAGGCGCGCAAAAAGGTATCTTGTTCAACCAAGGCCAAGTGTGCTGCGCCGGTTCGCGCATTTTTGTACAAGAAGGTATTTACGACAAATTCGTCAATGCTTTGGCTGAAGAATTCAAAAAAATCAAAGTCGGCCTGCCTTGGGAAGACGACACCCAAATGGGTTCGCAAGTCAATGCCGGTCAACTCGAGACCATTTTGAAATACGTCAAAATCGGAGAACAAGAAGGCTGTCGCATCATTACCGGCGGTAAAAAAATCGAAGGCGAATTGGGCAAAGGCGAATTTGTCGAACCGACTTTGATTGAGGCCAGCAACGAAGCCCGTGTTTCCCAAGAAGAAATCTTCGGCCCGGTTGCCACCGTGATTAAATTCAAAACCGAAGAAGAAGTCATCAAAATGGCCAACGACAGCGAATACGGCTTGGGCGGCGCAGTGTGGAGTACCGACATCAACCGCTGCCTGCGCGTTTCCAATGCATTGGAAACCGGCCGCGTTTGGGTAAACTGCTACAACCGCCTGCCTGCCGGCGCGCCGTTTGGCGGCTACAAAACTTCAGGTATCGGCCGTGAAACCCACAAAATGATGCTCGCCGCCTACACCCAAGTGAAAAACATCTACATCAGCACCCGTGAAGAACGCGAAGGCTTCTATTGATTCGGCGTTTCACATTAATCTGATTTAGAAAATATAAAGGCCGTCTGAAACCTGTTTCAGACGGCCTTATCAATTACACAATAACTTTTTAGGAGATAAATTATGTCGAAACACAAAATCCGTTACATTCTGCCACTGCTAGCCGTGATGACATCCGCCGCCTGTGTCGGTGCGGCAGGGCCGTCTGAAAAAGCTGCAAATGCCGTTAAACCGAAACAGGAAAAGAATCTTTGTCCCGAACCTGTTGACCAAATGGATGAAGATTGTTTAGAAATTACTCTGCTGAAACTTGAAAACAAACTGGACATGAAGTACAAAGATTTATTTCGACGTGCCGCTACCAAAGATTCAAAGCTACATGGGCTGTCCAAACAATATTTTATAAACGTCCGTTCAAAATGGAAGGCTTATAAGGAGGAACTTTGTTCCGACCCGACAATCACAACCGACTTGAAAACTCCTTCAGACAAAATCCTCTATCTGTGTGACGTTCAACAAACACAACACCATTTAAAAGCATTGGAACGTTTTTAATTTTTTAGGAAACTGATATGTCGAAACACAAAATCCGTTACATTCTGCCACTGCTGGCCGTGATGGCATCCGCTGCCTGTGTCGGTGCGGCAGAGCCGTCTGAAAAAGCTGCAAATGCGCTTAAGCCGCAGAAGGAAAAGAATCTTTGTCCCGAACCTGTTGAC
>NZ_KV800126.1:216527-216984 GCF_001810165.1 Neisseria sp. HMSC070A01 | reverse complement strand
GCCTGTGTCGGTGCGGCAGGGCCGTCTGAAAAGGCTGTTCCAAAGGTAACAAGGCAAAAACAGGACAATAAGGACATATGCCCTCAGAGCATGATGAAAGACATAGACGGACAAGGCTATGAATGTGTGGATATTTTCAGTATGAGGTTGGAAAAGCAATTGAATAAGAAATACGAAAATCTGCTGCACCGTATCGATTCAAAAGACCCCAAATTGAATGGAGTATCCAAAGAATATTTTTTGACTATCCGTAAGAATTGGGAAAGTTATACGGAAATGCTGTGTTCAGACCCATCCGTTGCGACGAAAGTTCGTCCTCTTGCAGGACGCTACATACGTATTTGCAGGTTCGAACAGAATTTAAACCATTTGAAAGCGTTGGAACGCTTTGAAAATTCTTTATAAAACTGATAGATAGTTAGGAGACTGATATGTCGAAACACAAAATCCGTTACAT
>NZ_KV800126.1:151789-216427 GCF_001810165.1 Neisseria sp. HMSC070A01 | reverse complement strand
GAACCTGTTGACCAAATGGATGAAGATTGTTTGAGGCTTACCCTATTAGATTTTGAAATTGCATTAGATAAGAAGTACGAAGATTTATTTCGACGTGCCACTGCCAAAGACCAAAAACTTCATGGCTTGACAAAACAGTATTTTGCAAGCATCCGCTCAAAATGGAAGGCTTATAAGGAGGAACTTTGTTCCGACCCGACAATCACAACCGACTTGAAAACTCCTTCAGACAAAATCCTCTATCTGTGTGACGTTCAACAAACACAATATCACTTAAAAGCATTGGAACGTTTTTAATTTTTTTAGGAGACTGATATGAGTCGTTTTACAGGCGGAGACCATCTGAAACCGGAAGACGGTTTGAAATACTATATCCATCAAGCCATGATGGTAAACGAATTGTCGGGCGGGCGCGGCGCGTACAAAATATCGAATGCGGAGAAGGCTGCCAGCGGTCCGAGTTTCGGTCCTATCCAGTACGACATAGGCGGCAATAATGAAGGGAGGAATTTGTTGGAACGGATTGCGCGAGAGGCAACAGACTCAAAAGGCAACCGTTTTATTTCCGATAATGAAATAAAGCAGATGCAAATCCATCTATACAAGCCATTCAATAAAATGTCTGCCGAAGACAAACAGGTGTATCAAAATCTGAAACCGAAATTGAATCAGGCTTTGGCTTCCGAAACCGGTATCTCATTAATCAATCGGGATTATGTTAAAGTTCTTAATAAAAAAGTTGGTGAAGTCCATAAAGTTATTTCTAAAATCACAAATCTTGAAAACAAGCAATTCCTGCAATCCAATATGCAGGCACAAGTCTTTATTGCCGATATAGGCAACCAATATGGCAAAAAAGTAAACGAAGCTTTGGTGGAGTTCCTCAGCCAGAGTAAAGAAGATAACGGAGTAAGGCTGCCGGGAGGACGACAGGTCAAAGTCGAAGGCAAACTGGATATGGAAGATTTAAAAAACTTCCGTATGAATACGGCTTACGGTGTCAAACATCCCGCCGATGCCCGTCGCAGAGACAAACACATCGAGGATGTTACCGCTCCGACCCGCGAAAAACCGCGAACCCAAACAGATAAATTCCATGCCTTGGTTCAAGGCTTGCTCAACGATAAGGACGGCTCTTTCGCCGAACAGGTTTTGGCGGAAAACCGCGAAGTTGTTGATGCTTTCAATGCCAAAGTGCAGGAAAGAATGGAACAGGAACGGCAACAAACGGCAGCGAGGGAAATTTCTGTGCAGCAGAATCCTGCGGAAAGGGAATTTGGTGGGCGGTCTTTCGGCTGATCGTTCCACATGAGGCCGTCTGAAACCTGTTTCAGACGGCCTTGTTTATTCTGTTTCGCAATAAATGCTTTATATCTTTCTCAAAAAAAGCCCCATTACTTTCTCTCCGGCCACAGCCAGCAATGCTCCGGCCACAACCACCATGGCACCCACATAGCTGACGATATTCATATCCGAAGCGGCAAAATAATCGGGGGCGAGATGATGGCCGATGGTGGAAAATATCATGGTGAACACGGGAATCAGCGTGGTGACGATACTGACTTTTGAAGCGTCCCAATGATTGAGCGCTTCGCCGAATGAACCATAACCGATCAGCGTGTTTAAGCAGCAATAGATAAAGCAGCCCCATAAAAACGGATTGCCGATATGGGCGATTTGTGATGGTTCGGCAAACGGCAGGAAAACAAAGCTGCTGCAAAAATAAATCATGAGCAGGATTTGTTGCGAATTGAAATGTTTGGACAAAAGTTTTTGCGCCACGCCGTAGCACACCCAAATCATGCTGCCCGAAGCCGCCATGATTACCCCGACCGCGTAGCTGCCCAAACTGAAAAGTTCGCCGAATTTGTCGTTGAAAAACATGACCAAACCCGTCAGCAAAAGCATCAAGCCGATTTTTTGCCAGCGCGTAAAGGCTTCTTTAAACACGCCAACGCCGACCAAAATCATGGTAAAGGGCGAGAGCTGCCACAACACCTGCGTGGTTGTCGGCGAAATATAGTGCAAACCCATAGCAACGAGCACAAAGTTGGCGGAAATACCGATAATACCCAGTACCAATAAAAATAAGGTTTGCTTGGAAAATTCAGACGGCCGCGGCAGCTTGCCGGTCAGTCCCAACAACGCAAACAACACCAGCGAAGCCACTAAAAAGCGTATCCACACCAGCGTGGGCGCATCGACGGCTTTTAAGGCCTGTTGCGCCGCTACCGGCAGCGAGCCCCAAGTCATGGTGGCAAGCAGCGCCAAAGAAAAGCCGAGCCAAGGTTTTTGTTTCTTCATTTTTCAGACGGCCTTTGTTTACGCGGCTTCCCAGTAGTCGATATAAAGCTGCAATTCGAGATTATTCCGCCATTCGTTGGCAACGGGGCGGTACACCGTGCGGATGTATTCGGGAATGTCTTCGCTGCAACGCCAGAACATGGCTTCAAATTCGTAGCCGTCTTTTTGCAGCCAGACTTTTTTGTGTTTGCCCTCCGCGCCCAAAGGCTGCTGGCGGACAACATGGAATTCGTCGGTAAAACTCGGCGGCGCGAAGCCCTGCCCCCAAACGTGGCGGGCAAGGTTCTGCGCCTGTTCCAGCGTAATATCGCGGGCAGGCAGGCTGCCGTCGGTAATATAGGTTTGCGACAAATCGTCTTCGCACACCATCTCGCGCACGGCTTCTTCAAAGGCCGTCTGAAACGCGGGAATATTGTGTTCGAGTATGCTCAAACCCGCCGCCATTGCGTGTCCGCCGAATTTCAAAATCAAATCGGGATGGCGTTTGGATACCAAATCCAAAGCATCGCGCAGGTGCAAATTGGGAATGGAGCGTCCCGAACCGCGCACTTCGCCGTTGTCGGCAGGCGCAAACACGATGGTCGGACGATAAAAACGGTCTTTGAGGCGGCTGGCAACAATGCCGACCACGCCTTGATGGAAGTCGTCTCGATACGCCACCAAAGTCGTCTGACCTGGAGGCAGAGTTTCGGGAAAATCATTCAGCGCGTCTTGCAGCATAGACTGCTCGATTTCGCGGCGTTCGATATTGAGGTTGTTTAACTGGGCCGCCAGTTCCTGCGCCTCGGCATCATCTCGCGCCAACAGACAGGCAATGCCGACCGACATATCGTCCAGCCGTCCGGCGGCGTTAATGCGCGGTCCCAACGCAAAGCCCATATCAAACGGCTGCGCCTTGCGCCAATCGCGCCGCGCCACTTCAAACAAAGCGCGGATGCCGGGGCGCATTTTGCCCGAACGCATCCGTTTCAAACCTTGCGACACGAGGATGCGGTTGTTGTGGTCGAGGGCGACGACATCGGCGACGGTACCGAGTGCGACCAAATCCAAAAGGTCGCCTAGATTCGGCTCTTTCAGGCCGTCTGAAAAATAATTGCGGCGGCGCAGTTCGGCACGCAAAGCCATCAATACATAAAAAATCACGCCTACGCCCGCCAAACTTTTGCTGGGAAAGCCGCAGCCTTTTTGGTTCGGATTGACGATGATACAGTCGGGCACGGTCTCGGCAGGCAGATGGTGGTCGGTCACAATCACATCCAAACCCAACTCCTGCGCACGCGCCACGCCTGCAATGCTGGCGATACCGTTATCCACCGTTACCAATAAATCCACGCCTTGCTCTGCCGCGATTTCGGCCAGCTCGGGCGTTAAGCCGTAGCCGTGTTCAAAGCGGTTGGGCACAAGAAAATCCACTTTCGCCCCCATCGCCGCCAAACCGCTCATACCGACGGCACACGCCGTTGCACCGTCGGCATCGTAGTCGGCGACAATCAGGATTTTTTCCTGACGCTCAACCGCATCCGCCAAACGGCCGGCGGCGGCTTCGCAGTTTGTCAGCGTTTGATACGGCAAAAGCGCAGCAAGCTTGTCGTCCAACTCGGCCGGACTTTGCACATCACGCGCAGCACACAGCCTTGCAATCAAAGGATCGGTACCGGCAGTGAGCAAGTCGTTAAAAACAGTCGGATTAATAGAACGTGTTTGGATTTTGACGGACATGATGTGGAAATCAAGGATAGTTTTGTATATTTGAAAGGGATATTGTAAAAGGATGAAGTCATCTGAAAACCGTTTTTCAGACGACCCCTCAAGCTACATTAGTCAGAGTAATGTTTGCTTCAGACAGAACGAGAGAAGCCTCGTTGTTTTTCTTGTTGAATATTTTGGTTTTCTTGAGCAACAAGCTGTTGTTGCCACTCTTCTTCTAAAGTCTGTTGGACTCTTTCATTGAAACTGGCCACTTTGTCAGGATTATCAGCCAAAAGTTTTTTTGCATACGAACCGTCGGTATCATTCAATAATCCTTGCAGCATCGCCATAGTTTCTTCGTATTTGGATTGAGGCTTGGGATTGTCGGTTGTTGCCGCTGTTTCGACATGGTGAGATGTTTCTTCTTGAATTTGCATGGTGTACTGAGGATTTCCTCTGAGTTTCTCTTCATCAAGATAACTCAAATCTTTAATGTCGGAGATATGCGGATCCTCAGGATCTTTCGGCACAAGACTCTTATTCAGCTTATTTCCCGAACCTGGGGCAAGATGTTGGAATATTCCATCTTTTTCAGGCTCAGGAAAGCCTGCTTCACGCAATAAGGTATCGGCAAGGGTATTGGAATTTTGCCTTAAGTAATCATAAGGATAGATATTGTTCTTGCTTTGAGCATTGCGTACCATTTCAGCCCATTTAGCTGATAAATCAGGAGCTTCAGCGATTAGCTCGCGGTATTGCTTTTGTGGAGAAATAGGTTCTTTATCTAAACTTTTATACCAAGCAGTTTTCCTATTATTGAAATTATCCGGATTTTGGGCATTATATGGTAAACCAATATTCTTTGGTAAGCCGGTTTCAATATGGATTTTTCCCAAAGGAAGTTGTGGGGAAATTTCTTTACCCACCCATCCACTGATAGTATATTGTTGTCCCATTTTATCAGTATAGAGTAGAAATTTGTGGTGATAATCTACATTCGCAAATGTGCCGATATGCCGATAGCCGACTTCAATTTTTTCGTTTGCCATTTATATTCTCCTATTGTTATTGAGCATAATAGAATTCACTATCGATATTTTCCAGATAGCCAGAAGCGTTAAATTTTAATTCAATCATTACCTCTGGATTAGGAATCATCGGGTGAATCTGTTTGCCATAGCCTGCGTAGATAATATGTCCTTTATCGCTGTAGTGTTGATTCATCTCGGTCAATTTTTCAATTACCTCCTTTTTAGAAGAACCAATCGGGAGATATTTAGCAACAATATGGCTTACATCTTTGGACTGACCGGGTTCGATGTACTTTTCACTGGCAAAAATTTCTTTCAGCATAGGACTTTGGGGTTGCATTTTGCTTTTTCCTTTTGAGGTTGATTGTTGGATTTCAGAATGTTTTTCATGGTTACTTACTTCGCAAGCTGATAAAAACACAAGTGACATAACAATTGGTAATACTGCTAAGTTTCTTAATTGCATAATTAATCCTTTATAAAGACTTCTATTTTTGTTTGTCATTCGAATTTTACTATTATTGGCCATAAGAAAAATCTCTATCAACATTTCATAATGTATCTCAAAATATTTAATTTCAAGGTGATTCTAATTCACGCTTATAAAAGCATGGGATGTGCCTTTTTTCTATCCCCTGCAGGGATGACGGCCTTGGATATTATTTGCGTGAATCATCGACAATTTCACCGATCACGGCATAGGAGCCTGCTATCACTGCGCCGACTGCGTCCAAAGCCAATGTAAATGGCGTTTTCAGGATATTACCCGTCAACTTCCAAACATCGGTGCTTGTTTTGGTTTCCACATAATAAATTCTGACCGGAACGGCAGTGTCAAAACGGCGGTCTTCGGCAACATTTTTCGGCGTTGCGTAATAATGACCTTCGGCAGAAATACACCGTGTGTAGACAGTTTTGTCATCGAGTTCGACCGGCTTGAACGCCAGCTGTTTCAACTTGGCAATCTCGGCAACTTTTTGAGTATCGTAACGCAGGCAGAAATTCGAGCGGAAAGTTTGCGCTTCAGGGGATTTTAATTCAACCGGCAAAGCCTCATACACCTGTTTTGGGTTTTGCCGAACCATTTGAAACCGTTTGCTCAGCTTAGCATCCAAGATCGCCTTCAACTTGGCCGAATCTTTAGAATTAACGACAAACCAATATTTTCCACCCATCATGACCAAGCTGCCTGTTTCCAGTTGCGTATTGTCTTTGGCAACCACGCCAAATGCGTGAATATTGTCTTTGGCAACGGTTTTTTCAGTCGTGGTTTTATGGAACGGGCTATTTCTTTCCCAAAGATCGGTAGTACAACCATTCAGGGTCAATACACCAACCAGCAAGGCGGTTGCAGAGCGGCGAAATTTCATGGTCATCCTCCTTCGGTATTACGATACAGGCCGTCTGAAAACCGCAATCCGTTTTCAGACGGCCTTAAGGTTTATTCCTCCCAATCCTGCCCTTCTTCTGAAGCATCGGATTGACCGGCCTCCATCACTGCTTTAATTTCTTGGAACAGCGCGCGGAAGTTTTTCGGCGGTTTGTTTTGTTCCTGCTCTTTTTTGGTGTTGCGGATCAAGGTGCGCAATTTACCGGCGTCTGCTTGCGGAAAATCGGCCATAAATTGGGTAATCGCGCCATCGTCTGCCAACAGTCGGGTACGCGCCTGCTCGACGCGTTGCAAAAAGGCATTGTGTGCTGCATTGTCGCCGCGCAGTTTGGCCAAATAGGCTTCGATGGGTGCGGGGTCGGTATCGCGCATCAGGCGGCCGATAAATTGGGCTTGGCGTTTGAGCGCGCTGTTGGACGTGATTTTTTTATAGGTGGCGATGGCTTCAAACAAGTCTTCGTCCAAGCCGATTTTTTTCAACGTATCACTGGAGAGCTTGGTCAATTCCATACCCAAAGCCTGCAAATCGTTCATCTGCTTTTTCATTTGGGTTTTGCTGACCCATTCGTCTTCTTGTTCAAACATTGTGTTTACCTGATTTTCTGAATCTGCCTATTTTATCAGTTTTCAGACGGCCTTTCCGTGCGATTTTTGCAGTGGCCGTCTGAAACGGTTAAAATGCCGCAAAACCCTGTCAGGAAACCTTTTTATGCTGTTTAACCACACACCGGACGAGCTGTTGCGCTTGTGCGGACACACGCTGGATTTGGCCAAACAATCCGGCGCTACCTCGGCCGAAGCCGATTTCAGCGAGTCGCTCGGCCAAAGCGTCAGCGTGCGCCTGGGCGAAATCGAACAAATCGAGTTCCAACAAGACAAATCTTTAGACATTACGGTCTATGTCGGCCAACGCAAAGGCCGCGCCAGCACTGCCGACTTCTCCGAACGCGCCCTGCAAGATACGGTCAAGGCCGCCATCGATATTGCGCGCTATACCGCCGAAGACGATTGCGCCGGCCTTGCCGATGCTGCCTTGATGGCAACCCATATCGGCGACCTCGACCGCTACCACGAATGGGATTTGAGTACCGAATCCGCCATTGATTTGGCCAAGCAATGCGAACAGGCTGCGCTGTCAACGGACAAACGCATTGAAAATTCCGAAGGCGCATCGGTTCATACCGGCCATTACCAATACGTTTACGGCAACACCCACGGCTTTGCCGCACACCAGCAAAGCACGCACCACAGCATTTCTTGCAGCGTGGTCGCCAGCGACGAACACGGCATGCAGCGAGACTATTGGTACGATTCTTCCTGCCGTCACGAAGACATGGACGCGCCCGAACTCATCGGTAAAACCGCAGCCGAACGGACTTTACGCCGTCTGAACAGCCGCAGCGTTCCGACCGGCAGCTATCCCGTACTGTTCGACACCACTGTCGCCGTCGGCTTAATCGGCCACCTTATCGGCGCACTCAGCGGCGGTGCGCTCTACCGCCAAAGCAGCTTCCTGATTGACAGCATCGGCAAACAGGTGCTGCCCGAGTTTCTCAGCCTTCGTGAAGAGCCGCATATCCTGCGCTCGTTCCGCAGCACTTATTTCGATGCCGAAGGCGTGGCCACGCAGCCGCGTTTTGTGGTGAAAGACGGCGTCGTCAAAGGCTATTTCCTCAACAGTTACAGTGCAAAAAAACTCGGTATGCAGACAACGGGCAACGCCGGCGGCGCGCACAATCTGTATCTGAACCACACCCACGCCACGCAGGCCGACCTGTTGAAAGAAATGGGAACAGGTTTGCTGGTTACCGAATTGATGGGACAAGGCGTTAACACCATTACCGGCGACTACTCGCGCGGCGCGGCCGGATTTTGGGTGGAAAACGGCGTCATTGCCTATCCGGTTCAGGAAATCACCATTGCCGGACGTTTGCAGGATATGTACCGCGACATCATCGGCGTGGCAGACGACGCATTACGCCGTTCGTCCAACCAAATCGGCTCCGTCTTGGTTTCCAAAATGACGGTTGCCGGCAACTGATTGAACTAAATATACCAAAGGCCGTCTGAAAGATATCTTTTCTTTTCAGACGGCCTCGCCGTTATCTACCTCCATAAAAAACACATCATGCATATTGTCGTCATCCCCTCTTGGTACCCCTCTTCCGAAACCGACGTGGACGGAATCTTTTTCCGCCTCCAAGCCCAAGCCCTGCAACGCGAAGGCATGAAAATCGGCATGGTCGTTCCCATGTTCCGCTACTTGAGAAGCCAGCCGAAAACCATCTTCTCGCGCTTCTACGGCCTGCGTCGCCATCAGCAAGGCGGACTCAACACTTACGCCTACGACAGCATGTATTTCTTCCCGCGCTGCCCGGTTGTCGACATCGACCGCATCCGCTGGGTCAACGCAGGCATGAAAGCTTTTGAAGCCTATATCGCCGACAACGGCAAACCCGACGTAATTCACGCCCATTGCGTCAACTACGCCGCCATTTTGGCCTGTGCCATCTTCAAAAAATACGGCATTCCCTATGTGATTACCGAACACAGCAGTGCCATTTCACGCGGCCTTGTCCGCAAAAACCAATGGCCGTCCATGCACGAAGCCGTGCGCCACAGCGCGGCCCGGTTCGCCGTCAGCCGTGATTTCTGCCGCATTCTCGAAAAAACCTACGCCGGTACAGACTGGCAATACCTGCCCAATATGCTGGGCAGCAATTTTGAACAGGATTTCGAATTCCCCGAAAAAAACCATCAAGACTTCACCTTCTGCAGCGTCTCCCACCTGCGCCACCTCAAAGGCCACGACCTGCTCCTGCCTGCTTTTGCCGAAGCACTCAAAACCTATCCGCAGCTCAAACTCAAAATCGGCGGCGGCGGCGCAGAAGAAGGCCGTCTGAAACAACTGGCAAGCGACTTGGACATCAACCACGCCGTTACCTTTACCGGCGCATTGACCACCGACCAAACCCTAGACCTCATGCGCCACAGCAACGCATTCGTCCTCGCCAGCCGTACCGAGACTTTCGGCGTCGTCTATATCGAAGCACTGTCGCAAGGTTTGCCCGTTATCGCCACACGCTGCGGCGGCCCCGAATCCATCGTCACTTCCGACAACGGCCTGCTGGTGCCAATCGAAAACATACCGGAACTGACCAAAGCATTGCTCACCCTATACGAAAACCATGCACACTACGATCCCGTCCGTTTGCGCCAAGATTGCCTGCAACAATTCGGCAGCCGAGCCATAGCGCAACACCTGATCGACACCTTCCAAAAAGTGCTTAATAAATAGGCATAAACCATGCAGGCCGTCTGAAATCCTTCAGACGGCCCGCCTTCTTCCAACAAGACAAATCTAGTGTAAAATTAAGACAATAACCAAACTTTTTGATTTAAAATCAGTCGAAAGAAAAACTGTTACCTATAATAATATCCCCACATACATTATGCGCTATTACGGAACGATTACTCGCTGGAACAGCAAGCGCGGCTTCGGCGCCGCTACCATAGAAGACACAGGCCAAGAAATCTTTCTTGCCCTTGCCGCCTTCACCACCCTTACCCGCCTTCCGGCCGAAGGGCAACACATCTCCTTCAACATCACAGAAGGCCGGCGCGGCCGCAAAGAAGCCGAAAACGTCTGCTTCGCCCTCGATTGCGCCGACTGCTTCGATGTCCTCGTCCCTCCCCCCGAAAAACCCCTCGCCGGCAAACAAGCCATCGTCGGCCTGATTGCCGTGATCTTCGTCTGCAGCATTTTCGCCGCCTTGTGGTACGGCCTCCACTTTTCCGACAATACACCCAAAGAACCGGCCGTCAAAAAACAAGAAACCATGGTTCACGAAGTAGCCGCCAAAATCGAAGCCGAACGCAAAGCATGGCGCGATGCCGTCAACCGCAGCAACCAACGCTCGGGGCAGCCTCAACGCGCCAAAGATGATGTGTCGAAACAATAACGCTTTATCCAATACAAAAAGGCCGTCTGAAAAAATGGGAAGATGAAATGATAGATTTCTTCCTCATTCTTTCAGACGGCCTTTATTCTTACCTCAATTCGGTTCGGCCATTTCCAACGCCTGTTTGATGTCTACGGCAACGACGCGCGATACGCCTTTTTCCTGCATGGTTACGCCGACCAGCTGCTCCGCCATTTCCATGGTCAGGCGGTTGTGGGAGATGTAGAGGAACTGGGTTTGCGCCGACATTTCTTTGACCAGGTTGCAGAAACGCGAGGTGTTGGCGTCGTCCAGCGGGGCGTCGACTTCGTCCAGAAGGCAGAAGGGGGCGGGGTTGAGGCTGAACAGGGCGAACACGAGGCTCATGGCGGTGAGGGCTTTTTCGCCGCCGGAGAGGAGGTGGATGGTGCTGTTTTTCTTGCCGGGCGGGCGCGCCATGATGGACACGCCGGCGGTCAGGAGGTCGTCGCCTATCATTTTGAGGGTGGCTTCGCCGCCGCCGAATAAGGTGGGGAAGAAGGTTTGGACTTTGCCGTTGACGGCATCGAAGGTTTCTTTGAAACGCGCTTTGGTTTTGTCGTCGATTTGGGCGATGGCTTCTTCCAAAAGGGTGATGGCGGCCTGCACGTCTTCACTCTGGCTGCGGTAGTAGCCGTCGCGTTCGCGCGCTTCTTCGAGTTCTTGCAGGGCGGCGAGGTTGACGGCGCCGAGGGCTTCGATTTGCTGGATGAGGCTGCCGATGCTGCTGTTCAATACTTTCGGCGATTCTTTCGCCAACGCTTCGAGCGTGTCCAAATCGGCGGCGCGTTCGGTCAGGTTTTGATGGTAGCGTTTGGCGTTAATCAGGGCTTCCTGCTGCTGCAACAGGGCGGTTTGGGTGGCGGCCTGAAGCTGCGGCAGCTTGGTTTGCAGGGTTTGTACGCGGGCGTATTGCTCCCTGCCCTGCTCCTGAATCTGCGCGAGTTTTTCCTGTGCGGCGATGTATTCTTCGTCCAGCGTGTGCACGGCTTCTGTCAGCTCGTCGAGCTTGATGTGCTGCTCGTCGTTTTGGAACTCGGTTTCATAGGCGAGGGCAAGCTCTTGCTGGCGTTCCTGCCAGTCCAGGGTTTGCTGTTCGAGCCGGGCGATTTGCTGCTGGTAGTTTTGTTTTTGCTGGTTGAGCTTATGGACGGCAACTTCGGCCAGCCCGTATTGGCGGTTGGCTTCCAACAAGGCAAGCTGCGCCTGTTTCAGACGGCCTTGCTGCTCTTGGCGGCTGTGCGCGGTGGTCTGTTGTTGGTGTTCGAGTTCGGCGGCGGCTTCCTGCAAAGTAGCGATGTCGTCTGAAAGCCCGTCGGACGTGTGTTGCAACACGGTCTGTTCTTCCGCCAACTGCGCCAGTTCGCGCTCGATGTGTTCGCGGCGGATTTGCCCTTGGTTGGTGCGCGCCAGAAGTTCGGCGGCGCGTTGCTGCGCCTGGCTGTATTGGCGCGTGTGCTGCTGTTGTTGCTGCATCAGGTTTTTGTGCTGCACTTCGGACGAGCGCACGGCGGCTTCCGCCTGTTTGAACGCGGCTTCGGCGGCGGAAAGTTCGGGGGCGAGGTTTTCCAGTTCGGAAGCGATGCCGTCGAGGCGCGCTTTTTGGGCAATCAGGCTTTCCTGCGCGGGTTTGGCATAGAGCAGGACGCTGACTTTATCGACCTGATGGCCTTCGGGCGTGAGCCAGATTTGGTGTGCGCCCAAATCGCTTTGATGCGCGAGGGCGTAGCTCAAATCGGGCGCGCACAATACGCCGTCGAGCCAGTGGTGCAATGCCGTCTGAAACGGCGGCTGCGCTTGGATTTGGTTCAACAATGCCTGTACGGGCAGGGATTTTTTGATGCCGCCGGAGAGGTCGTCTGAAAGCCATGCCGCCTGCCCCTGCGGCAACGGCACGGGGGGAACGAAGCCAGACGGCACGCTACGGGCGTGCAGGCGTTCGGCAAGGATGACGGACAAGGCGTGCTGCCACTCGGCGGGCGCGGTGATGTGTTGCCACAGTTGCGGCGCGGCGGCGTGGTCGGTTGCCTGCCAGAAGTCGGCTGCTTCCTGCTGTTGCGACAGGATTTGCGACAACGCCTGCTGCTGCGCCTGCAAGGTGATGTGTTGCTGCTTCAGGCTTTGGAAGCGGTTTGAGGCCGTCTGAAACGCCTCGCGGGCGGCGTGTAGGGCTTCTTCGGCAGCAATGATTTGTTCTTCGTAATGCTCTTGCTGGCTTTGCAACAAGGCGGCGGCTTCCTGCGCGGCGGCGGTTTCGGCCTCGTCGGGCAGGTTCAGGGCTTGGTTTTCCTGTTTCAGACGACCTTTGCGCTCTTCGTGCTTGGCAACGGTTTGTTCGGCATGGGCAAGCTGCTGCTGCTTCAACGCCAGTTCGCGGCGGATTCGGTTTGCCTCGTCCTGCTGGGTTTGGAAGGCGGCATTAAGCGTGGCTTGGGCTTCTTCCAATTCGGGCAGACGCTCTTCGTGTTCGGCAACCTGCATCGCCCATTCCGCCAATTCGGTTTGCTTTTCTTCGGCCTGCAACTCGTTTTCTTCAAGCTGCACGCGGATTTGCTGCTGCTCCTGATGGATACGTTGCAACTGCGCCTGCGCCGCCTGTTTGTCGCGTTCGATGCGTTGGTGCAGGTTTTGCTGATGGCGGATTTGTTCTTCCAAACGGGCAATCTGCTCGCGCAACACGCCGCGTTTGTTGCTCAATTCGTGTACTGCCTGCTGCTGCGACTGCTCGGCAGTCTGCAAGGCGTGTACTTCGTCGTTTAACGCCTGAACCTGCGCGGCGGTTTCGTCCTGCTGCGCCTGCAAAGACTGATGCTGCGCGGTCGCCTTGTCGGCGGCGGCAAGCGATTGCTGCCATTGGGCGTAATCGAGTAAATCCTGTTGTTGGTTCAACTGCGCGGTCAGGGATTTGTAGCGTTCGGCGGTTTCTGCCTGTTTTTCCAACTTTTCCACCTGACGCGCCAACTCGTTCTGTAAATCGCCCAAACGCTGCAAATGCTCGCGCGTGTCTTTCAGACGGCCTTCCGTCTCCTTGCGGCGTTCCTTATATTTGGACACGCCCGCCGCCTCTTCGATATAGGCGCGCAACTCCTCCGGCCGCGCTTCGATGATGCGCGAAATCATCCCCTGCTCGATAACGGCATAACCGCGCGCGCCCACGCCCGTACCCAAGAACAAATCGGTAATGTCGCGGCGGCGCACGGTCTGATTGTTGATGAAATAAGTCGATTCGCCCTGACGCGTCAGCTGCCGCTTGATGCTCACCTCGGCATACTGCCCCCACGCCCCCTGCAAACTGTGGTCGCTGTTGTCAAACACCAGCTCCACCGAAGCCCTCGGCGCAGGACGGCGCGTCGCCGCACCGTTAAAAATCACGTCCTGCATACTCTCGCCGCGAAGCTGCTTCGCCGAAGCCTCGCCCAACACCCAACGCACCGCGTCAATCACATTCGACTTGCCGCAACCGTTCGGCCCGATAACCGCAACAAGCTGCCCCGGCACATGAATCGTGGTCGGGTCGGTAAAAGATTTGAAGCCGGAGAGTTTGATGTGGGTCAGGCGCATGGCAATGTTTCGAATCGGAAAAGAAGGCGTATTTTAACGGAAATACGCTGATTCGTTGAGAGAAAAGCATCCATAAAGTCCGACTGCTCTTTTATCTTCAAAGGCCGTCTGAAAAGTTTGTTAAAAAGAAACAGACCAGCTATCGAACTCACTAAAATATTCAAAATAAATTCATATAAAACAATTAACTAAAAAAATATCCACCCAACCACCTTCCCTTTGATTAATTTTTGTACAGAAATGAAAACAAACTGTTTATTTTTTTATGATTTATGGTTATTATCGGGCATTAAAGGTTTAAAAATCAGATAAACGATCTCTCCGACCTTTTCATCAAGCGAATAACTATACAGGGAATCTCATGTCAAACATCCAAACCAAACTTAAAACTATCGTTTTTACAGCCATCAGCGCAGCCATCAGCGCAGCCATCTTGTCCGCATGCGGCGGTGGCGGAGGCGGCGGTTCATCTGCTTTAAGCACCGGCGCGACTCCTACCAATAATACCGGCAACTCTGCTGGCAATAATGGCAATCCTGCCAACAACAGCAATGCCAACACTCCGAAAGCGCCGTCTACTACGCTCACCAACAGTGCCGACAATCTTGCCAAACTGACCGATGAAGCTCCAATCGATCCGGCCAACATTACCCAGCCTTTGCACACACATTTCATCTCCTCCAAAGGTGCACAGCAATCCAACCCTAACGTACAAATCCGCAGAGATACCGCAGGCAAAATGTTCCAAACGGACAATCAAGACCGCAACCAAAATGGTCTGATCAGTTCTATTGACTTTAACAGCAATGATGAAGTCAAAATGGACGGCGTTGTATTGTTTAACAAGACCACTGATGGCAACGCAACCCAACCTACATGGACAAGCTACGCTTCTGTTATTGCCAAAGTATATTCAAAAGGCAATACTCAAACTGATGTCAGTGAACAAACGGGAAAAGAGAAAAATACCGAATTTGCATACGGTAAATCAACTTTGGATGAACGTATTGTTGAACTTTATAAGAAGTTAGAAGCTGAAAAAGAAAATCTAAAAAAAGAACAAAACTCAGAGTCTGGCCAAATTGATCATGACAAAATAAAGAAAATTGAAGCTAAAATTAGAGACTTAGACGCTTTATACAAAAAAAATCTGCAACATCGCACTAATCTGGCAACCTTTAATAAAATTGACAGCGATAATTTAGCCTACTTCCGCACCGATAAAAACGGCTTAGTTTTTGACAAACAATTCGATGGTGTTTATGTCATCAATTTTGATGACGGCACCAAAATTGTGTTGCATGATCCTTCTGCGGCCGGCTGGACATATCAAACCTTCGCGCATTACACCGATCCTAAAGGACATGTATACCAAGGCTACCAAAGCCTGGGCGATGAAACTGTCTTCACTACCCTGCCTGCTAAAGGTACAGCCACCTACAAAGGTATTTCCACTGCCTATGTGGTTACCGACAAGAACAATCGTCAGTTGACTTCCAATGTCATGGCTATCGTTGATTTCGGCCTCAAAGGTGTCCGTTTTGAAACGTCAAACTCACACTTCCATACTTTGGAAAATGGTAAGCGTGTATCCCAAGCAGATAAAAACTACGATTTCAAAGGTACGGCAAGCTGGAAAGACGGTAACCTCTTCTCCGGCAAAGTCAGCACGGCCGATGACAAGTTAAGTGGCAACCTGAACGGCAAATTCTACGGCCCCAATGCTGCAGAAATTGGCGGCACTTACGGCTTGAAAAACAAAGATGCAACCGAACACTTAATCGGTGGCTATGGCGCGAAACGTCAATAAACCTGCCTAAACAAAAGGCCGCCTGAAGTTTCAGACGGCCTTTTGTTTTTTAGCTTGGATTACACCGACACGGCGGCTTTGATGTGCGGATGCGGATCATAGCCTTCCAGCTCGAAGTCTTCAAATTTGAAGGCAAACAAGTCTTTGATTTCAGGGTTGATTTTCATGGTCGGCAGGCTTCGGAAATCGCGGCTTAATTGTAGTCGGGCCTGCTCGATATGGTTGCTGTATAAATGGGCATCGCCAAACGTATGGATAAACTCACCGGCTTCCAGGCCGCACACTTGCGCCATCATCATGGTCAACAATGCGTAGCTGGCGATGTTGAACGGTACGCCAAGGAAGATATCGGCGCTGCGTTGGTAAAGCTGGCAGGACAGTTTGCCGTTGGCAACGTAAAACTGAAACAGCGCGTGGCAAGGCGGCAAAGCCATTTCATCGACCAAAGCGGGATTCCATGCGGACACAATCAGGCGGCGCGAGTCGGGATTTTTCTTAATTTGTTCCACCACATTGGCAATTTGGTCGATATGGCGGCCGTCAGGTGCGGGCCAGCTGCGCCATTGGTAGCCGTAAACCGGGCCTAAATCGCCGTTTTCGTCCGCCCACTCGTCCCAAATGGAAACGTTGTTCTCTTTCAGGTATTTGATGTTGGTATCGCCTTTGAGAAACCAAAGCAGCTCATGAATAATCGAGCGCAGATGCAGTTTTTTGGTTGTCAACAGCGGAAAGCCTTCACTTAAATCAAAACGCATTTGGTAACCGAACACGGAACGCGTGCCAGTGCCGGTACGGTCGGATTTGTCGATACCATTGTCGAGGACATGGCGCATAAGGTCGTGATAGGCTTTCATGGGTTTCCTTAATGTATGTGTTGTGGGAATTTGATGCATATTGTACCGAATTTTCAGACGGCCTGCCTCTCTGTCTGCAATGGGCTAACCCTTCCTCTAGACTTAGAGCATACCCATTAATAATGTTGACAATTTATCATTTGCTTACACGAAATTTTGAGCTAAATAAAATTTTTACAAAAAAATTTTGGAATTTTCTAGTTTAATTACTTAGAACTTTATAGCTTATTATTTTTAAATGTAAAATATAAACCATAATTTTTATTATAATTTAAAATATAATTCCATTTTTACAAATTGGTAAAAAAATAATGTCAACAATCTGGTCAAAATTTTTCTTGGCAAGTAAAATTTTTACAGCTATATTTCAAAACATAAATATTGAAACATCTCACTCAATAGGAGTTGAAAAATGACTGACCTGAACACCCTGTTTACCAATCTTAAACAACGCAACCCCAACCAAGAACCCTTCCACCAAGCCGTTGAAGAAGTGTTCATGAGTTTGGATCCGTTTTTGGCGAAAAACCCGAAATACACCCAACAAAGCCTGCTTGAGCGTATTGTTGAACCGGAACGCGTGATTATGTTCCGCGTCACTTGGATGGACGACAAAGGCCAAGTTCAAGTCAACCGCGGCTACCGTATTCAAATGAGCTCTGCCATCGGCCCTTACAAAGGCGGTTTGCGTTTCCACCCGACCGTCGATTTGGGCGTGTTGAAATTCCTCGCCTTTGAACAAGTCTTCAAAAACGCGCTGACCACCCTGCCTATGGGCGGCGGCAAAGGCGGTTCCGACTTCGACCCTAAAGGCAAATCCGATGCCGAAGTAATGCGCTTCTGCCAAGCCTTTATGACCGAACTCTACCGCCACATCGGTGCCGATACTGACGTTCCTGCCGGCGACATCGGCGTAGGCGGCCGCGAAATCGGCTATCTGTTCGGCCAATACAAAAAAATCCGCAACGAATTTGCTTCCGTCCTGACCGGCAAAGGCCTCGAATGGGGCGGCAGCCTGATTCGCCCTGAAGCCACCGGCTACGGCTGCGTGTATTTTGCCCAAGCCATGCTGGAAACACGCAATGACAGCATCGAAGGCAAACGCGTATTGATTTCCGGCTCCGGCAACGTGGCGCAATACGCTGCCGAAAAAGCCATCCAACTGGGTGCAAAAGTATTGACCGTTTCCGACTCCAACGGCTTTGTCCTCTTCCCTGACAGCGGCATGACCGAAGCGCAACTGGCCGCTTTGATCGAGCTGAAAGAAGTACGCCGCGAACGCGTGGCCACTTACGCCAAAGAACAAGGCCTGCAATACTTTGAAAACCAAAAACCGTGGAACATCGCGGCCGAAGTCGCCCTGCCTTGCGCCACCCAAAATGAATTGGACGCAGACGCTGCCAAAATCCTGCTGGCAAACGGTTGCTATGTGGTTGCCGAAGGTGCGAACATGCCGTCAACTTTAGGCGCGGTCGAACAATTTATCAAAGCCGGCATCCTCTACGCTCCGGGCAAAGCCTCCAACGCCGGCGGCGTAGCAACTTCAGGTTTGGAAATGAGCCAAAACGCCATCCGCCTGTCTTGGACTCGAGAAGAAGTCGACCAACGCCTGTTCGACATCATGCACAACATCCACGAATCCTGCCTGAAATACGGCAAAGTCGGCGACAAAGTGAACTACGTCAATGGTGCGAACATTGCCGGTTTCGTCAAAGTAGCCGATGCCATGTTGGCACAAGGTTTCTAAACCTCTATCCAGCCAAACCAAAGGCCGTCTGTTTTCAGACGGCCTTTTTCTTTTCATACAAACTTTATACGCCCAAATAACCTTCCCTGCTGGAAAGCCATCTTGCCAAATGTGCTTCGACGATTTCGGGGTTTTGTTCAATCAGCAAGGGGGCGATTTCGCGCGCCTGTTCCAAGAGGTGCAGGTCTTCTTCGAGATTGGCGAAGCGCAGCATGGGGACGCCGCTTTGGCGCGCGCCGAGAAATTCGCCGGGGCCGCGGATGTTGAGGTCTTGGCGGGCGATTTCAAAGCCGTCGGTGTGTTCGTAAATGACTTTCAACCGCGCTTTGGCGAGTTCGCTCAAGGGTTCGGCAAATAGGAGGACGCACACGCTTTCTGCCGCGCCGCGTCCTACCCGTCCGCGTAATTGGTGCAGCTGCGCCAAGCCCATGCGCTCGGCGTGTTCGATCACCATCAGGGCGGCGTTGGGTACATCTACGCCGACTTCGATGACGGTGGTGGCGACCAATACATTCAGACGACCTACGGCAAACTGAGCCATGACTTCGGCTTTTTCGGCGGCTTTCATGCGCCCGTGTACCAAGCCGATGTTGAGTTCGGGCAATGCCGCCTGAAGCTGGGCTAGGGTTTCAGTGGCGGTTTGCAGTTGCAGGGTTTCGCTTTCTTCAATCAGCGGGCAGACCCAGTATGCCTGCTGCCCTTTGCGGCAGATGTTGAGGACGAAGCCTTCGACTTCGGCGCGGCGGACATTGTTGACGAGGCGGGTTTTAATCGGGGTGCGTCCGGGCGGCAATTCGTCGATGACGGACACGTCCAAGTCGGCGAAGAAACTCATGGCGAGCGTGCGCGGGATGGGGGTGGCGGACATCATCAGCTGGTGGACGTCGCGTCCTTTGTTTTTGAGGGCGAGGCGTTGGGCGACGCCGAAGCGGTGTTGTTCGTCCACAATCACCAAGCCCAGATTTTGAAACTCGACGTCGTCTGAAAACAGGGCGTGCGTGCCGACGGCGATTTTGACGGTGCCGTCGGCAAGTTTGGCTTTGGCTTCGTCTTTGGCTTTTTTGCGCTGACTGCCGGAAAGCCAGACGACTTCAAGACCTAAAGGCTCAAGCCATTGTTTGAACTTGATAAAATGCTGTTCAGCAAGGATTTCGGTTGGTGCCATTACAGCCACCTGCGCGCCGGATTCAATGGCGGTCAGCGCGGACAAAGCAGCAACAATGGTTTTGCCGCTGCCGACATCGCCTTGCAGCAGGCGGTGCATGGGGTGGGTTTGCGCCATATCGTGGAGGATTTCGGAAACAACTTTTTCTTGTGCATCGGTCAGGGCAAACGGCAAAGCATGACGCAAGGCTTGAGTCAATGTGCCGTCGCCGCCCAATGACGTCGCCGTGCCGCTGACACGCTTCTGTCGCGCCAAGCGCATGGAAAGCTGTTGTGCCAAAAGTTCGTCAAATTTGAGCCGTTGCCATGCAGGCAGCGTGCCATCTGAAAGTTGATGAATAGTGAAACTCGGCGGCGGAGAGTGCAAAAGGCGCAGGCTTTCAGCGAGGTGTGGCAGTTTCAGACGGCCTAATAAAGCATCAGGCAAGGTGTCGTGCAGCGGCGTAACGTCCAAGGCCGTCTGAATAATACGGCGCAAAGTGGGCTGGTTCAAGCCGTTTACGGTCGGATAAATCGGCGTGAGGCTTTCCGCCAAACCGCTGCTCTCGGCATCGCGGATTTTAGGGTGAATCATCTCGTCGCCGTGAAACCCGTGTTTGATTTCACCCACGGCGCGGATGCGCTTGCCGACCGCCATCTGTTTCTGGTTGCTGGCGTAAAAGTGAATGAAGCGCAAAAAAAGGACGCTGCCGGAACCGTCGGCGATTTGGACAATCAACTGCTTGCGCGGTTTGAACGTGACTTCCTGATGGATGACCTCGCCCTCAACCTGACACGGCACACCGATCGGCGCGTCCTTAATCGGCATGATGTGCGTCTCGTCCTCGTAACGCAGCGGCAGGTGCAACACCAAATCCCATGCGGTATGGAGGTTGAGTTTCTCTAGCTTCTTAGCGGAAACATCGGTGATTTTGAGCTGTTTTTGGGTTTCGGGCGTCATCTTAAAAGGCAGCTGATTGAAAGTTTGCTGTATTTTATCCGAAAACAAAAAGGCCGTCTGAACGCAATGTTTCAGACGGCCTTCAAAGCTGAATACTTGAAACAAATTAATATTTGAAAATACGCCGGCTATCGAATCAACTTCAGCCATTGTTAGGAAACAGCTTTCAAAAAAGAAGGATATTCAACCCATACTTTTATCAGGAATTTAGCCAATAATGTTTACATACCCAATCATTATCCATTCTCTCTAGAAATGCCAATCCAATTTCAGTTTGACTGTCCGCGGTTCGCCATAGAAATTGTTTTGACCTCGCGTACGGTTGTAGTTATTTTCAAAATACGTCCTGTCAGCCAAGTTAGTTCCGATCAGGCTGATTCTGCCGTGTTTGTGAAAGTCATATTGAACAAAGCCATCTATAAGTCCGTAGCCTCCTTGGCGAATATTGTAAAGGCTACTTGTGCGACTTTGCGCGGATATTCCGCCGCCCAAGGTCAATTTAGTTTGAGGCAAGCGGTAGCTTGTACCGAGGCGGAACATATGTACCGGCGTGAAGTTACTGAAGTTATACGGGTCGGCAGTCGTATTTTTCTCCAACCGCTCCGCATTGACTTCTGCAGCATTTTTATACTTGCTTTTGTTATATGTGTAGCCAACAAAAATACGCCAGTTTTCCGACAATTCGCCAGCCAATTCAAGTTCTGCGCCGCTACTCTTAACCTTACCCACAGGTTTGGCGATGGTTTGGAATGAACCTCCGTTACTACTAGTATCAGGAACAAATCCAAAATCGACAACGGTACGGTTTTTCTGCTGTAAAACAAACAAGGCAAGCGAAGCATTCAGACGGCCTTGCAGGAACGACCCTTTCCAACCTATTTCATAGTTAGTCCCGATGAGTGGTGGAAGAACGGATTTGCTGGTTACATCAACGTTATCCTGTTGTTTAAAAATCTTAGTATAGCTGGCATACAAGCTTTGTTGCGGTGTCAGGTCGTAGGTAATGCCTGCATATGGCGTGAACCGATGACTTTGCATTTTTGAGGTGTAGTGTTCTTTGTCGATTTTGTTACTACTCTCAGTTTGAAATGCCGTAGCAGGCTGGCCGTAGCGTACAGGCATTTCTTTGGTTTGTGTGGTTTCATAGCGCGTATAGTGCATACCGCCCAAGAGATGCAGACGGTTGGTTGCATTAAAGCGGGTGCTGACAGTCAAAGAATGTGTTTTATTCGTGTTAAGGTATTTCGAATAATTGTATAACGCCGGAACATGATCATCTGCAACCTGAACAGTTTTCCACAGCGGTATTTTCAGATATTGGTTTGCCCATTTCAAATTTCCCTCTTCATCCCGCTCCTGTATTTTGTTTCCATTTGCATCCAATTCGTAAACAGGATCTTGCACCATTACGCGTTCACCATTGTCGTTGACTGTCCAGACAGGCTTGCCCTCCGCATCCAAACGGGGAGTATATTTGGTAATATGCGCGCCACTGCATTCCGGCACATAGATTTTGTTATTACCTTTTTCGTTATAAATATGCCAATCTGGTTCGGCAATACCTTTTTCTAAAGGATTACGCTCCGGTCCATCGGGATGAATACCGCAACTGCCTGCACCTGCATAACCTTGAGGACGGACAAAATAACGGTTTTGATAGATTTCCGTATAAGCAGAACGGATTTTTTCATTGTTATACGCATAGCCGACAAAGAAATCATGTTCACGTCCAAGCAGGCGGTAGTTACCTGTCAGATCCAGCTTAAAGCCCCATTGCACATCGTGTTTGGTATAGTGCAACGGCATGAAGTTGTAACGGCGGTTGTATGTGCGGCGAAGATTGTATGCTGAGTCGTATAGACGGTTGGGAAACAGGCCTTCTGCATTGTTAACAATGCCTTGCTTTGCAAGCTCCTTATCAACAAACTCTTTTTTATCTACTTCTACACCCGGATCCTGCCAGTCGTTGCACAGGAAATCCAAACCAATGTCCTGCATACATTGATCAAAACCTGCCCGACGTGCTGCCGCCCTTTGGGAGCGATATTGTTCAAAAGCAGATGCATCGAAATGATGGGCAACGTAATCTGCTTTTTTCTCTTCATATGTTTTAGTGACGCCATCACGATATTCTTTTAATTTTGCCAATGCCTTGTCTTTAGGCTCAAAAGGAATAACCTCTCCCTTTTCGGTTAAGAAACCCGTTGCCTCAGATGCTGAAATACCTGCCGCGTGTTCGTTTTTCAGAAAAAATTGTCCGACTTTGGCATCTGAATCGTTACGCGTATAAGAAATTTCGGCATTAAGTTGCCATCCATTGTCAAAGACATGTTTGAAACCGGAAAAAATATTGTATTTATCAGCATTCAGGCGTGACCATGAGGTTTCACCCAAATAAGTTTTACGTGGCAATTTCAAAGGATTGTTACAGGCAGGACTGGAGCTGAAGGCCGCAGTTTTTTGATCCTCACAAGGTAAAATCACGCCGGCAAAATCGGGAATGTCTTTATTTTTCTGATAAGTGCCGCCCAATGTCAGCATACTGTTATCACTCAAATCCGTATCGATCACGCCATAAACCATGTCTTTCTTGTTCCATACACCCTCTTTAAAAGAACGGTGGTCCTCATGAACACCAACCAGCCTACCGCGTACCGTATGTTCATTATTCAAGCTTCCAGATACATCCAAAGCCAAACGCTTGCTGCCCCTATGGTCAGTGCTGATTTCACCGGTATGCTTAAACAAAGCTGTTGGCCGCTTACGGATTAAATTAATGGTTCCACCTGGTTCGGAATTGGATTGAGTAAGACCGGTTGCACCTCTGACAACCTCAATGTGATCATAAACAGCAAGGTCTGTGCTCGGAGAGACATCAATTTTTGCCGTATAGCCCGAACGTCCAGACACATTAGTGGTAATACCGTCTTCACCAATCTGATCAACATAGAAACCACGAGACAAAAAACGAGTTTGTAGACCCGAATCGCGAACCACGTTGATTCCCGTAGTGTTTTTCATTGCCTCTTCTAAAGAATATATTGCTTTATCATCTAGCTGCCGACGCGTCATTACGCTCACCGACTGCGGCGTATCCTTGCCTGAAATACGCAAGCCAGTCGCCGTTGCCATCGTTCCGATTGTATAAGACTGACTGCGCTCGGTATTCCTTTGTGCCTGCCGTTTGCCGCTGACCTTGACCGTATCCATATCTACATGTTCCACTTCTTGATGTCCCGTATCTGCAAAAACAGTTTGGCAAGGCAGCACTAATAACAAACAAATTGTTTTCATTTGAAAATCAGGTTTCACAACTATTTCCTTAATTAATAGAATCTACTTGCTGGATAAATTTCAATATGTTGATTTTAAATGGTATATAAACCCATTAAATTAAAATATTATCGTAATGATAAACGGTATCATTATATACTTATTACATTAATATATGAACTTTTTATTATAGATTTTTCTTATGTCCTAATTTTCAAATAAAAAAGGCCGTCTGAACGCAATGTTTCAGACGGCCTTAATTTAGATATAACGCGATTAAGCGTTAGCTTCCTGTTGTTGTTGGTAGATTGCTTCGAAGTTGATCGGAGCAAGCAGTACAGGTGGGAAGCCGGCGCGGGTTACGCTGTTGGAAATGGCTTCGCGTGCGTAAGGGAACAGGATGTTCGGACAAGCAACGCCCAGCAGCAGTTGTACGTCTTCTTCAGGAATGTTTTCCAGACGGAAGATGCCGCTTTGGGTAACTTCGTTCAAGAACATGGTACGCTCTTCATTCAGTTTGGCAGTCACGGTAACGGTAACGTCAACGCTGTAGAAACCGTCTTCCAGTTTGGTGTTGCCGGTAGAAACGCGCATATCCACTTCAGGCTCGCCTTGTTCCAAGAAGATTTGTGGTGCGTGAGGCACTTCCAAAGACAAGTCTTTTACATACAGACGCTCAACGCTGAATACGGGTTGCAATTCTTCGCTCATTTTATTTTCCTAAGTTAAGGGTTAAGGATTCAGTAATTCGTCCAACTTGCCTTCCTGCTGCAAGCGGTACAAATCGGTAAAGCCACCGACATGGGTGTCGCCGATAAAAATCTGCGGCACGCTGCGCTGGCCGGAAAGCTGCTGCATTTCGGCAAAAACTTCCGGATTGCCGTCGATGCGGATTTCGTTGATTTCTTTCACGCCTACCGCCTGCAACAGCCTTTTCGCCATGGTGCAGTACGGACAATACGGACCAGTATAAACAGTAACGGTTTGCATGATTTCTTCCAAAATACCAATGTTCATGACTATATGGGCATAAGCGTTATTTTACAAGTGTTCCCGCCGTACGGTTGTAAAAAACATTCAGACGGCCTCTTGGCATAAACATTTGTGCAGATGCGGAAAACCCATAATTAAAGTATGATAAGCGCTTTCGATGAATGACTTTTGCCATTTGTTTTTTTGAAGAAGAACACTTCGCAAAAGTTTTTCTATTCAAAATCAGGTATCCCCATGCTTTCAGGAATCCCCATCCCCAAGGACGCCGTGCGTCCGCCCGAAACCGTCCTCGTCAACATCACGCCGCAAGAAACGCGTGTGGCCGTTTTGGAAGAGAACAATATCTGCGAGCTGCACATCGAGCGCAACAGCGGCCACAGTTTGGTCGGCAATATTTATTTGGGCGTCGTCAAACGCGTCCTCCCCGGCATGCAAAGCGCGTTCATCGATATCGGCTTGGAACGCGCCGCGTTTTTGCACATCGTCGACGTCCTCGAACAACGCCGCAATCCGGACGAAACCCAACGCATCGAACACATGCTCTTTGAAGGCCAGTCCGTCTTGGTTCAGGTCATCAAAGACCCCATCAATACCAAAGGCGCGCGGCTTTCCACCCAAATCTCACTGGCCGGCCGTTTCCTCGTCCATCTTCCGCAAGAAGACCACATCGGCATTTCCCAACGCATTGAGGACGATGCCGAACGCAGCAGCCTGAGGGAGCGCCTCAACAACCTGCTGCCCGAAAACGCCTGCCACGGCTACATCATCCGTACCAACGCTGAAAACGCTTCCGATGCCCAGCTGCAATCAGACATCAACTATCTGACCAAAGTGTGGGAACACATTCAAAAACAGGCAAAAATCCAGCCGCCCGAAACCTTGCTCTATCAAGATTTGCCTTTGAGCCTGCGCGTTTTGCGCGATATGTTCAGCCTCGATACGCACAAAATCCTGGTCGATTCCACCGAAAACCACCGCCGCATGACCCAGTTTGCCGAACAATACGTTCAAGGCGCATTGGGCAGAATCGAGCTATTCAAAGGCGAACGCCCCCTATTTGAAACCCACAACATCGAGCAGGAAATCGCCCGCGCCCTGCAACCGCGCGTCAACCTCAACTTCGGCAGCTACCTCATCATCGAGTCCACCGAAGCCATGACCACCATCGATGTCAACACCGGCGGCTTTGTCGGCGCGCGTAATTTTGATGAAACCATCTTCCGCACCAACCTCGAAGCCTGCCACACCATCGCCCGCGAACTTCGCCTGCGTAATCTCGGCGGCATCATCATCATCGACTTCATCGATATGGCACAGGAAGTCCACCGCGAAGCCGTCCTGCAAGAGCTTGCCAAAGCCCTGAGTTTCGACCGCACCCGCGTCACCCTCAACGGCTTTACCAGCCTGGGCCTTGTCGAACTGACCCGCAAACGCTCGCGTGAAAACTTAAGCCAAATCCTCTGCGAACCCTGCCCTTCCTGCCAAGGCCGAGGCCGTCTGAAAACACCGCAAACCGTGTGCTACGAAATCCAACGCGAAATCGTCCGCGAAGCGCGCCGCTACGATGTCCAGGCCTTCCGCATTTTGGCCGCTCCAAATGTCATCGACTTGTTCTTAGACGAAGAATCTCAATCGCTGGCAATGTTGATAGACTTTATCGGCAAACCGATTTCGCTGGCAGTCGAAACCGCCTACACGCAGGAACAATACGATATTGTGTTGCTGTAAAGATAAAAGGCCGTCTGAAAACTTTTCAGACGGCCTTCTTGTTTGAGCAAATAAAGATTACGGTTTCACTACTTTACCGTTGATTTTGACGGAAGTCAGTTTCAGGTTGTAGGTTTTGCCGTCATCGGTATAGCTGATTTGTGCCGGGATATTGTCGATATCGGAAGCAAACGAGTAAGTAACGGTATCGTCGCCGCGGCGGACGCGATATTTGCTCACAGGCGTTGTACCGCCGTTCAGTTTATAGCTTTCGTTGCCGATTTTGTTCATGCTGCCGACAGTGTACAGTTTTTTACCGTTGGTAATTTTCAAACCTGACGGCAGGCGCACGTCATTGGCGGCCAGTTGCCATGCCAAAGTGAACAAGTCCATGGCCGGGCCGGATTTTTCGGTTTTCAAATCACCTGCTTTGCCGTAAGTGATGTTGCCGCCGGAGAATTTGGCCTCGGCATACACTTTGCCGCCGCGTACATCTTTGTAGTAAGACGGATTCAAGGTTGTGCCGTTAATGCTGCCGCCGGATTCAAAGCGGATATTGTAAAGCGGCACTTTGATGGTAGAGACGATTTTGTATTGGTTGCCGCTGCGTGTGAAGGTCATGGTCGCAGGAATACCGTAGCTGCCTGAGTATTGCAAAACGGCAGATTGCGGCAATTCAGCGGCTTGCGCGCCGACGGAGGCTGTGAGCAGGGAAAGTGTCAGCAGGGTTGTTTTAATCGGATTCATAATGTTTTCCTTGTGTGTATGGTGTTTCAATCAAGCCAGCAGGCTTTGACCGGCGGCATTGCGTTGTGCATTCAAAACGCGGTTGCCTTCGATTTTCAGACGGCCTGCAACAAAATCGGCAACGGCTTGCGGGAAAAGCCGGTGTTCAACCGTCAGCACGCGTGCGGCAACGTCGTCGGCAGTATCACCGTCCAAAATAGGCACAATGCCTTGCGAAATAATCGGGCCGCAATCCAGCTCAGGGGTTACGAAATGGATGGTGCAGCCTGCCACTCGGCAACCTGCTTCCAATGCGCGTTCGTGGGTATGCAAACCGGTGAAAGAAGGCAGGATGGACGGATGGATATTGATCAGGCGGTTTTCATAATGGGCGCAGAATTCCGGAGTCAAAATGCGCATAAAGCCCGCCAATACAACCAAATCGGGTTGATAGGCATCGATTTTTTCCATCATGGCCTGATCAAATGCCAGACGCGAGTCGAAGTTTTTATGGTTCAAACTGTCGGTGGCTATACCGCGCTCTGCCGCCCATGCCAATCCGGCTGCGGTCTCGTTGTTGCTCAATACGGCTGCAATGTTGGCATTGGGAATATCGGCATTCACAATCGCCTGCATATTGCTGCCGCGTCCGGAAATAAGGATGACGATATTTTTCATCATAATTCCTTGTTGGTTTGGAACAAAGGCCGTCTGAAACGGAATTTTTTCAGACGGCCTTTTATCCGTTGTTTAAGGGCGTAAGCCTTGATTCGGATTATTGAACTTTTTGTACGTCAACTTGTACTGGTTGTTGTGCGGCAGCGTCAGGTGCGCCGACTTTAACCAGTTTTACGTCGAATACCAAAGTGGCGTTCGGGCCGATTTTATCGCCGGCGCCCACTTCGCGGTAAGCCAATTTAGCCGGGATGTAGAATGTTGCTTCGCCGCCTTCTTTCAAGAGTTGGATACCTTCAGTCCAACCTGGAATCACTTGACTTACAGGGAAGCTGACTGGGCCGCCGTTGGCTTTGCTGCTGTCAAATACGGTACCATCAATCAGACGGCCTTCATATTCAACGGTAACCATATCGTCTTTAGTCGGTTTTTTACCTTCGCCTTCTTTGGTAATTTTGTATTGCAGACCGGAAGCGCTGGTTTTCACGCCTTCTTTAGTCGCGTTTTCTTTCAAGAACGCTTCGCCTTTTTCCAAGTTTGCTTTGGCATCTTCAGCACGTTTGGCAGCCGCTTTTTCTTGTTGCTCTTGCAGGAATTTCATCATCACTTCCTGAGCTTGGGCTTCAGTCATTTTGACTTCTTTGCCTTCAAACATGGCTTCCATGGCTTCGGTGAAGACTTTCAAATCGATTTCTGTGCCTTGGTCTTTCATTTGTTTCAATGAACGGCCGATGTCCACACCCATTGCGTAGCTGGCTTGTTGGGCAGTAGAACCGATGGCGGAAGCATCTGCAGTCGCATTTGAAGCTGCGGAAGCAGCAGGGGCATCTTTGGCGGCAGTGTCTTTTTGTTGGTTGCAAGCAGTCATCGCCAACAGAGCAGACAAAGCCAATGCGCTGAATTTGAAAGTTTTGTTCATGATTATGTCTTTTCCGGAAAGGTCAAAAAAGGGGATTATAGCTGAGTTTGATTGAAATGGAATCAAGGTGGATTAAAATTTGTAAAGGCTCTTATTAAAAACATCAAGGCCGTCTGAAAACAGGTTTCAGACGGCCTTGTCTTAGCTATCGGTCAACCGATTAATACCAACCGCGCAGTTTCATTGCTTTCTCAACACGACGGATACTCATCATGTAAGAAGCGGTACGCAGGTCAACATCGTATTCTTGAGCCAAGTTCCAAATATCGCGGAACGCACGGCGCAGAACCACGGTTTCTTTCTCTTGAACTTCGTCAAACTCCCAGTAGTAGCCTTGCAGGTTTTGTACCCATTCGAAATAAGATACAACCACGCCGCCGCAGTTTGCCAAAATGTCAGGAACAACCAATACGCCGTTTTGACGCAGGATAACGTCGGCTTCAGGAGTAGTCGGGCCGTTTGCGCCTTCAACCACGATTTTCGCGCGGACTTTGCCTGCATTTTCGGAAGTCAATTGATTTTCCAATGCACAAGGGGCGAGTACGTCCACATCCAAAGCCAGAAGTTCGGCATTGCTGATTTCTTTGCCGTAACCGGCTTCGTTGGTGATGAAGCCTTTTTCTTGGTATTCTTTGAACAGCGCTTCCATATCCAAGCCGTTTTCGTTGTAGATGGCAACGTCAACAGTAGATACGGCAACGACTTTCGCACCGGATTTGTGTGCATAGTAACCGGTGTGGTAGCCCACGTTACCGAAACCTTGAATGGCGTAAGTGGCACCTTTCACGTCTTTACCCAGTTTTTCCAAAGCTTGGACGGCGGCGAAGTTTACGCCGTAACCGGTGGCTTCGGTACGCGCCAAAGAGCCGCCGAACTCAACCGGTTTACCGGTGAATACGCCCGGTGCGGAATGTTTTACCACGTTTTCATAGGCATCAACCATCCAAGACATGATTTTGCCGTTGGTGTTCACATCTGGGGCGGGAATGTCGATTTTCTCGCCGATCAGCGGAGAAATGGCTTCGGAATAAGCGCGGGCAATGCGTTCCAATTCTGCTTCGGAATAATTGCGCGGATCCAAAGTGATGCCGCCTTTGCCGCCGCCGTAAGGAATACCGGCTACGCAACATTTGATGGTCATCCAAATAGACAGGGCTTTGACTTCGTCCAGATTCACATTGGGATGGAAGCGCACGCCGCCTTTGTAAGGGCCGACGGCGTTATTGTGTTGGGAACGGTAACCGGTGAAATTTTCTACTGTACCGTTGTCGAGTTTGACAGGGAAGTTCACTTCCAAAACACGTTGCGGCTTTTTCAAGATTTCAAATACTGCCGGGTCGGCATTCAGGCGATCGCAGGCAATTTTTACTTGTTTTTGTGCAATTTCAAACGGATTCAGTGTTTCTTTAACAGCAGATGCGGACATGTATTTTTCCTTTTCATACACATGATTAGACGAGAGCCATACTTGTTACTATATACAAAAACGGGAAAAAATGTAATAGCATGTAGTCAATAAAAAGCAAATCCATTCATTTATATATGAATTTAGTTTGAGGCCGTCTGAAAATATGGACGCCTTGACTCAAAATTTTCAGACGGCCCGGCCCCAATATTTCTCAAACCCTTTCCAAAAACGATACAAACTCTTTGTTTTTCAATACCTACCCAAGCTCCCTTTTTGTTGACAAAATCACTTCCGCCCTTCCCGACAAACAACCAATCCTACGCCTGCGAAAATTGTTAACAATTTAAACAAGCAGCCATTGGAAAATCGGCAAAACATCGGCAAATCGGGGAAATAATGCTAAAATAACGCCTTAAATGATATGACAGAAAGCTATTTAATGACCGCTGCTACTTTAGAACACGTTCAAGCCGTTGCTTTTGATTTGGACGGTACTTTATGCGATTCCATTCCGGATTTGACTACCGCAGCCCAAGCCATGTGCGAATACTTGGGTTTACCTGTTTTACCCACTCAAACGGTTGAAAGTTATGTCGGCGACGGCATCGGCAAGTTGGTTCATCGCGTCATCACCCATGATCGTGAAAAAGAAGCTGATCCTGAAATCTGGGAAAAAGGTTTTGTGTTCTTTATGAAATATTATCGCGAACACCTGAGCGACTTTACCCACCCTTACCCTGAAACCGAAGCCGGTCTCGGCCTGCTCAAGTCCTTGGGTATTCCATTGGTTGTCATTACCAATAAAAACGAAGTACTGGCTGTAGAGCTGCTGAAACAGCTCAATCTCGACGGCTACTTCAGCCTGGTTCTCGGCGGCGACAGCCTGACTGAGAAAAAACCCAGCCCATTGCCGCTTCAACATGCTGCCGAAGTTTTGGGCATCGATGTTGCCAATATGCTGATGGTGGGCGACTCTAGAAATGATATTCTTGCCGCCAAAGCAGCCGGTTGTTTCAGCGTCGGCGTAACATTCGGCTACGGCGACATGACCTTGCTCTCCCAAGACAAAGCGACCAAACCTGATTTGTTGATTCGCGCCCTGCCTGAAATCTACGAAAATCTGCAACCGCAAAAAAATAAAGACGAAGAATAATTCGGCTTTATTTTCAGACGGCCTTTTCGGCTATTTTCCCAATCAGGCCGTCTGAAAATGTAATTCAATGTAGTCCCCTCACCCCCCGCCATATCCCATGAGACCCCCTAAAACCTTACGTGCCCGCGCCTTGGATATTCTTTCCCGTCAAGAAGTCAGCCGCGTCGGTTTGAAACGCAAACTGGCTCCGCACGCTGAAAGCGAAGAAGAATTGGAAAAGGTTTTGGACGAATTCGCCGAACGAAATTGGCAATCCGACCAACGTTACGCAGAAGCCTATATTCACAGCAAAAGCAACCGTTACGGCACGCTCCGCCTCAAACAAGCCTTGGCGCAACAAGGTATTGATGCGGATGACTGTCGAGAATTACTGCCCGACAGAGAGGACGAGCTGCAAACCGCCATTTCTGTTTTGCGTAAAAAATTCAAGCAAGAAGCTGAAGATTTGAAAGAAAAACAAAAACAAGCGCGTTTCCTTGCGTATCGTGGCTTTGGTGCAGACACCATTCAGACGGCCTTAAAAACCGCGTGGAATGAAGAAGAAGACTTCTATCAATAATCATTCCTACTTGAATCTTTACGGCTATCGGCGTACCCTTACGCTTTCATTCAATAATCCAATCAGAGCTTCATCATGTCCGACAAACCACACGATACATCCAACCCCCTACTCGAAGACGAACGCAAAAACCCTGTTTACCGCTTGGGTCAGGCAGTGGCCGGATTCATGTTGCTGGTTTGGGCCGGCGTTTTGGTCTTGGTTTTCTTCTTGGTTTTCCGATTTTGGTTGAGTTAAATCCAACCTGAAGCATTATTTTTCTTCAAAACAAACTGAAAGAAGTTTGTTTGTACATACTCAAAAGGCCGTCTGAAAACACTTTCAGACGGCCTTTGCTTATAACGAGATTATCCTCGAATCACTTTGCGGATATTCGGATTGGCATGCATCTCATGAACAATCTGATTAACCTGATCCAAGTCCTTGACTTTAATCATGAATTTAAATTCCACAAAACCTTCCGTTCCTGCTTGGGCTTTGGTCGGCGTATCGACAGATTCGATGTCCGCACCCGAGTTGGAAATCGCTTGCGCCATTGAAGCCAGCAAGCCATGGGCATCTTCGGATTTGACGTTGAGGATGGTGCGATACGTTTGATTACGCATACTGTCCCAACCGGCATCCAACTGCTCTTCCGGATCGGCTTTGACTAAAGTTTGGCAGGTATCACGGTGAATAATCATGCCCTTGTCTTTGACCAATAAGGCGCGAATCGGATCACCGGGAATCGGATGGCAACACTCGGCAAAATGAATCCGGCCGGTCTCTTGATCGTTGACTTTAATCGGGCTGAGTTTGACCTCACTGCCGAAATGTTGGCCAGCCAACTCGGCAATGTGCATGGCAACGTGAATCGGCAAAGTATGCCCCATACCGACTTTGTAGAGAACTTCTTCAAACGAAGTTTGTTTGGTATTCAAATCGGCAAGGTATTTTTCTTTAAGGTCGTCTGAAAGCAAAACATCTTTAGGCAGCAGGCTGGATAAAGCTTTTTGCAGCAGGTTCTCACCCAAAACAACGGCATCGTGACGATTCAGATTTTTAACGTATTGGCGGATGGCGCTGCGCGCACGACTGGAAACGGCAAAATTCAACCATGCCACATTGGGCTTGGCATGTTCGGAAGTAATGATTTCGACCGTATCGCCCGTTTTCAGCTTGGTACGCAACGGCATCATGATATTATTAATGCGCGCGGCAACGGTTTTATGACCGATATTGGTGTGCACGGCATAGGCAAAGTCAATCGGCGTTGCGCCCTTAGGCAAGGTCAAAATATCGCCTTTCGGAGTAACGATATAGACTTCGTTGGGGAACAAATCGACTTTGACATGTTCCAGAAACTCGATGGCATTTGAGCTGCTGGCTTGCAGGTCAAGAATATTTTTCAACCATCGGTTCATATGGAGGACGGCCTGATCCGGAGTGTTTTCTCCGGATTTGTAAATCCAATGGCCGGCAATACCGCCCTCGGCTACGGCATCCATTTCACGCGTACGGATTTGCACTTCGATCGGCAAACCGTAAGGACCGACCAAGGTCGTGTGCAGGCTTTGATAACCGTTGCTTTTCGGGATGGCGATATAGTCTTTGAAACGACCAGGCTTGGGTTGGTATAAATTATGCAATGCACCCAATGCGGCATAACAGGCAGGAATGCTGTTGACGATGACCCGAAAGCCGTAAATATCCATTACTTCGGCAAAACGCAGTTTTTTAGCCAGCATTTTTTGATGAATGCCGTATAGGTTTTTCTCACGGCCTTTGATTTTAGCTTCAATATTGACACCGACCAAACGCTGACTGAATGCACGCAGCACTTTGCCGACAACATCGCGACGGTTTTTGCGGCTGTTGTCCATGGCTTTTTTCAGGGTTTCGTAGCGGCTTGGGTGAAGGTTTTGGAACGATAAGTCTTGAAGCTCTTGATACGCGTTGTTCAGACCGATGCGGTTGGCGATTTGAGCATAAATTTCGAGGGTTTCTTTGGCGATGCGGCGGCGCTTGTCCGGACGCATAGAGCCAAGGGTGCGCATATTGTGCAATCGGTCGGCCAGTTTGACGACGATGACGCGCACGTCTTTAGTCATGGCGAGGATCAGTTTGCGGAAACTTTCCGCCTGATGCTCGGCATGATCTTCAAATTTGAGTTTTTCCAGTTTGGAGAGGCCGTCTACCATTTCGGCAATGGTATCGCCGAATTCCGCCGCCATTTCGACTTTGGTTACACCCGTATCTTCCAATACATCGTGCATAACGCCTGCGCAAAGGCCTTGAACATCCATGTGCCAAATCGCAAGCTGCGTGGCAACGGCAAGGGGATGGGTGATGTAGGGTTCACCGCTCTTACGGGTTTGTCCGTCATGGGCATGAAAAGCGTAGGCAATGGCTTTTTCAAGCTCGGCCTGTTCATTCTCATTGAGATAGGATGCGGTGCGAAACAGAAGATCGCGCGCTTCTGCTGTCAACGGGTCATAAGGAGCGGTAGGCAGTGGGGCTGGCATTTTCAGACGGCCTTTTATGGCTATTTTTTAAGCCGTCAGACTGTATCGGTTGTTATATTGCACCGATACAGTCCGCACGGCGGTTTTATCGGTTTGCCGGTTGGTTTATTTGTTGCGAGTCAGAAGCTCGGTTCCGATTTGTCCGGCTGCGATTTCGCGCAGGGCGGTTACGGTTGGTTTGTTGTTGCGGATGTCGTCAACCAAAGGCGTATTGCCGTTTTCCAGTTGGCGTGCGCGACGAGCGGCAACGAGTGTGAGGTCGAAATGGTTAGGGATTTTACCTGTGCAGTCTTCAGTAGTAATACGGGCCATGTTTGCTTGCTTTCTTTCTATGTTTCAAATAAACGGTTATTTTCGCTGTTTTTTACGAATTTTCCAACAGGTTTGAGATAAATCCCTGCTGGGCAGATTTTTTCAGACGGCCTGCTTTAATAATGTGGAACAAATCGGCTTCGGCACGATCCAAATCGTCATTCACGACGACGTAATCAAACAAAACAGATTGTTCAATCTCGTGACGGGCTTTGGACAGGCGTGTTTGAATGACTTCTTCGCTATCCGTACCACGGCCGATCAAACGTTGCGCCAATACCTCAAAGGAAGGCGGCAAAATGAAAATGCTGCTGGCTTCAGGCAACGATTTACGCACTTGCGCCGCACCTTGCACATCGATTTCCAAAATCACATCATAGCCCTCTTCGCTCAACGAATTTACGCCGGCGATGCTGGTGCCGTAATAATTGCCGAACACATTGGCGTGTTCCAAAAAGGCCCTTTGCTCAATCAGTGATTCAAATTCGTCTTTGGGGACAAAGTGGTAATGCACGCCATGCACCTCTCCTTCGCGCGGCTGGCGCGTGGTGTGAGAAACGGAAACACGGATATCGTCATGATTTTTCAACAGGCGCGACACCAAAGTCGTTTTGCCTGTGCCCGAAGCGGCGGAAATGATGAAAATATTGCCTTTTTTGTGATTTTGCATGGTAATTCAGCCGATGGTATGTATCTGTAAATTATAACACAACACAATGTTTCTCGGAATTTCAGACGGCCTGTTGCAAAATTTGGCTATTGTATCGATTAATTTGGCAAGTTTGCATATGACCGCTACAATGGCGTGTTAAAAACTTTTTGATTTCGGAATGTCGAAATGTTGATTCATCCTGAAGTAATGGGCGTAGAAGCTTTGGCGGACAAAATCCGTAAAATTGAAAACTGGCCGCAAAAAGGGATTTTGTTTCATGACATTACTCCCGTTTTGCAAAGCGCAGAATATTTCCGCCTGCTGGTCGATTTGCTGGTTTACCGCTATATGGGGCAAAAAGTTGACGTTGTGGCAGGCTTGGACGCGCGTGGTTTCATCATCGGTGCGGCTTTGGCCTATCAACTGAATGTCGGCTTCGTTCCCATTCGTAAAAAAGGCAAACTGCCGTTTGATACGGTTTCTCAAAGTTACGCTTTGGAATATGGCGAAGCAACGGTAGAAATCCATACCGATGCCATCAAGCCGGGCGCACGCGTTTTGTTGGTAGATGATTTGGTGGCGACCGGCGGCACAATGCTGGCGGGCGTCGAGCTGATCCGCAAACTGGGCGGCGAAGTAATCGAAACGGCTGCTATTTTGGAGTTTACCGACTTGGACGGCGGCAAAAAAATCCGCGAAAGCGGCGCGCCGTTATTTACCCTGTGCCAAAACAAAGGCTGTATGTAACACACAAAAAACCGCAAGCCGATCAGCCTGCGGTTTTTTTATTGTCAAAATTATTCGAGAACGTATCCGTCTGTATCCCAAAAGGTTTTTTTCACCAACTGGTCGTCTTTATACACCAACTCGGATTTCTTCGCACCATCATCATACCAATCCAAAATAATGCCGCTGCGTTTGCCGTTGCGAATACTCAATTCAGACACAATGCGGCCATTTTCATCCCAACTGATAATCTCTGTCGGTTTATCATTGCTCATCATCATTTCGGTTTTCGGGCTGCCGTCTGAATACCATTGTTTCCAATGACCGTTGGCCTTATCGTGCTTGAATTGGATTTCGCTTTCTTTGACGCCGTTGCGGTAATAACGAGAGCCTATACCCTCGCTCAAGCCGTTTTGATAAGGCATGACCGCAGATTTTTTGCCGTTTGGATACCAGTTAATCCACTCGCCGTGCGGCTTGCCGTTGCGATAGCTGCCAACCATCTTTTTCTGCCCGTTAAAATGCCACAGGGTCAGTGTGCCATTGTCCAGAGCCGGCACAAAAACCTTAATCTGACCAGCAGGTATCTCGTACGGATCAGAATATTTTTTCATTGATGGATAGTAAAAATCCTGAACCTGCGCCTTGCCTGCCGCAATTTTGTATTGGCGGACATAAGCAACCGAAGGCATGGTTGCCGTCAGTTTACCGTTTTGATTGAAATAAACGGTATATTGCTGGGCAAAAGCGACAACGGGCGTACTGAATAAAACAGCAGCCAACAGGCCTGATTTTAAACAATTATTCATAATATTGGGTTTGGCAGTATATGTTCTACAAAAAGTCAGTAATAAAAATCTACCGGCATTTGAATCTATGACAAATATTATAAGCCATAGTTTCAAACCCTGCTTGGATTTCACAACCGACATATCATAGGCGTTTGTATTTTCTTAAAACATTAAAGACATTACAAAATAGAGGCCGTCTGAATTTTTTTTCAGACGGCCTCTATTTTATTTACATCACAATAAACTATTCTTCACCCAACAATTGCTCACGGGTCAATAAGAATACAAACCCGTCGCCACCGCTGGTTTCCAACCAAGTAAACGGCAATTCCGGATAAGCCGCCTCCAATACTTCGCGGTTGTGGCCGATTTCAACCAGCAATACACCTTTCGGATTCAAGTATTTCGCAGCCTGCAAAATGATTTGGCGTGTAGCATCCAAACCATCTTCTCCGCTACCCAAAGCCAATTCCGGCTCATGTAGGTATTCATCAGGCAACGCTTCCACAGATTCCGCATCAACATAAGGCGGATTGGAAACAATTAAGTCGTAGGTTTCATCTAAACCTTCAAACAAATCGGTATGCACCAAGCTGATGCGGTCTTCCAAGCCATAATCTTCGATATTGATGGCCGCTACTTCCAAAGCATCTAAGCTCAAATCAACGGCATCGATTTGTGCATCGGGATAGTGATGCGCCATTTGAATGGCCAAACAGCCGCTACCGGTACACAAATCCAAAGCTCGATGCACCAACTCATCATGTTCAATCCAAGGACGGATACCGTCGCCAAGCAATTCATAAATAAAAGAACGAGGCACGATGACACGCTCATCGACATAAAAATCAAACTCACCCTGCCATGCCTGATGCGTCAGATACGCGGCAGGAATATGCTCCACTGCGCGGCGTTCGAGAATGGACAATACCTCTTCCTTCTCACTTTGCAACAATTTGGCATCCAAATAAGGCTCCAATGTATCCAAAGGCAGATTCAAAGTGTGCAAAATTAGATAGGCTGCCTCGTCATGGGCATTATCGCTTCCGTGTCCGAAAAACAGTCCGGCATCGTTAAAACGGCTGACGGCGAAACGCAATAAATCGCGAACAGTGGTCAGCTCTTGAGCAGCTTGGTTAAACATAATGTTTTGTCTTGTCGATTTAAGAATATTGAAATTATAACATAAAGGCCGTCTGAAAACTTTTCAGACGGCCTTCGATTTAATTCAGCTTAAGATTATTTATCGCGGCTGAATACGATTTTGGTAGCTTGGATAGCAACGCAGACAGCACCACCGATAAAGATCAAGTCAGCAGCGGTACGAACCCAACGCAGGGTATCCAGAATTTCCATTTGCAGGAATTCTTCGCTACGGGCATACCACAGACCGTGAGTGATAGAAGCATAAGCTTGAATCACGCCAACCGGCAACAGGCTGATGGCAATCATACCTACCAGACCGCCGTTCAGCAGCCAGAATGCCCAAGTCATCAGTTTGTCGTCAAATTGAGCATTAGGTTTCAGGTAACGTGCAACCAGCAATACGAAGCCCAGAGCCAAGAAACCATACACACCAAACAGAGCCGCGTGAGCGTGAACTGCAGTAGTGTTCAGACCTTGGATGTAGAACAGGGAAATCGGCGGGTTAATCAGGAAGCCGAATACGCCGGCACCGATCATGTTCCAGAAGGCAACTGCTACGAAGCACATCAGAGGCCAACGCAGACGTTTCGCCCAGTCGGACAGATGTTGGTAAGACCAGTGTTCGTAAGCTTCACGACCCAGCAGAACCAAAGGTACAACTTCCAAAGCGGAGAAACATGCACCGATTGCCATAGAAGCAGAGGTAGAGCCGGAGAAGTACAAGTGGTGCAATGTACCTGGAATACCACCCAACATGAAGATGGCAGCAGCAGCCAAAGTAGAAGCAGTAGCAGTACTACGGCGGACAAAGCCCATGTTGTAGAAGATGAATGCGAAGGCGGCAGTAGCGAACACTTCGAAGAAACCTTCTACCCACAGGTGAACCACCCACCAACGCCAGTATTCCATCACAGCGATTGGAGATTTTTCACCGTAAAACAGGCCAGGAGCATAGAACACACCCACACCGACCATAGAAGCTACGAAGATAGCCAACAGGTTTTTGTCTGTACCTTTTTCTTTAAAGGCAGAGACAGTACAACGCAGCATCAGGAACAGCCACAACAGCAAGCCGACCATCAGCAACAGTTGCCAGAAGCGACCCAGATCCAAGTATTCGTAACCTTGGTGACCGAACCAGAAGTTCAGCTCAGGCGGAATGATGTGAGTCAAAGCAAAGAAGTTACCTGCATAAGAACCGCCGACTACGATGAACAGGGCGATGTACAGGAAGTTCACACCGGCACGTTGGAATTTAGGATCTTTACCGCCGTTCACAATCGGAGCCAAGAACAGACCTGCTGTCAGGAAGCCGGTTGCAATCCAGAAAATAGCGGATTGGATGTGCCAAGTACGGGTCAACGCATATGGGAACCAGTCGGCCATTTCAAAGCCCAGTGCGGTATCAATACCGTAGAAGCCTTGACCTTCGACAGTATAGTGAGCAGTCAAACCACCCAACAGTACTTGTACGACAAACAGCGCAACAGTCAGGAATACATATTTGCCCAACGCTTTTTGAGAAGGAGTCAGTTGTACTTTGGAAATAGGATCCTCAGTAGGTACTTCAACCTCTTCGTGTTTGGTCAAGAAAGAGTACCCCCACATCAGCAAGCCGATACCCATCAGCAACAATACCACGCTGGTGAAGGACCACATGTAGTTTTCAGTAGTCGGTACGTTGTTGATCAAAGGCTCGTGCGGCCAGTTGTTGGTGTAAGTGAAGTTCTCGTCAGGACGGTTGGTCGAAGCAGACCAAGAAGTCCAGAAGAAGAAGTTGAACAGTTTTTCACGCGCTTCTTGGCTTGGCAATGTGTTGTTTTTCATTGCAAAGTGTTCGCGAGTGGTTTGGAACTTAGGATCGTCGCTGTACACACCGTGGTAGTAAGGCAGAATGCTTTCGATCGCTTTCACGCGGGTATCGCTGATAACGACAGAACCGTCTTCCTTAATACGGCTTTGGTTGCGGTATTCGTCAGCCAAACGGGTTTTCAGAACAGCTTGTTCCTCAGGAGAAACTTCGTCAAATTTTTTGCCGTAAGTTTCTTGCGCAGTCAGATCCAACCATGCAACCAGCTCGCGGTGCAGCCAGTCAGCAGTCCAGTCCGGAGCTTGGTATGCACCGTGACCCAATACAGAGCCAACTTCCATACCGCCGGTAGTTTGCCATGCAGATTGACCTGCCAAAATATCGTCTTTGGTCATCAGGACTTTGCCGGATGCAGAAACGACTTGTTCAGGGTATGGCGGAGCCTTTTTATAGACCTCGCTACCCATATAACCAAGAATGGTAAAGCATACTGCCAGTACGGCAAACAGCAAGTACCAAAGCTTCTTGTACTGTCCCATTTTGAGTACTCCTTGATTTTGGTAAAAAGTGGTTGGGTATTAATTCATCAAATATGAATGTTAAAGATTGTATCACGGTTTTAAAAGTAAAGAAATATTTTGTCAATAATATTCCTTTAAAACCATTAACTTACATGATATTGATTCCTATTATCCTATATAACTCCTCCTTTGTTATATTTTGTGTTAAGCCCACACTAACATTTTCACACAAAAATAAACTTTTCGGTTTAGTTTTTTATACTACTAAAGGAGTATTTAAGGATTAAAAGATTCATATTCATTGAACAATTTGATTTATGTCAAAATACACCCAAACAAGCGCCTACATAATCATACAAAATTTCAAACCATCCTATCAGGATACTTAACTTTTCTTACAATAAGGAAACTTTAAACATGAAACGCCAAACCTTAGCTGCACTTATCGCTTCTGTATTTGCACTGGCCGCATGCGGCGAACAAGCTGCTAAACCAGCTGAAACTCCGGCTACCACCGCTTCTGCCGAAGCTCCTGCTGCTTCTGACTCACAAGCTGCTGCCGAGACTCCTTCTTCAGAATTGCCTGTAGTCGATGCCATCATGACTCACGCTCCGGAAGTTCCACCTGCAATCGATCGCGATCATCCGGCTAAAGTACGCGTTAAAATGGAAACCGTCGAAAAAACCATGACCATGGAAGACGGTGTTGAATACCACTACTGGACATTCAACGGCGACGTTCCGGGCCAAATGATCCGTGTACGCGAAGGCGATACCGTAGAAGTAGAATTCTCTAACAATCCTTCTTCTACCGTTCCTCACAACGTTGACTTCCACGCTGCTACCGGTCAAGGCGGTGGTGCAGAAGCTTCCTTCACTGCCCCAGGCCACACTTCTACTTTCAGCTTTAAAGCTCTGCAAGCCGGTTTGTATATTTACCACTGTGCCGTTGCTCCTGTAGGTATGCACATCGCCAACGGTATGTACGGTTTGATCTTAGTTGAACCTAAAGAAGGTCTGCCTAAAGTAGATAAAGAGTTCTACATCGTACAAGGTGACTTCTATACTAAAGGTAAAAAAGGCGCTCAAGGCCTGCAACCTTTCGACATGGATAAAGCCATTGCCGAACAACCTGAATACGTTGTATTCAACGGCCACGTGGGCTCTATCGCCGGCGACAATGCCCTGAAAGCTAAAGCTGGTGAAACTGTTCGTATGTACGTTGGTAACGGTGGTCCTAACTTGGTATCTTCTTTCCACGTTATCGGCGAAATCTTCGACAAAGTATATGTTGAAGGTGGTAAACTGATTAACGAAAACGTACAAAGCACTGTGATTCCTGCCGGTGGCGCCGCCATGATCGAATTCAAAGTCGATATTCCAGGCAGCTACACTTTGGTTGACCACTCTATCTTCCGTGCGTTCAACAAAGGTGCTTTGGGTCAATTGAAAGTTGAGGGTGACGAAAACCCTGAAATCATGACCAAAAAACTGAGCGACACCGCTTACCAACCTGCCGGTGCTGCCGCTTCTGCCCCAGCCGCTGCGTCTGCCGCACCTGCTGCTTCTGAAGCCGCTAAATAATCCCTCGGTTTAATACGCCAAGCCACTGCTGCTCTTCTCTTAGAGTCGCAGTGGCTTCCATCACAATTAATCTTCCTATTCAATTTCAATCAGACAGATTGATTTTTCAGACGGCCTTGTTATGATTAGGCTATCTCAAAAATAAATTTTCTGTTTTCAAACGATAATAAGGGCGTACCATGAAACTCATACGACTCCTCCTCTTAGGCAGTGCCTTAATCTGCGGCAATACATTTGCAGCTGAAATGGTAAAAATCGAAGGAGGCAGCTATCGCCCTCTCTATCTCAAAAAAGAGACTTCCCTTATTAAAGTCAAGCCCTTCCAACTTGATAAATATCCTGTAACCAATGCCGAATTTGCCGAATTTTTGAAAACACATCCACAATGGCAAAAAGACAAAATCAGCTCTAAACAAGCTGAAAAGGCTTACCTGAAACATTGGGTAAAAAACGGCAGCAACAGTTATGCGCCTAAGGCCAGCGAACTCAAACATCCGGTAACCAATGTTTCATGGTTTGCCGCCAATGCCTACTGCGTTTCCAAAGGCAAACGCCTGCCGACTATTGACGAATGGGAATTTGCAGGCTTAGCCTCTGCCACTCAAAAAGACGGCTCTGCCGAACCCGGCTACAACCGTACCATCTTAGATTGGTATGCAGACGGCGGCCGCAACGGCCTGCACGACATCGGTAAAAACAAACCCAACTACTGGGGCGTATACGATATGCACGGCCTGATTTGGGAATGGACTGAAGACTTCAACAGCAGCCAACTCTCAGCCGGTTCGTCCAACACACAAATGTTCTGTAGCGGCGCATCCGTAGGCTCAAGCGACCCATCCAACTATGCTGCTTTCTTGCGCTACGGCATCCGTACCAGCCTGCAATCCAAATATGTTTTAAATAACTTAGGCTTCCGCTGCGCAAGCAAATAAAGTTTAGTTTTATCACCAAAGCAGCTTTGGCGGTACTGGAAGGTATCGCCGCTTTTTTTGGCCGTCTGAAAAGATGTGGCGCACAAAGACAAATTGTGGCATAATCCGCCCGTCTTTATAAAAAGGCACTTAGGAGTTTGCTTAGGTCGTTTGGCTTGGCAAACTTGTCCGAACCTGAAAAGGTTCTTTTATTTTCGGAGTTATCCATCATGGCATTGACCGTAGAACAAAAAGCACAAATTGTTAAAGATTTCCAACGCAAAGAAGGCGATACCGGTTCTTCTGAAGTACAAGTCGCTCTGTTGACTTTCCGTATCAACGACCTGACTCCTCACTTCAAAGCCAACCCTAAAGACCACCACAGCCGTCGCGGCCTGTTGAAAATGGTTAGCCAACGTCGTCGCCTGCTGTCTTACCTGCGCCGTACTCAGCCTGATACTTACCGTACACTGATTACTCGCCTGGGTCTGCGTAAATAATTTATGCTTAAATCAACACCGCCTTTGGGCGGTGTTTTTATTCACATGCCCATGCCGTCTGAAACACAGGCCTACTCTGTGTTATACTTCCACACGCTTAAGCAGCAAGGCTTAAACTCCCAATCACTCCTTAAAGCTCCCATCAAAGCGAGAATCTGAATTGTCTGTTCATTCCATGTTGCACTCAGGAAAATTTTGGTTGAAAACCCTGGTTTTCGGCATTACCGCGCTTTTATGCCTCGCGGCGGTATTGAGTGCCTTAATGTTCCGCATATTCAACACAGAAAACATCGACGCATTCATACAAAAAAACTTTTCCGCCCATGGCTGCCAAATCAAATACAACGCCACTATCGGCAGAAAATGGCTGCCGCGCCCCACGCTGATTTTAAAAGACCTCAGCCTTTCCTCTTCCGAACCTGACACACCGACGCTGAACATCGCCGAATCCAAAATGGGCTTTGGCTGGAGCAGCCTATGGTCGGATGCGCCCATAATTGAGAAATGGATTCTTTTAAACCCGACACTGACACTGGACTCCAAACACCATCTGCCCGCCTGCCTGCAACAAGACCCATCGTCAAAAGAAAGTTTTCAGCTCAACCGCATCATCATCAATAACGGCAGCATCCGTTATCACACTAAAGAGCAAAATATTGCCTTAAACAACCTGCAATTTTCCCTGCAGCAAGCCGATTCAGACGGCCGTCCCTTCGACATCAGCGGCACATTGCAAAACATCGGCAACCCCATCAGTTGGCAGGGTGCAGGCTATCTGGTACCCAACAATGCCGGTTGGAGTGTTCCCGCCCTTAAGCTGAACCTGCAAACCGTATTACTCAAAAACAAGCTGGATGCCCAAATCGCAGGCAGCCTTAATTGGCAAAACCAAACCGCCCTACTCCGCGACTTCAATCTGCAAGCCGAAAGCGACTTTCAAAACTTGCATATCAACGCACGTTCGCCCCTATTGCAATTCAAAAACGGCTATTTACACCTCAATACACTCAACGGCGCATTGACTGCCGGCAGCGAAAACAACCAATGGGACGGCTCATTCAAACTGGACAAAGCCAACCTCTACGCAACCGTTTTGACCGCCGCCAATTTTGAACTCAAAGGCAGCCATAAAAACGACCGCCTCCAAACCAACTTTACCTTTTCCAGCCCGTTGGTTTGGCAAAAAGGCAAAGGCATCGATGCGCCCAAACTGCACCTCAGTACCCTGCAAGACACCATCAACCGCCTTCCCCGTCCACGCTTCATCAGCACACTCGAAGGACAGGCTAATTTCAGCCTCAATACATGGGAAGGCCGTCTGAAAGGCGCATTTGACAGACAAGCCCTCGCCTTGGCCTTTAAATACCAACGCGATGCCCAACCGCGTCCGCACCTTGACGCCGGTATCGCCTTACAAAAACTTAATCTGACCCCTTACTTAGAAGACCTGAAAACCCAGCCGTCGCTCAGTCTTCCTTCCCTGCTGGCCAAATCCTGGCTGCCCGACATTGAGGCCAACCTCCAAATCGGCACCATTCAAACTGCCGGCCTGCAACTTGAAAACGTCGAATCCCTGCTTACCGCAGATAAAGAACATATCGCCCTGCACCGTTTCAAAGCCGGGCTTTATGGCGGCAAAACAGAAGGCGGACTGAGTATTGCGGCTACCCAACCCGCTTCTTACCACCTTCAGCAAAACGCAAAAGGCATACAAATTCAACCGCTGCTACAAGACTTGTTCGGCTTCCACAGCTTCAGCGGCAGCGGCGACGCCGTTATCGACATTCAAACTTCCGGCAACGACCGCGCCCAAATGATACAAGCCCTAAACGGCAGCCTGCTCCTCGATATTACCAACGGCGCATGGCACGGCATTGATATGGACAGCATTCTGAAAAACGGTATCTCTTCGGAAAAAATTGACAACAGCAACCTCAAAACCCCTTTCCATCATTTCATCCTCAATAGTGAAATCGAGAAAGGCATCAGCCATCATATCAACACCGAACTGTTTTCCGACAGCCTGCACGTTGTCAGCAGCGGCTATACCGATTTGAATACCCAAAAACTGTCCGAAAACCTGCTTATCAGCAACGTACTGCAACCCAAAAACAAACCGATTCCCCTCAAAATCGGCGGAACCGTACAAAACCCTTCCATTACCCTTGATTACAGCCGCTTGACCAATGGCATGAACACACCGGCAGAAAAACAAAAAGCCCTGCAAGAAACCATACAAGAACAATGGAAGTGGCTCAAACCGCGCTAGGTTTTCAAATTAAAGGCCGTCTGAAACCCAAAAAGTTTCAGACGGCCTTTTAACAGATGTATTGTCAGAATAAGATGTTTACTTAGGAATGACCATATACACAATCAGTGCAACAATGACGGCAGACCATACGGTCAACATTATCAAGCCTTCTTTGGAGAGTTTTCTTTTTCTCCAATCGAGCCTCAATATTTCTACCGTACCTTCAAACACTGCCCCAATCATTTCCATCACGATTTGAAGTATAAATTCCAATAGAAATGACATCTACAAACCCAAACGCTCCCAAATCTCATCGATTTTTGCCGTAACGGCAGGGTCTTTTTTGATCACACGACCCCATTCGCGGTTGGTTTCACCCGGCCACTTGTTAGTCGCATCCAAACCCATTTTTCCGCCAAGTCCGCTGACGGGGCTGGCGAAGTCCAGATAGTCGATAGGCGTGTTTTCCATCAAAACAGTGTCGCGTACGGGATCCATGCGCGTGGTGACTGCCCAGATGACTTCTTTCCAGTCACGCACGTTCACATCGTCATCCACCACGATGATGAATTTGGTGTACATAAACTGGCGCAGGAACGACCAGCAGCCCATCATCACGCGCTTGGCGTGTCCGGCGTACTGTTTTTTCATGCTGACCACCGCCATGCGGTAGGAGCAGCCTTCAGGCGGCAGGTAGAAATCGGTGATTTCGGGGAACTGCTTTTGCAAGAGCGGTACGAACACTTCGTTCAACGCCACGCCCAAAACGGCAGGCTCATCGGGCGGTTTGCCCGTGTAGGTGGAATGGTAAATCGGGTTTTCACGCATGGTGATGCGTTCGACCGTGAATACGGGGAAATGGTCCTGCTCGTTGTAATAGCCCGTGTGGTCGCCGTATGGGCCTTCCAGCGCGGTTTCGTTCGGATGAATCACGCCTTCCAATACGATTTCGGCGCGGGCAGGCACTTGCAAATCGCTGCCGATACATTTCACCAGCTCCGTCCGCGAACCGCGCAACAGTCCGGCAAATTGGTATTCGCTCAAAGTATCGGGAACAGGCGTTACCGCGCCCAAAATGGTGGCAGGGTCACAGCCGAGCACGACGGCGACAGGATACGGTGTATCGGGATTGAGTTTGCGGAATTCCTGATAATCCAGCGCGCCGCCGCGATGCGACAGCCAGCGCATAATCAGTTTGTTTTTGCCGATTAACTGCTGACGGTAAATGCCGAGATTTTGGCGTTTTTTGTACGGGCCGCGCGTGACGGTCAAACCCCACGTTACCAGCGGCGCAACGTCTTCCGGCCAGCAATGCTGAATCGGCAGTTTATACAAATCAACGTCTTCGCCTTCCCACACGATTTCCTGACACGGCGCGTTTTTCACCACGTTCGGCGCCATGCTCCAAATATCTTTCAGCAACGGCAGTTTGGAAAACGCGTCTTTGATGCCTTTGGGCGGTTCCGGTTCTTTCAGATACGCCAGCGTCTGCCCGATTTCGCGCAACTTGGACACGCTGTCCGCACCCATGCCCAGTGCCACACGTTCGGGCGTGCCGAACAGGTTTGCCAACACGGGATAATCGTAGCGCGTACCGTCGGGCTTAATCGGGTGTTCAAACAACAGCGCGGGCCCTTCGGCGCGTAGCACGCGGTCGGCAATTTCGGTCATTTCCAAATGCGGCGACACCGGATGCTGAATGCGCTTGAGTTTGCCATCGGCTTCCAATCCGGCGATAAATTCTCGCAAATCTCTGTATTTCATGATTTCATTTTCCTGAACAGGCCGTCTGAAAACAGACTTCCATTTCGGGTTTGAAAGATAAACCAGCGGCTATTGTACCTGCCAAATCCGTCCATATCCCAACTTTCCGCATCCGAATTTCCATATTTTTTGCAAACTACCGTCAAATTTGAACAATATCTGCTTGTGATTGCTTTCAGACGGCCTTATCTTTGGTAGAATTCCAACTTAATCCAGTCATCAATCAATATCTATCGTGGGACGGCGGCCATGTTTGCAATTTTAGAATCTTTTTTCGTTGAATACGGCTATGCGGCCGTGTTTTTCGTTTTGGTTATTTGCGGCTTCGGCGTGCCGATTCCTGAAGATTTGACGCTGGTAACCGGCGGTGTGATTTCCGGCCTGGGTTATACCAACTCGCATATTATGTTTGCCGTCGGCATGCTCGGCGTATTGGTAGGCGACGGCTTTATGTTTGCGGCCGGCCGGATTTGGGGACAAAAAATCCTTAAATTCAAACCGATTGCGCGCGTGATGACGCCCAAACGCTATGCCCAAGTACAGGAAAAATTCGACAAATACGGCAACTGGGTTTTATTCGTCGCCCGTTTCCTGCCCGGCCTGCGTACCGCCGTTTTCGTGACCGCAGGCATCAGCCGCAAGGTTTCCTACCTGCGCTTCATCCTGATGGACGGTTTGGCCGCACTGATTTCCGTTCCGGTTTGGATTTATTTGGGCGAATACGGCGCACGCAATACCGACTGGCTGATGAAAAAAATGCACAGCCTGCAATCCGGTATCTTTATCGTACTGGGCATCGGCGCAGTCATTGTCGGCTGGATTTGGTGGAAAAAACACCGCCGCCACACCTTCTTCCGCGAGAAACTGCACGAAAAACGCGCGGCAAAAGCCAAAAAACAAACCAATCAATAAATCATTCCAGGCCGTCTGAAACACTTCTCCGCTTTCAGACGGCCTCAATCATTCATCAGAAACACCATGAAACAAAAAATCTTCGTCCTTTACACCGGCGGCACCATCGGCATGACCCAAAGCAGCGCCGGCCTGCGTCCCGACACCGCTCTCGTCGATAAAGCCCTTGCCCCCTTTTCAGACGGCCTTGATTTCGAATGGCACGTTTGTCAGCCGCTCATCGATTCTTCCGCGGTAACGCTGCAAAACCAGCGCGACTGGTTGGAGCTTATTATCGCCAAGCTGCCTGACTATGACGGCATTTTGGTGTTGCACGGCACGGATACCATGGCATACACCGCCAACCTCTTCGCCCTCTCGCTGCAAGGTTTGGACAAACCCGTTATCCTGACCGGCTCGCAATGGCCTTACGATGCCGCCAACAGCGATGCGCCGCGCAACCTGGCCACCGCCGTTTCCGCTTTCTCGCTCAAGCTCAAACAAGTAGCGATTGCCTTTGACGGCAAGCTCTTCCCCGCCGTCGGCAGCAGCAAGGTCAGCACTGAAACCGCCGCAGGTTTTGACAATCTGCATTTTGGCGCACTCGCCGAATGGGAGGAAAATAAAGGTTGGCACAATATCCGTACCGCCTCGACCCAACATTCAGACGGCCTCAAACCGCGTCTTCCAAATCCTGAAGCCAAAGTTTCCGTCCGCACGCTGATTCCCGGTTATGCCGCGCAAGAACTTTCAGACGGCCTGCCCCACCTTTCCGCCCAAGCCCTGATTCTGCAAAGCTACGGCCACGGCAATGCGCCGAGTAACGATGCGTTTGTCCGAGCCGTCCAAGCCTTTACGCAACAAGGCAAATTGCTGCTCAACATCAGCCAAGTGCCGCAAGGTTGCGCCGCCGCCGTCTATGCCCAAGGCGATGCTTTGCGTCAGACAGGTATCATCAACGGCGGCAAATGCAATCTCGAAACTGCCACTGCGCTGATGACCCTTGCCATTTCCCATGACTGGAATGCAGATAAGGTGCAACAAGAATTGCAACAATTAAATCTGCTGTAAACCGCCATTTAATATGACTTTCACCGACACCCACTGCCATCTTGCCGACCCCAAACTTGCCGACATGCTGCCTGCCGTGCTTACCGAAGCGCAAGCCGTTGGCGTGGCGCGTTTTATCGTACCGGCCACATCCCCCAAAGATTGGCATCCCGTTGCGCAGTTGGAAAGGCCGTCTGAAAACATCCATATCGCTTTGGGCATTCATCCGTGGTTTGCAGACGGCCTCAACGAAGCGGCATTCCAAGAGTTAGAGAAAGAATTAATCCAGCATCCTCAGGCATGGGTTGGCGAAATCGGCTTGGATTTTTATGGCAAAGAGCAAACCCAAGCGCAACGCGACACGCAAACCGACGTCTTTATCCGCCAACTCATCCTCGCCCAAAACCTCAACCGCCGCGTCATCATCCATAATCTGAAAGCCACCGCCGCCATTGCCGCCGCCGTCAAAACCGCCGGTTTCACACAAGGCGGTATCGTTCACGCTTTCTCCGGCAGCGTAGAAGAAGCGCGGATTTTGGTGAAACTCGGCTTCAAAATCGGCATAGGCTCACTGCTGCTCAATCCCAATGCAAAAAAAGTCCGTGCCGCCTTACAAGCCTTAGATGACACGGATTTTGTTCTTGAAACCGACAGCCCCTTTATGCTCGGCCACGAAACCAATACCCCGGCCAACATCCGCCGTATCGCCGAAATTGCCGCCGAACTACGCGGCGTACCGCTGGCACAACTGGCTGAAGCAACCGAGCAAAACGTGAATTCCCTGCTCCATACTTCCCCTTAATATACCGACCTCAAGGCATCAAAAAGCCTTGCCCGGCCATTTCGTTTCCAAACCGACACACTCTGCCCTCCCTACCCCATATTCATGAATAAAAAGCGATACAAGGCCGTCTGAAAAAATGTTTTTGGCACAAAATATCGTTCACTCCGTCATCTCGGCTTTTTAACACCGTATTTTCCCTTTGATTGATAAAAAGTATTACGCATATTATTGGGCAAACTTTTTATTTACGTTAAAATATGCCTTTTTTTGATAATAAGGCCGTCTGAAAAAGGCGGAAACTAATTATGGCTGAACAACATACACACGCTTCCACCTGGAAGAGCAAAATCAATGCTCTCGGCCCGGGTATCATGATGGCTTCGGCGGCAGTCGGCGGCTCGCACCTGATTGCCTCCACGCAGGCAGGCGCACTTTACGGCTGGCAGCTTGCGCTGATTATCATTCTGACCAACCTGTTCAAATACCCTTTTTTCCGCTTCAGCGCACATTACACGCTGGACACGGGCAAAAGCCTGATTGAGGGCTATGCCGAAAAAAGCCGCGTTTATTTGTGGGTATTTTTGATTTTATGTATTGCATCAGCAACGATTAATGCCGGTGCAGTCGCCATCGTTACCGCCGCCATCGTCAAAATGGCGATCCCGTCGCTGACTTTCGATGCCGGCATGGTGTCCGTCATGATTATGGTTTCCTGCCTGCTGATTTTGGCAAGCGGCCGCTATAAAGCATTGGACAACGTTTCCAAAATCATCATCGTCAGCCTGACGATCGCCACCGTCGCCGCGGCAGCCGTGGCCATGTCTCGCGGCATGCAGATGAAACCCGACTTTATCGAGCCTACCCCATGGACGCTGACCGGCTTGGGCTTCTTAATCGCGCTGATGGGCTGGATGCCTGCGCCGATTGAAATTTCCGCCATCAACTCTTTGTGGGTAACTGAAAAACAACGCATCAACCCTTCCAGCTACCGCGACGGTATTTTCGACTTCAACGTCGGCTACATTACCAGCGCGATTTTGGCGGTCGTTTTCCTCGCCTTGGGTGCATATGTACAATACGGCAACGGCGAGGAAGTGCAAATGGCGGGCGGCAAATATGTCGGCCAGCTGATTAATATGTACGCCGTGACCATCGGCGACTGGTCTCGTCCATTAGTGGCATTTATCGCCTTCGCCTGCATGTACGGCACCACCATTACCGTAGTGGATGGCTACGCCCGCGCGATTGCCGAACCGGTACGCCTGTTGCGCGGTAAAGACAAAACCGGCAACGTCGAACTGTTTGCTTGGAACATTTGGGTCGCAGGCTCAGGCTTGGCCGTGATTTTTTGGTTCAACAGCGCAATGGCGGAACTGCTCAAATTCGCCATGATTACCGCCTTCGTTGCCGCCCCTGTGTTCGCTTGGCTGAACTACCGCCTCGTCAAAGGCGACAAACGTCACAAACTGACGATGGGCATGAACTTCCTCGCCATTATCGGTTTGATTTATTTGACCGGCTTTACCGTTTTGTTCCTGCTGAACCAAACAGGCATCTTGGCTGCGCCTAAATAAGCCCATATAAAAAAGGCCGTCTGAAACTTAAAAACAGGTTTCAGACGGCCTTTCTAATCAATCATATCTTTTTGAATTTTCATTCAAACCCATTATAATGACTCCTTATTTCGCCGTTGCAGACCACCCGACGGCATCCGTATTTTGGAAAATTTATGAAGCCGTCTATCTTAGAAAAACTACAACAACTCAGCGATCGACTGGAAGAAGTCACGCATTTGCTCGGTCAGCCTGAAGCCACGTCCGACATGGACAACTACCGCAAACTCACACGCGAACACGCCGAACTGACCCCCGTCGTCGAAGTCTTCCAAAACTACCAACTGGCGCAAAGCGACTTGGCAGATGCCGAAGAATTGCTGTCCGACCCTGAAATGAAAGACTTTGCCGCCGAAGAAATCGAAGCGGCCAAAGCCAAAATCGACACGCTCGATACCGAATTGCAAAAACTCTTGCTACCCAAAGATGCCGACGACGACAAAAACATCTTCATCGAAGTACGCGCCGGAACGGGCGGCGACGAAGCCGCGCTGTTTGCAGGCGATTTGCTGCGTATGTACAGCCGCTACGCCGAGCGCAACCGCTGGCAGGTCGAAATCGTTTCCGCCAACGAAAGCGAGTTGGGCGGCTATAAAGAAGTCATCGCCCGCATTATCGGCTTGGGCGCATACAGCCGTCTGAAATTCGAATCCGGCGGCCACCGCGTGCAACGCGTCCCTGCCACCGAAAGCCAAGGCCGTATCCACACCTCCGCCTGCACCGTCGCCGTCATGCCCGAAGCGGACGAACTCGAAGACATCGAGTTGAACCCTGCCGACCTGCGCATCGATACCTTCCGCGCATCCGGCGCGGGCGGTCAGCACATCAACAAAACCGACTCCGCCGTCCGCATCACCCACCTGCCCACCGGCATGGTGGTCGAATGCCAAGACGGCCGCAGCCAACACGCCAACAAGGCGCAGGCGATGAAAGTCCTCGCCGCCCGCCTGAACGACGCGCAAAAACGCGAAGCCCAAGCCAAAGAAGCCGCCGAACGCAAATCCCTCATCGGCAGCGGCGACCGCAGCGAGCGCATCCGCACCTACAACTACCCACAAGGCCGCGTGACCGACCACCGCATCAACCTTACCCTGCACAAGCTGGATTTTGTAATGGACGGTGATTTGGAAGAAATCACCAACGCCCTGATTGCCGAGCATCAAGCCGAGCTTTTGGCGGCAATGGGGGATTGATATTTGCCTCACTCTGATCATCATTACCAATATAAAAGCCGTCTGAAATGTAAATTTCAGACGGCTTTTATTTAAAAACAAACAAACCTATAAAACAGTATTTATTTTGAGATTTGCTCCAAGGTCTGGATCATCAATAATTTAAAAGACTGTTGTAAAGGTTCAGGAAGTTGTAAAAAAATCAGTTCGACCGGCATTTCTTCTAAATCCTTTAATGTATTGTTTTGCTGTCTTTCCAAGTATTCTGCTAGCAGAAAAATAGACGAAACACGGCATCCCAATGCATCAGCAAGATATTTTAAGATAGCCTCACTGTATCCTTGATTACCATTCTCAAGATTGGAGATATTACTTTTCGAAGTATTTGCAAAATCAGCAAGTTGCTGCTGTGTCCAACCTTTTTGTTTTCTCAAAAATCTAATTGCACGACTTATATTCATGCAAAAGATATTAGAGAGAAATAGATTCAATTGAAATTGTATTGCTGTACTTCTTGACATAAAAATACTTAAATGCAATACTTCATACAGTTTTACTGTACTTTTCTATTTTTATGAAACTTTAAATCTTGAGGTGACCAAATGAAAATTAAACACTATCTCTTTGCTGGGATTTTACCAGTGATGTTATTAACTGGTTGTATGGGGGGCTTACCTTCATGCGGTTCAAGTGATGCAGAAGATTTGGTTAAAAAAATCATTAACCAACGCTCATTTCTTTTAGGTCAATTTGTTTCATTGGATGATGTGGAAGAAACTGCCGTTAATCATGATGCCGAAATAAGAGTATGTTCTGCCAAATTGACCACAACAAAAGGAAGTGAAAACATCACTTACTCAATCAAATGGCAGAATAAAGATAAAAGTAGTTTCTACTTAGAAATCAATTAAATATTAGGAGTGATACAAATGAAGGGACAAATTTTAGACTTTTCAATTCAAAACGGTGGTGGTCTGATCAACGGGGAGGATGGTAAGCGTTATCCATTTAAAAGCGAAGAATGGAAAGAACAAAACATTCCTACTCGAGGCATGAATGTTGATTTTGATATTAATGGAGATGGTCAGGCTATTGGTATTTACAAGGCACTAAATAGCAGTTCATCTAATAATGTCGTAAATGCATTCAATACTGTGGCGCAATCCAGAAATGAAAATGGACAATTATCACTGTTTGCCTTATTTTTGGAAACGCTATCTAAACGTTATGCACAATTTTCAGGGAGAGCATCCAAACGAGAATTTTGGGGATATACACTCTTTAGAATAATTGCAGATTTTTCCATTTTTATTGTCGCAATAATAATGTCTGAAATTAGCAGAAGTCTTGGAGATATTTTCTTCCTCCTATATTACCTATTTGCTCTAGCTGTAATTATTCCATCTTTATCTGTCGTTATTCGACGTCTCCATGATATAGGAAAATCAGGTTGGTGGTTTCTCATTATACTTATTCCTATTATTGGCCCAATCTGGCTAATTGTTTTGATGTGCCAACCATCCTTCAATGGGGATAATCAATGGGGTAGTATGCCTGAAAACTAACCTTCTAGAGTAAGGCCATCTGAAACAAAAATTTCAGATGGCCTTTCCCAATGAATTAATCAAACTTTGTCTTACTCATTTCTATTTTACTGATACTCTAATACTTCCAAAAATTATGACTTAACCTTCAATCACTGATCTCCATTTCTAAATTACCTGAATACCAGAATTTCCCCTATGAACAGTATATTTAAAATAGTGCGATCTTTTTTAAAATTAAAAAATATTTATTTTGAGTAAATATATAAACTGACACTTTTAGAGAAAATCATGATGCCCTGATTGCCGAGCATCAAGCCGAGCTTTTGGCGGCAATGGGGGATTGATGGATTTGGTCCATTGCGTTTATACTTTTCAGACGGCCTGATGACATATGTCAATATGACCGTGTATATGTTATCCCAAAGTGATAAAATGCAGCACCAGCTGCACAACAGCAACACCCTTCTACAATCACCGAAAGAGAGGACACAAAATGGCAAAAATCCTGATCGCACCGGTATCTACCGGCCTGAGCGCCGATGCAGCGGCAAAAGCATTTGCAGCGGCATTGAATGCGCAAATTTTCCAAGCCGTTGACTCCACTACAGAAGCCCTGTTGGCTCAAGGCAAGAGCGACGACTGGTTTGACGCACTTGTCGGTAAAGTTGCAGCATTGAACGCAGATAACCTCGTTATCGAAGGCATCACTCCTGATGCAGACAAATTGTTCTTGGCAGGCAAAAACGTTGAATTGGCGCTGTCTTTGGACACAGGCGTTGTCTTAGCACTGAAATCCGATAATACCGACGCGGCCGCCCTCGCCCAACAATTAAACCTCGCCAAACAGCTCTACACCAATTCCCCGGGCTTATTGGAAGGCTTCATCATTGACGGTGCAGCCGCTGCTTTGGGCGCACAAGTTGCCGAGCAAACCGGCCTGACTTTCTTCGGCTCCAGCGACAAGTTGGAAGACGTCTCCGCTTTGGCCAAACGCGAAGCCAAACGCCTGTCTCCGGCCCAATTCCGTTACAACCTGATCGATTTCGCACAAAAAGCCAATATGCGCATCGTTCTGCCTGAAGGCGCCGAACCGCGCACCGTCGCCGCTGCCGCCATCTGTCACGAAAAAGGCATTGCCCGTTGCGTACTGTTGGCTACCCGCGAAGAAGTTGAAGCCGTTGCTAAAGAACGCGGCATTTCCCTGCCTGATTCTTTGGAAATCATTGATCCTGCTACTTTGGTTGAGCAATACGTTGAGCCAATGTGCGAATTGCGCAAATCCAAAGGCCTGACTCCTGAAGATGCACGCAAACAGCTGCAAGACACCGTCGTACTGGGCACCATGATGATGGCTCAAAACGACGTAGACGGTTTGGTTTCCGGTGCAGTCCACACCACTGCCAACACCATCCGCCCTGCCCTGCAACTTATTAAAACCGCTCCGGGTGCAAGCCTTGTATCCAGCGTATTCTTCATGTTGCTGCCTAACCAAGTATTGGCATTCGGCGACTGCGCGGTTAACCCGAACCCAACTCCGGAACAACTGGCCGACATCGCCATTCAATCTGCCGACAGTGCCAAAGCCTTCGGTATCGATCCCAAAGTGGCCATGATTTCCTACTCTACCATCAACTCAGGCAGCGGCCCTGATGTCAATGCAGTGATCGAAGCAACCAAGCTGGCGAACGAAAAACGCCCTGATTTGGCCATCGAAGGCCCGTTGCAATACGATGCAGCTACCGTTCCATCTATCGGCAAATCCAAAGCTCCGGGTAGCGCTGTTGCCGGTCAAGCAACCGTTTTGGTTTTCCCAGACCTCAATACCGGCAACTGTACTTACAAAGCCGTACAACGCAGCGCCAACGTCCTGAGCGTAGGCCCGTTGCTGCAAGGCTTGCGCAAACCGGTTAACGACTTGTCCCGCGGCGCATTGATTGAAGACATCGTCTTCACCATCGCCCTGACTGCCGTTCAAGCCAAACAAATGCAAGGCTGATTAACAAGCTGATGCTTTGAAATCAAAGGCCGTCTGAAACCAATGTTTCAGACGGCCTTTCGTATCTTTGCGCCAACTATATTATAATTCGCCATTATTTTCTGAAAGACTGCCCCGATGACTGCCTACCAGCAACAACTAGCCGACAAAAAACAATATCTTCAGCAACTTTTCCAAGGACTGGATTTTCCAGAAATCGAAGTCTTTGAATCTCCGGAACAGCATTACAGGATGCGCGCCGAGTTCCGCATCTGGCATAAAGGCGGCGAAATGTTTTACGCCATGTTTGAACGCGGGCAAAAGGCAAGCGGGGCAAGCCTGATCCGTTGCGACCAATTTCCTGCCGCGTCCGAATCCATCAATGCCTTGATGCCGAAATTGATTGAAGCCGCATCCAATCATCCCGAGCTGAAAAACCGCTGGTACGCCGTCGAATTTTTGTCCACTTTAAGCGGCGAAATGCTGGTTACCATGATTTACCACAAGAAGCTGAACGACGCATGGCAACAAGCCGCGCAAGAGCTGGCGCACAATTTGGGCATCCACATCATCGGCCGCAGCCGCGGACAAAAAATCGTATTAAGCCAAGATTTTGTGACCGAAGCATTGGAAGTCAACGGCAAGACCTTCCGCTATCGTCAAATCGAGGGCAGCTTTACCCAACCCAATGCCCAAGTATGCAAAAAAATGCTGACTTGGGCGTGTGATGCTGCGCAAAACTTAGGCAAAGACATGCTTGAGTTATACTGCGGCAACGGCAATTTCACCCTGCCGCTTTCGCAACATTTCAATCAAGTATTGGCAACCGAAGTTTCCAAAACCTCCGTCAATGCCGCCCAATGGAATATTGAAGCCAACCAAATTACCAATCTCAAAATCGCTCGTCTGTCTGCGGAAGAATTTACCGAGGCCTACACGCAAAACCGTGAATTCCGCCGCCTGCAAGAACAAGGCATCGACTTGAAAAACTATGATTTTTCAACCATTTTCGTTGATCCTCCACGCGCCGGTGTCGATGATGAGACGCTCAAATTGGTTGCCCGATTCGACAACGTCCTCTATATTTCCTGCAATCCTGAGACCCTGCGCACCAACCTCGACACGCTCTGTCAAACTCATACCATCGAACGCGCCGCCCTATTCGACCAATTCCCATTTACCCACCATATCGAAAGCGGCGTTTGGTTGAAGAAAAAATAAAACCATACAAAAAGGCCGTCTGAATGTTCAGACGGCCTTTAATTAACGGCATATTAAGCGATTTTCAAATCAATCCGCTTCCAAAACCACTTTCATGGCTTGGTTTTCAGCAGCGTGTTTGAATACATCGTAAGCTTTTTCCAATTCGCTAAATTTGAAATGGTGGGTCATCATTTTGGTGTAATCCACTGAGCTGCTGGAAATGGCTTTCATCAGCATTTCGGTGGTATTGGCGTTAACCAGGCCGGTAGTAATGGCAAGGTTTTTAATCCACAGTTTTTCCAGTTTGAAATCAACGGATTGGCCATGTACACCAACCACAGCGATATGGCCGCCGGGTTTCACGATGTCTTGGCACATATTCCAAGTCGCAGGGATACCGACCGCTTCGATGGCACAATCTACGCCGTCTTCGCCGACGATAGCGGCAACTTGCTTACTTACATCGCCGGAAGCAGGGTTAATGGTATGGGTCGCACCCAACTCTTTCGCCAGTTTCAAACGGTTTTCGTCCATATCGCAAACGATGATGGCTGCGGGGCTGTACAGTTGGGTGGTCAACAGGGCGGACATGCCGACAGGGCCTGCGCCTGCGATGAATACGGTGTCGCCGGGTTTGACATCGCCGTATTGCACGCCGATTTCGTGGGCAGTCGGCAAGGCATCGCTCAACAGCAGGGCGACTTCTTCATTGACGTTTTCGGGCAGCGGAACAAGGCTGTTGTCGGCATAAGGCGTGCGGACGCATTCGGCTTGTGTACCGTCGATCATGTAGCCCAAAATCCAGCCGCCGTTACGGCAGTGTGAATAGAGTTGGATTTTACAGTTGTCGCAAGTACAGCATTTGCTGACACATGAAATAATGACTTTATCACCGACTTTGATGTTTTTTACAGCATCGCCGACTTCTTCTACAATACCGATGCCTTCATGACCGAGGATACGACCATCGGCAACTTCAGGGTTTTTACCCTTCCAGATACCCAAGTCAGTACCGCAAATCGTGGTTTTAACGATTTTGACGACTGCATCGGTCGGATCGATAATTTGAGGGCGAGGTTTTTCTTCGAAACGAATGTCGTTTGCGCCATGATAAACCATTGCTTTCATGTGAATCTCCTTGAGCGGTTAATAAACTTTAACAATACAGCGTAAATCCACGTTAACTATATTTATATATCCCTCCACCAGATAAGTCAATCCTGATTATTATTTTGTATATTATAGTGTAACATGCTGTTTTAAAAAATAAATAATTAAAAAGAAAATATTAATGAATACACCCACATCCTTCGCGCGACGACTCATCGATTGGCAACGGCAGCATGGCCGTCACGACTTGCCTTGGCAGGTCAAAGACCCTTATTCCGTCTGGCTTTCAGAAATCATGCTCCAACAAACGCAGGTTGCTACCGTATTGGACTACTATCCGCGTTTCTTAGCCAAATTCCCAACCATACAATCGCTTGCCGCCGCACCGCAAGACGAGGTTTTATCCTCGTGGGCAGGCTTGGGCTATTACAGCCGCGCGCGCAACCTGCACAAAGCCGCGCAACAAGTCGTCGGACAATTCGGCGGTATCTTTCCATCCGAGCGCAAGGACTTGGAAACGCTCTGCGGCGTAGGCAGAAGTACCGCCGCCGCTATTTCTGCCTTCGCCTTCAACCGCCACGAAACCATCTTGGACGGAAACGTCAAACGCGTTCTCTGCCGCGTGTTCGCCCGCGACGGCAATCCGCAGGACAAAAAATTTGAAAACTCGCTCTGGTCGCTCGCCGAAAGCCTGCTGCCGTCTGAAAACGCCGATATGCCTGCCTACACGCAAGGCTTGATGGATTTGGGCGCAACTGTCTGCAAACGGACAAAACCTTTGTGCCATCAATGCCCTATGGCAGACATCTGCGAAGCAAAAAAACAAAACCGCATTGACGAGCTGCCCCGCAAAAAAACCGCTCCCGAAGTGCAAACCCTCCCGCTTTATTGGCTGATTATTCATAATACTGACGGCGCATTATTGCTTGAAAAACGCCCTGCCAAAGGCATTTGGGGCGGTCTGTATTGCGTACCCTGTTTTGAAAAATTAGACGATTTGTATGCTTACGCCGAACGCTTCGGCATTATTTCAGACAGCCTCGAAGAACAAACCACGTTTACCCACCGCCTGACCCACCGCTTATTGATGATTACTCCTTTTCAGACGCAACAAAGGCCGTCTGAACATCTTTCAGACGGCCTTTGGGTATCAGCGGAACATTTGGCGGATTATGGTTTGCCCAAACCTTTAATCAAGTATTTGGCTAAAGGCTAAACCGCCCTATTCCACAATCTCTTTAAATACAACTTCTTTTCCGCCGCGAATCAGTACGGCAAACCCATCGCCAATCTGCCAACGCGAGCTTGGATTGGCGTACTCCACGCCCTGACTGCGCAAGCGGACTTGCACCAGTTTCTCAACCGTATTGCCTTCACGCAGCTCAACCATCATCGGGCTGTGGCTGTTGATATAAATTGCAGTAATCATCCGACCTTGTGCGGATTGATAACGGACAGAATACGTCTGCGCCTGTGCAATGACCGGTAACGGCGCATCAGGGCGCACGGCCTTATACGAGCCGCACGCAGCGCACAAACTCAGGCACAAAGCGCAGATGATTTTGTTCAACATAGGCATAGATTAGTAATGATGATGCGGAATCTCGCCATCAAGACGGTAATAAGTGCCGCAATACGGGCATTCAATCTCGCTGTTGGATTGAATCGGCAAGAACACGCGCGGATGGCCGTTCCATGTTTCATGATTAGGGCCGGAGCAATGCAGCGGCAAATCCTGCGGCTTGATGACTACAACGTTTTTTTCAGACTGTGTACTCATGGTTTGGTTCCTCACTATGTTTTCTTATCTTCCGATATTGTAAAGCAAAACGGCCGCTAGGTTCAGACTGAAAACATTATATAATCACTTTTTTCAGACGGCCTTTGATGATGATGACCACCCTGCTTAGTATTCAAGATTTCGATACTTCCGATTCCGCTTCATTTCTTTATACACTCAGCGCAGCCTATTTGGACCACACCGAACAGGCAGGCGACGAGGAAATGTCCGGCCTCAATGACGAACAGCATACATTGACCGCGCTCTGCTATCTCGACAGCCAAGTTCAAGAAGGCGGCTTTGTCCAGCTTATCGCGTCAGGATACGGAGAATACATCTTCGGCAACCCGGTTGCCGACAGCCTGCGCCGCTGGCGCATCAAACCGATACCGAAAATCCTAGACAAAGCCAAAGCCCTGTACGAAAAACACGGCGAAGCCATTGAAAAAATGGCAGACGAACAAAGGGATTTCGACGAAATCCGCAAAGCTTTTCCCGATTTTGAAGAGCTTGACGGCGATTATTATGACGTTGCCGACGAAGACTTGGAAGCTGCGGCGGCCTACGTTCAGGCAAATTGGGATAAATTTGCCAAACTGTCAGACTGAAACCTAAAACTTTGCCGGTTTGAATCATCCGTTCAAACCGGCAAAATCATCAATACGTCGAATTAACGTTTGTTTTTCTGATAAATCGGCATCACTTCAGGCAACATTTTGCGGATTGCATTGATACGCGCCTGATTGGTCGGGTGGGTCGACAAAATAGACAATGAGCTACCGCCCTGTACTTTGTTCATTTTTTCCCACACGCTTACCGCAGCCTCGGGGTTGTAGCCTGCTTCAGCCATCAAACGCACACCGCCGGCATCCGCTTCGCTCTCCTGATGGCGTGAGAACGGTTTGGTTGCCAACAAATCTGCACCAAAGCCGACCAAATCGCCATCCACACCGGTTGAGCTGGCCAAAATCGAACCGCCCAAGCCGGTCAACACTTGTCCGCCCAAAGCTTTTTTGCTGTGTTCCAACAAAGCATGAGTCATTTCATGGCCGACAACAGCGGCAATTTCATCATCCGTCAGCTTCAATTTTTCTACGATACCGGTGTACACAGCCATTTTACCGCCCGGCATCGCCCAAGCGTTCATTTCATTGCTGCGGATAACGTTCATCTGCCAATTGAAAGGCACACCGGTTTTGTTGGCGCGCTCAGCATGAGGACGCAGGCGCGCAAACACGCGTTGAACGCGTTGGGCAGTTGGCGATGAAACATCCAAGGCTTTTTGACCACGCGCTTTTTGAATGACTTGTGAGTAACTTTTAGCCGCGTCTTCATTTAAAGTCGCGGTATCGTAGCCAACCATATCCGCTACGGAAGTACAGCCGGTCAACGCCAAAATCACGCCCATGCCGGCCCAATATTTTTTATTCCATTTTTTCAACATGTTTTCTCTCTGTGTTTTAAAATTAATGTAACGACATTGTAACCAAATTTAATACATTTGACACAAAAGGCCGTCTGAACGGTTTCAGACGGCCTTTAAGCGTAATATTTAAGAACGGCGCTGCAACATCCAAGACTCAATCTTACGCGCATCGTTCACGCGGGTTGTAGAAGACGGAGAGTTGAGCAATACGATGGTAATCGGCTGATTCTGTACATTGGCCTTAACCACCATAGAACGTCCGGCTTCACGGATATAGCCGGTTTTCTGCAATTCGATATTCCAGCTGCCCTCACGCACCAAGGCGTTGGAGTTTTTGTAGTTTTGGCGGCCGTTTGCCGTCAACACCGAGCCGTAATTTGAAGTCGAATTTTTACGGATCAGCGGATATTTGCTGGCTGCCGCAACCATACGGTTCAAATCGCGTGCAGTGGAAACGTTTTGGAAATTCAAACCGGTAGGCTCATAGAAACGGCTGCTGGTCATGCCCAGGCTTTGTGCTTTGGCATTCATGGCCGCAACAAACGCACTCATACCGCCCGGATAGGTACGGCCCAATGCATGGGTAGCACGGTTTTCACTGCTCATCAGACTCAAATGCAACAACTCGCCGCGCGTCAGCGTCGTGCCGATACTCAAGCGGCTGCCCGTACCTTTCAAACGGTCGATTTCAGCCTCGGTAATCGTGATAGGCTCGTTCATATCGAGATGCGCATCCAAAACCACCATTGCGCTCATCAATTTGGAAATAGAGGCAATCGGCATGACGCGGTCTGGATTTTTCTGATACAGCACTTCACCTGTTTTATTATTGAAAATCAAAGCAGATTGCGAAGAAAGCAGAGGACCGGCCAAAGCAGCCTGAGCTTCGACTTGATCGGCATGACTCAACGCAAAAGCTTCCATCGGGTCATTTTGCACTGGGAAATTTTGCTCCAAAAATTGTCCCAATACATCCATATCATCGGCAACGGCAGGCGCAGAAGCAAAGGCCAATGCCACACCTGTCCATACCATTCCTAAAGTTTTATAGAATTTCATATCTGCCAATTCAAAAAAATACATTTAATTCAACATTCTGTTAAATTTTTCGCTAATTGTAAAGCGAGTTGAGAAAACTTTGCGTTTGTTTGCGAGATATTCAAATCCAACGCCCACATCTGTTTCTTAGACGATACGGCGCAATGCCTGCTCTGATTTGAAAAAACACAAGATAGTCATTATACTTAGGCTCCTTTGTCAGAGGCATTCCCTCAATCCGGCAATACGCCCGAAAGATCTGTTCCCCCTTTACAACACAGCCTCCATACAACCATACGAAGAAATTATTATGTCTGAAGAAAAACGCACCTGTTCATTCTGCGGGAAGTCCGAAAACGACGTTAAAAACCTGATCGAAGGCGAACACGCCTTCATCTGCAACGAATGTGTAGAAACTTGCGGCATAATGCTGCAAGACAACGAATCCGGCGAAATTGAAAACGAGCTTGCCAAAGCGAAAGAAGAAAACGCCGAGAAAAAACTGCCTACCCCGGCCGAAATCGTTGCCAACCTCAACGACCACGTTATTGGTCAGGAACACGCAAAAAAAGCGTTAGCAGTATCGGTTTACAACCACTACAAACGCCTGCGCCACCCGAAAGCAGAGGGCAAAGTTGAATTGTCCAAGTCTAACATCCTGCTCATCGGCCCTACCGGCTCAGGTAAAACCCTGTTGGCGCAATCTTTGGCGCGCAAACTGGATGTACCTTTTGTCATGGCGGATGCCACAACTTTGACCGAAGCCGGTTATGTCGGTGAAGACGTCGAACAAATCATCACCAAACTTTTGGGAAAATGTGATTTTGACGTTGAAAAAGCCCAGCGCGGCATCGTCTATATCGATGAAATCGATAAAATCTCACGCAAAAGCGACAATCCGTCCATCACGCGCGACGTATCCGGCGAAGGCGTGCAACAAGCCTTGCTGAAACTGATTGAAGGTACGGTGGCCAGCGTTCCTCCTCAAGGCGGCCGCAAACATCCGAACCAAGAATTCATCAATGTTGATACCACCAACATCCTCTTTATCTGCGGCGGCGCATTTGCCGGCTTGGAAAAAGTCATCCGCCAACGCACTGAAAAAGGCGGTATCGGCTTTGGTGCAGCGGTACACAGCAAAGATGAAAACGCCGATATTTCAGCCCTGTTTGAAACCGTCGAGCCTGAAGACTTGATTAAATTCGGTTTGATTCCCGAGTTGATCGGCCGTCTGCCCATGATTGCCACATTAGCGGAATTGGACGAAGATGCTTTGGTCAATATCTTGACCGAACCGAAAAACGCCTTGGTCAAACAATATCAAACCTTGTTTGAAATGGAAGATGTCAGTCTTGAGTTTGAAGAAGACGCTTTGCGCAGCATCGCCAAACTGGCAATGGAACGCAAAACCGGTGCGCGTGGCCTGCGCTCTATCGTCGAACGCTGCCTCTTGGACACCATGTATGCCCTGCCAGATTTGAAAGACGTCGCCAAAGTCGTCATCAATAAAGAAGTGGTGGAAAAAGGCGATCAGCCAAAACTTTTCCGTGCAGACGGCAGCGAATACAAACAGTAAAACTGATTCTTTGAAAAAGACGTGTAACCGTACACGTCTTTTTTTGAATTAAATCATATTGCCGAACAATTCCATATACGAAACAAAGGCCGTCTGAAACATATTCAGACGGCCT
>NZ_KV800126.1:103655-151689 GCF_001810165.1 Neisseria sp. HMSC070A01 | reverse complement strand
AAAGGCCGTCTGAAACATATTCAGAAGGCCTTTGTCTTCAAGTTGCTCTACAGCCTGCTTTCATCCGGAGTATTGATGAGCGAGACTACCTTGAATTTTATGAAGCTTATTTTTTCACTTTTTTAGCAGCTTTTTTTGCAGGAGCGGCTTTAGCAGCAGGCTCGGATGCGGCAGCTTCAGGAGCAACAGCCTCAGGCGCTGCTACTGGTTCAGAGGCAGCAGGCTCGGAAGCAGCTGATTCAGCGGTACGTTGATAGCCTTTGTCTTTCATGCAGGCATCAAACACAGCGCGGTCAGCATTTTCACCAGATGCCTGTTGGCATTGGGTCATTGCTTCTTCAACAGTGACGCGTGGCGCTGCCGCTTCTTCAGCAGGTTTGGAAGAAGAACAAGCTGCCAACATCAGGCTACCGGTTGCAAGAGCGATCAATAAAGTTTTCATAATTGTATATTCCTAAATTTTAATTTTATGGTTTACCGTTAAACGGGAGATACAGGCTGTCAACCAGCCCTGCACCTCAATATTGAGTACCCAATTCCAATTTAGTTTCATTTTAGCCTGTAAGTTTTTGATAAATTAATCCTATTGACGTTAAGACAAATGCTTAATCCTCAATAAACTCAAAACCTTGCCGATCAATTGATTTTTCTTCTCTTAGACTGTAAAAATATCAAAATCAGGCCAATCAAAGCTGTCGCCATCATTTGGGGAGTCCTTCGTTTTATGGCATAATGGACTACTTGACGGATTTTCCGTACCCCATTTTTTTCAAACCGCAGAATCGACACCATACTGCGGTTTGTCCATTTCAGAATCAGATTTTTTCAGACGGCCTTATTATGCAAAAGGCCGTCTGAACAGAAAGCCGCTATCATGAATCCTTTCTCTTCACTCGGTTTAGGCAGCGAATTGGTCTCTGCCCTGACCGATCAGGGTTATGAAAACCCGACGCCTATCCAGGCCGCAGCCATTCCTAAGGCGTTGGCCGGACACGACCTTTTAGCCGCCGCCCAAACCGGCACAGGCAAAACCGCCGCCTTTATGCTGCCTAGCCTCGAACGCCTGAAACGCTACGCCACATCCAGCACTTCCCCGGCCATGCACCCCGTCCGCATGCTGGTATTGACCCCGACCCGCGAACTGGCTGATCAAATCGACCAAAACGTACAGGCATACATTAAAAACCTCCCTTTGCGCCACACCGTCCTCTTCGGCGGCGTCAATATGGACAAACAAACTGCCGACTTGCGCGCCGGTTGCGAAATCGTTGTTGCCACAGTTGGCCGACTGCTCGACCACGTCAAACAAAAAAACATCAATTTAAACAAAGTCGAAATCGTTGTACTCGACGAAGCCGACCGTATGCTGGATATGGGTTTCATCGACGACATCCGCAAAATCATGCAGATGTTGCCCAAACAGCGACAAACCCTGCTTTTCTCCGCCACTTTCTCACCGCCTATCCGCAAGCTTGCACAAGATTTTATGCATACGCCTGAAATGGTCGAGGTGGCCGCGCAAAATACCACCAACGCCAATGTCGAGCAACACATCATTGCCGTTGATGCACTCAAAAAACGCAATCTACTCGAACGCCTGATTGTTGATTTGCATATGAATCAAGTTATTGTTTTCTGCAAAACCAAACAAAGCGTCGATCAAGTTACCCGCGACCTCGTCCGCCGCCATATCGCCGCGCAATCCATCCACGGCGACAAATCCCAACAAAGCCGACTGGAAACCCTCAATGCCTTTAAAGAAGGCACATTACGCGTTTTGGTTGCCACCGACGTTGCCGCACGCGGCCTGGATATTGCCGAGTTGCCTTTCGTCATCAACTACGAGTTGCCGACCCAACCCGAAGACTACGTCCACCGCATCGGACGTACCGGCCGGGCTGGTGCCGATGGCGTTGCTATTTCCTTGATGGATAAAACCGAACAAAAAATGTTTGAAGCCATTAAAGAGCTGACCGGCAGCGATTTGAAAGTAGAACGCATTGAAGGCTTCGAGCCGCATTGGTGGAGCAACAGCAACCAAGATGAAGCTGAAACACACCAGAATCAACACAACGACAGTCGCTCCCGCCGTGATGACAGAAACAAACGCAGCGAATATGCGAGCAAGTCGGACAAAAACTCGAAAAAAACAGAAGACAAAAATGACCCGGGTATTGCCTGCGGCAAAATTGCTGGCAGAACACGCCGCAGCCGTCACGAGCGTCAGCCTTGCGCCTTACTCCAACCTGGTTTTGGCGTAAAATAAACCACGCTGTTTTGTACTAAAAGGCCGTCTGAAATATATCTTTCAGACAGCCTTTTATTAAACCTAAAATAAAAAGGACGTAATGAACACGTCCTTTATTTATCCGTTTCAGACGGCCTTGGTTATTTAAGGCCGTCTGAAAATCGGTTTACCTTGTTACATTAAACATTTACTTTCTCGGCTACTTCGTTGTAGCTGTCGATTTCGTTGAAGTTCATGTAGCGGTAAATTTGGTCGCCCTGCTCGTTGATGATACCGATGTTGGCTTGGTATTCTTCAACAGTCGGGATTTTACCTAGTTTGGAGCAGATTGCCGCCAACTCAGCCGAGCCGAGGTAAACGAAGGTGTTTTTACCCAAGCGGTTCGGGAAGTTACGGGTGGAAGTGGACATGACAGTCGCGCCTTCGTGTACTTGTGCTTGGTTACCCATACACAATGAGCAACCCGGCATTTCCATACGCGCGCCGGCACGGCCGAGTACGCCGTAGTGACCTTCGTCAGACAACTCTTTCGCATCCATTTTGGTCGGCGGCGCCATCCACAGGCGGACGGGGATGTCGGACTTGCCTTCCAAGAGTTTGGAAGCGGCGCGGAAGTGGCCGATGTTGGTCATACAAGAACCAATGAACACTTCGTCGATTTTAGTGCCGGAGCGTTCAGACATGAAGCACACGTCGTCAGGGTCGTTCGGGCAGGCAATAATCGGCTCTTTGATGTCGTCCATGTTGATTTCAATCACAGCGGCGTATTCGGCATCTTTATCTGCTTCGAGCAGCTCAGGATTCGCCAACCATTTTTCCATGGCTTTGATGCGGCGCTCCAAAGTGCGCGGGTCTTGATAGCCGTCGGCAATCATGTTTTTCATCAACACAATGTTGGATTTCATGTACTCGATAATCGGCTCTTTATTGAGCTTCACGGTACAGCCTGCTGCGGAGCGTTCGGCGGATGCGTCGGTCAATTCAAAAGCTTGTTCTACTTTCAAATCAGGCAGGCCTTCAATTTCGAGGATACGGCCGGAGAAGATGTTTTTCTTACCGGCTTTGGCAACGGTCAGCAAACCTTGTTTAATCGCGTACAGTGGAATGGCATTTACCAAATCGCGCAGGGTTACGCCCGGTTGCAGTTTGCCGCTGAAGCGTACCAGTACGGACTCAGGCATATCGAGTGGCATCACACCGGTGGCTGCTGCGAAAGCAACCAAGCCGGAACCGGCAGGGAAGGAAATACCGATAGGGAAACGGGTGTGGCTGTCGCCGCCGGTACCGACTGTATCAGGCAACAGCAGACGGTTGAGCCATGAGTGAATCACGCCGTCGCCTGGACGCAGGGATACACCGCCACGGGTAGAGATGAAGGCAGGCAATTCTTTATGGGTTCTGACATCGACAGGTTTCGGATAAGCGGCGGTGTGACAGAAAGACTGCATCACCATATCGGCGGAGAAGCCCAAACAAGCCAAGTCTTTCAACTCGTCGCGGGTCATCGGACCGGTAGTATCTTGCGAGCCGACAGTAGTCATGCGTGGTTCGCAGTAAGTACCCGGACGCACGCCTTTGCCTTCCGGCAAACCGCAGGCGCGACCAACCATTTTTTGGGCCAACGTGAAACCGGCTTTGCTTTCGGCAGGTGCTTGAGGCAGACGGAATTCGGTGGAAGCAGGCAGTTTCAGGGCTTCGCGCGCTTTGGCAGTCAGACCGCGACCGATAATTAGGTTGATACGGCCACCCGCTTGCACTTCGTCCAGCAATACTTGTGATTTCAAGCTGAATTCGGCAACGGTTTCACCATTTTTCACGATTTTGCCTTCATAAGGCAGGATATCGACGACATCGCCCATTTTCAGAGCTGATACATCGACTTCAATCGGCAATGCGCCGGAGTCTTCTTGAGTATTGAAGAAAATCGGTGCGATTTTGCCACCCAAGCAGACGCCGCCAAAACGTTTGTTCGGAACGAACGGGATGTCTTCGCCTGTATGCCAAATGACGGAGTTGGTCGCGGATTTGCGTGAAGAACCGGTACCGACCACGTCGCCGACGTAGGCAACCGGATGGCCTTTGGCTTTGAGTTCTTCCAACAATTTAATCGGACCGACTTCGCCCGGTTTGTCGGGCGTGATGCCGTCGCGCGGGTTTTTCAGCATGGCCAGCGCGTGCAGCGGAATATCGGGGCGGCTCCATGCATCAGGTGCAGGAGAGAGGTCGTCTGTATTGGTTTCTCCGTCGACTTTAAAGACGGTAACAGTGATTTTTTCAGGAACTTTGGCACGAGAAGTAAACCATTCGGCATCCGCCCAAGATTGCAATACTTCTTGCGCGTATTTGTTGCCTTTTTCGGCTTTTTCTTGAACATCGTGGAAAGAGTCGAACATCAGCAGAGTGTGTTTCAGACCATTTGCAGCGATAGGCGCAAGTTTGTCGTTGTCCAAGAGTTCGATGAGTGCATGAATGTTGTAACCGCCGAGCATGGTACCCAACAGTTCGGTAGCGTACTCTGGGGAAATCAACGGGCTGGATGCGCTGCCTTCGGCAACGGCAGCCAAAAATGAAGCTTTGACTTTGGCGGCATCGTCCACACCGGGCGGTACGCGGTGAGCCAACAGCTCAACCAAGAATTCACCTTCACCGGCAGGTGGATTTTTCAGCAGCTCAACCAAATCAGCAGTTTGCTGAGCAGTCAGAGGAAGGGCGGGAATACCAAGGGCAGCGCGCTCGGCGGCGGCTTTACGATAGGCTTCTAACATCTCTTTGTTCCTTTTTCTGTTTTTTCTTCTGGGCAGTTGCAAATGATTTGCAGTTAAAGATTGTAAACAATCCTTTTAAGCATCATAGACCAGTTTTCAAAAAATGGGAACAGTTATGTTACTGAATGTAATAAATTTAAACTATTTTATTTAATGTATTAATAGTCTAATTTATCTCAAGCCGCCCTCTTCTACGCGTTTTAGCCAAACAGACGGGAAACTTCGGCTGATTTTTTACGGTACGGCAAGATGATTTCAACGCGAAACAGGCCGTCTGATTGGATGCTTCTGATTTTCGCATCGGTGTCATACATCAAAGTCAGGCGCTCTTTCAGGTTGCGTAAGGCCATAGAATTGCCTTTATGCGGCTTGGTATTTTCATTAGGTTCCGTTCCGCACGGATTCTCGATACTGATGAAAATAGAGGATTTTTCCAATTTTGTTAATACCGTAATTATTCCTGGGCGGTGGGTGGATTCGACACCATGGAATACGGCATTTTCCAAAAGCGGCTGCAGCAGCAGATGCGGCGTTTCCGCATCGTCGGGCGCATGGTGTTGCCACATAACCTGTACACGCATATGCCCCATGCGGATTTGCTCGATGGCAATATATTCTTGCGCCCACTCGATTTCCTGCCCTAAGTTGCTGTTTTGACTGCCGTCGCGCAGCTGTGCGCGGAACAGGTTGGCCAGATTTTCCAACAAAGTTTCCGCATCATACGGGCGCAGACGGATTAAGCTGATGGCGGCATTTAGGCTGTTAAACAAGAAATGCGGACGGATACGCGCCGTCAACGCGCTCAGCCTGGCTTCGGAAATGGAAGGCGCAAGGCTGTTGCGACGGGCGGCTTCGATGTACATGAAACTGAAACAAAAAAAAGTCAGCAAGAAGAAGTGTTGAATCAGCGGCCACATCTCTGTCTTCAAAATCACTACATCGACAAACAAGAAAATCAGCAGGTTGGAAACGTAGGAAATCACGACGCTATACTGCGAACGAAGCAGGGACGGCGCAAATGCCTGTAAAAAATAGACCTTAAGTAAAATTAAGAGGATGACGGGGCAAGCCCATGAAAAATGTTGGAAAATCTGTTCCGGATAAGGTACGCCCGATACCGTCATCAACGGAAAGATAAACAAACTGATTAATAAAACAATGAGCAGGCGCACCAAAGTTGCGGAATTGCGCAAATCCGGCACTGCGAAATTCTGGTTTATTTGACGTATAATAGACATGATTTCAACCGTTTTCTTTCATAATGTATAGACGGGTCTGCTATATTGAAGACGTAGACCCTGTTTTTTTATTTATATTTTAAGGATGCTGATATGAGCAAGGACAAAACCTGGTCAGGCCGTTTTAACGAACCTGTTTCCGAGCTGGTCAAAAAATATACCGGCTCGATTGATTTTGACAAACGGCTGGCAGAATGGGACATCCAAGGCTCGCTGGCACATGCGCAAATGCTGATACAGTCGGGCGTTTTGAGCGAAGACGACCTCTCCGCCATCCGTCAGGGCATGGCCGAGATTATAGCAGAAATCAAGGAAGGAACTATTTCCTGGTCGCTGGATTTGGAAGATGTCCACATGAACATCGAACGCCGCCTCACCGACAAAATCGGCGATGCCGGCAAACGCCTGCACACCGGCCGCAGCCGCAACGACCAAGTCGCTACCGACATCCGCCTGTGGCTGCGCGATCAAATTACCGTTATCCAAAGCCTAATTCAAAACCTTCAGACGGCCTTGGTCGATTTGGCGGAACAAAACGCGGAAACCGTCATGCCCGGCTTTACCCATCTGCAAGTTGCCCAGCCGGTCAGCTTCGGGCATCACATGCTCGCCTACGTCGAAATGCTCGGCCGCGATTTCGAGCGCATGGCCGACTGCCGCAAACGCGTCAACCGTATGCCGCTCGGCGCCGCCGCACTGGCCGGTACCACCTACCCGATTCAGCGCGAAATCACCGCCGAGCTGTTGGGCTTTGAACAAATCTGCCAAAACTCGCTCGATGCCGTATCTGACCGCGATTTTGCCATTGAGTTCACGGCTGCCGCTTCCCTGATTATGGTTCACCTGAGCCGTCTTTCCGAAGAATTGATTTTGTGGATGAGCCCGCGTTTCGGCTTTATCGATATTGCCGACCGTTTCTGCACCGGCTCGTCTATCATGCCGCAAAAGAAAAACCCCGACGTACCCGAACTCGTACGTGGCAAATCCGGTCGCGTCATCGGACACCTGATCGGCTTGGTTACCCTGATGAAATCGCAACCTTTGGCATACAACAAAGACAATCAGGAAGACAAAGAGCCTTTGTTTGACACTGCCGACACGCTTATCGACACCCTGCGCATTTACGCCGACATGATGCGCGGCGTGACCGTCAAACCCGACAATATGCGTGCCGCTGTAATGCAGGGCTTTGCAACGGCTACCGACTTGGCGGACTACTTAGTGAAAAAAGGCATGCCTTTCCGCGACAGCCACGAAGTCGTTGCCCAAGCCGTGCGCCATGCCGATAAAGCAGGTGTTGATTTGAGCGAATTGCCGCTTGAAGTCCTGCAAGGTTTCAGCGGTTTGATCGCCGACGACGTTTACAGCGTGCTGACACCCGAAGGCAGCTTAAACGCGCGCAACCACTTGGGCGGCACCGCGCCTGAACAAGTCCGTTTCCAAGTGAAACGCTGGCGTAAATTGTTGGCTTAAACCCATCTAAACACATAATAAAAGGCCGTCTGAAAATTTTCAGACGGCCTTTTGATTACCTGTGTTACACTCAACCTCACAATAAAAACTGATAAAACCTAAACTTACCTTCAAACGAGAAAACACGCCTCCTGACTTTGCCGCCGTCTTCAAAAAAAGGAGCGAGGATGAAAAACATTGTCTTAAAATTGGCTATGATCTGCCTATTCAGCGGCTGCTATGCCGTATTCGTCGCCTGGGAAAATGGCGGATTCAGCCAGCTCCATGATTTCCAAGCAATAGAGCGCAACGGCATGAGCGCATACCTTCATCAAACCTCCGCCGCCACCATGCAGGCCGAAAAAAACGAGCTGTCGATTTTGCAAAACAACCAAAACAGCTTAGCCTCTTGCGTCGGCATTGAATCTTTATGCGAACACGCCAAGCCGGGCATCTGGGTTGAACATGCCAAATTCTTACAACACAAGGACACAGGCAAATTATTGGTACTTTCGTTGGACTATTTAGAAAACAATGACACCGCAAAAACCCTACACAACCGCTATTCTGCATCGCTCCTACCTCAAGCAGACAGAAAGGAAGCGTGGCATTATGCCTGGCGTACATTTTTGAGCTCAATAATGTTTCTAATGGTCGTCAATCTGATGCCAATGATTTTTGCCCTATTCGAAGAAAAGACAAGCGCAGCATAAAAACATGCCGTCTGAACACATTTTCAGACGGCATGTTTCATTATTAAAGCTTAACGCGGATGAACCATATCGGCGGGGACAACCAGTTCGTCAAACTCTTCGCCTGTCAGCAAGCCCAACTCAACGGCAGTTTCGCGCAGCGATTTGTCGTTTTTATAGGCGGTTTTGGCAACTTTGGCGGCGTTTTCGTAGCCGATTTTGCGGTTTAACGCAGTAACCAACATCAGGGAATGGTGCAGGAAATAATCGATTTTTTCTGGTACGGGTTCGATGCCGGCGGCGCAGTTTTCGTTGAAGCTGTTGCACGCATCGCCCAAGAGGCGGATGGATTGCAAGAGGTTGTAGGCGATAACGGGCATATAGACGTTCAGCTCGAAATTGCCCGACGCGCCCGCCATGCCGATGGTAACGTCGTTGCCGAACACTTGGCAGCACACCATGGTCATCGCTTCGCATTGGGTCGGGTTGACTTTGCCCGGCATGATGGACGAACCCGGCTCGTTTTCGGGGATTTTAATTTCACCCAAACCGCAGCGCGGGCCGCTTGCCAGCCAGCGGATGTCGTTGGCGATTTTGTTCAGGCTTGCCGCCAGCGTTTTCAATGCGCCCGAAGCGGCAACGGCGGCATCACGTCCGCCCAAGGCTTCAAATTTGTTCGGCGCGCTGACAAACGGCAGGCCGGACAGTTCGGCGAGTTTGGCGGCGGCTTTTTCGGCGTATTCGGGATGGCTGTTCAAACCTGTGCCGACCGCCGTGCCGCCCAAAGCGAGTTCGTATAAACCTTTGAGCGCGTCGTTCAGACGGCCTAAGCCGTGGTCAAGCTGGGAAACGTAGCCGGAAAATTCTTGTCCCAAAGTCAACGGCGTCGCATCCTGCAAATGGGTGCGGCCGATTTTGACGATGGGGGCGAATTCTTTGGCTTTTTTGTCCAATGTGTCGCGTAGGGCTTTTACCGCCGGAATGAGGTGGCGGTTGATTTCAATCGCGGCGGCGACGTGGATGGCGGTCGGGAACGCGTCGTTGGTCGATTGCGCGTGGTTCACATGGTCGTTGGGATGGACGGGCTGGTACGCCGCCAAACCCGTACCGGCGATTTCGTTGGCACGGTTCGCCAGCACTTCGTTCATGTTCATATTGGACTGCGTGCCGGAGCCGGTCTGCCAAACCACTAAAGGAAACTGCCCGTCGAGCTTGCCGTTCAACACGTCATCCGCCGCCTGCGTAATCAAATCCGCCTGCTCAGGCTTAATCCTGCCGAGGGAAACATTGGTGGCGGCGGCGGCTTTTTTCACCAGCGCCAAAGCATAAATCAGCGGCTGCGGCAGGGTTTCGCCGCCGATTTTGAAATTGTTGCAGCTACGCTGGGTCTGCGCGCCCCAATAGGCTTCGGACGGGACTTCGACATTGCCCATGGTGTCGTGTTCGGTACGGGTACTCATGCGTTTCTCCTACATTTAAACAGAAATAATAATGATTCGTAAATTTATTATACCCAGCAAAAGGCCGTCTGAAAAGAGAGAGGTTTTCAGACGGCCTTTTGCTTTATCAACCTGAAATATTAATAGAAGATAAAACCCGATTTCGGAGCAAATACAACCTGCGCCGCCGCTCCCCTCTTCTAAAAATTTTCCTCCTTGCCGATTTGTGTTCTACGTTAGGTATTTATCGACAATAAATACCTTATCGTTTCTTTACTTTGTTTCTCTCCAAGAGCATAATGAATAAAAATGATTATCAGGAGATAAAGATGAAACGAAAACATTTGGTTTACCTGTTAATGAGCGGTTTTGCCGCCGCAAACGGCTTTGCCGAAACCTTGGCAGACCCTGATGAAATCCAGCCTGTCAAAACCTTTTCCCCTCCCAAACCGATTGCACCGACCGCCGCACAAGGCTATTTCCCCGAAAACCAATTTGACCGCACCGACCGCAGCGATCATTACTTTGTTACCGAAAACATAGACCAAGCCTTCCGTCCGCTGAAAGCAAACAGCGGTTTTTACGGCAAAAGCTTTTACAATTCCATTACCGCGCAAGCGCGCGGGGCGAAAGTGTACGGCGTGGTCAACCTCAATCACACCAAGGCCAACGGCTATAAAGACGGCGACGGCAATCAAACAGATTGGAAATACAGCCGTTTTAATCAAGCTTTGGTACTCGGTTTCGTGCCGTCTGAAAATCAAGAATACCGCCTCACCTATCTACACGATGACATCAACAACGACCGCCAACCGCAGTTCGTCAATGACGCATTGGATACCGAACGCCACATCGCCAAACTCAACGCGCGTTGGGGCAATGCCGATTTGAGCAATACGGTCAGCGCGGAAGCAGGCATCATCAAACTCAAACGCCATGCCGACAATTACTCTCTGCGTCCAAACAACACGCCGCAGCAAGTATTCGTAGAGCTTGACCGCAAAGTGTACGACTTCTCACTCAAACACGATGCGGACTTTGGTAAATTCCACAACAACGTCGCCGTCAGCTACCGCAACGACAGCCAAAACGGCGAGCGCAACGCCCACACCGCCATGCGCGACTTCCTCAACGGCTACCGTTTCGCCGATGTGCACATTGACCGCTGGCGCATCGCCGATACCCTGTCTTACAAGTTCAACGACCAACACAAACTGGGTTTGGGCTTAAGCTACGAAATCAACGAAGCGGACGTACGCAAAAATACAGCGCAGCCCGCCCATCCGATGAACCGCAACCTTGCCTTCGCCTCATCGCAACAAATCTGGAAAACCCATTACGGCTACGACTTCAACGGCAAAGTTCGCCGCCATGCCTTCTCCGGCGAACTCAAATACGATTTCACGCCGTCTGAAACGCAAAAATACAGCGTTTCCCTTGCTCACTTAGAACGCATCGGCGACAACACCGAACGCTTCAACTCGCTTGCCGCCATCGTGCAAAACCGCATGAACGGCGCGTTGATGAACCAAACCCCAGCCGCCGCCATCGCAGGCAATCCCCTGCTGAAAACCGAAAAACACAACCGCATCAAGCTCAACGCCGACAGCCGCAACGACTACTACAACGGCTACATGAACTCGCTCGCAGGCGCAGGCTGGAACGTGGGCGGCACACTTGTGGCGGACAAAGTCAAAGACCTGATTATTTTTGACCGCGCCCACGGACAAAGCGGCACGGCTTCCAAAGGCGGCGGCATCATCACACGCAACGTGGACGCACGATTGTTTACCGCGCAGGCCTACGCGCGTTACAACTTCAATCCGCATTGGGCGGCAGGTATCAAAGCCACCTACAACTACGGACACAACGAAACCGACGGCAGACCGCTCTATCAAATCCGTCCGTTTGAAGCCGCCGTCCAAGCCGACTACAAAAACTACTTTGCCCACGGCAGCTACAACATCGGCGCAGCAACACGCTTTGTCGCCAAACAAACGCGCGGCGATTTTGACGCGGCAAGCGGTCTGGGCATAGACAAACGCGAAGCCGCCAAAGGCTTTACCGTTGCCGACCTTTACGCAGGCGTAAACATCAAAGACAAATACGGCTTGCGCTTGGGCGTGAACAACGTGTTCAACAAAAAATACGCCGAATACATCAGCGGCGACCACGTCCTCGCCCTGTCGCCCAGTGTAGTGTATGCACCGGGCAGGACATATTGGTTGAGTTTGCATGCGGCATTTTAAAATCAGGCCGTCTGAAAGAATGCCTGCATTGGCTTATTAAGAATTAGGAGATAAAAAATGGAACTGAAAAGACGCGATTTCTTAAAAATGACCGCCGCGCTGGCAGCCGCAGGCGTTTCGCCTTCATTGTTGGCAGCCGGTAAAGAGCAATTTACCGTGTACGGCGCACCGGCGATGCCCAGCGTTACCATTGCCGTAGCGGCGTTGCAAGGCAAGCTGGCGAAACAGGCGGATGTATCGCTGAAAATTTGGCGTTCGCCCGATCAACTGCGTGCAGGCGTAGCAAGCGGACAATTTAAAGTCATGATGAGTCCGAGCAATGTCGGCGTGAACCTGCGCAACCAAGGGCAGAAAGTCGGCATGGTGAATATTTTGACCAACGGCATCACGCAGCTGATGTGCAAAGGCAGCGCGATTACCTCGCCGCAGGATTTGGTCGGCAAAAAAATCCTTGTGCCATTTAAAAACGACATGCCCGACATCGTGCTGCAAGCTTTGTTGAAAAAACTGAAAATCGACGCACACAAAGTCGGCATCACTTACACTGCCACACCGCCCGAAGCAGTCGGACTGTTTTTGAGCAAGGACTACCACGCCGCCATCCTGCCAGAACCGATGGCAACCGCCAGCCTACTGAAAGGCAAAACCATGGGGGTAAACGTCGTGCGCGGCTTTGACTTGGTGAAAGCATGGGGACAGGCGTTTGACACCAAACCGCTGATTCCGATGGCAGGCATCATCGCCAACGAAGAATATTTCCACGCGCACAAAGCGCAGTTCGACCTCTTCCATCAGGATTTGAAAAACGCGCTCAACTGGATACTCGCCAACCGCCAAAGCGCCGCGAAAATCGGCAAAAACTACCTCCCCGCCCCCGAACCCGCCCTAGTCATGGGCTTGGACGGCGCGCGGCTGACGGTAACCAAAGGCAGCGAAGTGAAAAACGAGATTTTGAAGTTTTACGAAATCCTAATGCAGTTCAACCCAAAACTTTTAGGCGGCAAGCTGCCGGATAACGGGTTCTTCTTGGCTTAAAATGGGAGAGAGGCCGTCTGAAAGTGTAGAATAGTCGTGAGTATTCAATCTTCTATTTTCAGACGGCTCATCAAGGCATTAGTTAACTGAATAGCTTAGGAAAAATTTTAATACACAAAATAAAGTTTAGAAAATATGTAACGATTACCTTGATAAATATATTCTAAAAACATACATAATGTTATAATTTAATTTTATAAAACCCAAGGAAAATAATGAGTAACTTTAAAAACAAAATTGAAGCACATCATAGAAATGTATTTGATGTATTAAATGAACAAAAATATACAGTAGATTTTTTTCAGCGTGAATACAGTTGGGAAAAAAAACATATTGAAGCATTAGTTACTGATTTAACGTCTACTTTTCTTACAGAATATACATCTGGAGATAAACGAGAGGAAGGAGAAAAATATAATAACTATTATCTTGGTCCATTTGTAGTAAGTTTAAAAGATGGAAAACGCAGTATTATTGATGGGCAGCAGCGTCTAACTTCACTTACTTTATTTTTAATTTATCTCAATAATTTACAAAAAGAATTGAATCAATCAGAAAAGATCGAATCAATGATTTTTTCAGAACTTCGTGGAAATAAGTCTTTTAATATTACAGTAGAAGAAAGAGTTACCTGCCTTGAAGCATTATTTAATCATGGTGAATATAATCCACATGAAGATGATGATGAATCAACAATAAACATGGCAAAGCGTTATCAGGATATAGTGGAGGCATTTCCCGAAGAGTTAAAAAATGAAGCTTTTCCATTCTTTATAGATTGGCTAAAGTATAACGTTATTATGGTAGAAATTATTGCATATTCAGATGAAAATGCTTATACCATTTTTGAAACCATGAATGATCGAGGATTAAATCTTACACCATCTGAGATGTTGAAAGGATTTATTTTATCTAGATTTAAAAATTCTGATAAACGAAAGCTATCTAATGAGCAATGGAAGAAAGCGATGATAGACCTTAAATCCTTTGAAAGGGATGAAGAACAGAGATTTTTCCAATCTTGGTTAAGAGCTAAGTATGCTGATAGTATTCGTTCAGGTGGAGTAGGTTCACAAAATGAGGATTTTGAAAAAATAGGGACTCGTTTTCATAGCTGGGTTAGAGATAATCTAAAGAAAATTGGGTTAGATGAGAATGATGACCAAACTTTTGAAAATTTTATTCAAAAAGATTTCAAATTCTATTTGAAATCTTATATTAAGATTCTTAATGCAGAAAAAACGCTAACCACAGGACTTGAGTATGTTATTATATAAATCAATGGGGTATTGCTCCAACATTAAGTTTTCCATTAATGCTTTCTCCATTAAATCTTTCCGATAGTGAAGAAATAGTTTGTAGGAAAATAAATATAGTTGCACGTTATATTGAAACATTTGTTGTAAAACGCTCCATTAACTTTAGGAAATTTTCAGCAAATTCAATTCGTTATACCATGTATCTTTTAGTTAAAGATATTAGAGGAAAAAATATTGATGAACTGAAAGCCATACTCTCTAAGAAACTTTCTGAAATGCAAGAATCATTTAATGGGATGGCTGACTTCCGACTTCATGGACAAAATTATAGATTCGTAAAATTTTTACTTTCTCGTATTACTGCTTGGGTTGAACAGAAAGCGGGAATAAATACGAATTTTGTAAGTTATTTCCAGCCAGAGTCAGGAAAACCTTTTGAAGTAGAGCATATTTGGGCTGATAAATTTTTAGATCATACTGATGAGTTTAAGCAAGAACATGAGTTCAAACAATACCGAAATAAAATTGGTGATTTGGTATTATTACCAAGGGGTATAAATCAATCTTATGGGGATTTACCATATGAAAAAAAACATACTCACTATATAAAAGAAAATTTATTGGTAAAATCACTTTGTCCGTTGGCATATGAGAAAAATCCTAATTTCATCAATCCAACAAATGAATTAAATTTACCATTTCGAGCTCATACCGAATTTAAAAAGAAAGATATTGATGAAAGACAAAAACTTTATCAAGCTATTTGTGAGCAAATTTGGGATCATGAATTAAAAAACTAGAAATCATAAAAATTGCTAAATTCAAAAAGTAAGTATAGGTTGGGTTACGGTGTTCCATCTAACCCAATCACCATTTTTTCAGATGATCTACCGTCCCCAAACCATCCCCTTCAACCAACACTCAAACCATGATTAAAACCGACAAAATACGCAAACCGCAGCCTGCGGTGTTTTACATCATCGACTACCTTTGGAGCGGCTTTGCCGGTTTGAGCGTGGCGATGGTGGTAGTGGCGTTGTGGGCGTGGGGCAGTGCCGTGTTCGGCGAGTTTATGCTGCCTGCGCCGGTGGAGGTGTTTCAAAAGTCTTTAGATTTATTGAAACATTTTCAGGAAAACGAAATCGGGATTTCGCTGTGGCGTTCTGTGGTGGGCATTTCGGTTGCTTTGGTAGCAGGACTAGCGGCGGGGCTGGTGGCGGGCAGTTTTAAGACGGCGATGGCGTTGCTTAAGCCTGTGATTACGGTTTTGTTGGCGATGCCGCCGATTATTTGGGTGGTGATGGCGTTGTTTTGGTTCGGTTTCGGCAATCCGAGCGTGCTGTTTACCATCATTGTCTTGGTTGCGCCGCTGACGTTTGCGAGTGCGGCAGTCGGAATGGCGAGCGTGAACAAGCAGCATGAGGAGTTGTTTGACGCTTATAAATTAGGCCGTCTGAAAAAAATCCGTTATCTGTATATCCCGCACCTGACGGGCTATGTGATTTCCAGCATCGGCGTGGCGGTGGCGATGGGGGTGAAGGTAGTGATTATGGCGGAACTCTTGGGCGCGAGCGAAGGCGTGGGCGCGCGTATTGCGGACGCGAGGGCGATGCTGGAGACTTCGACGGTGATGGCTTATGTGGTGTTGGTTATCGTGTTTGTGTCGCTGTTTGAATACCTGATTACCAAGCCTTTGGAAATTTTGTTTATGCCGTGGAGAAGATGATGCTCCGTCTTGAAAACGTGCGTTTTGAAATTCTCCGTGACCCCATCGTGCGCGATTTCAGTTTGAATCTGCAACATGGCGAAGTAAAAGCTTTATTCGGGCCGAGCGGCTGCGGCAAGACGACGGTTTTGCGATTGATTGCCGGTTTGGAAACGCCAAAATCGGGCACGATACGCAATACTTTCCGCAAAACGGGTTTTCTGTTTCAGGAAAATCGCCTGCCTGAAAACTTGACCGCGATGCAGAATATCGCGATTTTTATGGACAAACCCGATGAAGGCGAAATCATCGCACTGGCGGCGAAAGTCGGGCTGACTGCGGGCGATTTGAACAAATATCCGACCGAGTTGTCCGGCGGCATGGCGAAACGGGTGGCGTTTTTGCGCCTGCTGCTGTGCGGCTGCGACCTAGCCTTGCTGGACGAGCCGTTTGTCGGTTTGGACCGCGATTTGCGCGATATTTTGGTTGCCATGCTGGTGGAAAAAATCGAGCGGCAGGGCATGGCGTGTATGCTGGTAACGCACGACCGCTTTGAAGCCGCGCGCCTAAGCCATGAAATCATGCTGCTTTCCGCTAAGGGCATGAACGTGCAAAACGTAATTACCCTGCCCTCGCCGCTGTCCGAACGCGATTCTGCTTTTGAAGAAGCAGTGGTGGCAAGGGAGTTTCAGGGGATTCATTATTATGAATAATACGGGCATTTGAGTATCTGACGAACCTTGCGGTTCGTTTCCCTAACCCTCTCCCACGGGGCGAGGGCCAGGGAGAGGGTAAGCAAGCCGTAGGCTTGCCTCTTTAGCGAAAGATACGAATCTGTTATCCGAACGCGATTCGGTTTTTGAAAAAGCCGTGGTACCAAGGAGGCAGGGGATTCATTATGAGGTGCTTTATGTTTTCGACTGTGATTACTGCTGCTGTTTTATATATTGCTACAGCAGTAGATTTGTTGGTAATACTATTAATATTTTTTGCTAGAGCAAATACTAGAAAAGAATATCGAGATATTTATATCGGACAATATTTAGGTTCTGTAATTTTAATATTAGTTAGTTTATTTCTAGCTTTTGTTTTGAATTATGTTCCGGAAAAATGGGTGTTGGGTTTATTAGGTTTAATACCGATTTACTTAGGTATTAAAGTTGCTATTTACGACGATTGTGAGGGCGAAAAAAGAGCTAAAAAAGAATTGGATGAAAAAGGGTTGTCAAAATTAGTCGGTATTGTTGCTTTGGTTACAGTTGCTAGTTGTGGTGCAGATAATATTGGACTTTTTGTTCCTTACTTTGTGACTTTAGATCTTGTCGACTTATTAGTTACTCTTCTTGTATTTTTAATATTGATTTTTGTTTTAGTATATACAGCACAAAGATTGGCTAATATTTCAGGTGTTGGTGAAATTGTAGAGAAGTTTAGTCGTTGGATAATGGCTGTTATTTATATTGGTTTAGGGTTATTTATTATTATTGAAAATAATACAATTCGAACAATAATATCAATAATATGAATGATACGGGCATTTGAGTATCTGACAAACCTTGCGGTTCGTTGCCCTCTCCCTAACCCACAGGGAGAGGGTTAGAGAGAGGGCAAGCAGGCCACAGGCTTGCCTCTTTGGCAAAAGATACGGCCCTGTCCACCCAATAAACCCATATCCGAAAGCATCTTCATGCAGAATCAAGCCAAGCCATGAATAAATTTTTCACCCACCCCATGCGGCCGTTTTTCGTCGGCGCAGCGGTGCTTGCCATACTCGGCGCGGTGGTCTTTTTCATCAGCCCCGGAGCCGTCATTTTGCACCGCCAAATCTTCTTGGAACTCATGCTGCCTGCGGCATATGGTGGTTTTTTGACTGCCGCCATGCTCGAATGGACGGGCTATCAAGGCAGTCTGAAACCTGTCGCTACTTTGATGGCGGCATTGTTGCTTGCCGCATCCATCCTGCTGCCGTTTGCGCCGCAACCTGCCTCGTTTTTCGTTGCTGCCTATTGGCTGGTGTTGCTGCTGTTTTGCGCCTGGCTGATTTGGCTCGACCGCAACACTGACAACTTCGCCCTGTTAATGCTGCTTGCCGCGTTTACCGTTTTTCAGACGGCCTATGCCGCGACTGGCGATTTAAACCTGTTGCGCGCGCAAGTGCATCTGAACATGGCAGCGGTGATGTTCGTATCCGTCCGCGTCAGCGTCCTTCTGGGTGCGGAAGCTCTTAAAGAATGTCGTCTGAAAGACCCCGTATTCATCCCCAACGTCGTCTATAAAAACATCGCCATTACCTTCCTGCTGCTGCACGCCGCCGCCGAACTTTGGCTGCCCGCGCAAACCGCCGGTTTTACCGCGCTTGCCGTCGGCTTCATTCTGCTCGCCAAGCTGCGTGAGCTTCACCATCACGAACTCCTGCACAAACACTACGTCCGCACTTATTACCTGCTCCAGCTTTTTGCCGCTGCAGGCTATCTGTGGACAGGCACGGCGAAACTGCAAAACCTGCCCGCCTCCACGCCCCTGCATCTGATTACACTCGGCGGCATGATGGGCGGCGTGATGATGGTGTGGCTGACCGCCGGATTATGGCACAGCGGTTTTACCAAACTCGACTACCCAAAACTCTGCCGCATTGCCGTTCCCCTGCTCTTTATGGCCGCCGTCTCGCGCACCTTTTTAATGAACGTGAACCCGATATTTTTCATTACCATCCCCGCGATTCTGACCATCGTCGTATTCGTACTGTATCTTTTCACATTTGTACCGATATTTCGGGAAAATGCGTTTACGGATGATCCGGAATAAAACAAAAGGCCGTCTGAAAGTTTCAGACGACCTTAGCTTTAAATAAATGCTTTATTTGTTGGCGTTCAAATAAAGATTAATCAGACGTGTAGTCGAGCTGTCGTGTTTTTGCACTTCAGTCTCGCCGTTCAATTCGGCAAGAATGGTTTTAGCCAGTTGTTTGCCGAGTTCTACGCCCCATTGGTCAAAGCTGTTGATGCCCCAAATAATGCCTTGAACGAAGGTTTTGTGTTCGTACATGGCAATCAGGCTACCCATATTGCGCGGGTTGATTTTGTCCATGAGGATGAGGTTGGTCGGGCGGTTGCCTGAGAAGGTTTTGTGCGGAACCAGCTCTTCGATGCGCTCTGCTTCCATGCCTTGGGCTTTGAGTTCGGCGCGGACTTCGTCTGGGGTTTTGCCGCGCATAAAGGCTTCGGCTTGGGCAAAGACGTTGGCCAACAGGATTTCGTGATGGCCTTGCAAATTGCTGCGTTTTTCAAGCGAGGCGATGAGGTCAATCGGCGTGATGTGCGTACCTTGGTGCAGCAGCTGGAAGAATGCGTGCTGGCCGTTGATACCGGTTTCGCCCCAAATAATCGGGGAAGTTTCGTAACCGACCGGTTTGCCGTCAAGGGTCACTTGTTTGCCGTTGCTCTCCATATCGAGCTGCTGGATGAATTTGGGCAGGCGGTGGAGGTGTTGGTCGTAAGGGGCGATGACGTGGCTGCCGCCGCCGTAGTAGTTGATGTACCAGATGCCGATGAGGGCAAGGATGACGGGCATGTTGCGCTCTAGCGGCGTATTGATGAAGTGTTGGTCCATCAGGTGCGCGCCGTTGAGCATTTCGATGAAGTTCTCTTCGCCGAGATACAGCATAATCGGCAGGCCGATAGCTGACCAAAGACTGTATCGTCCGCCGACCCAGTCCCAAAATTCAAACATATTGGCGGTATCGATACCGAATTCGGCTACGGCTTTTTGGTTGGTCGATACAGCAACGAAGTGTTTGGCCACGGCGCTTTCATCGCCTGCATGATCCAAGAACCATTTACGCGCGGTCAGGGCGTTGGTCAGGGTTTCTTGGGTGGTGAAGGTTTTGGAGGCGATGATGAAGAGGGTGGTCTCGGGGTGGACTTTGGACAATACGTCGCGCAGTTGGGAGCCGTCCACGTTGGAGACGAAGTGCATGTTCAAACGCGGATGGCCGAATTGTTTGAGCGCGGTACACATCATCAGCGGACCGAGGTCGGAGCCGCCGATACCGATGTTGACGACGTCGGTGATGACTTGGTTGGTATAGCCCAACCAGCTGCCACTGCGGACTTCGTGTGCAAATTCGCCCATGCGTTGCAGGACATGGTTGACTTTAGGCATCACATCTTCGCCGTCTACGACGATGGGGGCGTTGGTGCGGTTACGCAGGGCGACGTGGAGAACGGCGCGGTTTTCCGTTGTATTGATTTTTTCACCGTGGAACATTTGCTGCATCCGTTCCGGTACGCCTGCTTCACGCGCCAGCTCGAACAACAGTGCCATGGTTTCATCGTTGATACGGTTTTTGGAATAATCCAGTGTCAGGCCGCCGACTTGCAGCCAGTAACGCTCGGCACGTTCGGGATCTTGATCGAACATTTCGCGCATGTGTTGTTCTTTGGTTTCGTCAAAATGTATCCATAATTTTGACCAAGCCGGTAAATCGTGAAGGTGTTTCATCGGATGCTCTCCTGGATAGTGGACAGTTTTGTTGAGAAAACGGCCGTGAGGTCGTCTGAAACGGGAACGGGATGGTTTCCGTTTTTTGAGGTTTCAGACGGCCTGGATATGGGACGAGGCCGTCTGAAAATGTCAGTGAAGAATCAATCTTTATCGTATTCGATGTGTTTGTTGTGTATGCTTTTCTTACTTTTTTGCAGTTGCGTGCTGGCGGTATCGCCCAAGCGTAAGGCCAAGCCGATGGCAAGAATGTCGATAACGGCCAATTGCAGAAGACGGGACACCATAGGCGTATAAAGCTCGGCATTTTCCTGAGTGGCAATGCTCAATACGCAATCGGCCATTTGGGCCAACGGCGAATCATTGCGGGTCAGTGCGATAACGGATGCGCCGTTTTCTTTGGCGATACTGGCCGCGTCCAGCAATTCGATAGACGAGCCGGTATTGGAAATCGCCACCAGCACATCCTGCTCGGTCAATACGGAAGCCGCCATCAGCTGGGTATGCGTATCGACATAAGCAACAGTGGACATGCCGAAGCGGAAAAATTTGTGTTGCGCGTCTTGGGCTACGATGCCGGAGTTGCCGACACCATAAAACTCAACGCGTCGCGCGTGCATCAGAATGGCAATCGCGTTTTCCAGCTCGGATTCTTTCAGGAAGCGGCGCTCGCCCAAGAGGGAGGCTGCGGCATTGCCCAATACTTTTTCAACCACGCTGCCCATGTTGTCATCGGCGTTTAATTCTTCATGAACGTAAGGCATGCCTTCGTGGCCGATGCTGGCAGACAAAGCAAGTTTGAACTCAGGCAAGCCTTTGTAACCCAGGCTGCGGCAGAAACGGATTACTGTCGGCTGACTGACGGACGCACGCTCGGCAATTTCCGCCACAGCGGCATGAACGAACCATTTCGGCTCGGCCAGCGCAGATTCAGCAACTTTGCGTTCTGCGCCGGAGAGGTTGGACAATGATTCGCTGATTTTGCTTAACATATACTCTACCCTTTGATTTTTTGACGTTCAGGACAAGGGTTTTCTCCACCCCTGCCCTGCACCGCCGTTTGTGTGTTTAAACGTTATTTAAATGATTGTCTAATGCCGCCGCTGCGCCGACGATGCCCGGAAACTCGCTCAATACGACATACACGGGAATAGCGGCAAGATAAGCCTCAAAGCGACCTTTATTTTCAAAGCGGCTGCGGAACGGGGACGTTTTAAAGTAATCCAACACGCGCGGGATAATGCCGCCGCACAAATACACGCCGCCGCGCGCACCCAATGACAAAGCCAAATTGGAAGCAACCGTACCCAGCATGGCGCAGAAAATATCCAAAGTCTGACGGCAAAGCGGAGAAGTCCCGCTCAATGCCTTATCGGTAATTTCAGACGGCTTCAGACGGTATTGCTTGATGTTGTCGCGTTTGGCCAATGCCTCGTAAATCAGGCTCAAACCTGCGCCGCTCAAGAAACGCTCGGCAGAAACATGACCGTATTTGTTTTTAGCGTATTGCCAAATCAACACTTCCATATCGTCAAACGGCGGAAAACTGGTATGGCCGCCCTCGCCTGACAAAGCCACCCAGCCTGCGGCGCTGTGCACCAAACCGCTGACACCCAAACCTGTACCCGGGCCGATAACGGCTTTAGGCGCAAATTCGATGGGCTTTTGCCCGCCGATTTGTACCAGGTCTTTCTTTTCGGTTTTGGTCACTGCCAAAGCTTGGGCGGTAAAGTCGTTCAACAGAATCAAGGTTTCCAAACCCAAAGCCTGACGGGTGGTCTCGATGGAAAACGCCCAGTGGTGGTTGGTCATTTGCACCCAATCGCCCAAAATCGGATTGGCAATCGCAAAGGCGGCGTGCAAAACTTTCGGGCTGCCTGCGCGTTCCAAATAAGTTTTAGCGGCATCAACGACAGTATCGTAATCTTTGCATGGTAAAACTTCAGCCTTCTCAATCACTTGCGGGGCAGTTTCAAGCGCAAAACGGGCATTCGTACCGCCGATGTCGGCGACCAGGCGGGGATAAGCTTCAGTGTGCATAGTAGACATGGCAGTTAATTCCTTGATGATTGAGAATCAGGCTGGTCGGATATTCGGTATCGGCCCTTGCGGCAGCTTTATCAAATACTGCTTTTTTCTCTGCGCCTTGAATGGCCAAAAACACATTCGGCGTTTTGGCAATCGCACCCAAAGTCATGCTTACGCGCTCATGCGGCGCGGTAACCGGCGTGGTATGAATCAATGTCGGGTCATCGGCTTCATTGATTGCGGCCTGTAATTGAGGCGCTTGAGGGAACAACGACGCCGTATGTCCGTCTGAACCCATGCCCAACACCAGCACGTCAGGTTGCTTGTAATGTTTCAATGCGTAAGCAACAACAACTTCTGGTTGTAATTCAGTTTCAGATTTTCCGTCTTCAACAACCGGAATCCATGTGGCAACGGCCGCGTTATTTTTGAGCAGATATTCGCGCACCAGGCCCGTATTGCTGTCGGCATGCGTGGTCGGGACAATACGCTCGTCCACCAAAGTAATGCCGATGTTTTGCCAATTTAAATCTTTTTGCGACAAAGCCTCGAAAAACGCAATCGGCGAACGACCGCCGGAAACGGCCAAAACCGCATGGTCTTTCTCATTCAATGCGGTTTGCAGTGCGGCGGCAACGGCATCGGCCAAAGCTTGCGCGGCAGTTGCAGCGTTTTCTTGTTCGTGCCAAACAAACATGTTTCGTCCTTTCATGGTTTCAGACGGCCTTTTGTTGGAAAACAAGGCCGTCTGAAAGAAATATTATTGCTCTTCGTGCCACTTGTTGCCGTCGCGCGCTAACAGCACGCGCGCAGCTTCAGGACCCCAAGAATGGGCTTCGTAAGCATGTGGAGGCGTTGTATTGTTCGCCCAGTTTTCCAAAATCGGCATCACATATTCCCAAGCGGCTTCGAGTTCGTCGCGGCGGTTGAACAAAGCGAGTTTGCCGTTAATCACATCCAGCAGCAGACGCTCATAAGCCTCGGCGCGGCGGCCTTCTACGGCTTTGCCCAAATCCACGCCCAAAGACGTTACTTCCACTTTATTGCCTGCACCCGGGGTTTTCACTTGCGTGTAAAGGCGGACAGATTCGGTCGGTTGTAGCTCAATAACCAAACGATTCGGCGCGGCTTGGCTGTTGTCAAAAATATGGTTTTGCAGCGGACGGAAGTTCAACACAATTTCCGCTACTTTGCCTGCCATACGTTTGCCGGTACGCAAGTAAAAAGGTACGCCTTTCCAACGTTCGTTTTCGATTTCGGCTTTAATGGCGACATAGGTTTCAGTGAAACTGTCTTTCGGTACATCGACTTCTTCCAAATAGCCGTTCATGCCGTTTGACGCAACATATTGGCCGCGAATAACATTTTCATTGACGGATTCGATGGTCAGCGGTTTCAACGCCTTGATGACTTTCACTTTTTCATCGCGCACGGCATCGGCATCCAAGCTGGCGGGTGCTTCCATCGCAGTCATGCACAGCATTTGCATCAAGTGGTTTTGCACCATATCGCGCAATGCGCCGGTAATGTCGTAGAACTCGCCGCGCTCTTCCACGCCCAACTGCTCGGCAATGGTCAGCTGTACGCTTTCAATGTATTTGTTGTTCCACAAAGGCTCGAACATCACATTGGCAAATCGCAAGGCCAGCAGGTTTTGCAGGCTTTCTTTGCCCAAATAATGGTCGATACGGTAGATTTGTTCTTCTTTGAAATAACGGGCCACATCTGTATTGATTTGCTGGGAAGAAGCCAGGTCTGTACCCAGCGGTTTTTCCAGAACCACGCGCACGTTATCGGCATTCAAACCGATTTCGGCAAGGTTTTCACAGGCTTGTGCAAAGAATTTCGGCGCAGTTGAGAGGTAGATCACGACATTTTCAGTATTCTTGCGTGCTTTTACCAAGTCGCCCAAAGCAATGAAGTCGTCTTTCTTTGTCACATCGACTTTCAAATACTCAAGACGTTGGATAAACGATGCCCACGCTTCTTCTGAGAAGTTTTGTTTGACATGGATTTTAGAATTCGTTTCCACTTTGGCCAAAAAGCCGGCGGTATCCAATTCGCTGCGGCTTACGCCCAAAATACGACCTTCGGGATGAAGCAAACCGGCTACATGCGCCTGATACAGGCAAGGCAGAAGTTTACGCATTGCCAAATCGCCGGTCGCGCCAAACAACACCAAATCAAAATTTGTCTGTGTACTCATTGTTTCATCTCTCGTTGAGGAAGCTTGCTTCAAAACTTTTGGACTGTCATCATCTATAAAAATCGATTAGAATCAAAAGCCTTTAAGCAATAAGCAGTAAAAAACCAATCGCCTGCACCAAAATTTCAAACAAGCGGGCTAATGAGTAGTAATACTACACATGGCTACACATTTTGTCTATTCTCATTTTTACAAATTGTTTGATTTAACATAAAAGTTTGATGACTTTTGCAGCCCTTCGTTTTACGAATTGACCATACCTCGATTTAAATCAAATTTCTTACATTTAGCAAATTATTTTGTAACAAAATTACAGATTTTGTACTATAATATGCGGACGCTTCGAAGAGAAATCTTCAAATATTCAGACGGCCCTTATTATTCATTCCCACAATTCAAGGCCGTCTGAAACATACCCAATACAAAAATCAGAAACGCGCAAACAAAATCCCTATCATATCGTTTAGCCAGGAGACCGCACATGAACCCCACTCCTATTCACCCGAAACTCGCCGAAATTACCGAGCGCATCATCGAGCGCAGCCGCCCGACGCGTGAAAAATATCTGGCGAAAATCCGCAGCGCCAAACAGATGGGACGCTTAGAGCGCAACCAGCTCGGCTGCAGCAACTTGGCACACGGCTACGCCTCCATGCCCAAAAGCATCAAAATCGAAATGCTTCAGGAAACCGTCCCAAACTTAGGCATCATCACTGCCTACAACGACATGGTTTCCGCACACCAGCCGTTTAAAGACTTCCCCGACCAAATCAAAGACGAAGCACAAAAAAACGGTGCGACCGCCCAAGTTGCCGGCGGCACGCCCGCCATGTGCGACGGCATCACGCAAGGCTACGCCGGCATGGAATTGTCGCTGTTTTCCCGCGACGTGATTGCTATGAGTACCGCCATCGGTCTGTCGCACCAAATGTTTGACGGCGGCCTGTTTATGGGCGTATGCGACAAAATTGTTCCCGGCCTGATGATCGGCGCTTTGTCTTTCGGCCATATTCCGGGCATCTTCGTCCCGGCAGGCCCGATGTCCAGCGGTATCGGCAATAAGGAAAAAGCCCGTACCCGCCAGCTTTTTGCCGAAGGCAAAGTCGGCCGTGATGCCTTGCTTGAAAGCGAAATGGGTTCCTACCACAGCCCGGGTACTTGTACCTTCTACGGCACCGCCAACTCCAACCAAATGATGATGGAAATGATGGGCGTACACCTGCCTGCCGCCGCCTTCGTCCACCCTTACACCGACCTGCGCGAAGCCCTGACCCGCTACGCTGCCGGACACCTCGCGCGCGGCATTAAAAACGGTACCATCAAACCATTGGGCGAAATGTTAACCGAAAAATCCTTCATCAACGCCCTGATTGGTCTGATGGCGACCGGCGGCTCGACCAACCACACCATGCACCTCGTCGCCATGGCGCGTGCCGCAGGCGTGATTTTGAACTGGGACGACTTTGATGAAATTTCCTCCATCATCCCGTTGCTGATCCGCGTGTACCCCAACGGCAAAGCCGACGTGAACCACTTTACCGCTGCCGGTGGCCTGCCTTTCGTTATCCGAGAATTGCTGGACGCAGGCCTGTTGCACGACGATGTCGATACCGTCGTCGGACACGGTATGCGCCACTACACCAAAGAGCCTTTCCTCATCGACGGCAAACTCGAATGGCGCGAAGCCCCCGAAACCAGCGGCAACGACGACATCCTGCGCAAAGCTGACAATCCGTTCTCCCCGGACGGTGGCCTGCGCCTGATGAAAGGCAACATCGGTCGCGGCGTGATTAAAGTGTCCGCCGTGCGCGAAGGCTGCCGCATCATCGAAGCGCCCGCCATCGTGTTCAACGACCAACGCGAAGTATTGGCGGCATTTGAACGCGGCGAGTTGGAACGCGATTTTGTGTGTGTTGTCCGCTACCAAGGCCCGCGCGCCAACGGTATGCCCGAGCTGCACAAACTGACCCCGCCTTTGGGCATTCTGCAAGACCGCGGCTTCAAAGTGGCGCTGCTGACCGACGGCCGCATGTCCGGCGCATCCGGCAAAGTGCCCGCGTCCATCCACATGACACCCGAAGCCCTGATGGGCGGCAACATCGCCAAAATCCGTACCGGCGACCTGATCCGCTTCGACTCCGTTACCGGCGAACTCAACGTCCTGATTGATGAAGCCGAATGGAACGCCCGCGAAGTCGAACACATCGACTTGAGCGCAAACCAACAAGGCTGCGGCCGCGAACTCTTCGCCAACTTCCGCAGCATGACCAGCAGCGCAGAAACCGGTGCCATGAGCTTCGGCGGCGAATTTGCCTGATGTCCGTTTCAGACGGCCTTCGTGAATAGAAGGTCGTCTGAAAAATTATAAAAGCTGTTTAAACGGAGCAGACATAGCGTGAGCTTTGCCCTCGAATAAACAACTTCCCCCATTTTTCAAAAATGGCCGTCTGAAAACTTAGCCTCTTCCTGTTTGACCTCAACAAAAATGCCCCTATCCCACTTGGAGAACTGAAATGTCCAAACTGACCCCACGCGAAATCCTGACCGCCGGCGCAGTTGTGCCTGTGATGGCGATTGACGACTTAAGCACCGCTGTCGATTTGTCCCACGCCCTTGTCGAAGGCGGCATCCCCACCCTCGAAATCACCCTGCGCACCCCCGTCGGCCTCGACGCCATCCGCCTAATTGCCAAAGAAGTGCCCAACGCCATCGTCGGCGCAGGTACGGTTACCAACCCTGAGCAACTCAAAGCCGTCGAAGACGCAGGTGCGGTTTTCGCCATCAGCCCGGGTCTGCACGAATCCCTCGCCAAAGCAAGCCACAACAGCGGCATCCCCCTGATTCCCGGCGTTGCCACTCCGGGCGAAGTCCAACTGGCTTTGGAGCACGGCATCGACACCCTCAAACTCTTCCCCGCCGAAGTCGTCGGTGGAAAAGCCATGCTCAAAGCCCTGTACGGCCCTTACGCCGACGTGCGCTTCTGCCCGACCGGCGGCATCAGCCTGGCAACTGCACCCGAGTACTTGGCGCTGCCTAATGTCTTGTGCGTCGGCGGCTCATGGCTGACTCCGAAAGAAGCCATCAAAAACAAAGACTGGGATACCATCACCCGTCTAGCTCGCGAAGCTGCCGCTTTGAAACCAAAAGCCTAATAAGGTTATAGGTTAAAAAAGAAAAGGCCGTCTGAATATGATTTCAGACGGCCTTTTTATATCAATTAAGCCAACACTTTCCGTGCCGCCTCCACACCCCAATACAAAGCCTCTTCAAATACCGAATAGCCGCTTAAGTCACTGTGTGCAAACAATAATCCAGTATTTCGGTTTCTGATTTTTAATAAAGCCTCATCGCTTAAATAGCCGGGTTTCGGCACGCTCATGCCATGCCCGCGGACGGTAATGTCAACATGGGAAACATGCCGCCAAAAGCCTTCGCCGTAAACGGTAAGCAGATCTTGTGCGGCAAGCCGGAGCAGCTCTTCGTCGCTTGCTTCAAGCAATTTGCGGCGGACGGCTTGCGGCGTATCGTGGTTGAGCGCGGCGTAGGCGGTAAAAATCGTGCGTTCGGGACGGGCAACCCGGATAAGCTGGTTGGTCGCAACAACATAGCCCAGCCCTTGGCTGCCGTAAACCACATTGTCCCACGCAAGTTCGCTGTTGTTTTTTTCTTTCGGGAAGCTGTGCAGTTCAAAATTAGAAACCAGCCATGGCGCGTATTCGGGAATATCCAGACCAAATTTTTCAGGAGATTCAATAATGCGGGCGGCAACCATCAGCGGCATGGCGGAGATAAGGTGTTGCGCGGTGACGGCAACGGTTTCCCCTTTTGCATTATCACGCAACCACACTTCAATCCGGCCGTCTGAAAGCGGTTTGATTTTGACGGCAGAAGCATTAACCGAAGCAGGTTTCTCCAAACGGATACGGTTTTCAGACTGCCATTGCCAGCCTTCCTGCAAACCGGCATGACGACGCAGGTTTTCAGAAAGATGTGCCAAACCTTCGGGCCAAGTGAGGACGGTTTCCGCGCTGTTGCGGGCGGCAAAATAATGCAGTCCGGCAAAGGCGGATACTTGCGCTATGCCTTGTCCGTAATCGTCGCGGCAACAATAATCGAGATACCACAAAAGCTCGGGCGAGTTATAACCTTCCTGCTCAAGCCATTTTTTAAACGTCAAGCTATCAAGTTTGCGCCATGTTTCATCTACCGATGATAACGCAATCGGAATGGCAAAAATTTTCTTACCGTCATTGCCGTAAGCCTGTTTCAGACGGCCGATTAAATCAAAAAACCGTTTAGAATCCGCATCTTCTTTCGGCAATAAATGTTCCACCCATTTATCCTGATACAAGAGGCGCGATTCGGGCGCATAGACCAAATCGGTTTCCCTAAAGCTGCCGTCCGACTGCAAAATACCGAAATCCGCCAACATCTCGCGCACATACACGCTTTCTTTCGACGGCAAAGCCAAATAATGCGCACCGCTCGGCGCTTTCAGGCCGTCTGAAGACGTATAGGCGGCATTGTTGCCATTGCGTTCAAACCCTTCTGCCAACAATACATCGCGGTGATTATGCTTCGCCAAATACCACAACGCCCCCAACCCAGCCGCACCGCCGCCAAGTATCAGCGTATTGCATTCATAACGACGGGTCGGCGGACTAAGCAATTTCCCGTCGCGCAACAAATGCCCCAACGGCAAACCGACACGGTTAATAGAAACCGGCGGTTTACGGTTGAGGTATTGGTAAGTTTGCCAAGAAAAAGCAGAGGCAGCGCCAAGCGCGGCAGTGTAACTGAGAAATTGACGGCGGGTTAGCATGTTTTATAAAAAGGTCGTCTGAAAAAATAAAAATGAAACGGTACAACGAGGTTAAACAGATCTCACGTTATTTATGCCCTGCCGAATAACCATGATAGGAGCTGCCGGAATGCGATGAGTCGCTGTCTTCCGCTTTGACATAGTTGAACAAGACGGTAAGGAAAATGATGAAAGCAAAGAAAATAATCGTCCCCACCCGTTCTTCTTCGTAATCACGATCGTTTTTATATCTGTCAGAAATCCATATCCATACCAACGCACACAGACTGACCACTATGCCGACAGGGCTACGTAGGTGCGGCGACAGCCAGGCCGGAAGGTTGACGATGATAAGAATCAGCATAGCAATGATACGGGCTACATTATCTCTACTCCCAACATTTCTATTGTCGCCCTTCAGCCAGTAAGAGAGCATCTCCTTAGTATCAAAAGACAGGCCGAATGCCTTTCTCATTTGACGGTAAGACACAGGACTGCTTTTACTCCAGACAATTTCATCCTTGCTCTGCTCGGAACACAGAATGACATTCCTGCCATAACTTTTCTTGCCGCTATATTCCTTATAATGAAGCAAATCGCCTTGTTTGACTTTCCAATAAAAAGCGCCAGCCGCTGCCTCGACCCGCCCGCGGTAATGATCAATCAACATTTCACCGGCAGGATTGCCACTTGAATCAAAGTCCGGCCATGTGTGTAAGGTTTTTGACAGCCGCCAGCGTTTTCCAGACTCAATTAGCCAGGCAAACCCTCGTTGCGTGTTATAAAGCAGATATTCCGTCCAGTATTCGGACTGATTTTGGTTATAGGACGATATTTCGGCAAATCTTACAGCCCCGATAATCAGATATTCTGTATCGTTCAGACGGCCTTTCGTACCAATGGAAAGCGTAAACAGGTTTTCTTGTTCTTTCCTTTGGGCATTTGCCTTCATCAACGCAACAGTATCTTTTGTCGTGTTCAAACTGCTGCCGCAAGACTGACACAAAAGGAAAGAAGTAACACCACTTGGCCAATGGACAGGAGCGCCGCAATGAGGGCAGTTTTCAGAAAGAATCTCTCCTTTCAGACGGCCTGCACTTTCACGGATTTCATCATCACTACGCTTATTTTCCAGCTTCAAACTGTCCAAACTGACTATGCGTCCGAAGTAGGAGTCCATTGGAAAAGTCGAATAATCCAAGGTCAAAAACAAATTGCCCCGCCGCCAGTCGCAAACCTCGCCTGTCGCTTGATTCCCAGATAAGTTGAACGGCAACTCGCCTTGCGCATCGGTATTACGGTAATGTATGGTGCGGACGTCTGACGCAATAAAGGTTTGGCCATTAAAGATCAACGAACTGGAACCGGCTTTCACCGACTTAAAATTTTTCGGCCCCCGTCTCCTCTTCTGGGCAAGCAAACATGTCATCGCATATAAATCGCCAACCTCGGAAAGCCAGCCGGTCTGCCCGTCATCAAACAAGACATACCATTCATTCCATGCGCCGACATCGTAATGCACCTGCAATCGCCCAATCAGCGTAAATTTCCGATCATCAAAAACGCCTCTCGTTCCAATCTGCAACGGACTAAAATCCTCCAGCAACGCAGAATCACGCCCTGAATTGGCAACAAAATATCCGCTCCTCCCATTACCGCTTCTAGCAACCAGCATACTGTGGCAATGGCCACACACCAGCGTCACGGCGGTAGCGGAATACGCCTCCACAGGCGCACCACAGCTTGGGCAATCGGTTTTAAAAAAAGGCGTTTTTTCCATATAACGTCAATATTTCAGTTTAATCAGCATAAGGTTTAAGGCCGTCTGAAAACGGATTGAATATGCTTTCAGACGGCCTGTCTTTTAATAAAGAATAAGTTAAATCTTTTTTCTTGATTGTTCTGCCATATGATGAACTTTGTTTTCTTTAACTAAAGCCAAGTTTACTAATCGGCAAAAAATTGTACATCTCTCTCTTTTACCCATCCGGCCGGGCAAACGCCTTTTGCGACAATAAGCAACTGACCTTCATCATCAACATGAGTGGAAAGACGACATTTTTTGCCTTTGGGCGGTTTGATTTTCCATTCAGTCGGGAAATCGGTAGGTTTGGTGCAGTTGTCAGGTAGGCTCATATCATGGCAACTGATTTGGTTTTCTTTGATTGCCAAAGGTACTTTTTTTACTTTTATCCAAGAGTATCCTTCTTCGGTATTTTTGCTGTCATTACCGACAACGCAAAGGTATTGCATATAGTGCAATTGAGCGATTGAAGATGCCTTATCGTCCGGTTGAGCTTGCAGGGATGCGCCTTGGTTATTACTGACATAAACTTGATTACGGCAATACTCGGTACGATCATGTGTTAATTTTTTTGCTTCGGCACTTTCCACTCCAAGCAAAAACAAACCTGCAAGCAAGTAAATAACCAATGGCAAACTTCTGTTTCTCTTCCAATCTTTTATTTTAAGCATTTTGTTTAAAAGCCTTTTTATACAAAATTTGTTATCTAATTTACTATCAGCCGATTTTTTCAGACGGTCTTATAGATTTTATTGTTCAACCAATGGTTGTATATCGTCCAGTATTCCTTCGCCACGTTGCGCAACCGTCCAAACCGCCCTTTCTGCCGCCAACTCCCTGCACAACACTTCCTTCACTTTTTCCAATTTCATACCGCCGCAGATAAATGCATCTATAGCGGCAAAACGGTGTTCCGGCCAAGTGTGGATGCTGATATGGGACTCGGCAAGCAGCAAAACGCCGGTTACGCCGCCTGCGCCGCCGAAGGTGTGAAAATGTTCGGTCAATATGGTGGCTTCTGCGGCCTGTGCAGCAGCTACCAAAGCGGTTTTCAGACAGCCTTCATCTTTTAAGATGGCTTCATCGCAGCCATATAAGTCCAATAGGCCATGATTACCGGGTGCATGGGTCATTTATGTCCTCCGGAATAACCGCTGCCGCCGTAATAGCCGCCGGAGTGCATACGCGAGCCGTCGGAGTCGGAAGAGCCATAGCTGATGATCATGGAGATGACGATGATGATGGTGCTGAAAATGATGTAAGTGATTCTTGACATATTAATCCTCGTCCTCGTCTTTTTTACCCATGCTCCACAACAACCAGCATCCTACAAAGATGACGGTAAGTGCGGCAGAACTGTCGCCGGTCAAAAGCGCAGGGAGGTTGACGACAACCAAGATGGAGGTCATTATGATTCTTAATGATTTATCAATGCCGTCCGCCGCCATGTTTGCAGTGTAATGCGGAGCTTGGCTGGTCAAATTAAACGCATCTGCAATCTCCCGATAAGCAATTGGGGCACTTCTAGTCCATGCCATTTCGTGACTGTTTAGTTCGGAGCCAAGCTTACGGCTTTGTCCGTCTCGGTAATCGCTGTAATAGTTCAAATCACCGTTTCGGACACGCCAATAAAACGCCCCGCTGGCAACCTTAACCTGTCCGCCATAGTCATAAAGTTTGCCATAGCCTTGCGGTTGGCGGTTGCGGTCGAGGCGCGGCCAATCGTTCAAGGTTTCGGAAATATTCCAACCTTCATCAGATTCAACCAACCATAAGAAACCCTGTGTAGGGTTGTAAAGCAGATACTCCGACCATTGCCCTTCGGGCGTGAGCGTACGGTTGAGGCCGCTGAACAGGTTTTCGAATGTTTCCTGTGCGTCGGTTTCGGCGTATCTGACCGCGCCCATAACGTAAAATTCGCGATTTTTCAGACGGCCTTGTCTGCCGACAGGCAGGGTAAACAGGCTTTGCTGCGCCGTTCGCATGGCGTTGGCGGTAATGAGTTCGGCTTTGTCTTTGCCGATTGCCAATTCGCTGCCGCAGCTTGGGCAGTTGAGATGGGCGGTGAGGCCGTTGACCCAGTGGACGGACGAGCCGCAGTTGGGACAGTTTTCTGAGGAAATACTGCCTTTCAGACGGCCTGCGCTTTCTTTGATTTCGTCTTCGCTGCGGGTGTTTTCCAGCTTCAAATCATCTAGGTTTACCATCCGCCCGAAGAAGGCTTCAGGTGTTTCGCTGCTGTAATCGAGCGTGATGAAAAGGTTTTCGCAACGCCAGTCGGAAACCCGATTTTCTGCATCCTCTTTCAAAACAAACGGCAACTCACCCTGCGCGGCCGCATGTTTCAAGCTGATGTTGCGGACATCGGAGGCAATATAGCGTTTATCTTGAAAAATCAGCTCGCTAAACCCGGCTCGCGTGTCTTCAAATCTCGGCGGATTATCGATTTCGACCGGCATGGTCATCACATACAAATCGCCCGCCTCAGAAAGCCAACCGGCCCTGCCGTCGTCAAACAGCGCATACCATTCATTCCACGCACCATCGTCGTATTGCACCTGAAGCCGTCCGACCAAGGTAAAGCGTTGTGCGACAAATGTGCCGCTGGTTCCGATTTGCAGCGGACTAAAATCTTCCAGCAACGCGGAATCGCGGCCGGAGTCGACAACGCCGTTATCTTGCCGCACCAGCATGCTGTTGCAATAGCCGCACACCAGCGTCACGGCGGAAGCAGAATGCGCTTCGACAGGTGCGCCGCAGCTTGGGCAGTCGGTTTTAAAGAAAGGAGTTTGAGACATGGGTTTGCTTTTTCAGAATGGGTTGGGATGTTTCAGACGGCCTTAACGTTTTTGAAGTCGGACAGGCTTAATCAAATCATTTGAAAGGCCGTCTGAAACCTTTTCCACAGAAGCAGCTCAATGCTTCTTTTGAATGATATTTTTCAGACGGCCTTCAATTGATCAACCAATCAGCTGTTTCAACACTTCAGCCTTGGCTTTGTCAAAATCTTCTTGCGAAATCAAACCGCTATCGAGCAAAGACTTAAGTTTCACCAATTTCGCCTGCGGATCCTCGGCAACCGGCTGAGCATTTTGTTGAGCCTGTTGCACATTCGGCTGCATCATGCCAGACATGGCACCCGCCATCGCCTGACCAATACCGGCACCCACGCCCAAACCTGCACCGATTCCGGCAAGTCCGCCTTCATTTTGTGCCGCAAGCGGGATGGATTCGGCGGTTTGATATTGGGTGTAGCGACCCAAATCGCCGATAACGCCCATCGAAATTTTCTTATCCAACGCAGCCTGGATAGAAGCAGGCAAGGAAATGCTTTCAACCGTAAAGTTTTCCAGCGCCAAACCCAGCTTGGCAAATTCTGCACCGAGCAATTCGCCGATTTTTTGCGACAACAAAACTTGGTTTGCCGCCATATCCAAAAACGGAATACCGGAGCTGCCAAACGCAGCAGCCAGTTGAGTGACTGCAATATTGCGCAGCTGGTTTTCCAAATCTACGCCGCTGTATTGCGCCGCCACACCGCTGACTTCTTTGAAGAATTTTGCCGGATCGCTGATGCGGTAAGAATACATACCGAACGAACGCAGTTGCACCGCGCCAAACTCGGCATCGCGCACGGTAACTGGTTGGGACGTCCCCCATTTACGTGCGAGCTGTTGTTTGGTATTGAAAAAGTAAACATCCGATTTAAACGGGGATTCAAAAAGCTTGTCCCAGTTTTTCAAGTTGGTCAGTACTGGCAACGTTTGCGTATTGAGCGTGTAACGCCCCGGCCCAAACACGTCGGCGGTTACGCCTTCATCGACAAACATCGCCATCTGCGCCTCACGCACAGTCAGGCTCGCACCGTTTTGGATCTCCTCATCGGCAATCGGAAAACGCCACATCAACAGGCTGTCGTCGGGATTCGGCCATTGAATGACGTCGATAAACTGTTTCTTGATAAAGTTGAACATCGCAGTTCCTTATTTGAAGAAGAAGGGATAACTTATAGGCTGTCAGGTCAATTTGCCTAGTCGGTCATATCGCTTATTTTATATAAATAGAATGTCATACGATATTAACATTCAAAATGTCTTTATGCCTGGGAATAGAGTGGGTTGCTCTATCTATTTTTAGTGTTAAACCCACTAGCCGACCCAGAAACATTAACATATCATTAAAATTCATGCAGACTCTGTTTTACACTATTTTTCTGCTTTTACCTGCGCTATATCATAAAAAAGACAAATACAGGTAGAAAATCATTAAACACCATACCAAGCGTTCACTACACCTGTTAATATTTATCAAATCCTAGAAATTCATCATGCTGTATTTTCAAATTATCACATTGGCTTTCATAAAGTAAAAGGAATTTATATGAAAAATTCTGCTCATTTCTGTTTTGCTGTGTTAGTACTCTCTGCTACCGTAAGTACACAGGCTGCCCGCCCTGTTGAATTTACCGTTGGTAGCGAATATTACAACGAGACCTATCGCGAATACGAAAAAGATGGTAGTCGCTTAATGCAGCAAAAAGGCAACTTATGGTCTATTAATGCCGGCGTAAAATACCGTTTCAACGATCGCCATGCGGCAAAATTAGAAGGCCGTTATTCGCGCGGTAAAACAGATTACACAGGAAGCGTACAATATATAACTGAGGATTATATCGACGATTCAGCAAGTTATGGCTCAGCCACACTCAAAAATGCACCACGCCGCGCATACGATATCCGTGCCTTATACGAATATACACTCCCGATTAACGATCGCTTTAGCATTACTGCCGGAGCCGGCTTGGGACACCGCGTTCTGAGGGACTTAAGCAGCCGCATTGATCCTAATGATTATGACCGCAAAAACCGAACTACATATGCGCAAATCAATACCGGAGTAAATATCGCCCTTCCTGCAAACTTTGAGATATCTCCCCGCATTGCCTACAATCGTGCCGTGAAAGGCCGCCAATATTCTTACGAACCCGACCAGGTAGAAACCCGAATGAAACAAGGCGGCGGACAAGGTATCGAGGTTGAAGTGCCTATATCTAAAAAATTCGCTAACGGCTCCAAAATCAGCCTCGCTCCATTCTATCGCGGCTGGAAAGTTAAAGAATCGAACCTTACCGTTACGGAAGAGTATGACTCATATGGATTGGGATCTATAGAACCTAAAAACCACACCCACGAAGCGGGCGTAAGATTGCAATACTCTTTCTAATTTGATGAGTTTAAGTAGTTAAAATGTTTCAGACGGCCTTGTATATAACAGGCCGTCTGAATTTTTTGATGCTTTCAGAATTTCACTATAACGCCAATACCATCAGACATAAGACCTTATCAGTCAAAAAAATCTACCGATAATTTTTCTAGACAGGAGTCAGGATCAGCACATCTTTTGCTATCCAACCAACCATTAACATCAAGTCAAACAAGCAGCGTTCAAAATACCAATCGAAATGGATACTGCGCTAAACAACGCGCCGACGGCAACATTGTTGCCGATGAGTTCTGCGGTAGCGCCTTTAATCATCATGGTGGCGGCGAAATAGACAAAAATCTGAATTACGGCTGCGGCAAGGGCCCACAGGATAAAATCTATGAAGCTGACACTGTGGGCAATACTTGACGCCAGTGTCAGACAGAAACCGACCAAAGCACCGCCAAACGACAAGGCGCAGGCAAGGTTGCCGTTTTTAATCAGGCGCAATTCTTCAACGGGTGTAATCCGCAGATATACGGCACCGAAAACAACAGTCATGGCGATACCTGCCAACATGTATTGCAGGTAGAGCAGATATTGGGACAGAGAAATACTCACGATAAGATTCCTTGGTTTGCAATAAAGTGATTATGCCATATTTTTGAAGATAAACCCTTTAGAAAATACGGCATTTGGGGAGCACTTCAGGCTGTCTGAAACAGCCTGATTTTTAATTCATGTTTTATTGTGATAATTGTTGACGATTTTTGTATATTTATGTAACTATTGCGCACCGCTATTTATTAGATTAAAGAGGAGAATATGAGCATACTCGCCGCCATCCGCCCCAAAGAGCCTTTGCGCCATCTACGCTGGTTTGATATGCTGATTGTAACCGTCATCCTGTTCGGTCAATTTGCCTACCGCTCCACCCAACTTTATATCGCCAGCCTGATGCCGCAAGTGGAAACGGCCGCCGTTGCCGAAGAGGCGCGCGATACTGCGGTAACCGGCGTGGCTTATTCGGAAAACATGAGCCTGCAGTTGACGCTGCTTGCTATTGCTCTGATTTACCTCATTATCCGCCGTTTCGACTTCAAACAATTGCCGATTCGTTTTAATTTAGGCGTGTTGTTTTGGACACCTGTGATTTTTATCCTGATGGGCTTAACCGCCGATGCGGTAACTTCATTAAGCGGCGGCTACAATTACTTTACCACTGAAATCTTCCAATACATCAAACCATTATCCATCTTCGACAAATTTGCCGCCCTTGCACCGATGGCCATCCTCTACGGCCTTTTAAACGGCTTTTATGAGGAATTCTGTTTCCTCGGCCTCTTGACCTGCGTGGAAGACAAATACAAATGGCAGGCATTGGCCTATTCGACCTTGGTGCGTGTCTCCTTCCATACTTACCAAGGCATGCTTTGGGCATCCGTTATCGGCGTCGTTTTCGGCTTGATGTACTACTTTTTCTACAAATACAAAGTCAAAAACCTGCTGCCGTTTTTCCTGATTCACGCCTTGGCAGATATCTTCGGCTCCGGCTTCATCTATTTGATTTGCGCTTAATGGCAACAGTTGACTGAATAAATAAGGCCGTCTGAAACATTATCTTTCAGACGGCCTTTTATCATCTATCGGCTTACTTAATCAACGTAATCGCCACATCCGTATCTTCTGTTGCAACGGCCTCAATCACGACATCACCGCCAAACCGCAACACCGAGCCTGCACCGACCGTATGTTTTTCAGTCTGATTCAGCGTCACGTCAAAGCTGCCTTTTCCAACGGCAAAAATCAACGTTTTAAAACCCGGATGATCATGCGGCTTAATCTGCTCCCCTTTTTTCATATCTTTCTTAACGACCATGTAATTTTCGCCGCTGAAAATCTTACCGTTTTCGGAAGAAACCTCTCCCAAAGGCGCGGCAGAAACGGCAACGGAAAACAAAGCAGACAGCAATACAGCGGAAATATTGGAAACTTTCATGACTAGCCTTTCTTGAAAACAGGGCTTCCATTCTATAAAAACCCACCTCATTATTCAATAATAATTCTCATTTTCTAATAAAAAGGCCGTCTGAAACCCAACGATATTTTTCAGACGGCCTGATTGACCTGTATAATATTTTCTTATTAATAAAATCGCTTTACACACCCATCAAATGGAAACCGTCAGAAAAGATCCGCTCGGCTCGGCATGGATGGTTATCGCCGCGCTCGGCTTTACCGTCATGAACCTCTCCATCAAAGCCGCCTCAACGCAATTCGGCTTTTCCAGCGGCGAGCTGGTCTTTTGGCGCATGCTGGTCTCCACCCTGTTCTTAGGCATCATGGCCAAAGCGCAAGGCAACACGTTTTCCACGCCGTATTGGAAAACCCATCTCAACCGCAGCGTCATCGGCACACTTGCCATGATGTGCACGTTTTATTCCGTCATGCATCTGCCGCTGGCAACAGGCGTCACGCTCAACTACACCTCCTCCATTTGGCTTGCCATTTTTTCATTTTTCATTTTAAAAGAACGAATTACGCTTTATACCCAAGCCATTTTGGTTATGGGCTTTATCGGCGTTATCCTCTTGCTCAACCCCTCTTTTCAAGGCGGACAGGAATTTGCCGCGCTGGTCAGTCTGGCAGGCGGCGCCATGTCGGGCTGGGCGTATTTGCAGGTACGCGAACTCTCGCTTTTGGGCGAGCCGGGCTGGCGCGTGGTGTTTTACCTCTCGCTTACCGGCCTGATTATGGGCGCAGTCTGGAGTACCATCACAGGCTGGCATCCGCTGACCGTCTCTTCCCTACCCTATCTGGCCGGCATCGGCATCTCCGCCATGATTGCCCAACTGGCCATGACCCGCGCCTACAAGGTCGGCAAGAAATTTACCGTTGCCTCGCTTTCCTACCTGACCGTCGTTTTCTCCGCCCTATCCGGCGTACTGCTTTTCGGCGATAAAATCACTTGGCAGGAAGCTGTCGGCATGGTTATCATTGTTGCAGGCGGCGTGTTCAGCAGCTTTACTCCGGCCTCAATCAAAAAATTTCTGATGAAGCAATAATTTAACAAGGAGAACACCATGATTTCCATCCGCGAACAATCTTACGGCTTAAACGTAGCGCTGTACAACGAGTTCACTTTGGACGATTTCCGCCAATTGGAAGAAGCCTTGTTGGCCGCGAAACAAAAAATCCATCTGCCCGACATCCTGTTGGACTTGTCCATGCTGAAAGACTTCACCATCGATATGGCGGTCGAACAAATCAAATTCCTCAACCAACATGAAACCGACTTCGGCCGCGTTGCCGTCATTACCGACGACATTTGGATCAAACTCGGCGCGCGCCTTTCCAGCCTCTTAACCAACCAACATCCCAAATATTTCAGCGACGCTACCGAAGCACAGGCTTGGTTGTTGGCAAGCAATTTGAAATAAAGATAAGGCCGTCTGAACGCATTACCTGAGCAAATTCAAAACCGCTTAGGCTCAAAATCAACGGTATCACAATATTTTTCAAAGCATAAAAAAGGCCGTCTGAAACCTTGCAACCTGCAAAGTTTCAGACGGCCTTTCATCGTTTTTATTCAAAAACTTACATGACATCCAATACATCAATACCCAGCAATTCCAAGCCTTGTTTCAGCGTGTCACCGGTCAGCTTCGCCAGTTGCAGGCGGCTGTTGCGGGTTGCGCCTTCTGATTTCAAAATCGGGCAGGCTTCGTAGAAGCGGCTGAACAGGGTGGCGATTTGATAGAGGTAGGCGGCGAGGTAGTGCGGATACACCGTGTCCGCCACGCTTTGCAGCACGTCTTCAAATTTCAGAAGCTCGGCGGCAAGCTGTTTTTCCAGCGGTTCGGTTAAAACGGTTGGCGCAGTTGCATCCCATTCGCCTGCTTTGCGGAATACGCTTTGCACGCGTGTGTAGGCGTATTGCAGGTAAGGAGCAGTATTGCCTTCAAACGAAAGCATGGCGTCCCAGTCGAACACATAATCACTGGTGCGGTTTTTGCTCAAATCAGCGTATTTGACTGCGCCGATGCCGACGGTTTTGCCGATTTTACCTGCTTCGTCTGCGCCCAATTCAGGATTTTTCTCTTTCACCAAAGCAGTGGCGCGCTCGACGGCTTCGGTCAGCAGGTCAACCAGTTTCACGGTGTCGCCGCTGCGCGTTTTGAACGGCTTGCCATCTTTACCCATCATGGTGCCGAAGCCGATAAACTCGGCTTTTGCATGTTCCGGCAGATAGCCTGCTTTGCGGGAAGTGGTAAAGAGTTGCTCAAAGTGCAGGGCTTGGCGGTGGTCGACGACATACAGCAGGCGGTCGGCTTTCAGACGGCCTATGCGGTAGCGCAAACATGCCAAGTCAGTGGAAGCATAAAGGAAGCCGCCGCCTTGTTTTTGCACGATAAATGCGGCAGGTTCGCCTTCTTTGTTTTTGAACTCGTCCAAGAACACGACTTTCGCGCCGTCGTCTTCGATCGCCAGACCTTTTTGAACCAAATCATCGACTACAGGCTGCAAATCGTCGTTGTATTTAGATTCGCCCGCCACGTCTTCGGGGCGCAGTTTCAAGCCCAGCGTGTCGTAAACGGCTTGGGCGTGCGAGAGCGAAATATCGACAAACTGTTTCCACAACGCCAATACAGTTTCATCGCCGCCTTGCAGCTTCACAACGTATTCGCGCGCAGTATCGGCGAAGGCAGGATCTTCGTCAAAGCGCACTTTGGCGGCACGGTAAAACTGCTCCAAATCCGCCAGCTCAAACGCGGCATTGTCTTTTTGCTGCTCGACCAAATAAGCGACCAACATGCCGAACTGCGTACCCCAGTCGCCGACGTGGTTTTGGCGGATAACATTGTTACCCATAAATTCCAACACGCGCGAAATGCTGTCGCCGATGATGCTGGAGCGCAGATGGCCGACGTGCATTTCTTTGGCCAGATTGGGCGAGGAATAGTCGATAACGACGGTTTGCGGTTTGTCGGTTTTCGCTATGCCGAAACGCGCGTCGTTCAAGGCCGTCTGAATATTTTGCGCGAGGAATTCAGGGCTCAGGCGCAGGTTGATAAAGCCGGGGCCGGCTACTTCCGCGCTTTCAATCACGGCGTTATCTGCCAATGCTTCGGCCACTTTTTGCGCCAACTCGCGCGGATTTTGTTTGGCTTTTTTCGCCGCACCCATTACGCCGTTGATTTGGAAATCGCCGTGTTCGGCGTTTTTGGTCGGCTGCAAAACAACGGGGCTGTCGGCGATGCCTGCGGCGGCAAAGGCGGCGGCGGCTTCGCGTTCGACGGTTTGGTATAAATTCATGTTGTCGGTCTCTATCAATTCAAATCAGGCGGTATTTTAAAAGAATTTCAGGCTTTAAAACAGGGCAAGCTGCAATACTTTTCCAGCGGCTTGTTATATGATTGCATTCTGATTCAACGATTTTGCTGTAAAGGCCGTCTGAAAGGAAAAGCCATGAACCCCAAAAATACGCTTTGTCTGATTGTCGATATTCAAGAACGCCTGCTGCCCGCCCTTTCCGGCGCGGACGAAATGTTGGAACGCTGCCGCCTGCTGATTCAGGGCTTGACGGCTTTGGACATCCCCTTTGCCGTAACCGAACAATATCCGAAAGGTTTGGGCAACACCGTGTCCGCCGTATCGTTGCTGTTGCCCGAAGGCACGCCGGTTGTCGAGAAAACCCGATTTTCGGCGTTTTTACCCGAAATTCAGGAAATCTTACGCAAAAACGACATTAAACACGTTATTTTAGTGGGCGCAGAAGCGCATATCTGTATGCTTCAGACGGCCTTGGATTTGAAGGCGCAAGGTTACGCCGTATCCCTGCCTTTTGAATGCACCGCCTCGCGCACAACGGCCAACCGTGACAATGGTTTGGCGCAAATGAGCCGTCAAGGCATTACCGTTTCCAATGTCGAAAGTATTTTGTTCCAACTGCTCGGCGATGCCAAACATCCGGCCTTTAAGACCATCTCCAAACTGATTCAATAAAAGGCCGTCTGAAATGCAATACACCATCCGCCCTGCCCTGCGCCAAGACTTGCCCGCCATCGTCGATATTTACAACAGCACCGTGGCCACGCGCCAATCCACGGCCGATTTGTCGCCGACCACGGTTGCCGAACGCGAAATGTGGTTTGCCGCACACACGGACAAACGCCCGATCTACGCCCTTTACGATACCGACGGCACCGTATTGGCCTGGGGCAGTTTCAGCGACTACCATCCGCGCTACGCCTACCATATCAGCGCAGAAGTCAGCGTTTATGTCCGCCACGATATGCGCGGCGCAGGCGTGGGCAAAATCCTGTTGCGGCACATGCTCGAACGCGCGCTGTCCTTAGGCATCCGCAACGTCATCGCGCTTGTGTTCGGCCACAACTATCCGAGCCTGAACCTGTTTCACCGTTTCGGATTTGAAGAATGGGGGCGGCTGCCGCAAGTCTGCGATTTGGAAACCATGTTGGCAGACGTGGTGATTTTGGGTAAAAGGATTGTGGATTGATTACGGCAAAGACCGTCTGAAAACTGAATTCAGACGGCCTTTTGACGGCAAAACCTTTATTGCGGTTTCTTCGCCAGCATGGTGACGAATTTAAACTGAATCGGATTGCCGAATTCGTCTTTCGCGTGCATCGAGCCCAGCTCTTCCTTGTATTCCACCAATTCCCAATCCTTATAGTATTCGCGCAGCTCGCCCTCGCCAAACTTGAACGGGAACGGCATCGGGCAAGGGAAATCTTCCGTATCCATCGCAGACACGATCAGATTGTAGCCACCGGGGTTGGTGTGTTCCTTCATATTGGCAATCACGTCAGGAACGTAACGCGGCATCAGGAACATAAACACCACGGTCGCCACCATATAATCAAAGTTTTCCTGAATATTGGCAGCGTTGAGGTCGTATTCAAACGCACGGACATTCAACTCTTCAATACGCGCCAGCTCTTCCACGTTTTGAACCGCATGGGGATTATTATCGACAGCGGTAACGTCAAAACCTTTCAAACCCAGATACAGCGCATTGCGGCCCTGACCGCAGCCCATATCCAAAACCTTGCCGACAGGCACGATGTCTTCGGCGGCACGGACGGCCGAATGTGTCGCGCTCATGCCGTATTTCTTATTGAAATAGTCCGCCGCCTCGCAGTAAAACGACAGTTGGATTTCCGTGTCTTGCGTTTGCGGCGCGATAAAGTGCCATGCTTGCGGATGGATAATCCAATCATCGCTTTCAGGCGTCAGCTCGTGCGTAGCCGTAATATTGCCCGCTTCGTCCAATTCATTGAAGTTCAGACGGCCTTGGAGGACATTGAGGCAGCCCCAAGTACCGGCGGCGGTATTGTGTTTGGACAACAAGGCTTCGGGAATCTCGTCCGCCGTCCACACAGGCATCTGTTTGTAACAAAACAATTCTTGCTGTTCGCTCATCATATTTCCTTTCTATTTTGACGGTTTCAACACAGCTTCTGCCAAGGCTTTTTGAATGGCAATAAAGTGCAGGCAATTTTGAGATATTTTAAAACTCTTTGATAATTGACCGTCCTTCCAATCTAGAACTCTAAGCGCTGTATTAAGCCTTCTTCAGGTTCTTGGCTTCGGAAAATCAGCCATAACCTTAACACATCAACCATAATTCCACGAGGCAAAGTGAGATAAAGTGACTCCTCTTCTTGAGCAAAGAGAAAATAAAAATTCACTTGATTGTTCATCACCTCAACACTCCAAGAATTGGAAGAAATATCCGCTTCTTGAATCGTCTCATCTGTTAAGATTGACAATGAATGATCCAAAAAAGAGAAATAATTTGGACCACCCATTGGATCATTCAAATAGCCGGTTAATGGATTTAATTGGTGATTTTCTTCCAAATAGCAAGCCGGAATAATTTGCCCTTTATGTTGAATATACGTAAAAATAAGTTTCATCTTTACTCCTGCTCAGCACTTGGGAAAGCCGTGACGACAGGATAGGTATAACCTTCTACACGTACGCCTGAATTTGAAATGCCAACCCACATACCTTCAGCTTTACGAATAGAATCTAAATCATCTACTTGATTCATATAAGCAGAATTAATTTCCACTTTGATACGATCTGCCGTCCACGTTTGAGGAAACATCAAGGTCTCCCCATTATTGTTAGTTTTAGTCATATATTGATTAGTTTCACTATCAAAAGCGGAAATTTGTGCAAGATATACGCCATTTGGATAAGTATATAATATCCGATCAACACGTATATTGCCTAAGGCGGCATGGCCACCGATCATGACTGTCATTTATAAGCATCCTCTGAGTCGATAACTTCTTGGTAGTTTGGGTCCTTAATCGATTTATTTAAAAAATCAATCCATCGTCTAATAATAAAGATAAATTCTATTTTAGGTAGTTTAATTTGATATTGCTTATTATCTGAATCGTATAAAAAGAATATATAAACATTATCTCCTACTACATCCACTCCCCAAGAATTAGAAGATATATCCTCTTCTCTATTATTTATCAAAATATTCAAAATATCCTTAAGAAATTCTTTATATTCAATTTTATCTCCTAAGTCATCATTCAAATAAGATATTAACGGTATATAATCCCCCTTAAACTCTGAGTCACATGTTGGAATAAATTCTTTTTTTACCTCATTAAAATAATACTCAAATATAATTCTCATATTTTTCTACTTAAAATCAATTGGCTCTGTTACCTTATAAACATTTTTATTTTCTTGCTCGTTGATGTAATGATCTTTTTGGCGATTAGAAATCCTTTCATTCAATCCTTTATTTCGATTTCCTCCTATATTTAGCTATATCTTCTGATTAATTAACCGCATTTTTAGTCTTGGATTTCAACATCCCTCTAGCCCTAACTAACGCCAATCCAGCACAACTTAACGAATGATAAAGTGCAGGGTATTTTACACGCGCAAACCGTATTTGCCGATATTTCAGACGGCCTTATGTTATGATACCGCCTTATTCGACAAAGACATGACCATGGATAAACCCGTTTACCTCTACACAGACGGCGCATGCAAAGGCAACCCCGGCGCAGGCGGCTGGGGGGTATTTATGCGCTACGGCACACACGAAAAAGAACTGTTCGGCGGCGAAGCCGAAACCACCAACAACCGCATGGAGCTGACCGCCGTCATCGAAGGCCTGAAATCCTTAAAACGCCGCTGCCAAGTCGTCATCTGCACCGACTCGCAATACGTCAAAAACGGCATGGAAAGCTGGATATACGGTTGGAAAAAAAACGGCTGGAAAACCGCCGCCAAAAAACCGGTTAAAAACGACGATTTATGGAAAGAGCTGGATAGTTTGGTTCAACAACACGATGTCCGCTGGACGTGGGTAAAAGGCCATGCTGGACACCCTGAAAACGAAAAAGCTGACGAGCTTGCCAATCAAGGGGCGGCAAAATTTGTATGACACTTCATCCATGACTGCACTCAAACATCTCAAGCCTTTGTTTGGTATTGCCGTCATTGCATTAATTTGTGTGACTACGTTAAGACCGCCGAAGAATGTGCCGACTTAATCACGCCCACCTATTTATTTTGGTGGTTTATACCTGAACCGTGGCTTTTCGCATTCATCACGCTGACTGCTATTTACCTCATTCTAAAAATCCTGATGGCAATCACCCGATTCCTATTCAGACTGAGAAAGAAAAACCCATGACCTGCCCCATCTGCACTGCCGACAACGAAGATATTTTGCTGCAAACGCCAAACCTGCGCGTGATCGCCGTCCACAACGAAGCCGGCGCACCGGCATTCTGCCGCGTCATTTGGAATAACCATGTTTCCGAGATGACCGACCTTTCCCCTGCCGAACGCAACGAAATCATGGAAATGGTGTATCAGGTTGAAGCCGCAATGCGCCAAGTCTTCCGCCCGGCCAAAATCAATCTGGCCAGCCTCGGCAATGTTGTGCCCCATCTGCATTGGCACGTCATCGCCCGCTTTGAAAACGACGCCAACTTCCCCGCGCCGATTTGGGCCGCACCCGCTCGCGAACACGGTATGGCCTTGCCCGAAAATTGGCCGCAACAAATCAAAAACTTAATCGCTTAAACTTTCAGACGGCCTATAAGGTCCGACACGCCCAATTCAGGCCGTCTGAACATATAACGAAAGGAAAACCTCAATGAACTCCACCACGCGCCGCCATTTCCTGCGTACCTGCTCTGCCGCGGCAGGCGCAGGGTTGCTGCAAGCCTGCGGCACAGGCACGACTACCACGCCACAAACCAAAACCACTTCTACCACCGCGAAAGCCCAAACCGTGCAACCTAAGCAACCCCATCCGCCACGTTCCGGCGACAACCTCCTGCGCGTTGTTGCGCCGTCAGGCTTCGCCGAAGACCCCAACCGCGTGACTACCGGCCTGACCCGCCTCTACAATGCAGGCTTTACCGTAACCAACCAACAGGCAGGCAGCCGCCGCTACCAACGCTTTGCCGGCAGCGACGCCCAACGCGCCGCCGACTTCCAAGACGTTGCCGGCGGCCGTGTTGAAACACCCAAAGTCCTCATGGGCTTGCGCGGCGGCTATGGCGCGGCACGCATCCTGCCACAAATCGACTTCGCCTCACTCGGTGCCAGAATGCGCGAACGCGGCACATTGTTCTTCGGCTTCAGCGACGTTTGCGCCGTCCAACTCGCTCTGTTGGCCAAAGGCAATATGATGAGCTTTGCCGGCCCGATGGTGTACAGCGAATTCGGCAAAGCTGACCCCAGCGTCTTTACCATGGATTCCTTCATCCGCGGCACAACCAACAACGTCAACATCGTTGATGTCCCAACCATCCAACGCGCCGATGTCAACGTCGAAGGCACATTATGGGGCGGCAACCTGAGCGTACTCGCTTCCCTCGCCGGTACGCCTTACATGCCCGACATTCAAGGCGGTATCCTCTTTATCGAAGACGTCAGCGAACAGCCTTACCGCATCGAGCGTATGCTCAATACGCTTTATCTGTCAGGTGTTTTGCAAAAACAACGCGCCATCATCTTCGGCGATTTCCGCATGGGCACCATCCGCGATGCGTACGATTCCAGCTACGACTTCTCCGCCGTCGTCAACCACATTTCGCGCACCGCCAAGATTCCTGTGTTGACCGGTTTCCCATTCGGCCACATCACCAACAAAACCACTTTCCCGTTGGGCGCGCATGCCAAAGTCCGCAGTACCGGCAACGGCGGTTATTCCGTCACCTTCAGCGGCTACCCGACGCTGAATCCGTCCGCGCTGACGCTCAACAACCTGCTGCCGCCTCCCGTGCCGACTTACGACAGCACCATCTACCGCGACAGCATTACTGAAGAAGTGACCGAATAAGGCTTGTTCAAATCAAAAGGCCGTCTGAAACCCAGTTTCAGACGGC
>NZ_KV800126.1:49436-103555 GCF_001810165.1 Neisseria sp. HMSC070A01 | reverse complement strand
GCCGTCTGAAACCCAGTTTCAGACGGCCTTTTTATCTTAAGTCTTAACCGTAACGTCGTTGGAAATCTTTCATAAAGTCGGCCAACGCGTTCACACCTTCAAGCGGCATCGCATTATAAATGCTGGCGCGCATACCGCCGACGGTTTTGTAGCCCTTGAGCAGGCACAGGCCCTGCAACTCAGCTTCCAACACAAAGCGGCGATCCAAATCCTCACTTGCGGTTTTGAAGACCACGTTCATTTTGGAACGCGCATCAGGATGAATATCGTTGATGTAAAAACCGCCGCTGCCGTCTATCGCCTCATACAAGGTTTGTGCCTTCATTCGATTGACCGCTTCAATTTTTTTCACACCGCCCTGCGTTTGCAGCCAGCGGAACACCAAGCCCGACATATAAATCGCATAGGTGGAAGGCGTGTTGTACATACCGTCGCGGTTGATGTGCGAACGGTAGTTGAACACATCGGGAATATCGTTCGGACAACGCTCCAGCAAATCCTCGCGGATAATGACCACGGTCGCACCGGCGGGGCCGATATTTTTTTGTGCGCCGGCATAAATCAGGCCGTAATCGGATACATCAAACTCACGCGACAAAATCTCGCTCGACATATCGCACACCAGCGGCGGCAGGCCGTCTGAAAGTTTGGGGACGTTTTGATACTGCAAGCCGTTTACGGTTTCATTAATCGCAAAATGAACAAACGCGGAATTCGGGTTGACATCCCAATCCTCCACCGCAGGCAGGTTTTTATAGGCATATTGCTCGCCGCCATGCGCGGCCAAACGGATTTCGGCATTGCTCAAACGGCTCATCTGTTCATAGGCAATACGGCTCCAGTTGCCCGTTACCACCGCGTCGGCAGTCGCAAAACCGTGCGCCAAATTCATGGCCACCATATTGAATTGCGTGGTCGCACCGCCCTGTAAAAACAGGATTTTATAGTTGGACGGAATATTCAAAAGCTGGCGCAAGTCTTGTTCGGCATGATGAAGAATGCTCAAAAACATATCCGAACGGTGGCTCATCGCCATCACGGGGAAACCCGTACCGTTGTAGTCGAGCATTTCCTGTTGCGCGGTACGCAATACGGCTTCCGGCAATACGGCAGGACCTGCGGAAAAATTATAAATCGGGTGTGCGGACATAGCGGCCATCTTTCTTCTTCGGAGGGTATGAAGAAATTGTAGAACCGCCTTGCACATTGTGCAAGCACGAAAAATCAGGAAATCCAAGGCCGTCTGAAAACAAAGCACCACCAATTATTTGTTTTCCAAAAAAATTCCAGAAAAGCCACATCAAAACTTGTCAACAATTCCCTTTTCAGACGGCCTCATCCCCACCCCTTCCATTTAAGCAATTACTTCAAAAAATCCACGCCAAATCAACGCTTTTCTTTTATCTGGAAAACAGTTATAATAGGCCAATTTTTCAAATCACACGAAAAATGGCCGCGCGGCCATTTTTTTGTTTATGTACTTCTGGAGAAGCATGGATATTCAAAGCATTCTTGATAAAACCCTGCCCGGCTTGGGCTACGAGCTGGTCGATTTCGAACTGACCGCGCAAGGCGATTTGCGCATTTTCATCGATAAAGAAGGCGGCATCACCGTCGAAGACTGCGCCACTGTCAGCAACCATCTGAGCCGCGTGTTCATGGTTGAAGACATCGACTACAAACGCTTGGAAATCTCCAGCCCGGGCCTTGACCGACCGTTGAAAAAAGCCGCCGACTTCGTGCGCTTTGCCGGCCAGAACGCCAAAATCAAAACACGCCTGCCGATTGATGGTCAGAAAAACTTCATCGGCCGCATCGAATCTTGCGAAAACGACATTGTTACCGTCTCTTTCGACGGCAAAACCGCCCAAATCGAATTGAGCAACATCGACAAAGCCCGTTTGCGCCCCGAATTTAAATTTTAAAAACCGATTACTTGGAGATTCTAGAAAATGAGTCGCGAAATGTTACAGCTGGCCGAAGCGCTGGCAAGTGAAAAAAACGTTGAAACGGAAGTCGTATTCAAAGCCCTTGAATTCGCCCTCTCTACTGCCGCCAAGAAAAAAGCCGACCGCGAGCACATGGACGTGCGCGTCGAAATCGACCGCGATACCGGCGAATACCAAACCTTCCGCCGCTGGCTGATTGTTGCCGATGAAGACTACACCTACCCCGACGTAGAAAAAACCATCGAGGAAATCCAAGAAGAAATCCCCGGCACCACCATCCAAATCGGCGAATACTACGAAGAGCAGCTGCCAAACGAAGGCTTCGGCCGCCAAGCAGCGCAAACCGCCAAACAAATCATCCTGCAACGCATCCGTGATGCGGAGCGCGAGCAAAACCTGAACGAGTTCCTTGCTTCTAAAGAAGACATCGTTTCCGGCACCGTAAAACGCGTTGAGCGCCACGGCATCATCGTTGAAGTCGTCGCGGGCAAACTTGATGCACTGATTCCACGCGAAGAAATGATTCCGCGCGAAAACTTCCGCAGCGGCGACCGCATCCGCGCCCTCTTCCTGCGTGTGGACGAAATCGGCAATACCGGCCGCAAACAAGTTATTTTGAGCCGTACCAGCGGCGACTTCTTGGCCAAACTCTACGCCAACGAAGTGCCTGAAATTGCAGACGGCCTGTTGGAAATCCGCGAAGTAGCACGCGATCCAGGCCAACGCGCCAAAGTTGCCGTTAAAGCCAACGACCAACGCATCGATCCACAGGGTACTTGTATCGGCGTGCGCGGTTCCCGTGTCAACGCCGTGAGCAACGAATTGTCCGGCGAACGCATCGACATCGTTTTGTGGTCTCCCGAGCCTGCCCAATTCGTGATGAACGCGCTGTCTCCTGCCGAAGTGAGCCGCATCGTGATTGACGAAGACAAACACGCCGTTGACGTGATTGTTGATGAAAACCAACTGGCGCTGGCCATCGGCCGCGGCGGTCAAAACGTCCGCCTGGCTTCCATCCTGACCGGCTGGCAGCTGAACATCATGACCGTTGAAGAAGCCGACGAGCGCAATGCCGCCGAAGACGCCGTTATCCGCAACCTCTTCACTACCCACTTGAACATCGACGATGAAACCGCCGATATTTTGGTTGAAGAAGGTTTTGCCACATTGGAAGAAGTGGCTTACGTTCCGGCGGCAGAATTGCTCGCCATCGAAGGCTTTGACGAAGAAATCGTTGAAACCCTGCGCAACCGCGCACGCGACGCCATCCTGACCATGACCATCGCGGCAGAAGAAAAACTGGGCGAAGTGTCTGAAGACATGCGCAATCTGGACGGCGTAGATTCCGATATGTTGCGCAAGCTTGCCGAAGCAGGCGTGACCCAACGCGACGATCTGGCCGAATTGTCTGTTGACGAATTGGTCGAAATTACCGGTGTTGACGAAGAAGAAGCCAAAAAAGTGATTTTGGCTGCACGCGAACACTGGTTTACTGAAGAAAACAACTAAGGGGGTACTGAATGAGTAATACAACCGTAGCACAATTTGCCGCCGAACTAAACCGCCCCGTCGATGATTTGCTTAAACAATTGAAAGAAGCCGGCGTCAACAAAAACAGCGGTAATGACAGCCTGACCACTGACGACAAACAACTGCTGACCGCTTACCTGCAAAAGAAAAATGGCAGCAACAGCGGCACCATCAGCATCCGCCGCAAAAAAACCGAAGTCAGCACCGTTGACGGCGTAAAAGTGGAAACACGCCGCCGCAGCCGTGCCGTTACCATTCCTTCTTCCGAAGAATTGGCCGCGGAGGCCAAAGCCAAAGTAGCGGCTGAAAACCAAAAAGCCGAAGCAGAAAAAGCAGCCGCCAAAGCTGCCGAAGAAAAAGCCAAAGCTGCCGAAGAAAAAGCCAAAGCTGAAGCAGAAGCAGCCGCAAAAGCCGAAGCCCGCGCCAAAGCAGAGGCCGAAGCAGCCAGACTGAAAGCAGCCAAAGCCGCACCAAAAGCAGAAAGCAAGCCTGCCGAAGCCAAAAAAGAAGAAGCTAAACCGGTTGAAGCCGTAGAAGCTAAAGTAGAAGCCAAAGCAGACACCAAGCCGTCTGAAAAATCCGTTGAAGCTGAAAAACCGGCCGAAGCCAAAAAACCTGCTAAAGCCAAACAAGACAAAGGCGGTAAAGGCAAAGAAGCGAAAAAGGCAGCCAAACCTGCCGCGCCTGCCGTACCTCAACCTGTCGTCAGCGAGGAAGAACAGGCTCAACGCGATGAAGAAGCCCGTCGTGCCGCTGCCCTGCGTGCGCATCAAGAAGCCTTGTTGAAAGAAAAACAAGAGCGTCAAGCACGCCGCGAAGCCATGAAACAACAGGCCGAGCAAGAAGCAAAATCTGCCAAAGAAGCCAAATCCAAATCAGGCGAACGCAACAAATCTGCCGAGAAAACCAAATCCTCAGCCGGCGAAGGCAAATCCGAACACAACGCGCGCAATAAAAAAGACGACCGCCGCGATCGTGACGAAGAGAACCAAGGACGCAACGCCAAAGGCAAAGGCGGCAAAGGCGGCCGTGACCGCAACAATGCACGCAACGGCGACGACGAGCGCGTACGCAGCGGCAAAAAAGGCAAGAAACTCAAACTCGAGCCGAACCAACACGCCTTCCAAGCACCGACCGAACCTGTCGTACACGAAGTTTTGGTTCCCGAAACCATTACCGTTGCCGATTTGGCGCACAAAATGGCCGTTAAAGGCGTCGAAGTGGTCAAAGCCCTGATGAAAATGGGCATGATGGTCACCATCAACCAATCCATCGACCAAGACACTGCCCTGATTGTGGTGGAAGAACTCGGCCACATCGGCAAACCTGCTGCTGCCGACGATCCAGAGGCATTCTTGGATGAAGGCGTGGAAGCCGTGGAAGCCGAAGCATTGCCGCGTCCTCCGGTGGTTACCGTCATGGGTCACGTCGACCACGGTAAAACCTCCCTGCTGGACTACATCCGCCGCGCCAAAGTGGTACAAGGCGAAGCAGGCGGCATTACCCAACACATCGGTGCATACCACGTTGAAACCCCGCGCGGCGTGATTACCTTCTTGGATACTCCGGGTCACGAAGCGTTTACCGCCATGCGTGCGCGCGGTGCGAAAGCAACCGACATCGTGATTCTCGTGGTTGCAGCCGACGATGGCGTGATGCCGCAAACCATCGAGGCGATTGCCCATGCTAAAGCCGCAGGCGTGCCGATGGTGGTTGCCGTCAACAAAATCGATAAAGAAGCCGCCAATCCCGAGCGTATCCGCCAAGAGCTGACCGCGCACGAAGTCGTGCCGGACGAATGGGGCGGCGATGTACAATTTATCGACGTTTCCGCCAAAAAAGGCATCAATATCGACGCCTTGCTCGAAGCCGTCTTGCTCGAAGCCGAAGTTTTGGAACTGACCGCCCCTGTCGATGCACCAGCCAAAGGTATCATCGTTGAGGCACGTTTGGACAAAGGCCGCGGCGCGGTTGCTACCCTCTTGGTGCAAAGCGGTACGCTGAAAAAAGGCGATATGCTGCTGGCCGGTACTGCATTCGGTAAAATTCGTGCAATGGTTGACGAAAACGGCAAAGCCATCAATGAAGCCGGACCGTCTATCCCTGTCGAAATCCTCGGCTTGTCCGACGTACCGAACGCAGGCGAAGATGCAATGGTGTTGGCCGACGAGAAAAAAGCGCGCGAAATCGCCCTCTTCCGTCAAGGCAAATACCGCGACGTGCGCTTGGCCAAACAACAGGCCGCAAAACTGGAAAACATGTTCAACAACATGGGCGAAAACCAAGCCCAATCCTTGTCTGTCATCATCAAAGCAGACGTACAAGGTTCTTACGAAGCTTTGGCGGGCAGCCTGAAAAAACTGTCCACCGACGAAGTGAAAGTGAACGTGTTGCACAGCGGCGTGGGCGGCATTACCGAATCGGATGTCAACTTGGCCATCGCTTCCGGCGCGTTCATCATCGGCTTTAACGTCCGTGCAGATGCTTCCGCACGCAAACTGGCCGAAAATGAAAATGTGGAAATCCGTTACTACAACATCATTTACGATGCCATCGACGATGTGAAAGCCGCCATGAGCGGCATGCTCTCTCCGGAAGAGAAAGAACAAGTCACCGGTACGGTCGAAATCCGTCAGGTTATCTCCGTTTCCAAAGTTGGCAATATTGCAGGCTGTATGGTTACCGACGGCGTGGTCAAACGCGATTCCCATGTCCGCCTCATCCGCAACAACGTGGTCATCCATACCGGCGAACTGTCTTCTTTGAAACGCTACAAAGACGACGTCAAAGAAGTCCGCATGGGCTTCGAATGTGGTCTGATGATCAAAGGCTACAACGAGATTATGGAAGGCGACCAACTCGAATGTTTCGACATCGTCGAAGTTGCCCGTACGCTGTAATCAGACAGGCCGTCTGAAAAATCAGAAGCAGGTTTTGCAATGCGAAACCTGCTTCTTTTTTTCAGACGGCCTTTTTACACTCTTCATAGTTTGAAACTATAAAAATCAATGTGTGGTATAGAAGGCACAAAACAATCAAACAAGGCAAAACCATTTAGTAAAAGAAGGGACGGCAAACACGGCCCGACAAGGCTCTCTAATTATTGTCATATCTTAATGTTTTTGTTGTTTTTATCAAATTTCGGCACTAGTATATATAGCCTAAACACAATACAAATTAAGCAATACCGGCCATATGCCGGATACGTTTACTTCCTTGTTACTCTCATCAATATCTAAAGAAAATATCATGACAACCGAAAAAGCAACCCGCATCCGCAATGCGCAATTTGAATTACGACATGCAGAGCAATTACAACCTCCCCCCCTTGCCCAAACAACCACAGGCACGCCCGGGGATGACGTTTATTATGTCACCCGCAGCGACGATACAATCATTGAAGACCCAAACGGCGGCGATGATACGGTTTACAGCAGCGTCAGCTATACCCTCCCCAACTACGTTGAAAACCTTGTTTTGACCGGTACGGCCAACATCTTCGGCGCAGGCAACAACAGCAACAACATCCTCATCGGCAATGAAGGCCGCAACCGACTCAACAGCGGCCGCGGCGACGACATCGTTCACGGCGGCGGCGGCAACGATTTCATCAACGGCGGCGAAGGCAACGACCGTCTTTTCGGCGAAACAGGCAATGACACCCTCAACGGCGAAGCAGGCAACGATATGCTTGAAGGTGGCGAAGGCGACGACACCTACCTTTTCTCTGCCAAAAGCGAACAAGACACCATCATCGACGACCAAGGCCACAACAGCATCCGCTTCCATACCGACCTGAGCCTTAACGATTTAACCGTCGAAGTCCGAAACAACGAAACCGGCGGTCAAGACTGGCTGATTGCTGTGAAAAACAGCAATGCCGTTTTAACCATCAAAAACCAATACACGCAAAACGGCACAACGCCGGCAGTCTCCCAATTCATCATCGGCACACAAAAACTGGATGTAAACAGCTTTGCCAAATATTTCAATATTTCCCTGACTGAGCATACCGAAAGCGGCCGGACCATCGATGGCAGCGATGGTAATGACCACCTGATCGGCACATCCGGCGATGATATTATCGACGGCAAAGCCGGTGCCGACATTATGGAAGGCGGAGACGGCAATGACACTTACTATGTTGATAACGCAAAAGACGTAGTGATTGAACAAGCTGGCGGCGGCGAAGACACCGTATTCAGCAGCATTTCATATACTGCCGCCACCCACGTCGAAAATGTTACCTTGACCGGCACAGCCAATATTTTTGCCGCCGGCAACAACAGCAATAACATCCTGACCGGCAACGAAGGCCGCAACCGTCTCAATAGCGGACGCGGTGATGATACCATTTACGGCATGGGTGGCAACGACAACCTCAACGGCGGCGACGGCAACGATTATCTGGATGGCGGCGATGGCAACGATGCCATCAATGGCGATGCTGGCGACGATGTTTTAGTGGGCGGCAACGGCAAAGACATTCTGAAAGGCGGCGCCGGAAACGATACCTATATCTACGGCGACAACGATACCATTATCGACAACCAAGGCATCAATACCCTCAAGTTTTCAGACGGCCTGAACAATACCAAGCTCAACTTGAAGACCATTCATAATGACGACGGCAGCCAAAGCTGGGAAATTACTTCGGAGCAAGGTTCAGCCCTGATTCAAAACCAAATCGGCGCAGATGGCAGCATTTCCATCGACCGTTTCCAGTTCAGCGACCAAACCTACACTGCCGCGCAGTTCCAACAAGCCTTCCAAGCCCTGAAAGCCGAAACCATCAAATTTGTCGGTACAAACGGCGACGATACCTTGCATGGCGATGCAGGCAACAATGAAATCGACGGCGGCAATGACGGCCGCGACATCCTCTATGGCCACGACGGCGATGACATCTTGCGCGAACACAGCGAAACCTATTACGGCAACGAACCCGCTTCCGACGATAAACTCTACGGCGGCAACGGTAACGACAAACTCTATGCCCATGTAGGCGCAGACTTACTCGACGGCGGCGCAGGCAATGATTATCTGGAAGGCGGCGAACACAACGACACCTATATTTTCGGAAAAGGTTACGGACACGACACCATTTTCGACTACAACTTCGGTTTCGACAACGAGGCCGGCCTGCATACGCTCAACGCCAACACCGTGAAATTTAGCAGCGGCATTACCCTTGACGACCTTGAAATTACCGTTGAAAAAGGTTACGACAAAACCGGGATTGCCGACCTGCCCGACAGCAACCAATTTGTATCTCCCCCCCTGCTGGATGGCGACACTTGGCATATCCGTATCAAAGGCACAGACGATGTTTTGACCATCAAAAACCAAAGCGGTATTTATGGGGCGATTTCCGAGTTTCAGTTTGACGGCAATGCCTCATACAGCACGGGCGAACTGATCAACCACTTCAAACTGTCTATCCCGCACATGATCGGCAACAAAAACATCGTCCAATACACCGGCCAACCCGTTGAAGAACTCAACCGGGATGTGTACAACAACTTCAACCACACCATCCATGCCGATAGCGACAACAGCGATTTAGATTTGTCGCGTTACACTTCTGTTGTCGAATACAGGGGCAACCGCAGTGATGAAACCATTACTTTGGGCCGCGGCATCAACATCGTCGATACAGCCGGCGGCAACGACACCATTACCGATCCGGGTGCCGACAACACCATCATCATGTTTGGCAGAAACAGCGGCAACGACACCTTTAATCCGTATGGTGGCAGCGATACCCAAGTCCTTTTCAAAGAAGGGCTGACGCTGAAAGATTTACAGTTGAAAACCGGCGATGATTGGGTCTTAACCATCAAAGATACAGGCGACACCCTGACCATCCATGATATTGCCAACAATAATATCGACAGCTTTGTATTTGAAAGCGGTAAGAGTTACACCGCCGACGAAATCAGCAAAGCACTGATTACTGAAAATACGCAAAACAACGGTATCCTGTAAAACCCAAAGGCCGTCTGAAACCTGAATTCAGACGGCCTCAGTCTTTTGCTGATTTATTTATCTTTCCGCTATATAATTATTCTCATTCAAGTTCACAAGAAAGAATAAAACATGGATGCCTTAAATCTCCTGACCACACGTCGCTCTTCCAAAAAACTGGCTGCTCCGGCACCCAATGCCAAGCAACTGGAACAAATGCTGCAAGCGGCAACACAAGTGCCCGATCACGGCAATATGCGCCCCTACCGCTTTACCGTTATTCAAAGCGAGACCGGCTTGCAACGTTTCCGCGAGCTGTTGAGCAAGACCGTTACCGAACTCAACTTCGGTGATGATGCCATGAAAAAGGCCGAACGTGTCGGCAACATGGCGCCTATGATTATCGGCGTTACATTTGCGCCGAACCGTGAAGTGGCAAAACCCAAACCTGAATGGGAACAAATGCTGACTGCCGGCTGTGCCGCCTATGCTTTACAACTGGCTGCTTCTGCTCAAGGCTTCGACAATGTTTGGATTACGGGCATGTGGGTCAACAGCCCATTGTTGCGCGAAGCATTTGAGTGTACCGACAAAGACAAAATCATCGGCCTGATGATGATTGGCTCGCCGACCGAAGAAGGCGGCGGCCCGAAAAATACCAACCTGGAATGCTTTACCACTTATTGGTAAAGCCTGAAAATACTCAGGCCGTCTGAAAACCTGATTTAATGGTTTTCAGACGGCCTTTTTACGTCTCTTGTCAAAATATCAAGCAGGATTCATAAACGCTTCAACTTCTTCCAAAGAAATATCCGCCGTTGCACCATGACGCGAAGCAACCAACGCGCCCAACGCACAAGCAAAAGTAATGGCTTCTTGAGGAGGCGCATTATTGAGCAGCTTGTAAGTCAAACCACCAAGAAAGCTGTCGCCCGAGCCGACAGTATCCACCACTTTAACTCGGAAACCGCAATGACGGTACATCTCGCCGTCCTTATACAAAACCGCGCCATGGCTGCCCAAAGTCACACACAAGATTTTGACACCGGTCAGCTTAACAAGATAGCTGATATTTTGTTCGATACTGTGATAAGGAGAGCCGTAAGCCGCAGCCAACTCATACAGCTCATCATCATTGAGTTTGACCATATCGGACTGTTTCATGGTCTCCAACAAGCGGTCAATATCGTAATGCGGCTTGCGCAGATTAACGTCAAAAATTTTAAACTTGGCTTCTTTCAATAAAACATCCAGGCTTTTACGCGAAATCTCGTCACGGGTTGCCAAGCTGCCAAAAACAAAAGCATCGGATTCCGCCACTCGTTTGATTGCCGCATTATCATTCGAAATCCTGTCCCACGCGCAAGGATAAACAATCTCATAAGACGCACTGCCAGACTTGTCCAAGTGTACTTTTACCAAACTGGTCGCGCATTCTTGGCAAACCTGCAAATAATCAGTATTGACGTTTTTGCTTTGGACCTGGCGCAGCAATTCCTCGCCATCGGCATCATCGCCGCGACGGCTGATGATGGCAGCATCGATACCCAAAGACTGCAAACGGACAGCAACATTCAAAGGCGCGCCACCCAATACTTTTCCGTTTGGAAAATCGTCCCACAGCACTTCGCCGAAACTGGTTACTTTCATTCTTAACCTTCCTTATTTGAGGTTGATTGGCAGGGTCTGCACACCCGACAGATTTTTTTAAATCATGTACTTGTAGTAAAACTCCAGCATCGGGGGCAAAAGTATTATGTTTTAAAATATTGGGACTGACAAGCAATTAAGGGCATATCAGACAATAAACTTGATTCATCACAAAATTATATTATTCCTATTTTTTCTTTTTCTTTCACATTTATCCCCTCTGATTTCATCAAAATAAAATATTCTGAAATTTAAATACAAAAGGCCGTCTGAAAACTGATTCAATCAATTTTCAGACGGCCTTTATCGAAGTATTGCAACGATTAAACTACCACTTCTTCTTTTTTCTTCACTTCTTTGGCAATGTTCTCACGGCTCAAGCCAAACATCAGCAAGAGCGGGCTGGCAACCAATACGGAAGAGTAAATACCGAACACGATACCGATGGTCAGCGCCATAGAGAAGCCGTGCAAGGCCGCTCCGCCGAACACCAGCATAGAAACAACCATTGCCTCGGTCGAGCCGTGGGTAATGATAGTACGGCTCATGGTCGCGGTAATCGCGTTGTCGATGACTTCCGGCACAGTGTGGCCGCGCATATGCGGCTTACGGAAGTTTTCACGAATACGGTCAAACACAACCACAGATTCGTTCACGGAATAACCCAAAACTGCCAAAATACCTGCCAAGACAGTCAATGAGAATTCCCATTGGAAGAAGGCGAAACAGCCGAGAATAATCACGATATCGTGCATATTCGCAATAATCGCGGACACTGCAAAACGCCACTCAAAACGCATGGACAAGTAAATAATAATACCTGCCACCACGAAGCCTAATGCCATCAAACCATTGGTGACCAATTCTTCGCCGACTTGAGGGCCGATGAATTCGACTTGGCGTAAGGTAACGTCAGGATTGTCTTTTTTCAGCAAATCCATCACTTGGTTGGACAATTGGGCGGAGGTTACGCCTTCTTTGTTCGGCAGGCGGATCATGATGTGCTTGTTCGTACCCAAGGCCTGAACCTGTACATCACCCATTTTCAGCGTATCGAGGCGTTCGCGTGTTTTATTCACATCAACGCCCTGCTGATATTGGACTTCCATCACCGTACCGCCGGTAAATTCGACGGAGAAATTCAGGCCTTTGGTTACCAAAAAGAACACGGCGGCGATAAACGTAACCAACGAAATAAAAGTCGTCAGTTTGCCGTAGCTCATAAACGGAATATCGCGTTTGATTTTAAATAATTCCATGTTTTACTCCTTGCCTTCTGCCATTTCAGCTTTCGGCTTCCATACCGAACCGATGGAAATATTTTGCAATTTGCGACGGCGGCCGTACCACAAGTTGACCAAAGCACGGAACACGACCACGGATGAATACATCGAAGTCAGAATACCGATACAGTGTACAACCGCAAAACCGCGTACCGGGCCGGAACCGAATACCAACAAAGCGATACCGGCAATCAGAGAGGTCAAGTTGGAGTCGACAATGGTTGCCCAAGCGTGTTGGAAACCGAGGTTGATGGCCTGCTGCGGTGCGACACCGGCACGCAATTCCTCACGGATACGTTCATTAATCAACACGTTGGAGTCAATCGCCATACCCAAGGTCAAGGCCAAGGCGGCAATACCCGGCAAGGTCAGCGTTGCCTGCATGGCAGACAAAATACCCACCAAAAACAAGATATTGGTACTCAAGGCAATGGTAGAGAAGAAACCCATCAAGCGGTAGTAAATCACCATGAATGCAGCAACAGCGGCAAAGCCCCACAAGGTAGAGTGGAAACCTTTTTCAATGTTTTCTTTACCCAAAGACGGGCCGATGGTACGTTCTTCAACAATCTGCATCGGTGCGGCCAGCGAACCGGCACGCAGCAACAATGAAGTATCGTTGGCTTCGGCTGTCGTCATGCTGCCGGAAATCTCCACGCGGCCGCCGGTAATGGCGGCACGGATGACAGGTGCGGTAACGACTTCGGATTTACCTTGGTCGATCAACACCATAGCCATACGTTTACCCACATTGGCCGAAGTCAATTCGCCAAAAATGCTGCCGCCCGCACTATCCAGGCTCAGGCTCACGGCAGGCGCGCCCATTTGGTCAAAGCTAGGTTGCGCGTCGTTGATGTTGTCGCCGGTCAGTTCAACTTGTTTGTTGACCAAAATAGTTTCCGGATGATCGCCACCACTTGACAGCAATTCGTAACCGGTCGGCACATTGCCGTTCAAAGCTTCTTGCAGTTTGATCGGATCGTCTTCCACCATGCGCACTTCCAAAGTCGCGGTACGGCCGATAATGTCTTTGGCTTTGGCAGTATCTTGCACGCCCGGCAGCTGTACGACAATGCGGTCAAGGCCGGATTGTTGGATAACCGGTTCGGCTACGCCCAATTCGTTCACACGGTTGTGCAACGTATTGATGTTTTGTTTAACCGCATCAGAACGTACTTTATTGATTGCCTCTTCAGACAAAGTCAGCACGATATTGTTGCCGTCCGGCAGCAGCGTGGCTTCAGGGAACAATTTTTGCAACTGAGGCAAGGCTTTTTGTACATCGGCAGCATCTTGCAAAGGCACGGTCAGACCGTTTTCAGTCTGATGCACCGTGCCGGTACGGATTTTTTCGCGGCGCAATTCGCGGCGGATGTCGCCGGAATAACGTTCAAACGTTTTCTGCATCGCGGCTTTCATGTCCACCTGCATGGTGAAATGCACGCCGCCGCGCAAGTCCAGACCCAAGAACATCGGATTGGCTTTAATTTTCGCCATCCACTCAGGGCTGTCTGCCAACAGGTTGAGCGCGGTAATATAACCTTCGCCCAAAGTATTTTCGATGACGTCGCGCGCTTTCAATTGCGTTTCGGTATCTTTGAAACGCACTTTCAGCGAGTTGTCGACGATGAACATACCATCAGTCTGAATACCCGCCTGTTTCAGCGCGGCATCCACTTTAGACTGGGTTTGATCGTTGATCACGATGGCTTGTCGGTTGGTCGATACCTGTACGGCAGGCGTTTCACCGAAAAGGTTGGGCAGCGAGTAAACAGCCGCAACCACAATCGTGAACGCAATCAGCAGGTATTTCCATAAAGGATAACGGTTCATGGTAAACCTTTGCTTTATTTATAAAGGCAAACAGCCGCGCTCGGAAAATGAGGCGGCTTTTTGCAAAAAAACGGATTATTCGGCTTTCGCGGCAATCGCGTTGCGCTCAACTTCCACTTCGATTTTCGCACCTTGGCCGATGTCGACAGTGTAGAATTGCTCGCCGACTTTGGTCACGCGGCCTTTGAAACCTGCCGCCAAAACGACTTTATCGCCGACTTTCAAAGCGGCCAACATCGCTTGGTGCGCTTTGAATTTCTTTTGTTGAGGACGCATAATCAGGAAGTAAAACACCACCATGATCAGCACTAAAGGGGCAAATTGAGCCACTGCTTGATTCATAATATATCCGTTCTTTCAAGTTTTAGATTAAGTAAAAAACTGCACACTGCAATCAAACACATTGGTTGGACTGCAAAATTGAGCTATTCTAAAGGCCGTCTGAAAAATTTCCAAGTATTTCCGTATTTATTAACCATATTTAGCAGTCTTTACGACTTGTCCGACACATACTGTTCCATGTTCAAAAAAATCCTTTGGCGCATCAGCACCCGCCTGCGCCGTTTGTTTGGCAAAAACGCCCGCACCGTATGGATTTCGCATCCGATATTCCTACAGCACCAGCCGGGGCCCAACCATCCCGACAGGCCCGAACGCATCAGCGCCATTCAAACCGCCTTAAAACAAGAAGGCATTTGGCGTCGCCTGCAAACCGCCGAAGCACCGGAAATCAAAGATGCGCAACTGGCATTGGTCCACTCGCGCAACTATCTACACGAGTTGGAAGCCGCCCAGCCGCTCCCCGGTAAAATCCACCGTATCGACGACGATACCGTCATCTGCCACGACTCCCTTCAAGCCGCCCGTTTTGCGGCCGGTGCCGTCGTCAAGGCAGTCGATATGGTGATGAACAAAAAGGCCTGGCATGCTTTTTGCGCCATCCGCCCGCCAGGCCACCATGCCCACAGCAACAGCGCCGGCGGCTTTTGCCTGATCAACAACGTTGCCGCCGGCGTGATGCATGCCATTGCCCAATACCGCTTGCAACGCATCGCCGTCATCGATTTCGACGTTCACTTCGGCGACGGTACGGCGGAGATTCTCCAAGACGATCCGCGCGTGATGTTTTTCAACCTGTTTGAAACCGACATCTTCCCCTTCCCTCAGGCAGAACAATACGCCGGCAATAAGAATATGCTGCATACGCCCCTCAAACCGGGCACAGGCAGCCGTATCTTCCGCACGACCATCCGCGAACAATGGCTGCCCAAGCTCACGGCCTTCCGCCCCGAGTTGGTGTTGCTTTCGGCAGGTTTTGACGGGCACAAACAAGACGAAACAGGCCGTCTGAACCTGCATGAAGCCGACTTTGCCTGGCTGACGCACAAAATCGTCCAAGCAACGGCAAGCTGTCAGGGACGTGTCGTTTCCGTACTGGAGGGCGGCTATACCTTGGAATCCATGTCCAAATCCGCCGCCGCCCACATCCGCGTATTGGCGGGCTTGAGCAAGGCCGATTACGTCGTCGCCTACCAAAAACATTTGAAGCGAGGCAAAAGTAACAATCCTACACCATAATGCATTCAAACTATTGACCCCAGGCCGTCTGAAAACAGATTATCTATTTCAGACGGCCTTTTTTTTCATTTACAAACTTTAATTTGAGCAAAGACAAACCATTTCCATATTATCAGTAGTAAAATAACAAATATAAAACATACCAATAAAAATACTTCACACGCCACACTGCTTCCCTTTCCCTAATTGACCGTCTTTTTCAGACGGCCTCCACTTTAAAAAAGGAGCGTTACAATGAAAGCAGCACGTTTTTACAACAAAGGTGACATCCGCATCGAAGACATTCCCGAGCCAACCGTCGCTCCGGGTACTGTCGGCATCAATGTTGCTTGGTGCGGTATCTGTGGTACCGACCTGCACGAATTCATGGAAGGCCCGATTTTCATTCCGCCTTGCGGCCATCCACACCCAATCTCCGGCGAGTCAGCGCCAGTCACCATGGGTCACGAGTTCTCCGGCGTGGTTTATGCCGTAGGCGAAGGCGTGGACGACATCAAAGTCGGCCAACACGTTGTCGTTGAGCCCTACATCATCCGCGACGACGTACCGACCGGCGAAGGCAGCAACTACCACCTCTCCAAAGACATGAACTTCATCGGCTTGGGCGGCTGCGGTGGCGGCTTGTCTGAAAAAATTGCCGTCAAACGCCGTTGGGTACACCCTATTTCCGACAAAATCCCATTGGACCAAGCTGCTTTGATTGAGCCTCTGTCTGTCGGCCACCATGCTTATGTACGCAGTGGCGCGAAAGAAGGCGACGTCGCATTGGTCGGCGGTGCAGGCCCAATCGGTTTGCTGTTGGCTGCCGTACTGAAAGCCAAAGGCATCAAAGTCATCATCACCGAATTGAGCAAAGCGCGTAAAGACAAAGCACGCGAAGCCGGTGTGGCCGACTACATCCTCGACCCGTCCGAAGTCGATGTCGTTGAAGAAGTGAAAAAACTGACCAACGGCGAAGGCGTAGACGTCGCATTCGAATGCACCAGCGTCAACAAAGTGCTGGACACCATGGTCGAAGCCTGCCGTCCGACTGCGAAAGTCGTCATCGTATCCATTTGGAGCCACCCCGCCACCATCAACGTCCACAGCGTCGTGATGAAAGAGCTGGACGTGCGCGGCACCATCGCCTACTGCAACGACCACGCCGAAACCATCAAATTGGTTGAAGAAGGCAAAATCAACCTTGAGCCTTTCATCACCCAACGCATCAAACTGGACGAATTGATTTCCGAAGGCTTCGAACGCTTGATCCACAACAACGAATCCGCAGTAAAAATCATTGTCAATCCTAATCTTTAATCCTAAGGCTTAAAGAATAAACAGGCCGTCTGAAACCTTTCAGACGGCCTGTGTACTTGATAAATTCCCGAATGGCCCAATCCTCTGCCAACCATTCACTTATCAAAAGCAAAATCTCATGAATCCAAAATACGCCCCACTCTTTCAAACATACACCCTCAATAACGGCGTAACCATCAAAAACCGCCTTGCCGTCGCCCCCATGACCCATTTCGGCTCACAAGCCGACGGTTTAATCAGCGACCAAGAGCGCACCTTCCTCAGCAACCGCGCAGGCGATATGGGCCTGTTTATCACGGCCGCCACTTTGGTTCAAAAAGACGGCAAAGCCTTTCACGGCCAACCTGAAGCCACAGGCGAACACTGCCTCGACAGCCTGAAAGAAACCGCACAAATCCTGCAACAACAAGGCGCAAAAGCGATTTTGCAAATCCATCACGGCGGTTCCAAAGCCATTGATGACCTTTTGGACGGTCTCGACAAAATCAGCGCTTCCGCCAGCGAAGCCGAACACGCACGCGAAGCGACCGCAGAAGAAGTCGAAGCACTCATCGCCTCTTATGCGCAAGCCGCCGATTTGGCGCTTCGTGCCGGTTTTGACGGCGTGGAAATCCACGGCGCAAACGGCTATTTAATCCAACAGTTTTACTCTGCCCAAAGCAACCGCCGCAACGACCAATGGGGCGGCAGCTTGGAAAACAGAATGCGCTTCCCGCTGGCCGTTGTCGATGCCGTGGTTGCCGTCCGCGAAAAACACCAGCGCGACGACTTCATTATCGGCTACCGCTTCTCCCCTGAAGAGCCGGGAGATGACGGCTTAACCATGACCGAAACCGGCGCACTGATTGACGCATTGGTACAAAAACCGCTGCAATATCTGCACGTTTCCCTGTGGGAATTTGATAAAAAGATCCGTCGCGGCGGCGATACCGCGCAAACCCGCATGCAGTTTATCCACGAACGCATCAACGGCAAACTGCCGCTTATCGGCGTGGGCAACCTGTTTACCGCCGACCAAATTTTGGCCGCCTATGAAACCGGTTGGGCAGAATTTATCGCCTTGGGCAAAACCGTGATGATCAATCCGCACATCGCCACGCAAATCCGTGAAGGCCGCGAAGATGAAATCGAAACGCAACTCGACCCGACGCGCGCCGACCATTACGGCCTCCCCGACACCTTGTGGGGATTTGCCTCCAGCGGTACGCAATCATGGCTGCCGCCGGTAAAAGGCGCGGAATGGAAACCGATGGATATTTAATCATCGATTCATAATCGAAGGCCGTCTGAAACTTTTCAGACGGCCTTGTGTTTGGTACAAACATTGAATTATCAAGCATTTTTTTGTACAATTCCGCATCTTTCAATCTATTGCAGGGCGTGTCGCACACGCCCTTATTTTAGCCTGTTTCCCAACACCCATATCCTTCAGGCCGTCTGAAAAAGCGGCCTGAAACTTTTTGCAAAGAAAACCATGTCCCAAGAAATCCTCGACCAAGTGCGCCGCCGCCGCACGTTTGCCATCATCTCCCACCCTGACGCAGGTAAAACCACGCTGACCGAAAAACTGTTGCTGTTTTCAGGTGCGATTCAAAGCGCGGGTACGGTAAAAGGCAAGAAAACCGGCAAATTTGCTACTTCCGACTGGATGGAAATCGAGAAGCAGCGCGGCATTTCCGTGGCTTCGTCCGTAATGCAGTTCGACTACAAAGACCACACCGTCAACCTCTTGGACACGCCGGGACACCAAGACTTCTCCGAAGACACCTACCGCGTTTTGACCGCCGTGGACAGCGCCTTGATGGTCATCGACGCGGCAAAAGGCGTGGAAGCGCAAACCATCAAACTCTTGAACGTCTGCCGCCTGCGCAATACGCCGATTGTGACGTTCATGAACAAATACGACCGCGAAGTGCGCGATTCTTTGGAATTACTGGACGAAGTGGAAAACATCCTGCAAATCCGCTGCGCGCCCGTAACCTGGCCGATCGGCATGGGCAAAAACTTCAAAGGCGTGTACCACATCCTGAACGATGAAATCTATCTCTTTGAAGCGGGCGGCGAACGCCTGCCGCACGAGTTCGACATCATCAAAGGCATCGACAATCCCGAATTGGAACAACGCTTTCCGTTGGAAATCCAACAGTTGCGCGACGAAATCGAATTGGTGCAGGCCGCTTCCAACGAGTTCAATCTCGACGAATTCCTCGCCGGCGAACTCACGCCCGTATTCTTCGGCTCTGCGATTAACAACTTCGGTATTCAGGAAATCCTCAATTCATTGATTGAATGGGCGCCCGCGCCGAAACCGCGCGATGCGACCGTACGCATGGTCGAGCCGGACGAGCCGAAGTTTTCCGGATTTATCTTTAAAATCCAAGCCAATATGGACCCGAAACACCGCGACCGCATCGCCTTCTTGCGCGTCTGCTCCGGCAAATTCGAGCGCGGCATGAAAATGAAACACCTGCGCATCAACCGCGAAATCGCCGCCTCCAGCGTGGTAACCTTCATGTCGCACGACCGCGAGCTGGTGGAAGAAGCCTACGCCGGCGACATCATCGGTATCCCGAACCACGGCAACATCCAAATCGGCGACAGTTTCTCCGAAGGCGAACAACTGGCGTTCACCGGCATCCCTTTCTTCGCGCCCGAACTGTTCCGCAGCGTCCGCATCAAAAACCCTCTAAAAATCAAGCAACTGCAAAAAGGCTTGCAACAGCTCGGCGAAGAAGGCGCGGTGCAGGTCTTCAAACCGATGAGCGGCGCGGATTTGATTTTGGGCGCGGTCGGCGTGTTGCAGTTTGAAGTCGTTACCTCGCGGCTGGCCAACGAATACGGCGTAGAAGCCGTGTTCGACAACGCATCCATCTGGTCGGCGCGCTGGGTATCGTGCGAAGACAAGAAAAAGCTGGCGGAATTTGAAAAAGCCAACGCAGGCAATCTGGCGATAGACGCTGGCGGCAACCTCGCCTACCTCGCGCCTAACCGCGTCAACTTAAATCTGACGCAGGAACGCTGGCCGGACATCGTATTCCACGAAACGCGCGAGCATTCGGTTAAACTGTAAAACGCAAAGGCCGTCTGAAAATTTCAGACGGCCTTTTTTTCATTCGATATCAACCCAATAAATCCCAGGCAAACTTTCCAATGGTCAGGCACAGCAGCAACATAAACCCGTAACGCAGTAATTTAGTTCCGCCGCGTATTGCCAAGCGCGCGCCGACCACGCCGCCGCACAAATTCGCCACCGCCAACGGTATTGCCCATGCCCACACGACATGGCCTTGCGGAATAAAAAACGTCAGTGTGGCAAGATTGGTGGTCGAATTGATGACCTTTGCCGAGGCGTTAGCCGCTAAAAAATCATAGCCGTAAAAGCGGACGAACACAAAAGCCAGCAGGCTGCCCGTCCCCGGCCCGAACACGCCGTCGTAAAACCCGATTAATGCGCCGAAAAACAAGCCCCATAAAGTTTCGCGGCGCGTCAGCTTTTCAGTGCGCGCCGTCTGCCCCAAGTCTTTTTTCAAAAAAGTGTACAGGCACATGGCAATCATGATGACCAGCATTGCCGGTTTCATGTATTGCACGGGGAAATACACCACCGTTTTCGCGCCCAAATATGAAGCGGCAAACGCCAACGCCGCGGCAGGCAGCAGCATTTTCCACGGCACGGGGATTCGGCGCAGGTATTGCCCCATCGCAGTCAGCGTGCCGCAACAGGAAGCGAATTTATTGATGCCCATCACTGAAGCTACAGGCGTAGCGTTTGGCAATAGGTTGAACAATCCGGGAATCTGCAACAGCCCGCCGCCGCCAACCGCCGCATCCATCAGCCCGGCGGCAAAGCCGACCAACACCAGATAATAAAAAAACGAATCTGCAAGCATAATGTCCATCTCTAAAAAGCAAAGCGATTTTGCGCGTGTTTGCCCGACCTGACAACCTACAAGGCCGTCTGAAAACAAAAAGCCGACATCCTGTTTTCAGACGGCCTTTCTTTTTAAATTCAGCCACTAATAAGATTGCGGCTTGAAAATTTTTCCATTAAAATGCCGCCCCCTATCTTTCCCGAACACAACATATTATGGAACATTCTACCCCGACCAAACACACGCCCCGCGACCGAATGGGCATCTTCGCGCATTTCATTTTCGCCAGCCGCTGGCTGCAACTGCCGATTTATCTGGGCTTGATTGTCGCCCAAGGCATTTACGCCTACAAATTCCTCAAATCCTTATGGCATTTGGTCACCAATCTCGGCATCATGGATGAAAACACCATCATGATGGCCGTGTTAAACCTGATTGACGTTGTGATGATTGCCAATCTGCTGACCATGGTCATTATCGGCGGCTACGAAACCTTCGTTTCCCGCCTCCACGTTAACGAACACCCCGACCAGCCCGAATGGCTCAGCCATGTTAACGCATCGGTTTTGAAGGTTAAGCTGTCGATGTCCATCATCAGCATTTCCTCCATCCATCTGCTGCAAACCTTCCTCAACGCCGCCAACCTGACCGAAAAACAAATGATGTGGCAGTGCATTACCCACATCTGTTTCCTGATTTCCGCCCTTGCCATGGCGTTAACGGACAAAATCGTGTACGGCACGACACATAAAGCGCATTGATTTCAAAAACAATCAAAAGGCCGTCTGAAACCTTTTCAGACGGCCTTTTATTATTTGGCAATGTTTACCGGCTTATTGCTGACGCTTGTCCCACCAGGCAAACAAATTGCCCAAAATCGTTCCCGATACAGAGTGCCAAACGCAGGCAACGGCGGCGGCAACGGCAGACTCGGCATTGCCGGGGAAAAATTTGGCGCTCAAACCGGTGGCAAGTCCGGCATTTTGTACGCCGACTTCGATGGCAAGGGTGCGTTTTTTAGCAGTATTCATGCCGGTTAACGCGCCGCTGTAATAGCCGAGGATATAGCCGCCGATATTGTGGGCAGCGATGGCGAGTACCATAACGAAGGCGGATTCGGCGAAACGGTGGCCGTGGACGGCCGCAACGCCGCCGACAATACACGCGAATGCGGCAACGGCAACAGCCGGCATAATCGCGCGCACGTCTTCAAACCAGTGTTTTTTGTGCAGCAAAATATTGGCCACCGAACCAATGACAACAGGCAAAAGCGTTACAAGCAGCATAAATTTGAACATACCCCAGCCGTCCATTTCGACGGTTTGTCCGACCAAATAAGTCATCCACAGCGGCGTTATCACAGGCGCGAGGACGGTGGAAACCGTGGTCATGCCGACTGAAAAAGCAACATCGCCTTTAGCCAAAAAACTCATGATATTGGACGAAACGCCACCCGGACAGGTACCGACCAAAACCAGACCCAGCGTCAATCCGGGTGAAAGATTGAAGGCTTTGGCAATGCCGATGGCGAGCAGGGGCATAATCGTGTATTGGGCGATTGCGCCGATAAAAATATCGAGCGGACGTTGCGCCAGAATTTGATAATCTTCCTTACCCAAAGTCATGCCCATGCCGAGCATGATGATGCCGAGTACAACGACTTGCGTATCGCCTTTTACCCATGAAAACGTAGCAGGTTCGATAAAGGCGATAATAGAGGCAAGAATGATGATCAGGGCGGTGAAGCGGGTCATTTGCCGACTGACTGCGGTCAGAAAGTTCATGTTTTTACTCCTTTGTATGTTCTTATCATGACAATAATTGCCATAAGTTAACAGATATTAACTTATTCATATAACTCTGACAATGAAAATAGAAAAACTGTCATTTCATCAAATTAAACATAAAATATAACGACAATCGTAGCTTATAAGTATCAAGTAGTCTTTGCAGCCAGAAAAATAGTGATGTCTTATGTTTTAAATGCCTCCAATTTAATTTTGCAAAAGACCAAAGCGATACAGGGAAGTTAAATTACAACAACTTAAAAGGAAATAAAAAATGAATTTAAAAGAGCAGGTTGAGTTGTTATTATCTCAGCAGAAACATCCTGAAATAATAAAGAAAAATTTAGATGACCAAAAACTTACCCATGATGTTTTATTATCTTTGGGCGTAAGACCTGATAGTGAATTTTATGAGCTTTATACCAAATATTTTTTAGGATCACTAATTGGTAGCTATAGTGAACTTGTTGATCCATGTTCACCTGACAGCTTTGATGGAGCAATCATGGCTCATGAGTATTGGGATATCCCAAAAAATTATATTCTCTTTACAACCGGGGAAGGAGAAGGGGGTTATTTTTACAATACTGAAGATAATAGCGTTTGGGATTGTGGCTTGGGTGAGCAACACTTGCTAGGTACAGATCAGCTAAGGCATTGGAGTAGCTTTTACAAATTTATGGTTTGGTATTTGACGCCCGATGAATCATAATGGCACTTTGAAAGACTATTAAGTCCTGTCCAGCTTTTTTCAAATTCAAAGATATTTGTTAGATTTTCCACTCAATCTACACCTGTTTTAATACAGATTTGGGATTTGCAACAAATTTCAAAAGCAAAACAGTAGCATTAAGGCCGTCTGAAACTTTTCAGACGGCCTTGTTTTATCCGTTCGTTATCGATTTATTCGATATTTTGAACCTGTTCGCGCATTTGTTCGATTAAGACTTTCAGTTCAACCGACGCTTGCGTGCATTCGGCGGCGATGGCTTTGCTGCCCAAGGTATTGGCTTCGCGGTTCAACTCTTGCATCAGGAAATCCAAACGTTTGCCTACGCTGCCCTTGCCTTCGGTAACGATGCGGCGCACTTCGGCGATATGGGTGCGCAAACGGCTGAATTCCTCATCTACATCGGATTTTTGGATGAATAAAGCAAATTCTTGTTGCAAGCGGTCGTTGTCGATATTGCCGACGGCTTCTGCCAAACGGGCTTTGACTTTGTCCATATGCGCCTGCAGAAGGCTGGGGAACAATTCGTTCAAAGCGTCCACAATCTCTTCCATGCCGTCCAGACGTTGCAGCAGGTGTTCGCCCAGTTTTTTGCCTTCGCGTTTGCGGGCTGCTGCAAACTCTTTCAAAGCGCTGGTCAATAAATCTTTAACACCTTTGGCCAAAGCCTCGGCATCTTCGCCCTGACCCGCCAAAACGCCGGGAAAACGCAAAATATCGGCCACGCTCAATTTGGCAAAATCATGCTCCTTGCGCCAAGTTTTGTTCAAATGCGCCAGTTGGGCAACCAAATCCTGATTGACCTCCAAAGTCTGTCCGCCCGAGGAGGCATCCTGCAGCTGGATGCGGCATTCCAATTTACCGCGCGCCACGGCCGCGGCAATCTGCTCGCGCAACGCGCCTTCTAAATAGCGCAACTCTTCCGGCATACGGAATTGGACATCCAAATAACGATGGTTGACCGCGCGGATTTCCAAATTAATCCGCTTGCCGCCGCATTCGCCTGCGGCATTGGCAAAGCCGGTCATGCTGTGGATTTGAATATTTCGTCTTGTAGCCATGGTTTTACTCCGTTTTCAAATACGAGTGAAAGTACGGATACTATAACACACCCGACCGCCGATTTTCAGACGGCCTTTGCCGCCAAATTCCTCTATAATTCAAGGCAACCTGTTTTTTATTCCCCCAAAGGACCATCATGAGCGACTACACACGCACCGGCCGCGCCGCCGACAGCCTGCGCAACATCAAAATTACCCCAAACTTCCTCCCCCACGCCGACGGCTCCTGCCTTATCGAGTGTGGCAACACCAAAGTGATTTGCACCGCCTCCATCGACGAAAATGTCCCACCGTTCCTGCGCGGTAAAGAACAAGGCTGGGTAACGGCCGAATACGGTATGCTGCCGGCTTCCACCGCCTCCCGTATGCGCCGCGAGGCCGCCGCAGGCAAACAGTCCGGCCGCACACAAGAAATCCAACGCCTGATCGGCCGCTCGCTGCGCGCCGTCGTCGATATGGAAAAACTCGGCGAACGCCAAATCCTGATTGACTGCGACGTCATCCAAGCCGACGGCGGCACGCGTACCGCCTCCATTACCGGCGCCTACGTTGCCCTGCAAATCGCCGTGGACAAACTCCTTTCAGACGGCCTCATCAGCGAAAACCCCATCCGCGAAGCCGTTGCCGCCGTTTCCGCCGGCGTGGTGGGCGGCGTACCGCTTTTGGACTTGGACTATCCCGAAGACTCAGGCTGCGACAGCGACGTCAACATTATCATGACCGCATCCGGCAAAATCATCGAAATCCAAGGTACGGCCGAAGGCGCACCGTTCAGCATCGAAGAATTGGGCAAACTCATTGCCCTCGCGCATAAAGGCATTGCCGAATTGGTCCAACACCAAAAGGCCGCCCTTTTGTCCCGATAAGCAGCAAGGCCGTCTGAAAGATTTCAGACGGCCTTTTTTAACCCCGCCCATTTATGCGCATTTACTCAAAAAAGCGCGTCCCATCCTTGAATTTCATGTAAAAAATAGTAATAATAACCCTTTTTCCAGCAAACCAAGCTGCCCGACAAACCCCACAAGAAAGCACGAAACATGGCGTTAATCGTACATAAATACGGCGGCACATCAGTAGGCTCGCCCGAACGCATCAAAAACGTAGCCAAACGTGTCGCCAAAGCCCGCGCCGAAGGACACGACATCGTAGTCGTCGTATCCGCCATGAGCGGCGAAACCAATCGACTGGTCGCCCTGGCGCACGAAATGCAAGAACATCCCGATCCGCGCGAGCTGGACGTCGTCCTTGCCACCGGCGAACAAGTGACCATCGGCCTGCTGGCCATGGCCCTGAAAGACATCGGCGTTGACGCCAAAAGCTACACCGGCTGGCAGGTTGCCCTCAAAACCGACACTTCCCACACCAAAGCCCGCATCGAAAGCATCGATGACGAAAAAATGCGTGCCGACCTCGCCGAGGGCAAAGTCGTTATCGTAGCCGGTTTCCAAGGCATCAGCAGCGAAGGCAATATCTCAACCCTCGGCCGCGGCGGCTCCGATACCTCCGCCGTTGCACTTGCCGCAGCCCTCAAAGCCGATGAATGCCAAATTTATACCGACGTAGACGGCGTTTACACCACCGACCCGCGCGTCGTACCCGAAGCACGCCGCATGGACACGATCACATTCGAAGAAATGATCGAATTGGCCAGCCTCGGCTCAAAAGTTTTACAAATCCGCTCCGTAGAATTCGCCGGAAAATACAAAGTGCGCCTGCGCGTACTCAGCAGCCTGCAAGAAGGCGGCGACGGCACCCTGATTACCTTTGAAGAGGACGACAACATGGAAAGAGCAGCCGTAACCGGTATCGCATTCGACAAAAACCAAGCCCGCATCAACGTACGCGGCGTACCCGACAAACCCGGCGTTGCCTACCAAATCCTCGGCGCAGTTGCCGATGCCAACATCGAAGTCGACATGATCATCCAAAATGTCGGTAGCGAAGGCACAACCGACTTCTCCTTCACCGTACCGCGCAGCGACTACAAGCAAACCATCGAAATCCTGCAGCAACGTCAAGACAGCATCGGCGCAGCCTACATCGACGGCGACGACACCGTATGCAAAGTCTCCGCAGTCGGCTTGGGCATGCGTTCACACGTCGGCGTAGCCGCCAAAATCTTCCGCACCCTCGCAGAAGAAGGCATCAACATCCAAATGATTTCAACTTCCGAAATCAAAGTATCCGTCCTGATTGACGAAAAATACATGGAACTGGCCACCCGCGTTCTGCATAAAGCATTCGACTTGGGCAACTAATTCCTGCCAATCAAAAGGCCGTCTGAAACTTTATTGTTTCAGACGGCCTTTTTATTCCTATTGCATCAACCAACAATATCTTAATAAAAAAATCTACTTTAGTTCAAAACAGCATAGCCAACCTTATTACCCTTGTTAATTTCATTATGCATTCAAAAATTTATAACCATCCATCTTTGCCGTTTAATTCCAAAAACATACCACTTAACCTAATTTATGAAAAATAAACAAATTTGTAATAAAATAGAACAAAAGTACAAATAATTGTCTACGCTCATCAATAAAAACAAATTTCCCCGTTTCCCCTAACTTAAGAAGGAATCCTAATATGAACGTATTAAACAAATTCGGTATGCTAATCTTGTCCGCTTCCCTACTGGCAGCCTGCGGCGACTCCGGCAATAAAGGCAGCAGCGACAAACCGGCAGAACAAGTTGCCCAAAGCGAATCTAGCCCGGCCAACAAATACGAAAAAGCCCTGAGTGAATTCCCGGAAGCAGATCCTAAACTGGCCGAACCTATCGTCATTTCCGATAAAAAATCTCCAGACGGTCTTGCCGAATTGCAAAAATTCAATAACTTCATTACTGGTGAGGAAGCTCAAAAAATTGGTCGAATAGGTCAAGAATTGCAACAGTTGGCTAGACAGAATAAAGAAGCCGAGACTATCGAGCAGATAAAAAAACTGACTGCCGCACTGGAACAATTCCATCAAAGTGCAGCTGCTATTGATATCAAAGATCCAGAAATCAAAGCAGTTTTAGATCGAACTGTGCAAGTCAACAGTACAATTAATGAGTTTATGATTTATGGAAGCAAGTATGCTACTGAACTGACTATCGATAGTAAAGATAAAGAAGCAGTCAAATTTGCCAAAGATTTCCAAGACAAATCTCAAAAATTGCAAGAAACCCTGCGTACAGCCAATCAAGAATTACAAAAAGCAGCCGAAGCTTTAGGTAAAAAATATTCCCAATAAGCCTATTGTTTCCGATAAATAGCGGTGGTATCGGCAATATCGATACCACCTTTCCAAACCCTAAGTCAGATTGAATACAATGAATAATCTTAATCCTTCTCTCCCCTGCCCTCACTGCCATGCTCCGATCCAAGGCGGATTGGTTAAAGGTTTGGCCGCAGTCAAAGAATGCCCTTCCTGCCATAAAAAAGTCAAATTCAAAAAGCCGCCTGTCGGCGAATATTTCAAAGCTTTGCTGAAACCTTTCGCTATTTTTGTAGTCGTTGTCTGCATCGTAGCGGCAATAATGATCAGCCTGTTTGGTACATTCCCCCCATATATCAGTACGGTATTAGTTATCGGCTTTCTCGTCTACTACATTATCCCGATTCAAAACAAACTTTCATCTTTTGAAAAAGACGAATAAACATATACGTTGCCCATCCAACCCGCTTTTCCGGATGGGCAATGCCTTATCCAGCCCGATAAAAAAATAATGAAACCGTCCCCATTCTCTTGCCCGCATTGTTCCAATCCGATTCGAGGTAGTGCATTCAAAGGATTAAAAAGTATTAAAGAATGTCCAACCTGCCACAAAAAAGTCCGCTATAAGCAACCGACTGCAAAAGAAATCCGCCAAGCGACATGGAAAAAAAGCGTTATTTTCCTTGCCCTGCTGACATTATACCTTGCCTTTCTAATTGCACTATTGCGCGCAGATATTCCTTTTACGTATCTCATCCTTCCTATCATGCTCTATTTGGTTACAGTCTTCCAGTCTGCCATCATCAAGCTTTCTTCATTTGAGAAAGACGAATAGCCTGCTTTCAGACGGCCATTGCCTTCAATGACAAGGTTTGGCCGATACCGATTTTAATCCTTATCCCCGATATCCCCTCCAAGGCTTTTATTACATGAAACGTCCAATCCCTGTTACCATCGCCACCGTTCTCTATTTCATCCTAACTGCCCTTACTTGCTTTATCACTGTTGCTCTGGCGATTTATTCGGGCGATGTACTGATAGAGGTTGCAGCCTTGGCATTCCCTTTCCTGCCTTGGTGGCTGTCTATGCCCCTATACTTCATACTCCTTTCCTTGCCGGTATTTATTGCCGTCGGCCTGCTTTCAGGCAAGCGTTCTGCCCGTTGGCTGGCTGTTGTGCTGGCGGCCGCTTCGTTGATCATGGTGTATAGCGATATGGCGAGCTATAGTTCCCAACAAATCATTATTCAATCCATACTCCACCCTGTTTTGCTGCTCCTCATCTTCAATCCGGTATCCAACCGCTATTTCGCCAACGCGGCCTCAAAAACCGAATCCTAAACCATCATTTTTTGACTTCAAAAAACTTAAGGCCGTCTGAAATCCTTGCCCTTACGCAAATCTTTTTCAGACGGCCATAAAATAGAATGGCAGACGGCCTTTCATACAATCAATAATGCGTTTCCCTTAGCAGCTTTAAATACCAAACTGTAAGCAAACAAACCCATGAAATCAGTTTTTCCTATTTTCTTTATCCTGCTCAACTTATTCTTTATCCTTTATTTGCCACGCAAACTATCCATATGGGCCCGGTTTGCGCTTTACCTGTCTATCGGTGGGCTGTTTTATTTATGGATGTCCAACAAATCTGCCCTGACCTCCCTATTTGCACACACCATTTCATTGCAACCATTCGACGTATTTCATGAGACAATCGGTTTTTCATTATTGGTTACAGTCTTCCTCAATCTGTTTGACTTGCTTGCCGTACCTTCGATTGCCCGTTTCCCTATCTTAATCCTCAAAAATCCCCAACACCACCATCAGTCTGTCCAATGGTATCTTGCCAATACTTCCTTTTTCGAACGCTTTTTCCACTATTTCTACGCTTTCTGCTGTTGCCTCATATTTTATGGCATATGGCATGAAGCCTTCCGATAATCAATCTAAAAAACAAAGGGACATCATCAAAATGTCCCTTTGTTTATATTCAGACGGCCTTGAATATCTTCAAAACTCAATCCTTTCCTTCTCTCGAAAAATGCTCAATCTCAAATCCGCTCTGACGATAAGCTCGGAAACGGTCTCGGGCTTCGGCCAAATCTTCTAAGCTGTTGCCCACAATTTCAAGGATACGGTTTGGAATGGCCGGGGCTTGGCTCCAGAAATCGGCAGACAGGTTTAAAACCGTGCAATCTTTCGGAATATTCGGCAGTGCATTTCCAAACGCAAGCAATACCGGCGTTTCAGACGGCATGAGGTCGGTAGGCAGCCAGACTTCATGCGGAATAAAGCTTTCGGGAATTTGCTGCCACAAATCAATGTCGAGTTGCTGCACTGCCGCAGCGGAATCCGACCACACCAAGATCTGCCCGCCATCGCGTATGGCGCGCGCAATCAGGCGGCAGGCAAAGGCAGCCGGTCGGGCGACGTGTGTATAAAAAGTGACTTTAGGCATGACGTATTCTTTCGTTTGAGCAATGGATTGGCCGTTTTCAGACGGCCTTTTTGGTTTTCAACAATCTCAAGGCATTGCCCAACACCAGCAGCGAGCTGAAACTCATGCCGAGCGCGGCGATCCACGGGGTCACGTAACCAAATACGGCCAGCGGAACGGCAACCAGATTGTATGCGCTCGCCCAAGTCAGGTTTTGGCGGATGATTTGATGGGTGCGGCGTGCCTGTTCCATCATCACGGGCAAAACGTTCAAATCATCATTGAGCAAAACCACATCGGCACCGTCTCGCGCCACATCGGCACTCGTGGCTACGGCTGCCGACACGTCGGCTTGGGCAAGGACGGGGGCGTCGTTGATCCCGTCGCCGATCATCATGACTTTACGTCCTTGTTTTTGCAGATTTTCTACATAAGCCAGCTTGTCTTCCGGCGTGGCTTCGGCACGATAGGCATCCAAACCCAGCTCTTGCGCAACTTGGGCGACGGCAGCCTGACGGTCGCCGCTTAAAAGGTGCAGACGGATGCCGTGTTGTTTCAGGTTTTGCAACATTTCAGCTGCGCTGTCTTTGATTTGGTCTTCCAGCAAAAAGGCCGTCTGAAAACCGCTTTGATTGCCCAAGAAAATAATGCTGCCTGTGTGGTCGATATGGGTAAAGGCTTCGGGCAGATTACCGGCAATTTCCGCAACAAACGCCGCTTTGCCCAAAGCCCAAACTTGGGTTTCGCCATCCAATTCGATTTGTGCGCTGACACCGTGTCCGATACGGTTGACCCGTTGCTGCACTTTCACATCAAGCGCGGATACAGGGTCGTCTGAAAGCGTATGGTTTAAAATGGCACGGGCGATGGGGTGTTCCGATTGCTGTTCCAATGCTTGGGCAACGGCAAGGGCTTGGGCTTCGTTCAGACGGCCTGCGGACAACATCCGGCTGACGGAAAGCTGCCCTTTGGTCAGCGTACCGGTTTTGTCGAACACGACATCGTCAATTTGGGCAAGCGTTTCCAGGCTTTGTTTGCCGCTGATGAGAATGCCGTCTTTGGCCAGCGCACCGGTAGAAGCAGCCAGCGCGGTCGGAGTCGCGAGCGACAAGGCACACGGGCAGGTAATGACCAGCAGGGCGACGGTAATCCATAAGGCGGTGTGCGCGTCGGCATACCAAGCCCAGCCGATAAAAACGGGAATAGCAAGCAAGAGTTCGCCAAACACAAAACTGGACGCGTATTTTTCAGCCAACTCGGCGGCACGCGGTTTTTGCGCCAGCGCGCGGTCGAGCAGTTTGACGATATGGGACAGGCGCGTGTTGCTGCCGGTATGGTCGGTGCGGATGATTAAAGGGCTACTGGTGTTGAGCGTGCCGGCGGTTACTTTTTCAGACGGCCTTTTCACAATGGGCAGGCTTTCGCCGGTCAACATGGCTTCGTTGACTTCGCTCTCGCCGGACAAAACCGTACCGTCCACCGGAATGACTTCGCCAGGCTTCACAACAATCGTATCGCCTATATTGAGGCGGACGACTGCGGCTTCCTCGATGGCTTCGCTTTCCGGATAAGCCGGCAAACGGTGGCAAAATGCCGGAACCAGTTTGACCAACCGCTCCGCCGCATCGCCTGCTTTGCGTCGGGCAATCTGTTCCATAAAACGCCCGCCCAACAGGAAAAACAGCAGCATGGCGATGGATTCAAAATACATGCCCTGCCCTGCGTTGGTGGCCAGGCTGTAAATACCCGCGATAAAGGTCATCACAATGGCAATGGCAATCGGCGTATCCATGCCGACACGGCGGTTTTTCCAGTCGCGCCATGCGCCGCGGTAAAACGGCAACGCGCTGTAAAACACAACGGGCAACACCATCAAAAAGCCGCCCCAATGCAGGATTTCCAAATAAAGCGGCTCGATGTCGCCGCCGTAAAAATAAGTCGGCAGGGCAAACATCATCGTCTGCATCATGCCCAGACCGGCCACGGCCAATCTGACGATAAACTGCTTGCGCTCTTTCTGCGCCTGCGCTTCGATTTTTTGCGCATCATAAGGCGCGGCGGTATAACCGGTTTGGCGGATTTTCAGCAAAATATCCGACAATTCGATGTGGGCGCTGTCCCACACCACGCGGCAGCGGTGGGTGCTGTAATTCAAATCCACACGCACCACGCCCTTCATACGCAGCAACTGCTGCTCAATCAGCCACACACACGCGGCGCAGGTAATGCCGCCCAGCATCAATACCGCCTCGCGTTCATCCCCTACGCCGACCTCGACAAAGTCCGCCTGCACTTCGGGCAAATCGTACAACTTTAATTGCGACAACACTTCCGGCGGCGGCAATTCGGATTTTTCCGCGTCGGCGGTACGCTGTTTGTAATAATTGCCCAAACCTGCATCGATAATACTCTGCGCCACCGCTTGGCAGCCGGCGCAGCAGGTTTCATGTTCTTCGTCTTCAAAACGAACCGTCAGATGCAGATGCTCAGGGACTTCCAGTCCGCAATGGAAACAGTTTTTTTGGGGATGTGTGGGAGATGTCATCATGTGTTCGATTTATTTTTCAGACGGCCTGAAACAACCGTCCCAGGGTGTTACATTTTAGCAAAAAGCGTTTTTCCGCCTCTTTTCATTCAATTTTGAATTACCAGGCTATCGGATTTTGTAAAAAATATGGAAAACAAAGTATTGACCGTTCATCAAACGATGAACGGTAATATATAAATACCGTTTATCTTTAAAAACTTCCGATTATTTTAATGTAAAAATGGAACTTTTTTAAAAATCCCGATACATTCTTTGTTGACCTCAATCCATTTAAGCAGCATACTTTAGGCATTCCGCGAAGACGGAAATCAAAAAACACACATTTACTTATAAAACTAACTTATTGGGAAACCTCACCATGATTGATCGCCTTATGCCTATTTTTGCCGTTATCGGCATTTTGTCCAGCACCATATACCTGAGCCTCGCCGCTTGGATGCTTTACGAAAGCGTGTTCAAAAAGAAAAGCCCTCTGTCGGCATAATCCTCAGATTTAAAATTTTACGGTAAGGCCGTCTGAAGATTCAGACGGCCTTGTTTCATTTAAACATCAAGCATTCGGCTGTACGGCCAATTCAATCATTGCTTCGCGCAAACCGTCCAAGCCCAAACTTTCGGCAACGGAAATATTCACGCCGACTGCCTGCCCGGAATTGTCGCGCAAAATGCCTGCTTCACGCATACCCGACGGCAGCAAATCGATTTTGTTGTACACCACCAATTGCGGAATTTCATGCGCGCCGATTTCTTCCAAGACCTCGTTGACATCGTCCATCTGCCGTTCAAAATCGGGATTGGACGCATCAACGACGTGCAGTAGCACATCCGCCATCGCTGTCTCTTCCAAAGTAGCGGAAAACGCCGACACCAGCTTGTGCGGCAAATCGCGGACGAAGCCGACGGTATCGGTCAAAATCACGCTCGCCTCATGCGACAGAAAAAGCCGGCGCGCAGTGGTATCCAAAGTGGCGAACAACTGGTCTTTCGCCAATACGTCCGCTTTGGTCAAGCGGTTGAACAGGCTGGATTTTCCGGCATTGGTATAGCCGACAATGGCAAAAGTTTTCAGACGGCCGCTCATGCGCGATTTACGGCGCGTAGCGCGTTGTTTGCGGACATCGGCAAGCTGTTTTTTCAATGCCGTAATTTTTTGTCCGATTAAACGGCGGTCGGTTTCCAGCTGGGTTTCGCCCGGCCCTTTCAAGCCGATGCCGCCCTTCTGACTTTGCAAATGTCCATAACCGCGCACCAGCCGTCCGCTCAAGTGGTTCAGCTGGGCCAGTTCCACCTGCAACTTACCTTCCTGCGACTGGGCGCGTTTGGCAAAAATCGCCAAAATCAAACCCACTCTGTCAAGGACGCGGCATTGAAGCTCTTTTTCCAGATTACGCTCTTGTGTCGGCGTGAGTTCGTGGTTGAACACAACCAGCCCGACATCATGCTGCTTGACCACTGCCGCCAACTCTTCCGCCTTGCCAGTACCGACAAACAAAGCTGGATGCGGCTTATCGCGGCGTGAAGTTTCGATAGAAACCAAATCGCCGCCGGCCGCGCCCACCAATTCTGCCGCTTCGGCCAAGGCCGTCTGAAAGCCGCGCTCGCGCGTTTCGTTTGCGCCGGAATAGTCCGCCGTCAGCATCACGCCGACCAAGAGGACGCGTTCGGACTTTTCCAAAGATTTATCGACGGAAAACAGATTGCGCTTGCTCAAAAAATTTCCTTTCAGACGGCCTTATAGCTGGGTCAAAGTCCTGATTAACGGTTTTTCAAAATATCGGCAAAATATTCGGTCACTTCTGCCAAACGTCCGCCCTGCGCGGCATAAGGCTGCATGACGGCCACCAGCTGCTCCAACACTTCGCGCGTTTCAGTTTGCGCGTGTTCGCGGTAGAGCCACATATTTTGCATGGTCACCGTGGTCAATGCCTCGCGTACATTCAGCAAGAGCAAGTGGCGGCAAGACTCATAGCCTTGGCGCAAATCGCCGGCCGCATAGGCGGTAACCGACAATTCATAGTCGATGTCCAACTGATAAACATTGTTTTGGACAAAAAGAATATCGTCTTTCGGGAACGGAATGCGTTTCGCCATCAGGCCGATTGCATGGGAAATGCGGTATTTTCCCTCCTGACGCAGCATGGTTTGCGCAAGGTAGAGGCACTCGGCTCGGCGCGGGTTGTAATCGTAGCCTGCCAGCCAAGTCGCCAAAGCTTCATCGCGTTTGCCCATTAATTTGTAGCACTCGCCCAGCTGTTGGTAAGAAACCGTTACTTCTTCGACCCAACCGCCCAACTCGATGCGTTTTTTAAACCATTCGCTCGCACGCTCGGGCATATCGGAATCCCAATAAGAGCGCGCCGCATAAAAGGCGTAACGCGGTTTCAGGTCTTCATCTTCGGGGCTGTAAAACGCTTTTTCCAAAGAAACGGCGTCAAGCAGGTATTTGTTCGCCATGTTGCTGCGCGCGCCGAAACGGCCGCTGAGAACCGTATAGTCGCCATGAAGCGTGGCTTCGCTGGTATCTTGTTTGTCGGTTTCGATAAACTCGTGCAACACGCCGCGCCAGTAGAATGTGCCGTCATTGCGCAACAACAGCGGACGGTAATAAATCACGCTGCCCGCAGCATTTCTCATGCGGAGGCGGTAGCGGTCGGCAGTCAGCTCGGGTAATTCCAATTTGCCTTCAAAGCGGTCGTCCGCATCAAAAATCAACACGTAATCGGTTTTACCTTTTGCGTGTTTCAAAGCCTGATTGCGGTTGTATGCAAAATTTTGCCAACCATCATGATGAATCTCGCCCGCGATGCCCTTTGCCTCGAAAAAGCGGCGGATCACGTCGACGGTATCATCGGTCGAGCCGGTATCGCTGATGACGTAGTAGTCAAGTTTGATGTGGTCGGTGATGTTGGCCAGTGTTTCTTCGATGATTGCCGCTTCGTTTTTGACAATCATATTCAAGCAGATGGTTTGGGACATTTTCAATAGCCGTATTGGTTTGGAAAGGTATTATTTTACTTTAGCATTTTGTTTTTTGCACACAAAATACTCAGGCCGTCTGAAGATTGCCTTTCAGACGGCCTGAAGTTTATTTTGCCTTATCTTTTTTCCTGACGACGTATCAGATACACCGCCAACAGTGCAAACAAAACCGTCGGCAATGCGCCGGCCAAAAACGGCGGCACGCCGTATAACTGGCTGGTAAAGCCGAAGAGCCGTCCGGCAAAGTGGAACAGTAAACCGAGGCAGATACCGCCGAAGAGTTTCAAGCCCATATTGCCGTGGCGCGTGGTTTGCGGCGTAAAGGCGAAGGCAACAAGCGCCATCACCCATGCGGCAACGGGATACACCAGCTTGCGCCACCATGCGATGGCATAGACTTGGGTATTTTGGTTGTTTTTTTCCAGATGGTCGATATAAGTGGTCAATTCGCCGACAGACATTTGGTCGGGCTTGACGAGCAATACGTCCATCAGGTTGCGTTTGACGGAAATCGGCCAGTTTTCTTCGGCGGCGGTAGAAACCTCGACTTTATCTTCGCCCAATATGCTGCGGCGGATATTTTTCAGCTGCCAGCTTCCGTCTGGATTCAAAACGGCGGATTCGGCTTCCGCCGCTTGGGTCAGTTCATTTTTATCGTTGCGCTGCCAAATCTTGATGCCCAGAAGCGTATGGTCGGGCAGCATTTCGCGCACGTTGATGATGCTGTTTTTTTCTTTCAGCCAAAGGCCGGTATTGCCGGTACTGATTTTGCCGTTGATGGCGGCGGCTTTGATGTTTTCGGCTTTTTGGCTCAGCGTGGGTGCAACCCATTCGCCAAGTGCAACGGTGGCAATGGCGAAAATCAAACCGAACTGCGACAGAATCAACAGCAGCTTTTTGGTGCTCATGCCGCTGGCTTTGATGACGGTCAGTTCGCTGCCGGAAGCCAGTTGGCTGAGGGAAATCAGGCCGCCGATCAAAACGGCAAGCGGCATCAGTTCATATGCGCGCGCAGGCATCTGCATTAAAACATACTGCCCCAATTTTGCGCCGTTATAGCTGCCTTTTCCAAGATCGCCGACTTCGTTGATGATTTCAAAAAAGCTGTACAAAGCGAGGAAGGCAAGAAGGGCGTAAACCGCCATAACCGCCATTTGACGGATGATGTAACGTGAAATCAGGTTCATTTTCCGCCTTTCAATGTCAGACTTTTGGCAACCGCCTGCCAGAAGGGTTGGCTAGGCATACTGCGCACGCGCAGCAGGACGACGGCAATCACAAACATGATGATGTGCATGGGCAGCAGTCCGAGCCAGAAATGGATTTTGCCGTCTTCCACAGCATTGCGCAGGAAGGTCAGCCCGTTTTGGTAAACCAAAAACAAACCGATGGCAATCAGGATATTGTAGGTGTGGCCGCTGCGCGGATTGAAATAGGAAAGCGGCACGGCAAGCAGGCACAGCAACAAAACGCTGACGGTCAGCGAGATGCGCCACATCAATTCCGCCTGGTGTTGGGGATTGCTGCTGCCAATCAGTTGGGCGGTCGGAATGGTGCGGCGGTGTGAAACAGGGTCGATAAGTTTGGGCGTGGTGCTGATAATCAGGCTGAGGTGTTGGAAAGAAACGCGGTTGTAATCGGCTTTACCGGGCGTACCGCTGTAACGGTAGCCGTCGCACAATTCAAGCGTGCGTTTGTTGTCGGTCAGCGAAAAATTGCCCTCTTTGGCAAAAACGATGTTGTCGTTGCCGTTTTTGTCCTGTTCGCGCAGGAACAGGTTTTTCATGATGCCGGATTCGGTATCGAAGGTTTCGACAAAATAAACCCTGCCGTTGCGCTTGCCCAAGTTATTGAACTCGCCGGCTTCCACCAAAGACAATTCCTGCTTCTGCTTCAAGATTTCGGCATATTCGCGGCTGCGCAACTCTGCCCACGGCATCACCCAAAGCTGCATGACGGCAATCAAAATGGCAAACGGCACGGCAAACTGCATGACCGGGCGTATCCATTGTTTCAATGCCAATCCGCAGGAGAGCCAAACCGACATTTCGCTGTCGCGCCAGTAGCGGGTCAATACGGTCAACGTACTGATAAATGCGGTCAACACCAGCAAAAGCGGGGTCATGCCGATGACCCAGAAGCCGACCAAGGCCAACACGGCATCGATGGCGACACGCCCGTCGGCTGCGCGGCCAAGCAGGTTGATGGCCTGCGTCGACACCAATACCGCCAAGAGGACGACGAAAATGCCGACGGCGGTAAAGGAAAGTTCTTTAATAAAGTTTCTTTGGTAAATCATAAGATTGAGCGTGGTATACGGTTTATGGGAAACCCATATTTATTCATAAGGCTTCAGACGGCATGACACAAATGGAGTACAATGATTTTCATCTGTTCGGACGGTTAGTCAACAGGCCGTCTGAATAACCGACAACCGTTCCAATCAGGAGAATAAACGTGAAATTTAGCACAAAAGCCGAAACTTTGCAGGCTCAACAGGCAGGTGCGCAATTATTTGTCTGCGCCGAAGCATCGCAACTGAGCAACCCGACTGCCCTCGCCCTCTTCGCTTCCCTTGAAGAAGGTCAAAATTTCGCCGACACCAAAATCCCGACGGACAACGGTTTGCAAGCCATTGCCGTCGCCCGCCTCGAAAAAACCGACCGCGCCGCATTGAACAAAGCTGCCGCCGAAGCCGCCAAATGGGCGCAAAACCAAGAAACGGTCAATGTGGACGTTCATGCCTTTGAAGAAGCGCAAGCCACCGCCATTGCCGAAGCCTTCGCCATCGCGTTCGGCAATGCCGCCTACCGTTTCGACCGCTACAAAAAAGAAGCCAAGCCCGCCAAATTTACAGAAGCTGTGTTCCACAGCGCACACGAAGCCGCCGTCAAAGAAGCCCTGCGCGTAGCCGAAGCGCAAGTTTACGGACAAAGCCTCTGCCGTGACTTGGGTAATGCCGCGCCGAACGAGTGCACACCCGAATTTTTAGCGCGTACCGCTAAAGCCGAAGCCGAAAAACTGGGCGCACACGCCAAAATCATTGAAAAAGACTACATCAAAGAAAACATGGGTTCGTTCTGGTCTGTTGCCAAAGGCAGCGTTGAGGATCCATATTTAGTCGAACTGAGCTATTTCGGCGCGGCCGACAAAGAAGCCGCACCTGTGGTATTGGTCGGCAAAGGCATTACCTTCGACACCGGCGGCATTTCCCTCAAACCCGGCCTGAACATGGATGAAATGAAGTTCGACATGTGCGGCGCGGCAACCGTCATCAGCACCTTTTGCGCCGCCGTCAAACTGCAACTGCCGATCAACCTGATTGCCATCGTCGCCACTTGTGAAAACATGCCTTCCGGCGCAGCCAACAAACCGGGCGACGTCGTGAAAAGCATGAAAGGCCTGACGATTGAAGTGTTGAACACCGATGCCGAAGGCCGTCTGATTTTGTGCGACGCGCTCACTTACGCCGAACAATTCAAACCTAAAGCCGTTATCGACGTTGCCACTCTGACCGGCGCGTGCATCATCGCCTTGGGTCATGACGTCAGCGGCGTGATGGGCAACAATCAAGATTTGGTCGACAGCCTGCTGGCCGCTTCCCGCAACGTGGACGACAAAGCATGGCAACTGCCGCTCTTTGAGACCTACAAAGACCAACTCAAATCCAACTTTGCCGACATTCCCAACATCGGCACGCCCGGAGCAGGCACGATTACCGCCGCCACCTTCCTGTCTTATTTCACCGAAGACTACCCGTGGGCACACCTCGACATCGCGGGTACCGCATGGAAATCCGGCGGCGAAAAAGGCGCAACCGGCCGCCCTGTTCCATTATTGTTGAACTATCTGCGCAATGTGAAATAAATCTTGGGGGAAGCCTGCGGGGTTAATCGTTTCAACCCCGCAGGCCGTCTGAAAACGGAATCCGCATTATCTGACTTAACCTGACAAACGGAGAACCGCCATGAAACCACTATTTGCCGCATTATCTGTCGCCCTTCTGCTCGGCACATCTTTAAGCGCTCAAGCTGCCGAACAAACCACCCCCACCGACCGCAGCATCCAAGTGTACAAAAAAACCGACTTAGCAGAATGGAACCGCGAAAACGCAGCCGGAGGCCAAGGCCCGTTGCTCGGCAGCTTTGCCTTCACGCGCCATCAAACCGCCGACCAAGACGCATTCAAAGAAATCGGCTGGCTCACATTGCCGCCGGGCGCTTCTATCGGTCAGCACAAACATACCGGCAATGAAGACGTTTACATCATCGTATCCGGCAAAGGCCTGTTTACCGACAGCGAAGGCAAACAAACCGAAGTCGGCGCAGGGGACATTACCATCGCCCGCCCCGGCCAGTCCCATGCACTCAAAAATATCGGCAAAAAGCCGTTGGTATTCTTGGATTTGATTGCAGAGACCGCTGGCGCTAAAGCCGCTGAAACCAAGTAATGCTTTCAATGAAAGCAAACAATCTGCCATGACTTTCTGCCTTACCCAAACCAGGCAGCAGAACGATTGTTCCGTTTTCATTTAAATCTGCATACAAGCCAAAGGCCGTCTGAAAACCACGCTTCGTTTTCAGACGGCCTTTTTTCTCAAAAATCTTATCATATTAATAATGAAATGTTATATAATAACAGCCTTTCGAAATATGATGAGAAACTAAAATGACACAAACCACACTCAAACCCATTGTTTTATCTATTCTTTTAATCAGCACCCCCATCCTCTCCCAAGCGCATGAAACCGAGCAGTCGGTTGACTTGGAAGAGGTTACTGTCGTCGGTAAAAGCCGTCCGCGTGCAACGTCGGGGCTGCTGCACGCTTCGACCGCCTCCGACAAAATCATCTCCGGCGATACTTTGCGGCAAAAAGCCGTCAACTTGGGCGATGCTTTGGACGGCGTACCGGGCATTCATGCCTCGCAATACGGCGGCGGCGCGTCCGCGCCTGTGATACGCGGTCAAACAGGCAGACGGATTAAAGTGTTGAACCATCACGGCGAAACAGGCGACATGGCGGACTTCTCGCCCGACCATGCCTTGATGGTGGACAGCGCCTTGTCGCAGCAGGTCGAAATCCTGCGCGGCCCGGTTACGCTGTTGTACAGCTCGGGCAATGTAGCCGGTTTGGTCGATGTTGCCGATGGCAAAATCCCCGAAAAAATGCCTGAAAACGGCGTATCGGGCGAAGCCGGATTGCGTTTGAGCAGCGGCAATTTGGAAAAACTGACATCCGCAGGCATCAATATCGGTTTGGGCAACCACTTCGTGCTGCATACCGAAGGCTTGTACCGCAAATCGGGCGATTACGCCGTACCTCGCTATCAAAAAGAAGAAGGCCGTCTGAAACGACTGCCCGACAGCCATGCCGATTCAAAAACCGGCAGCATCGGGCTGTCTTGGGTTGGGGATAAAGGTTTCCTCGGCGTGGCGTACAGCGACCGTCGCGACCGCTACGGCCTGCCTGCGCACAGCCACGAATACGATGATTGCCACGCCGACATCATCTGGCAGAAGAGTTTGATTAACAAACGCTATTTGCAGCTTTATCCGCACCTGCTGACCGAAGAAGACATCGATTACGACAACCCGGGCTTGAGCTGCGGCTTTCATGACGACGATAATGCACACGCCCATGCCCACAACGGCAAACCGTGGATAGACCTGCGCAACAAACGCTACGAACTCCGCGCCGAATGGAAGCAGCCTCTGCCCGGTTTTGAAGCCCTGCGCGTACATCTGAACCGCAATGACTACCACCACGACGAAAAAGCAGGCGATGCAGTAGAGAACTTCTTCAACAACAAAACACACAACGCCCGTATCGAGTTGCGCCACCAACCCATAGGCCGTCTGAAAGGCAGCTGGGGCGTGCAATATTTGGGACAAAAATCCAGCGCGCTTTCCACCATTCCCGAAACTGTCCAACAACCGATGTTGATTGACAACAATGTGCGCCATTACAGCTTTTTCGGTGTAGAACAGGCAAACTGGGACAACTTCACGCTTGAAGGCGGCGTACGCGTGGAAAAACAAAAAGCCTCCATCCAGTACGATAAAGCATTGATTGATCGGGAAAACTACTACAACCAGCCCCTACCCGACCTCGGTGCGCACCGTCAAACCGCCCGCTCGTTCGCACTTTCGGGCAACTGGTATTTCACGCCACACCACAAACTCAGCCTGACCGCCTCCCATCAAGAACGCCTGCCGTCAACGCAAGAACTGTACGCACACGGCAAACACGTTGCCACCAACACCTTTGAAGTCGGCAACAAACACCTCAACAAAGAGCGTTCCAACAACATCGAACTCGCACTGGGCTACGAAGGCGACCGCTGGCAATACAATCTGGCACTCTACCGCAACCGCTTCGGCAACTACATCTACGCCCAAACCTTAAACGATGGACGCGGCCCCAAATCCATCGAAGACGACAGCGAAATGAAGCTCGTGCGCTACAACCAATCCGGCGCCGACTTCTACGGCGCGGAAGGCGAAATCTACTTCAAACCGACACCGCGCTACCGCATCGGCGTTTCCGGCGACTATGTACGAGGCCGTCTGAAAAACCTGCCTTCCCTACCCGGCAGGGAAGATGCCTACGGCAACCGTCCTTTCATCGCGCAGGACGACCAAAACGCGCCCCGTGTTCCGGCTGCGCGCCTCGGCGTCCACCTGAAAGCCTCGCTGACCGACCGTATCGATGCCAATTTGGACTACTACCGCGTGTTCGCCCAAAACAAACTTGCCCGCTACGAAACGCGCACGCCCGGACACCACATGCTCAACCTCGGCGCAAACTACCGCCGCAATACGCGCTATGGCGAGTGGAATTGGTACGTTAAAGCCGACAACCTGCTCAATCAGTCCGTTTACGCCCACAGCAGCTTCCTCTCTGATACGCCGCAAATGGGCCGCAGCTTTACCGGCGGTGTGAACGTGAAGTTTTAAAATCAGATAGATAAACAAAAAAGGTTTTCAGACAGCCGTCTGAAAACCTTTTTCTTACTTTAAACCAATTTTAAAACCAGCCATTAATCTTTCAAAACATCGCGTGCAGCCGCTTGAATCTTGGCCGCCGCTGCTTCGATTTGCTGCTGTTCGGTAGATGGGTTTGCCACTGTTTCAGCCTGGGCAGCTTGTGAAGCTGCGGTTTTAGGCTCAGATTCAGTTTGCGGCGCAGTCAGCGGCAAACGCGCCAATACAGTGCTGACGCCGGTTACTTTATCGCCAATCGCCACTTGCGCCTGCGCATCGACAGGCAGATACATATCCACGCGCGAACCAAAGCGGATAAAGCCATAGCGTTCACCGCGGGACAGTTTCGCACCGGCTTGGGTGTAACACAAAATACGGCGCGCCACCAAACCGGCCACTTGAACAAAAGTAATTTCACGACCAGAAGCCGTAGTCGCCAACACCGCGTTACGTTCGTTTTCCGTGCTGGCTTTGTCCAAATCCGCATTCACGAATTTGCCTTTGTTATAAACCACTTTCGTTACCGTACAATCGGCAGGCGATTTTTGCGAATGCACGTTGAACACGTTCATAAAAATACTGATTTTCAAAGCATCGACATCACGATACGGATCGCGTGCGCGCTCGACCACCACGATACGGCCGTCAACCGGGCTCAACACCGCTTCAGGATTTTGCGGAATTTCACGCGCAGGGTCGCGGAAAAACTGCAGAGCAAATACGGTAAACACCCAAAACGGCAAAGACCACCAGCCGCAGCACATCGACACCAGCAGGCTCAAAGCCAAACCGCCGCCGATAATCGGCCAGCCCTCACGGGCGATAATCGGGTGGGGATACAAACGGTTCATCACTTATCCTTCATTTAACAATTTCAAAATTGCCGCCATTATATCTGAAACTCCAAACATTGAGGCCGTCTGAAATGTTCAGACGGCCGGTGTCTTTTGTAAAAAATACTCAACATAGATAAAGTTTAAATCTCGGCAACGCAATGACGCAGCGTCCTCAACAAGCGGCTCACACAATCCAACACAGCGCCGCAGACAATGTTTAGACTACCCCTCCGCTCCCGATTATCTCGACAAGCCCAACATGACCGCCAATACCAGCCAAATCCAATGCCGCCGGCGTGATGTAGAAAACAAAGCGCGTTGAGACAGCAAACGCGTTTGGCTCAACTGAAACGCCACATCGGCCAACATCATCAAACGATCGGACTGCCGCGCCTCCCGTTCTTCCACTTTACGCAGTTTCAAATTTTCCGCCTCAATCCGCAGCCGCACCAGTTTGGCTTCCAAAAGCAGCAGCTCGCGCGCTTCTTCATACTCCTGTTGCTTCATCGTCCGTATCCTTGTCTATCTCACCGCGCAAATACGCAATATCCGATCGAATATCCTGCAAGGTCTCAGCCACACGGCTGCCCTGCTCTCGATAATCTGCCGATACTTTGCGGAACAATACGGCAATAATCAGCAAGCTCACGAAGAAAATGCCGAAAAACACCCACAACGCCGCCACATCCGACAACACGCGGTTCAAGCCGAACAGCAAACCGACCAAGCCCACCATCAACAGCGCGCCGGACAACACCAACCAAACCGCCAAACGGAACACATTCTCCGCCTGACGCGTCAAATCCAAGCTCAATACCTGCAAACGCAGCAGCAGCAAATCCGCGCCCTGATTCAACAAAGCCTTGCCATGTTCAAAACGCTGGCGAATTCCCATCTCGATTATCCTTTTTCCCAGGAAAAATAAGGCTAAGGCCGTCTGCACGGCGCAATGAAATCCATGATTTCATGTACACGCCTGTTCAGACGGCCTTAACATATTCACATTAACGGCGGTTCAACAACACACCGACAACCAAACCGGCCAATGCGGCAAAACCCATCGCATAATATGGTTTCTCATGCACCACTTCATCAGCGTGTTTGGCACCGCGTTTCAAACGCTCGCCCGCATCGGCTTCAAATTCGGCAAAACGCTCTTTGCCTTCTTTAAAACGTTCCTGAGCCGCTTCTTCAAACTGCTCGTATTTTTCACGCGCACGCTCGGCATGATGGCGCAAACGTTCGCCGGCCTCTTCTTCAAAACGGCTCAAACGTTCTTTGGCCGCGGCCAATTTCTCTTCCAATTTGGCCCGGGCTTTGCCGCCCTCTTCCGAACCGGCTTCCACACCGTCGCGGTACAACTCTTCCACATCATCCATCACTTCTCGGATGTCTTTCAGCAAAGCCTCGCGACGCGCTTCAAAATTGTGTTTTTTCATGCTTCTCTCCTTGATATAGGTTGATATGGTTACAGAATATTTATCTGTTAATAAATTATAACCGTTTATTCTAAAATAAACGTTAATTTAAATAAAATTAAGTGCTTATTATGAAAACAACCCGATGAAATTTAAAAAAGGCCGTCTGAAAACTTCAGACGGCCTTTTTTAATACCTTTTACACAGCCTATTCCAATATTCTTTTTTGATAAAAAAAGATATAATTTCATATCATTACAATTTCTTAACAAAGGTATCGCAACCATGGCAGTCAATCCTACCAAACTTTTTGACGGGCTGGCCAAGCTCGTGCAGTCGGAAGACAAAGCAAACTTCATCTACGGCTTCCTGCGCCTGTTCGATACCCCGAAAGCCACCATTACCAAACTGCAAAACCAAACCCCCGGCACCAACGTTGCCGATATGCCCCTGCATGGCGAAATTGCCCTCAGCCGCAAACTCTATTTCAAACCCGTCACCCCCGATACAGACATATACGACGTCCTGCAAGACCTGAAACAATCCGCCACAGCCGACAAAAACAAAATCCGCTTCTTTATCGTAACCGATTTTCAAAACATCGCCGCCTACGATAGCCAAGCCGACGACTACCTCGAATGCGCCTACACCGACTTGGCGCAAAACTACGGCTTTTTCCTTCCCCTTGCAGGCTTGGAAAAAAGCAGCGGATTTGAAGAAAATCCCGCCGACACCAAAGCCGCCGAAAAAATGGGGCGCCTTTTCGACCATATCCGCCGCACCAACCATCTTGAAAAATCCGAAGACATCCATGCCCTCAATGTCTTCCTGACCCGCCTGCTCTTCTGCTTTTTTGCCGAAGACACCAAAATCTTCCCCAAAGACAGCTTTACCAAACTCATCGAAAGCCATACGCACAAAACCGGCGAAAATGCAGACGAAGTCCTGACTGCACTTTTCCAAACCCTCGACACGCCCCCTGAAAAACGTTCCGAATCCCTGCCTGCCCATCTCGCAAGCTTCCCCTACGTCAACGGCGGGCTTTTCCAAGCAGACGAGCCTGTCCCCGATTTCGACGACCGCACCCGCCGCCTTTTGCTCGAATGCGGCAAACTCGACTGGTCCGAAATTAATCCCGATATCTTCGGCTCCATGTTCCAAAGCGTCATCAATCCCGCCCAACGTAGCCGCCTCGGACAGCACTACACCTCCGTCCCCAACATCATGAAAGCCATCAAGCCGCTCTTTCTTGACGACTTTCAGGCGGCGTTTCAAGACATCTTCAAACGCTATCCCAGCAATGAAGGCCGTCTGAAAGCCCTATACAGCCTCTCCATGCGGCTGGGCAACATCAAAATCTTCGACCCTGCCTGCGGCAGCGGCAATTTCCTGATTATCGCCTACAAAGAACTGCGCCGCCTCGAAATCGAAATCTTCAAAGCTGTCAAAGAAATCGACAGCAACGCCATTTTCAGCAGCCAAATCCGCCTCGACCAATTTTACGGCATCGAGCTGGACGACTTCGCCCACGAAATCGCTATGCTCTCGCTTTGGCTGGCCGAACACCAAATGAACCTTGCCCATGAAAACGAGCTGGGCAACAGCCTGCCCACACTGCCCCTCAAAAGCGGCGGCAACATTAAGGCCGCCAACAGCCTGCGCGAAGACTGGGAAGCCTTCTGCCCCCGTGGCAAGCGCGCAGAAGACGAAGTCTATATCGTCGGCAATCCCCCATTTGGCGGCAAACAATATCGTAATGCCGAACAAAATATAGACATGGACACTGTCTTTAACGGCTGGAAAAAATACGGCGTCTTGGATTACGTTGCCTGTTGGTTTTGGAAAGGCGCACAATATATCCGCGCCAGCCGCGCCAGGCTCGCCCTTGTCGCCACCAATTCCATCAGCCAAGGCGACCAGGTCGCCACCCTCTGGCCCCCTATTTTCTCATTGGGCAACCGCATCGCCTTTGCCTACCAAACCTTCCCGTGGGCAAACAATGCCAAAGACAAAGCCGCCGTCCATGTCGTCATCATCGGCCTGGAAGCAGCATATCTTTCAGACGGCCTCAGCCCCAATAGCGTGCAGCCCAAACTCTACAAACTTCTCGATAAAGAATGGCACAGCCAAAGCGTTGCCAACATCAGCCCCTATCTGATTCCAGGGAGTAATCTTGCTATTGAAGCTAGACGTACCCCTATTTGCAACATACCCGAAATGGTTTTCGGCAATATGCCCAATGATGGCGGACATTTAATTCTAACCACATATGAAAAAGATGCGCTTTTAGAAAAAGACCCTACAGCAGAAAAATGGATTAAACGGCTGTTAGGCTCCGAAGAATTCCTCAATGGCAAAGAGCGTTGGTGTATCTGGCTAAACGGCATTTCCGAACAAGAGTTAGCAGATATGCCGTCAAAACATCCTGAAATCCATCAGCGTATTGAAAAAGTACGCGCTATTCGTTCTGAAAGCAGACGCAAAGAAACTCAAATATTGGCAGAAACCCCTCACTTATTCGGAGAAATCCGCCACCCTACTTCCGGAAACTACATCCTCGTTCCCCGTGTATCCTCCGAACGCCGCGAATACGTCCCTATGGCATTTTTTGATAGTGAAATCATCAGTACCGACAGCAACCAAACTATCCCCAACGCAACCCTCTACGAATTCGGCATCCTCACTTCAGCCATGCACAACGACTGGATGCGCACTGTCGCAGGCCGTCTGGAAAGCCGTTATCGCTATTCCGGCACGATTGTGTACAACAATTTTCCTTGGCCCGAAGCCGGCGAAGCTGAAAAAGCCCGCATAGCCGCGCTTGCCGAAGACATCCTGCTTATCCGCGCCGACTATCCCGATCAAACCCTCGCGCAGCTCTACGATCCAGACAAAATGCCGCCGCCGCTTAAAGAAGCCCATCTCAGCCTCGATGCCGCCGTTGACCGCCTCTACCGCGCAAAACCCTTTTCAGACGGCATGGAGCGCGTAGAATTTTTGTTTGATTTATACGAAAAAGCCGTCAACGGCCAAACCACGCCGTAAAACGGCATCTTTGCCCCGACATTACCGTCTTTAAAAGGAAAATATCTTGACTATCCCCCTGCTCCACGTCGAATACGGACAAACCGGCAACAGCACCAAACCAAACAATATGGGCATGCGCGAAATGCAGGCCAAAGCGTTTGCCAAACGCGACGCGCAATATCTGCTGCTCAAAGCGCCGCCCGCCTCAGGCAAATCCCGCGCGCTGATGTTTTTAGCTTTAGACAAGCTGGCCCATCAAGGCATCAAAAAAGCGATTATCGCCGTACCCGAAATGTCCATCGGCGGCTCGTTTGCCGATACCGAATTGGCGAAACACGGCTTTTTTGCCGATTGGCGCGTCAAACCGGAAAACAATCTCTGCACGGGTAGCGGCGACGATAAAGACCAAGGCAAAGTGGATGCTTTTATCCGCTTTATGCGCGGCAACGACCCAGTTTTGGTCTGCACCCATGCGACGTTCCGCTTTGCTTTCGACAAACTCGCAGATGTCGGGGCATTTAATGACACGCTGGTGGCGATTGACGAGTTCCATCATGTTTCTGCGGAAGAAAACAACCGTTTGGGCGCAGTCTTGGACGAAATCATGCGCAACTCCTCGGCCCATATTATCGCCATGACCGGCTCGTACTTCCGAGGCGATGCCGTGCCGATTTTGAGCGAAGAAGACGAAGCCAAGTTTGAAAAAGTAACCTACACCTACTACGAACAACTCAACGGCTACCGATATTTGAAATCTCTGGGATTGGGCTACCATTTCTACCAAGGCCGCTATCTTGATGCTTTGGGTGAAGTGCTCGATCCGTCGAAAAAGACAATTATCCATATTCCCAACGTCAATTCGGGCGAAGCGGCGGTCGATAAGTATTCGGCAGTCGACCACATCATCGACACATTGGGCGAATTTGTGGAAAAAGACCGTGAAACAGGCATCATCACGGTCAAAGCGCATGACGGCAGGCTGCTGAAACTGGCGGATTTGGTGGACGACCGTAAAACATCCGACCGTTCTTTAATCCAGGCATATTTACGCAATATCAAATCGCGCGATGATATGGATATTATTGTTGCGCTGGGTATGGCGAAGGAGGGTTTCGACTGGCCTTATTGCGAACATGTACTGACCATAGGCTACCGCAGCTCGATGACGGAAGTCGTCCAAATTATCGGTCGCGCCACCCGGGATTGCGAGGGCAAAACCCATGCTCAATTTACCAATCTGATCGCGCAGCCCGATGCGGCAGATGAGGATGTCAAAGTGTCGGTCAATAATCTTTTGAAGGCGATTACGCTGTCGCTGCTGATGGAACAGGTATTGGCACCCAATATCACGTTCCGCCGCCGCTCGGATATGAGGCCGGATGAGCAGCCCAATCCGGGCGATGTGATTATCGACGATACGACGCTGCCTGCTTCTAAAAAAGTCGTCGATATTCTGAATAAGGATTCAGACGACCTTATCGCTGCGTTGGTACAGGATACGCAAAATGCCAAACGCTATATTCAAGAAGACACGCCAGCCTCTGCCGTCAATGAAACCGCGCTGCCGAAAATTGTTGCCTGCCGTTATCCCGAGCTGTCGGTAGAAGAGCAAGACCAAATCGTGCAAGGGACGCTGACTAAAATAGCGGTAACCCAGGGTGGAGGTATCAAAGACGGCAAGGATTTGCCCGATAATGCGCTTATCGAAGGCGAAAAAACCTATGTCAGACAAGGAGATTTTTTTGTCGATACGGTTAAGTTGCAAGAAGCCGGGCAGAGTTATTCCGTCGAAGAAACCGTCAGGGAACGTGATTTGCCTGACAATGCGCAAATCAAAAATCTGCAAACAGGCGAAGTCAAAACTGCTGACAACCGTTTTATCAAAGTCGGCGAAAAATTTATCAATGTGGATAGGTTGAATGTGGATTTAATCCGCGAAGTCAATCCTTTCAGGGACGCATATGAAGTTTTGTCCAAAAATGTGGACGCGCCGCTGTTGAAAGCGATTCAGGATTATGTGCAGGCAGACCGTATCCAAATGACGGAAGATGAGGCCGCTATGCTGTGGCCGCGTATCAATGATTTTTTCCGCAACAACAATCGGATACCTGACAAAGATTCAGACGACCCCTTGGAAAAACGCATGGGGGAGGCCTTAATCTATATCCGCAACAAAAAAGCGGAACGCATGGCAAGGGGCTGAATATGTTGCTAAAAGGTATGCGCGTTGATTCTAAAATCAACAGCTTGGACGATATTTTCAATCATGACGATTTAGGCCTGCTTGCCGATGTCAAACCGATTGCCGCCAAAGCCGATGCCGATGCAATGGTTTTGCAAACATTCGGCGAAGTCGAAGCGTTTTTCAGACGGCATGGACGTTTACCGAATAAAGACGGTAATTTGGATGAGAAAATTTTAGATAGGAAATGGCAAGCCTTGCTGAACAACAAACAGCATTGCGAAACCCTCCAGCAACACGATACGCTCAATTTGCTGAGGCCGTCTGAAAAAACGGAACGCTCTAAAGCAGAAAATGTGGTTACGCTGGAAGATATCTTCAACAATGATGATTTAAACCTGCTCGACATGGGCAATACGGATATTTTCAGGATAGAACACATCCAACAGCGGACGATAAATGGTGCTCCCTATACGGACGAAGACAATGCGGTACGGCAACCCTGTGCGGACTTTTGGCGGTTTGAAGCTTGGTTCAAACAAATCCACCATATGCTCAAACACAGTAAAGCCCATTTTGAACGCCTCAAAACTGAAACCTTCCTTCAGCCGGGCGATGTGTTCCTATTGCACGGGGCTTTGTGTTACGTCGCTGATTTTGCGGAGACAGAAGATAGGAAAAGTACAAGGGGAAACAGACGGTTACGCGTTATTTATGAAAACGGGACGGAATCTAACATCTTGACCCGTTCGCTCGCCCGCGCTGTCTATAAAGATGAAAACGGTAAAAAAGTCATGCTGTCCGATACTGAAGCCCTGCCGGATATTTTGACTGCCGATAATCAACCGGATTTAGTAACAGGACATCTTTACATCGTCAAACTGCTTCAACCCACACCGCAGCTTGCCGCCTATAAAAATCTCTATAAAATAGGCTTCACTACGGATACGGTGGAAAACAGAATCGCTAATGCGGAAAACGATACTGCTTTCTTGGAAAGCAAAGTTGTCCCTGTATTGTCTTTTGAATGCCGCAATATCAATCCGCATACGTTCGAGCGTTTATTGCATGCCTTCTTTGCTGCGCAAAAACTGAATATCCGCTTAATGGGAAAAGATGGGAAAAGTTACATTCCCAACGAATGGTTTGATGTCGGATTGGATGTCATTGAAAAAGCCGCCGAATATATTGTCAACGGTACAATTAACCAATACCGAATGGACAACACAACTGGGAAAATTGTTCAAAAACTGACGAAGTAAAACAGTTTAACAATTAGGGGATTCTATCCTTATGCCCTTTCGGCATTGTCCTTACCAATATTGGTTTAATTTGCAGCAATTCTTATTGCCATTTATCCCTCAAATTAAAGGCCGTCTGAAAACTTCAGACGGCCTTTTCAATTCAGCTTAAAGACTTAAGTCTTATGCCAAACCTTTTGCTTTCAACACTTCCAGCATGGTGCTGCCCAATTCGGCAGGGCTGCGGGTGTAGGCGATGCCGGCTTTTTCGAAAGCGGCAAATTTTTCTTCGGCAGTACCTTTACCGCCGGAGATAATCGCACCGGCGTGGCCCATGCGTTTGCCTTTAGGAGCGGTCACACCTGCGATGTAGCCGACAACGGGTTTGGTTACGTTGGATTGGATGTATTCGGCTGCTTCTTCCTCCGCAGTACCGCCGATTTCACCGATCATGATGATGGCGTCGGTATCGGGGTCTTCTTGGAAGAGTTTCAGCGCGTCGATTTGGTTCATGCCCGGAATCGGGTCTCCGCCGATACCGATACAGGTTGATTGACCCAAGCCCAGTTTGGTGGTTTGTGCCACGGCTTCGTAAGTCAGTGTACCGGAACGGGAAATGATGCCGATGCGGCCGGGAGTGTGGATGTGGCCCGGCATAATGCCGATTTTGCACTCACCCGGAGTAATCACGCCCGGGCAGTTAGGGCCGACCAAGCGGGTACCGTTGCCGTTGGTTTCCAAGTAGCGTTTGGCTTTGAGCATGTCCAGAGTCGGTACGCCTTCGGTAATCACAACCACCAAGCCTACGCCGGAATCAACCGCTTCAACGATAGAATCCAAAACAAACGGAGCGGGAACATAAATCACGGATGCGTCTGCGCCGGTTTCTTTAACGGCTTCTTTCATGGTGTTGAACACGGGCAGGTTCAGGTGGGTTTGACCGCCTTTGCCCGGAGTTACACCGCCGACGACTTTAGTGCCGTAAGCCAGAGCTTGTTCGGAGTGGAAAGTACCGTTTTTACCGGTGAAACCTTGAACCAATACTTTGGTGTCTTTATTAATCAATACGCTCATTCTTTTCTCCTTAGGCGTTTACGGCTGCGACAATTTTTTCGGCTGCGTCATTCAGGCCGTCGGCGGAAGTCAGTTTCAGACCTGATTCGTTCAGGATTTTCGCGCCGAGTTCGGCGTTATTGCCTTCCAGACGGACAACGACAGGCACGTCAACGTTGATTTCTTTAACGGCTGCCACGATGGCTTCCGCAATCATGTCGCAACGGACGATACCGCCGAAGATGTTGATCAATACGCCTTTGACGGATTTGTCTTCGAGAATCAGTTTGAACGCTTCAACTACGCGCTCTTTGGTCGCGCCGCCGCCTACGTCCAAGAAGTTGGCAGGTTGGCCGCCTTTGAGTTTGATGATGTCCATAGTTGCCATCGCCAAACCTGCGCCGTTCACCATACAACCGATGTTGCCTTCCAAAGCAACGTAATTCAGGTCGAATTCGGAGGCTTTCAGCTCACGTTCGTTTTCTTGGGATTTGTCGCGCAATTCGGCGATTTTCGGCAGGCGGTAGAGCGCGTTGCTGTCGATACCGATTTTGCCGTCCACGCAGGCCAGCGCGCCGTTTTCGCGGACTGCCAGCGGGTTCACTTCAAACAGGGCGAAGTCGTTTTCGACAAATGCTTTGTACGCGCCGGTCATCAGTTTGACGAACTCGTTGATTTGTTTGTCTTTCAAACCCAGTTGGAACGCCACTTCACGCGCTTGGCAGGGTTGCAGGCCGACCAGCGGATCAACGGTTACTTTGAAGATTTTTTCAGGAGTTTCGGCAGCAACTTTTTCGATTTCTACGCCGCCTTCGGTAGAAGCCATGAATGTAACGCGGCGGGTAGAACGGTCAACCACTGCGCCCAAGTACAGCTCGGTTTGAACCGGATACATGTCTTCGCAAACCAAAACGCTGTTGACAGGTTGGCCGTTGGCATCGGTTTGGTAAGTTACCAAGTTGGTGCCAATCAGGCTTTCAGCCACTTCTTTAGCTTCTTCGCGGCTTTTAACGACTTTTACGCCGCCCGCTTTACCGCGGCCGCCGGCATGTACTTGTGCTTTGACAACAGCGAATTTGCCGCCCAATTTGTCGTAAGCTGCAGCGGCTTCTTCGCCGTTGTGTGCCAAAATACCGCCTTGTACGGGCAAACCGTAGCTAGCCAGCAGTTCTTTAGCCTGATACTCGTGTAAATTCATGGATTTCTCCTTAAGGTGAGTGGGTTTTAGGAATCGCCCTGCGGCCAATCCCATATTTTCAGACGGCCCTACTATTTACTGAAGGGCAACCACATCCGCGCCAGCAGATACATGGTTGCGCCGCCTCCCCCGAGAATAAAAAAGACAATGCCTTTTTTACGCGAATTCGGGCAGAGCAGATAAACGGCAAGGCTGAAACTGATAAACAACAATGCCACGCGCCAAACCAATTCTTTATCTTTGAAACGGTTGAGCGTATAAGTTTCGGTCATCATCACATACATTTGCCACAATGCGGCCATACACATGCTGATGATGCCCGCCGGTATAAAGAAAATACCGACTATTTCTTTGTTCATAATGAATGTAAATGCTGTGTGTTTGTCTGACGGAATTATAAATCAGAAAACGAAGCTATCGAAACATTCAATTTGTCGAAGGCCTTAAGGCCGTCTGAAAAGTTTCAGACGGCCTTAA
>NZ_KV800126.1:0-49336 GCF_001810165.1 Neisseria sp. HMSC070A01 | reverse complement strand
GGCCGTCTGAAAAGTTTCAGACGGCCTTAATGTCTATCAACCGTGCAAAGCGCGTTTGTCGGCCGCCAGGGCAGCTTCGTGAACCACTTCGGATAAGGTTGGGTGGGCATGGATAATGCGGGCGATGTCTTCGCTGCTGGCGAAGAATTCGAGCGCAGTCACGCCTTCGGTAACCAATTCGCTGACAACCGGGCCAATCATATGTACGCCCAAGATACGGTCGGTTTTGGCATCTGCCAATACTTTAACCGTACCTTTGGCTTTGCCCATGGCCAATGCGCGACCGTTTGCGCCGAAACCCGAAGTACCTTTTTTGTACTCCACGCCTTCGGCTTTGAGCTGCTCTTCGGTTTTACCCACCCAAGCGATTTCAGGGTCGGTGTAAATCACGAACGGTACGTTGTTGAAGTCGATATGCGGTTTTTGACCGGCAATGCGCTCTGCAACGGCTACGCCTTCGTCGCTGGCTTTGTGTGCCAACATCGGGCCGCGGACCACGTCACCGATTGCCCATACATTAGGCAGGTTGGTACGGCATTCGCCGTCCACTTTGATAAAGCCGCGTTCGTCTTTTTCCAAGCCGACGGCTTCTGCGTTCAGGCCTTTGGTGTTTGGAATACGGCCGATGGCAACGATCAGTTTGTCGAATACTTCGGTTTTGGCTTCGCCGGCAGCAGTTTCGTAAGCAACGGAAACGCCTTTGCCTTCAGATTTGATGTCGCCGATTTTCACGCCCAATTCGATGTTCAAACCTTGCTCTTTGGTGAAGTATTTGAAGGCTTCTTTGGCGATTTGTTGGTCGGCGGCAGCCAAGAAGGTCGGCGCGGCTTCAAGAATGGTAACTTCTGCACCTACGCGGTTCCATACGGAACCCATTTCCAAACCAATCACGCCGGAACCGATCACGCCGAGTTTGGCAGGCACTTCGGTCAGGTTCAATGCGCCTTCGTTGTCCAATACGTTTACATTGTCGATAGCGACTTGTGGCAGCGGACGCGGTACGGAACCGGTGGCTACGATGACGTGTTTGGCTTCGATAACGGTTTTCTCGCCTTTGTTATCGACTTCGATTTGGTAAGCATCGCCATTTTTACCGGCAAAGGAAGCAGTACCGAACAGGCTGGTTACTTTGTTTTTTTGGAACAGGAATTTCACGCCGCCGGTCAGTTTGGTCACGATGGCATCTTTGCGCTCAATCATTTTGGCCGCGTCGAATTTTACGTCGCCGACAGTGATACCGTGTTCGGCAAACTCGTGTTGCGCTGCGTGGAAATGTTCGCTGGATTGCAACAGGGCTTTAGAAGGGATACAGCCTACGTTCAAGCAAGTACCGCCCAAGGCAGGGGCATCGCCAGCTTTGTTGACGCCTGCATCGACGCAAGCGGTTTTGAAACCCAGTTGCGCGGCACGGATGGCGGCAACGTATCCGCCCGGGCCTGCACCAATCACTACTACATCATATTGAGACATCGTGTCATCCTTTGCTTTTGGCAGTATCTCAAAATAAAAACGATACTTTTTGTTTCTTTTTTATTTTGAATGACTGCGTTTTGATGGTTTTAAGAAAAGGCCGTCTGAAAGTCCATATCTGTCGATTCATTCGAATCAAATGTTTCAGACGGCCTCAATCGTTCGTTGAGCCTATTGTAGCACGATACTACATTACGCTACATCTAAATAAAAATTCAGACGGCCTTTTCATTAATAAATAAAAGGCCGTCTGAAACGATTACAGATCCAACAACAGGCGGGCTGGGTCTTCCAATGCGTCTTTAATGGCTACCAAAGTCAATACAGCTTCGCGGCCGTCGATGATACGGTGGTCGTAAGACAGAGCCAGATACATCATTGGACGGACAACAACTTGGCCGTTTTCAACCACAGCGCGCTCTTTAGTAGCGTGCATACCCAAAATCGCAGATTGAGGCGGGTTGATGATCGGGGTAGACATCATAGAACCGAAAGTACCGCCGTTGGTAATACTGAATGTACCGCCGGTCAAATCTTCGATAGCGATTTTGCCGTCTTTGGCTTTTTTCGCATAATCAACAATTGCTTGTTCAATGTCGGCAATGCTCATTTGGTCGGCATCGCGCAAGATAGGTACAACCAAACCGCGTGGGCTGCCAATCGCGATACCGATGTCGAAGTAGCCGTGGTACACGATGTCTTTGCCGTCAACAGAAGCATTCACAACCGGATATTTTTTCAGGGCGGCAACAGCGGCTTTAACGAAGAAGGACATAAAGCCCAGTTTTACGCCGTGCTCTTTCTCGAATTTTTCTTTGTACTTCGCACGCAAGTCCATGATTGGTTTCATGTTGACTTCGTTGAATGTGGTCAGAATGGCGTTTTCTTGTTGAGAAGCCAAGAGGCGTTCTGCAACACGGGCACGCAGGCGGCTCATCGGTACGCGTTCTTCAGGACGTGCGCCGGCAGGAAGTGCAACAGCAGGAGCAGCGGCTGCGGCAGGTTTGGCAGCGGCATTTTGTACGTCTTCTTTCAATACGCGACCGTCACGGCCGGAGCCTTGCAATGCGTTCACGTCAACACCGGTCTCGGCAGCCAGTTTGGCAGCGGCAGGCATAGCGGCGTTGTTTTGTGCGGCTGCTGGAGCGGCTGCTGGGGCAGCTTCTGCAGGCGCGGCGGCTGGGGCTTCAGCAGCGGCAGTGGCAGCTGTATCGATGCGTGCCAAAACTTGGTCGGCAACAACGGTTTCACCGTCTTGCGCTACGATTTCAACCAATACACCAGCTTGTGGAGAAGGTACTTCCAAAACCACTTTGTCAGTTTCGATATCGATCAGGATTTCGTCACGGGCAACTGCTTCGCCAACTTTTTTCTTCCATTCCAAGAGCGTGCCTTCAGATACGCTTTCAGACAGCATAGGTACTTTTACATCAATAATCATTTTGTGTCTCCAATGGCCCTTTCAGACGGCCTGTTGTGTGTTTTTAATTCTGCATATGGGCATTCCGCCTGAACAATTTCAAACGGAATGCCGCTAGGCTTACAACGCCAAAGCGTCTTCAACCAATTGTTTCAATTGAGCAATGTGTTTGCTTGAGTAGCCCACTGCAGGCGATGCGCTGCTTGGACGACCGGCATAAGACAGTTTTTGCTCTTCGCTGATAACGCCTTCGATGCGGTGGCGGATTTGGTAGAACGCGCCTTGGTTTTTCGGCTCTTCTTGCACCCAAACCACAGATTTTGCGTTCGGATATTTCGCCAGTTCAGCTTTAACCTCTTCATATGGGAACGGATACAGCTGCTCAACGCGGACGATAGCAACATCATCTTCCAGTTTACGCTCGGCACGGCCAGCTTCCAAGTCATAGTAAACCTGACCGGCACACAAGACTACGCGTTTCACGCTGTCGTTGCTTGCGCGTTCGGCGGTATCGCCGATAACCGGACGGAAAGTCGAACCTTCGGTAAAGTTTTCCAGCGGGCTCATTGCACCTTTGAAGCGCAACAGGCGTTTGGACATGAAAATCACCAACGGTTTGCGGTATGAACCCAAAACTTGGCGTTGCAAGAGGTGGAACATTTGCGACGCTTCAGACGGCATGATGACTTGCATATTATTCTCAGAACACAGTTGCAACCAACGTTCTACGCGTGCAGAAGAGTGCTCGGGGCCTTGACCGTCGTAACCGTGCGGCAGGATGGTGGTCAGGCCGCACAAACGACCCCATTTGGTTTCGCCTGAAGACAGGAATTGGTCGATAGTTACTTGCGCGCCGTTGGCGAAGTCACCGAATTGAGCCTCCCAAATGGTCAGCTTGTCAGGAGCGGAGCAGGCAAAGCCGTACTCGAACGCCATCACAGCTTCTTCGTTCAAGATAGAGTCGATAACCAAGAACTCGCCCAAGCCTTCGCCCATGTTGCGCAGAGGAACATAAGTACCGTCGTCCCATTTTTCGCGTTTTTGATCGTGCAATACTGCATGACGGTGTGAGAATGTACCGCGGCCGGAGTCCTCACCGGAGATACGCACGCCATGACCTTTGGTCAGCAGGCTTGCGTATGCGAGGGTTTCGGCCATACCCCAGTCAATAGGCTGTTTGCCGGATGCCATGGCTTTACGCGCTTCGATCACACGTTTTGCTGTCGGATGCAGGGCAAAGCCTTCCGGTACAGCGGTGAATTTCTCGGTAAGACGCTCGATGTCGGCGGCAGGCAAACCGGTTTCGATTTTTTCGCGCCAATCTTTGCCTTGGTATTTGCTCCAGTCGATTTGTGTGCGTTGGAAGTTGCTCAGCGTTGTTTGTTCAACATGTTCGCCTTTGTCCAAAGCATCACGGTAGGCTTGGATGTAACCGTCAGCCTCAGCTTGGGTGACCACGCCTTCGGCAATCAGTTGTTCGGTGTACAAAGCACGCGCACCAGGGTGTTGCGATACTTTTTTGTACATCATCGGTTGGGTCAGGGTCGGATCATCGCCCTCGTTGTGGCCCCATTTACGGTAGCAGACAACGTCGATCACGATGTCTTTATGGAATTTTTTGCGGTAATCCAAAGCGGCTTGAATGGCAAAGCAAACACGTTCAGGATCATCGCCGTTCACGTGGATAACCGGAGCGGAAACCATTTTCGCAATATCGGTACAGTGTACGGTAGAACGGGTATCGCGGGTATCGGAAGTAGTAAAGCCGATTTGGTTGTTGATCACGATGTGAACGGTACCGCCGGTGGTATAACCGCGTGTTTTAGACAGGTTGAATGTTGCTTGGTTAACACCCAAACCGATAAATGCGGAGTCACCGTGAATCAATACCGGCAAGACTTTATCGCGGCCGTTTTCGCCCAAACGTTTTTGTTTGGCGCGCGCAGAACCTTCCACTACCGGGTTAACAATTTCCAAGTGTGACGGGTTGAACGCCAAAGAAACATGCATCGGGCCATGCGGAGTGGCGATATCGGAGCTGAAGCCCATATGGTATTTCACGTCGCCGCTAGGCAATTTGATTTCGGCACGGCCTTCAAACTCAGCGAACAGATCAGCCGGTTTTTTGCCCAAAATGTTAACCAAAACATTCAGACGGCCACGGTGTGCCATACCGATGATGACTTCTTCCACGCCGTCTTTACCGGCGTTTTGAATCAAATAATTCAAACCGGCAATCGCGCTTTCACCGCCTTCGACACCGAAACGTTTTTGACCGACATATTTGGTATGCAGATAACGCTCCAAAGTCTCAGCAGCGGTCATTTCTTTCAAGATACGGCGTTTTTGATCGGCATTGTAATGCGGTGTGGACAATACGCTTTCAAAATAATTGCGCACCCAACGACGCTCTTCAGTATTGGGAATATAGATATATTCCAATGCGATGTGGCCGCAGTAGGTTTGTTTCAGATTACTGATGATTTGGGAAAGGGGCAATTTGCCTTGACCGGAAAAGTCGCCCTCGCCCATATTGAATTGAAGCGCCATGTCGGCATCAGACAGACCGTGGAATTTAGGGTCGAGTGCTTCGATGTTTTGAGGGGGAATACGTTTGAGCGGATCAAGTTGGGCCGCACCCACGCCTTGAATACGATAGGCAGAAATCAGTCGCAAAACGCTGACTTGCTTTTTCATCATTGCCTCATCCACACCGCCTGCAACAGCAGATGCAATTTTCTTTTTAGCCAAAGTGGCAAATGATTCACGAATCGGTGTGTGGGCAACATCGACAGCGACTGCGCCCGGCTGTTTACTCAAATCTGTAAAGTACTGTTTCCATTTTTCATCGACAGATTCCGGGTTTTCCAGAAACTTTTCATACAACTCCTCGATGTATGGCGCATTAGAACCAAACAGATAAGAGAAATTGAGTTTTTCGTCCATCATGGCGTGAGCTCTTTTCTTTAAAATATAAACAAAGGGTAGAATCCCGTGTTCTCCGAACGGAATTCAGGCCGTCTGAAATGACACTTTATTCTACCCTATTTTAAATCAAATTACCTGTTATCAACTTAATTAATTACGGGTCAACCTCATTGAAAACAACAATTCGATTTTTTCAAACGACTTTTCAACAATATATTAATATATTGTCTGTTAGCGCTTATCCACCGGAACATAATCACGACGTTCCGCACCGGTATACAGTTGACGTGGGCGGCCGATTTTCAGTGTCGGATCGCTAATCATTTCATGCCAATGTGAAATCCAGCCTACACTGCGGGACAACGCAAAGATAACGGTAAACATTTCGGTCGGAATACCTAACGCGGACAAGACGATGCCGGAGTAGAAATCGACGTTTGGATACAGTTTGCGTTCGACAAAGAATGGGTCTTTCAGTGCAATTTGTTCCAATTCCATCGCCAGCTTGAATTTCGGACTATCTTCCAAACCCAACTCTTTCAAGACTTCATAGCAGGTTTCGCGCATGATGCTGGCGCGCGGGTCCATATTGCGGTATACGCGGTGACCGAAGCCCATCAGGCGGTATTTGCGTTGTTTCACACCTTCCATGTATTCGGCAACATTCGAAACATCGCCGATTTCATCCAGCATTTTCAACACGGCTTCGTTTGCACCGCCGTGTGAAGCACCCCACAGGCAAGCGATACCGGCTGCGATACAGGCAAACGGGTTCGCACCGGAAGAACCGGCCAAACGTACGGTTGAAGTTGACGCATTTTGCTCGTGATCGGCATGCAAAATAAAGATGCGGTCGAGTGCGCGGGCCAATACTGGATTAGGTTTGTATTCTTCACACGGTGTGGCAAACATCATGTGCAAGAAGTTTTCAGCATAGGAAAGGTTATTTTTGGGATAATTGAACGGCAGACCGTTGGAATAACGGTAACACATTGCCGCAATGGTCGGAATTTTGGAGATTAAGCGGTAAATCGCGATTTTGCGGTGTTCAGGATTGGTAATATCCAAGCTGTCTTGATAGAACGCAGACAACGCGCCAACCACACCCACCATCATCGCCATCGGATGCGCATCACGGCGGAAACCGCGGAAGAACCAAGTCAACTGTTCATGTACCATAGTATGGTGGCTGACTGTGGCATCAAATTCTTTTTTCTGTTCGGGCGTAGGCAGCTCGCCGTAGATCAACAGGTAGCAAACTTCCAAGTAATCGGATTTTTCGGCCAGCTGCTCGATAGGATAACCACGGTAATACAACAGACCTTTATCGCCGTCAATATAAGTGATTTTGGATTCGCAACTTGCAGTGGATACGAATCCTGGGTCGAATGAAAACAGACCTGTATTTTTTGTCAACGCACGGATGTCAACCACATCATGGCCGATACTTGCTTCCAATACTGGCAGCTCCAAAGCCTCTTGATTTGGGGTGGTGAGCTTGACTGATTTAGACATTCTTAAACTCCTTTGTAGGTTGGGGCTTTCGTTGCCGTCTAAGCGGCACGGTCTTTTTTCAGACGGCCTCCGTATGGAAAGAGCTTGTTCGGATCGGTATCGCAAACAAGCTCTATAACACATCATGCCTGTCTGATTTTTTCAAGCATGGGAATCAGGTGCTTCTTGTCCGTCGCCGAATGTCCGTTAATCAAGGCAAGCAATTCTTGGTCTTGAAATTCGAGGATTTCGGAAAATTCGGACAATTCCTGATCACTCAGGTGCTCGAATTCTTTTTCCATGAACCTACCGAAGATTAAATCTAATTCCAATAATCCCCGGCGGGTTTGAAAACGGATTTTCCGTTTGGCAATATCGTCAAAAACCATCATTTCTTAAACGGCTCGTTTCAACATAATCTCTTTAATCTTACCGATGGCTCGGGTCGGATTCAAGTGTTTAGGACATACGTCTACGCAGTTCATAATGGTGTGGCAGCGGAACAAACGGTATGGGTCGTTCAAATTATCCAAACGCTCATTAGTAATGGTATCGCGGCTGTCCGCAATGAAGCGGTAAGCATTCAGCAAACCGGACGGACCGACGAATTTATCAGGATTCCACCAGAATGACGGGCAGGCAGTCGAGCAGCAGGCACACAAAATACATTCGTACAAACCGTCCAACTCTTTACGCTCTTCCTGAGTTTGCAAACGCTCTTTGTCCGCATCAATCGGATTGTCGTTGACAACATAAGGTTTGATGGAATGATATTGTTTGAAGAATTGGGTCATGTCCACAATCAGGTCGCGGATAACAGGCAGGCCCGGCAGAGGACGGATTTTGACCGGCTGTTTCAGGCTGCGCAAATCAGTCAGACATGCCAAGCCGTTTTTGCCGTTGATGTTCATACCGTCAGAACCGCAAATACCTTCGCGGCAAGAACGGCGGAAAGACAATGTATCGTCTTGTGCTTTCAGGCGCACCAAAGCGTCCAAAAGTTTAACGTCGGTTGGTTCCAATTCCAACTCGTAACGTTGCATATAAGGCTTGGCATCAACGTCCGGGTTGTAACGGTAAATTTCAAAACTCATTTTTTCCATGAGAAGTGTTCCTTTTCTCATAAACTGCCCAATGATTTTGTATTATGGATTCAGGCAGTTCAATGTGGGTATGGTTAGGTTTCAGACAGCCTCCAAGATAAAGACCGTCTGAAAACTCATCAATAAACGCGTTTGGCCGGTTTGATGTATTCCACGCTCAAAGGCTTGGTATGTACCGGTTTGTAAGACAAAGTATTGGTATCTGAATGATACAGGGTATGTTTCATCCAGTTTTCGTCATCACGCTCAGGATGGTCGTCTGAAGCGTGCGCGCCGCGCGATTCTTTACGTGCTTCGGCGGACACCAAAGTCGCTTTCGCTACTTCAATCAGATTATCCAATTCCAAGGCTTCGATACGCGCGGTATTCCACACTTTGCTCTTATCTTTGATTTCAGTACGTTTCACACGCTCGGCAATCGCCATGATTTCTCGAACGCCTTTGCTCAGAATCTCATCGGTACGGAACACGCCGGCGTGCAGCTGAACAGAACGTTGCAGCTCGCGACGCAAGGCATCAACGTTTTCACCGCCGGTTTGGTTGTCCAAACGCTCGATACGTTGACGGGTCAATTCGCCGGCATTAGCAGGCAGAGGTTTCCAACCGCTTTGCTCTTTGATGAATTTAATCATGCTGTCGCCGGCAGCTTTACCGAATACCACCAAGTCCAACAAGGAGTTGGTACCCAAGCGGTTCGCACCGTGTACGGAAGCACAGGCGCACTCACCTGCAGCATACAGGCCTTTTACAGGCACTTCGTATTCGTCGCCTTGAGGAACGACAACTTCGCCATGATAATTGGTTGGAATACCGCCCATCATGTAGTGGGTAGTCGGCACGACAGGAATCGGGTCTTTAATCGGGTCGATACCGGCAAACTGAATGGAAATCTCGCGGATGCCCGGCAGTTTTTCCATAATTTTTTCTGCACCGATATGGTCGATTTTCAGCAATACATGGTCTTTGTTTTTGCCGCAACCGCGACCTTCGTAGATTTCCATTGCCATTGCACGGGAAACCACGTCACGGGAAGCCAAGTCTTTTACGGTTGGGGCATAACGTTCCATAAAGCGTTCGCCGTTGGCGTTCAACAAAATACCACCTTCACCGCGCACACCTTCGGTAATCAACACGCCTGCACCGGCCACACCGGTCGGATGGAATTGCCAGAATTCCATGTCTTCCAACGGAATACCTGCACGGGCACAAATACCCAAACCATCACCGGTATTCATATAGGCATTGGTAGAAGACGCATAAATACGGCCGCCACCGCCAGTAGCAAACATTACGGCTTTAGCGTGGAAAATATAAACTTCGCCGGTTTCCATTTCCATGGCGGTTACACCGACGACGTCGCCGTTTTCATCACGAATCAAATCTTGCGCCGTCCATTCTACAAAGAATTGTGTATTGGCACGGACGTTTTGTTGGTACAACGTATGCAACATCGCATGACCGGTACGGTCGGCAACCGCGCAAGCACGTTCTACCGCGCGTTTACCGTGTTCGGCAGTATGGCCGCCGAAAGGACGTTGGTAAATTTTACCGCTTTCTACGCGGTCAAAAGGCATACCCATGTGTTCCAATTCAATCACTGCCTCAGGCGCGGCGCGACACATAAACTCAATCGCATCTTGGTCGCCCAGCCAGTCGGAACCTTTCACGGTATCGTACATGTGCCAATCCCAACGGTCTTCCTGCACATTACCCAATGAAGCAGAAATACCGCCCTGAGCCGCTACAGTATGAGAACGAGTCGGGAACACTTTAGACAAAACAGCACAATTCAAACCAGATTTAGACAATTGGAGGGCTGCGCGTAAACCTGCACCACCACCGCCAACAATCACGGCATCAAACTTACGAACAGGAAAACTCATATTTACCCCCAAATTACTTTAACTGAATACACCAAGCAGCCTACCAACCAAACGATGGTGGCAACTTGTAAAAACAAACGCACGCCGAAAGGCTTAATGTAGTCCATCCACAAATCACGGATACCTACCCACGCATGCAAAAATACGGCCAAAAAGCTCACTTGGGTAAACACTTTCACCCAAGTTTGATCAAAAAATGCCTGCCATGCCGAATATTCTTTAGGCAACGTGAACAAAACAACCAAAAGAACTACGGTATACACCAACATGATGACCGCAGTTGCACGCTGCATTGCCCAATCGCGCAAACCGTAATGCGCACCTGTCAATTTACGATCTACCATAATAAAGCTCCCAAAACGACAGTCAAAACCAATGCAGAAGCAAATACGGCTTTAGCGGTATTGCGCGCGGTATTCAGCTCCAAGCCTTTATGCGCATCCAAAAACAGAAAGCGGATGCCGGCAAAGAGATGATGTAGATACGCCCACAGCAGACCGATGAGGATCAACTTCACAAACGGATTAGAAATAACGGAACGATATGCTTCAAACGACGATTCGCGATCCAATGTTCCTGAGAAGAGGTATAAAAGAACAGGCAGCATCAAAAACAAGCCGACGCCGCTGATACGGTGAAGAATAGATACAATCCCCGGTATGGGCAATCGGATATTGGGAATTTCCAAAAATACCGGGCGTGATTTGGCGGACATGGTCAGTTCCTCTATGATTTATTATCAGCTCAAAACCTATAGCTCAAGACTACAATAAGCTACATAAACCATAATTTACCTGTTTTATCTCATTTTGAACAGTGTAATTTATGAGTACTCCAATGGTTTTTACCAAAATACCAATAAAATCAAATAATCATTTCTAAATTTTTTTTTGTATGATTGGTCTTTTTGTGACTTTCCTGCAATTAAGCCACCCTGCCCGCCGTAACACTGACGATAACATCATCATGACTTGAGAATCATATCAACTGCAAGATAAATTCTCATTCTTAAACGCCATTTTTACAAAGGCATATGCCTTTCTTAACTTATTACTATTGCAGCATTGGTATCACTATTACATAGTTATACATTCATAAGCATTTTATCCGCCCCCAAATAGACTAAAATACAACGCAACACCAACCATGTTTCCATACCTTAAAAAGGAAGCTCAATCATGGCACACTCCCCTCATCAAAACACACCCGATCCGGAAAACTACATCCCCTCCTTCCGCCGTCGAAACTTAGACACATCCGGCTTCATGAAAAAACTTGGACGTTTTGCCGGCCGCTTGGGCAAACCTGTCGTCCGCCAGCTTTATGCGCTTTATTATCTCTGGGAATCCGAACATACACCCAAACACGCCAAAATGATTATTGTCGGCGCACTGGTTTACTTCCTCAGCCCTATCGACAGCATTCCCGATCTTCTGATTCCCTTTGGCTTCAGTGATGACATTGCCGTCATTGCGTTGGTTTATTCCCAAATGAAAAACTACCTGACCGAAGACATCAAAGAAAAAGCCCGTCAAGCGGCTGACAAGCTGTTTGGCTCTTGATTAGATAGAGTTCAACAATACCGATATAAAATGCAAAAAGAAGGCCGTCTGAATATTCAGACGGCCTTCTCGGTTTATGACTTTTTTATTTCAAAGGCTGCATACCCATAACTTCCATCAAGAAGTTGGTAAATGCAGGATTGCTTGGCTTAGTATCCATGTTTTTCCAGCGTTGTTGCCAACCGCGCAAAGCACCTTGGATGTACTGTTTGGATTGCTCGGTAGTAATCTCACCACGTTGGCTGTCAACGGCAGAACGCAGATAAACTTCGTACATACTGTCATCGACGGAGTTGCGTCCCACTTGTTGGATACGGAAGCGGTTCAAATATTGGGCGGCCTGAACTTTGGTCAGGTTACCTTGGCTCACTTGGGTGCTCAAGCGGCGTGCTTCATCATGAATCTTGGAAACATCTGCCCAATGCGAAGGAGCCAAATGATAACCGCTGGCTGAAACTTGTGAATCAGCCTTAGGCTTTTTGACATTGGTTGGTCGAACTGGCACTTCTTTCAAAGTCGGAACATAAATCGATTCACAACCGGCAAGTGCCGCTACGGCAAGGATAGGAAGAATGTATTTTTTCATAATGCGCATTATAAGCATGATTCGTTGAAGAAACCAACTTTTGAATAACGGTATTCAAAACAGATTAACTGAATTACAACAGATTTCATACGATATCTCAAGCCCATACGCAAAAAAGGCCGTCTGAAAACGGCCTTTTAACAACAATCCTATATTATGCCAAATCGGCAAACAGAGGTGTAGAAAGATAGCGTTCGCCATATGATGGCAACAAGACAACGATCAGCTTGCCTTCGTTTTCAGGTTTTTTGGCCAGTTGCAATGCGCTCCATACTGCCGCACCTGAAGAAATACCCACCAAAATGCCTTCTTTTTCGGCCATAGCGCGCGCAGTTTCAAACGCTGCCTCGTTAGGTACTTTGGAAATGCTGTCATAAACAGTCGTATTCAAAACGCTGGGGATAAAGCCTGCACCCAAACCTTGAATCGGATGAGGGCCTTTTTCGCCGCCACTCAATACTGGGGAAGCTTCAGGCTCGACGGCCACGATTTGAACTTCGGGTTTGTATTTTTTCAACACTTCGCCCACGCCGGTAATCGTACCGCCCGTACCCACACCGGCCACGAAAATATCCACTTTACCGTCTGTATCGCGCCAAATTTCTTCGGCAGTGGTTTTACGGTGAACTTCAGGATTGGCCTCGTTATCAAATTGGCGCGGCATGAAATAAGTGCCCGGATGTTCGTCCACTAAAGATTGGGCTTTGGCGATAGCGCCTGCCATGCCTTCGGCAGCTGGGGTCAAAATCAATTCTGCACCGAACGCACGCAGCAGCATTTTGCGTTCTTTACTCATGCTTCCAGGCATGGTGATGGCCAATTTATACCCCCGGGCCGCGCACACCATGGCCAAACCGATACCGGTATTACCGCTGGTTGCCTCGACGATAACGGTATCTTTATTGATTTTACCGGCTTTCTCGGCCGCTTCAATCATAGATTCAGCAATACGGTCTTTCACACTGCTGCCCGGATTAAAGAATTCAAGTTTAACGGCAATTTGCGCTTTTAAACCTTCGGTCAGGCGGTTCAGTTTCACCAGAGGTGTGTTGCCGATCAGCTCGGTAATATTATTTGCAATTTTCATTTCCTGCTCCTGATTTAGATGTAATACAGCCTGCATATTAAACTCAGGCCGTCTGAAAAACCAATATCGAAAATTTCTTTCTTTATAACTTTTGGTTCAAGCGCGGTCAATATCCACTGCGCTCAAAAATCAATGCAACGGCAACCACAGCCTGCATCACGACGGCAACCATCCAGCCTGCCCACATCTGCCGCATACTGAAAAGAGAGGCAGGCTGCTTGCAAACAACCACGCGGTGCAGATAAAACACCAGCATCAGGACGCCCTGCAATGCAAACCAATAAATGGGTTTCAAAGCATAAATTTTCAGCAAGGCCGCCCATGCAAAAACCGAGCCTGCCAGCGGCAAGATGAAATAAACCGCGCAAGCCAGGAAAACAAAGGCCAAAGTCATGACGACGTTGGAAACGGCAAATAAGGTCAAACCGGCATATTCGCCTGCCGACCAAAACTTTCTGTCTTCCGTTTTACTGCAATCGTCAATAAAGAAAAAAACACTGGCGGCGGTCAGGTAAAAATGAGGGATGAACAAAGGGCCTGTATGCGTAAAGCCCCACATTCCGGGCAACAGGCGCGCTCCCAGTGCCGAAATCCCCAGCCACAACAACACCGCAGCCCAAAACCATTGAAACCGCTGCGCACGAAAAATAAACGCCAACGATACCGCAGCATACGCAATGGCAAACCAAAAATCCAAAGAAACCATCATGAATACTGCAACTCGCCTTCGAAAACGGTTTCAGCAGGGCCGGTCATTTGCACATCGCCACCTTCTTCCCAACTGATAAACAATTCGCCGCCAGGCAGAGTAACACGCACAGGCGCACCCGCTTTCAGCAGGCCATTGCGCACGCCGGCCACCACGGCCGCACACGCTCCAGTGCCGCAAGCCTGAGTTTCCCCCACCCCGCGCTCAAACACACGCAACCGGACGGACAACTCATCTTCAATCTGCATAAAACCGACATTGACCCGTTCAGGAAACTGCTCGTGCGATTCAATGGCACTGCCCCAATGATCCACCGGTGCGGTTTCAACATTATCAACCAAAATTACCGCATGCGGATTACCCATATTCACACAGCTTACCGGTACAGACTCCAAACCGACCAAGACAATATGTGTCAGCGCATCTTCCGTTTCACCATGTGCAGGCACAAACGGAATTTCAGACGGCATGAAACGCGGTTTACCCATGTTGACGGTAACCAAACCGTTATCCAACAGCTTCGGCACAATAATCCCTTTGGCCGTTTCGACCAAAATTTCCGTTTTATCCGTCAAACCCTTATCCGCGACAAAACGCGCAAAACAACGTGCACCATTGCCGCACTGCTCTACCTCCCGACCATCCGCATTGAAAATACGATACCGAAAATCGACCGCATCAGAAGAAGGCTTCTCCACCACCAAAAACTGATCAAAACCCACGCCGCGATAGCGGTCTGCCCATTGGGCAAGCGGCGCAGCCAACGGATCAAAATCCTGCTCGATGGCATTGACCACCATAAAATCATTGCCCAAGCCGTGCATCTTCGTAAATTTTAAAGTTTTCATTATTCATTCACATTCTTATTAAATCATTATTCCGGCACATTCTACACCAGAATGATATATCCGTTTCTATCTTGTTTTTCAGACGGCCTTGCGCCCTTTTACCAATACTAACACCAGCCACCCCGCAAAAATACTATACTTCCAACATTACAAACATTTCTTATTACAAGGATACACATTATGAAAAAAGTTCTCTTACCTGCCCTTTTGGCCGCTTCACTCAGCGCATGTACAGTCGGCACGCCAGGTGTTTCCGTCGGCTTAGGCGTCGGCACCGGCATCGGCCGCCATGTCGGTCTGGGTACATCCATCAACATCCCTGTCGGCTTGGACAAAACCAAAACCACCAAAGGCACAGATTCAGACGGCATCCGTATCTCAGAAGAACAAATCGTGACCTATTTTGATGCACACGGCACACCCAGCAACAGCGCAGTCAAAGGCGGCTTCCATCGCCAACTGATCAGCAAACGCAACAACGAATATGTCGTCCAAGACTTTTACAGCGACAACAGCCAAAAACGCACGGACCCCTATGTCCTCAGCCGCAACCAGCTGATGCAGTTCCGCGCCACGCCAAGCAACGGCTCGCTGACCACTTACGCCTACAACGGCACCGTGATGCAGCAGCAAGTGTTCCAAAACGGCAAATTGGTTAACGCCAAATACTAAAGGCCGTCTGAAACGGCTGAAAAGTATGTGAAACTTGATTACAAAATATTTTTAACATTCAAATATTTGAAATATTCTGCACCATTTTCTTGAAAATATGGATTGACACATTTTTTCCAGCCATTATAATACGCCCCATTCCCCGATAGCTCAGTCGGTAGAGCGACGGACTGTTAATCCGCAGGTCCCTGGTTCGAGCCCAGGTCGGGGAGCCAAATTTTAAAAGCCTGAACTTCTGTTCAGGCTTTTTTACATCAATAAAGAACGATTGTTCTTCCCCAAAGAAAGCCCTGAATCCTCATAATAAAAAAGGCCGTCTGAAACCCAAATCTGGCTTCAGACGGCCTTTTATTGATTTTAAATCAACGGAAGAAATCTCCCATGCCTGCTGGCAGGCCTTGGGTGAATGCGCCCATGGTTTTGTTGGTAGTTTCTTCGGCTTTTTCAGAAGCGGCATTGATGGCGGCCAATACCAAATCTTCCAGCATTTCTTTGTCGTCAGCGGCTTCTTGAATCAAATCAGGGCTGATTTCAAGTTTGCGGACAACGTGGGAACAGGTCATCACGACTTTCACCAAGCCGTTGCCTGCTTCGCCTTCTACTTCGGTTTCAGCCAGCTTGGCTTGTGCCTTTTTCATGTTTTCCTGCATTTGTTGAGCCTGTTTCATCAGGCCGCCTAATCCGGCTTTTCCGAACATATTTTACTCCTATGGGTTTGAATAAATGGGTTTCACTCATGCCGTCTGAAAACGCTATTGCCTTTCAGACGGCCTTGTATATCAGTATTTTAAGAATGTCCTGCCAGCTCTAAAGAATCCGGCAGCCATTGCGCTTCAAAGGTTTGTAAGATTTTCTGCGCCGTTGTATCCGCTTCCAGCAAATCTTGCGCCTGCTGCCGCCCTTCTTCTTGAATACGTTTGCGGCGCATCACCGGCGTTTCCCAGCCTTTATCATCCTGCCAAGGCTCGGTTTGCAGCCTTAAATTGCCAAGATGGTATGCCTCGCTCAACGTCTGGCAGATTTTATCCAGGCGCTCTTTATTGGCAGTGGCTTTGGCTTCATCCGTCAACGACAGCATGATTAAACCTGCTTCCGCATCATAACTCGTCCATGCCGCATTTTGTGCCAACATCTGCGCCGCGCCTAATTTACGGGCGAAACGTTCGATAATGCTGTGCCAATTCTCTGTTTTAAACTCAGGCAAAGGAGCGAACTGAAGCTCTTCTTCGTCCCCCTCCTCGTCTTCAGACTCAACAGACTCAACCGGCTGCGGTACTTCCATCACATCAGCACGGTGTGAATCTTCATATGTATATGCTTCATCAAAATACGGAGGCGGAATTTCCTCATCCATGTGCGGATATGCTTCCGGCTCAGGGGCCGTCTGAACTTTTTCAACAGGCAATGGTTCCGCTGCTTCTTGTATCTGTACCGTTTGAGTTTGAGGCGGCTCAGCCGATACTTGGTTCGGCATGTCTTCCCAAGGCGGTACATCCGCCTGTTGTTGCTGAACAGGCTGAACGGTTTCTTCAGACGGCCTTTCAACGGTATCCTGTTTGCTCGGAACAGCCTCTTTCTCAACCGCCGGTGCTGCTACCAGCTCAGATTTCGGCAGCTGAAAAGGCTTTTTTTCGGCCTCAGCTTTCTGATGGTCGGAATGCAAATCCGTGTGTTCAATCTGACTTTGCGTATCGCAACCCGAAGCGGCCAACGGCGCAAATGCAAGCATGCGCAAAAGCGTCATGACAAAACCGGCATACTCGTCCGGAGCCAGCGGCAAATCCTGTTTGCCATGAATAGCACATTGATAATAAAGCTGAATCTGCTCGCCACTCAAAGCCTGACTTAATCGCAGCAAAGTTTCACGTTCAGGGTCGTCATTTGCCAAGGTGGAAGGAATAGTTTGAATCAAAGCCAAACGTTGCAACAGCATGGCCAATTCTGCCAATGCGCTGTCAAAACCAATCGCTCTGGCGGACATTTCCTGAGCTTTTTCCAGCAAAACCTCACCGTTTTGATTGATGATTCCTTCAAGCAATTCAAACAAGTATTGTTTATCGACCGCTCCGATCATTTGGCGGACATCTTGTTCGGCCACTTTACCCGAACCCATGGCAATCGCCTGATCCAAAAGGCTCAACGCATCGCGCATCGAGCCGGCAGCGGCACGGCCTAAAAGCTGCAAAGCCTGAGGCTGATAAGGAACGTTTTCACGATCCAGGACATGTGCCAAATGCTCGGCAACCTGCTGGGTTGTCATGTTGCGCAACACAAACTGCAGACAGCGGCTCAATACGGTAATGGGGACTTTGTGCGGATCGGTGGTCGCCAAAATAAATTTAACGTGTTCAGGCGGTTCTTCCAAAGTCTTCAGCATGGCATTGAACGCGCTTTTGGAAAGCATATGCACTTCGTCGATGATATAGACTTTGTATTTACCCGCAGTCGGCGCGTATTGCGCGTTTTCCAACACTTCGCGGATATTGTCGATACCGGTATTCGATGCCGCGTCGATTTCCAATAAATCCACATAACGGCCGCTGTCGATTTGCGTACAGCTTTCACACTGACCGCACGGCTCGCCATGCACGGCATTTTCGCAGTTCAAGCTCTTGGCCAAAATCCTGGCAATCGTGGTCTTACCCACACCGCGCGTTCCTGTCAGCAGATACGCATGGTGCAGACGGCCTTCGTCCAGCGCGTTGCGCAGAGCTTTGACGACGTGTTCCTGGCCGACCAAATCGGCAAAGGTTTTCGGACGCCATTTTCGTGCAAGAACTTGATAAGCCATGTTGTTTCTCTACGGGAAATAAATCGGAAGGCCGTCTGAAAAGAATTCTCCGCTTTTCAGACAGCCTCAGAAAATGGCATATATTCTAGCATTTTTTTGATTTTTATTAAGGATTTTCTATCAAGCCAACGGCGACAGCATATTACTGCAATGTTAGAATGCTACACAAATGATAAACAATTTGAAGCTCAAATTATTATGTCTGAAATCATACTACGCAACCAATCAGCCACCATGCAAGTCAACACAATGGGCGGATATATTGATTCCCTGATTCTAAAAGGACGGGAAGTCTTATTTCCGAAAACCAGCGTTCAAGTCGGCGATGACACAAAATTACGCGGCGGCATGCACGTATGCCTACCCCAATTCGGACCTGACAGCAAAAATCATCTGGCCCAACATGGTTTCGGCAGAACCTCAGACTGGAAAATCCGCCATCAAAATGAATCAGATATCGGCTTGAAATTAATCAGCACAGAAAAAGGCTATGAACACGTCGAATGGTTGCTCGATTACAGCCTGCCTAACGAAAATGAAGCCATCGCCATCCTGACCGTCTGCAATTACGGCGAATCGCCCGTCCGCACTTCTCCAGGATTCCACCCCTACTTTACCGCCGCAGGTACACAATTTGATTTCAACGGCGCGCCATACGATGCCGACTATATCTCCCATACCGAATTTGTTTCCTCCAACCAAGATGCACACGTTGCATTTGACGGCTTGAAACTGGATATCCGCACCTACAATCTGCCTGTGTACGCACTCTGGAGCGATCGAAACGGCCAATATACTTGTGCAGAGCCAACCGCAGAAGGCAATGCATTTTTATCCCCTGCCCGAGGCGGACAATTTGTTTCAGGGCACAGTAAAAAACGTTACGCCATGAAAATCAGACTGATGGCTTAACTCCCTTACAAATCCTCAATATCTAAAAACCACCCCGAAGGGTGGTTTTCTTATGGCTTACAGGCCATTGTTATTGATTGCATTCGCAATATCGCGTACCGCTGTTACATACATACGGCTGTGGTTGTATTGCCATACGGTGTAGAAGTTATTCAGGCCCAAATAGTATTCAAATACACCCGGACTGGTTTCCAAAGCATACAATACAGCTTTTTCATTATCGGCAACAGCAGCCTGAGGCACGACACCCAAGGCTTTGAAATCTGCGACAGTGCGTGTCAAAGCAGTTTTCTCATCGATAATCGCCTGCAAGTGCGGCGTAATCGTCAGACTGACCGGCACAACCATCTTACCGCCAGTCTGCCAGCCATGCTGTTTCATATAATTGGCGACAGAAGCCGCCACATCGCCGACATTATTCCAAATATCGCGATGCCCGTCACCATCATAGTCCACCGCCCATTTACGGTAGCTGGAAGGCATAAATTGCGGCATACCCATCGCGCCGGCATAGCTGCCTTTGAAGTCAAAGATATTTTCTTTTTCTTCTTTTGCCATCAGCAAAAGTTCGCTCAATTCGTTTTGGAAAAATTCGGCACGGCGGGGATAATCAAAGGCCAATGTACTCAAAGCATCGGCAACGCGGAAGCTGCCCGTATTTTTGCCGTAATTGGTTTCGATACCGAGAATCGCCACAATCAATTCGGCAGGTACGCCGTATTTGCGTGCCACATCATCGATTACAGCACGGTTTGCCGCATAGAATTGTCTGCCACCGTTAAATTTGGCTGCACCGGAGTTACCGGTGCGGAATTCATACCAAGGACGCGAAGTGCTTGGACGGTACATAATGGTAATAATGTTGCCTTTATACACCACGCCATTAAAGAAATTGCGCAACTCTTCCGCACTGAAACGGCGGTTTTTCACTTCATATTGGATAAACTGCTGAACATTGACGTTTTCATTAAAACCGCTGCTGGCAACAGATTCAGCCGCTGCATCAAATACAGGGCGTTTTGCAGAGAAAACAGGTTCGACAGGTTTTGCCGTATCAACAGCAGGCTTTTGCGGAGTGCCGCATGAAGCTAAAGCCAAAGCAGTCAGACCTATCCCAAAGATTTTGATTTTATTCATAAATAATCTCTTTACTAAATAATACGACAAACCCGAACACGAATGAACATTCGGCCAATACATCATCTCTTCCGCTATATTTCTAGACAGACTTAAAAAATATAGACAAATCGATATTTACTTACTTCGGCTCAAGCAGATAAACAAGGCCGTCTGAAATTCAAGGAAACCCTTGATTTTCAGACGGCCTTGAATGAATCAATTACTCAGCAGCTGCAACAACAGCAACGGTAATTTTAGCAACAGCGTCAGTGTGCAGAGCCACTTCAACTTCGTATTCGCCAACAGCTTTCAAAGGACCGTTAGGCAGACGTACGTTTGCTTTAGCAGCTTGGATACCGGCAGCAACAATCGCTTCAGCGATGTCAGCATTGGTAACAGAACCGAACAGACGACCATCAACACCGGCTTTTTGAGCAACAGTAATGGTTTGGCCTTCCAGTTTTTCTTGACGTGCTTTAGCATCAGCCAAGATCTCAGCTTGTTTGGCTTCCAATTCAGCGCGGCGTGCTTCGAATTCTTTCATGTTGGCTTCGGTTGCACGTTTTGCTTTACCGGCAGGGATCAGGAAGTTGCGTGCGTAACCGTTTTTAACGGTAACGATATCACCCAAGTTACCCAGACCGCCGATTTTTTCTAACAGAATAATTTGCATGATTTAAACTCCAAAATTATTTGTGTTGATCGGTGTAAGGCAACAGAGCCAGGAAACGGGCACGTTTCACAGCAGTAGCCAACTGACGTTGGTAGTGTGCTTTAGTACCAGTAATGCGGGCAGGGATGATTTTGCCGTTTTCAGAGATGAAGTCTTTCAACAAATCAACTTGTTTGTAATCAACTTCTTGGATTTTTTCAGCCGTAAAGCGGCAGAATTTTCTACGTTTGAATGATTGACGAGCCATTGTCGTTTAACCTTTATATTCTTTAATGTTCTGTATGCGTAGTACCGGCTTGGGGAAGCGTTGGCTGCGTTGCGCCAAAAAACCTTCCGACTCGATGACGACATCTTGCCGATACTGCCATTCCTCAGCCTGCTTACCTAAAATCCGCGCGGGAATTTCAAATTTAACCAGACATTTCTGTCCGTTTTCTTCCTGCCAAGATTCATGTTGCAACACAACATCTAAAACAGGAATTCCTGCCGGCGTATATCTCAAAGGCTGAACCTGTAAGATACGGGCGGTAAGCTTAATCAGATTGTTCAATCTTATTCGGCTGCTGCAACTTCTTCAGCTGCACCGTTCAGCAAGTTTTTTGCTTTCTCGCCGCCCAGCATTGGGGAAGCTTCAGTTACAGCGTGTTTTGTTTTGATGGTCAGGTGACGCAGTACGGCATCATTGAAGCGGAAAGCAGTTTCCAGCTCTTCAACCACTTCAGGAGTAGTTTCGATATTCATCAAAACATAGTGTGCTTTGTGGATTTTGTTGATTGGGTAAGCCAATTGACGACGGCCCCAGTCTTCCAAACGGTGGATTTTACCGCTGGCTTCAGTAATCATGGTTTTGTAACGCTCAACCATAGCAGGCACTTGCTCGCTTTGATCAGGATGAACGATAAACACGATCTCGTAATGACGCATGTTATCTCCTTATGGATGATTAAAAACAGCCTTTCACCATGCGAAGTAAAAGGCAAGGCAAAGAGGCTGAATTTTATCCGCATTTCTTAAAAAATACAAGTCCGGATTCAAAATCCACTTTCTTTTCAATTAAAAAACAACATTAACAACATTAGGCCTTAGGGTTATTTCCTAGCAAACCACTCAACTATCTGCCAAAAATCTGCTAAAATCTGCCCCATCCTAATAAATACAGCATCAGAAGGCACACAATCATGGCTCTTTTGCAGATTTCCGAACCCGGCATGTCCGCTGCCCCCCATCAACACCGCCTCGCCGTAGGCATTGATTTAGGCACAACCAACAGCTTGGTGGCCACCGTACGCAGCGGCAGCGCAGTCTGCCTGCCCGATTCAGACGGCCGCACCACCCTGCCTTCGGTTGTCCGTTATTTGGATGGCGGAGTCGAAGTCGGCAAAAACGCCCTTTCCGCACAAAAAACCGATCCGCTAAATACCGTCAGCTCCGCCAAACGCCTGATCGGCCGCACCCTTACCGACCTCACACAAGACGCGCAATACCTGCCCTATCAATTTACACCCAATGAGCGCGTGGTCGAATTAAACACCCGTCAAGGTGCGAAAACGCCTATCGAAGTATCGGCAGAAATCCTCAAAGCCCTTAAATTGCGCGCCGAAGAAACATTGGGCGGCGATTTGGTTGGTGCCGTCATTACCGTACCCGCTTATTTTGACGATGCCCAACGTCAAGCCACCAAAGATGCCGCGCGCTTGGCAGGCTTGAATGTATTGCGCCTCCTCAACGAGCCGACCGCCGCCGCGATTGCCTACGGACTGGATAACGCCTCGGAAGGCACGTTTGTCGTTTACGACTTGGGCGGCGGTACGTTCGACGTATCCGTATTGCAACTGACCAAAGGATTGTTTGAAGTCAAAGCCACCGGTGGCAACAGCGCATTGGGCGGCGACGACTTCGACCATCGTTTGTTCTGCCACCTACTCGAACAAAACGACCTTTCCAAACTCAACGAACAAGACAGCCAACTTCTGCTTTCCCTTGTCCGTACCGCCAAAGAAAAACTGACTACCCAAACCGAAGCCGTCATCGAAACCACACTTTCAGACGGCCATAAAGTCCATACTGTCATTACCCGCCAAGAGTTTCACAATCTGACCCAAAATTTGGTACAAAAAACCATCGAACCCGTCAAACAGGCTTTGAAAGACGCAGGCGTGACCAAAGCCGACATTAAAGGCGTGATTATGGTCGGCGGCTCGACCCGCATGTTGCATGTTCAACAAGCGGTCGCCACCTTCTTTGGACAAACTCCGTTGAACAACCTCAACCCAGACGAAGTGGTTGCACTCGGTGCCGCCATACAGGCAAATGTCCTTGCCGGTAACAAAACCGACGGCGAATGGCTGCTGCTGGACGTTACACCTTTATCACTCGGCCTGGAGACCTACGGCGGCCTTGCCGAAAAAATCATCCCGCGCAACTCCACCATTCCTACCGCGCGCGCGCAGGACTTCACTACTTTCAAAGACGGTCAGACTGCCATGACGATACACGTCGTACAAGGCGAGCGCGAACTCGTTTCCGACTGCCGCAGCCTGGCCAAATTTACCCTGCGCGGCATTCCGCCGATGGCCGCAGGCGCAGCGCGTATCCGCGTGACCTTCCAAGTTGACGCCGACGGCTTGCTGTCCGTTTCCGCACAAGAACAAAGCACCGGCGTACAGGCGCAAATCGAAGTCAAACCTTCCTACGGCTTGGACGACGGCACCATTACCCAAATGCTCAAAGACAGTATGAACAACGCCGCCGAAGACATGGCCGCACGCGCACGCGCCGAAGCCGTAGTCGAAGCCGAAAGCCTGACCGACGCCGTCAATGCCGCCCTTGAGTTGGACAGCGATTTATTGGAAGCCGAAGAATTGCAACAGATTCAACAAGACATTGCCGCTTTGCAAGGCTATCTGAAAGACGGCAAAGCCGAAGACATCCGCACCGCCGTCGCCAAACTCAGCCACAGCACCGACAACTTCGCCGCCAAACGCATGAACCGTAACATCCAACGCGCGTTGACAGGGCAAAGCGTTGATAATATTTGACGGCAAATGGTTTCAGACGGCCTTGAATCAAAAGGCCGTCTGAAAAGATATCCTCTTACAGAAATATAAAAATAAAGGACAACAATGGAAAAAGCAGGCATTGTCTATCTGATGAAAACCGTCATCAAAGGTGTATATAAAATTGGTATTACTGACGAAAATAATTTTGAAATTAGAATGCGCCATTTGGAAAACAACGGCTACGCAAACGTTGCTGGGTTAGAGCGCATTCTAGCCATTAAAACCGACAACTATAAAGAAAAAGAAACCTTACTTCATGAAATTTTCGGCGAAAGCCGAATAGGAGAAACTGAGCTTTTTGCAATTGATGAAAATCTTGTGAAAAGGCTTTTTCTCTCATTAAGAGGCGAAATTGTATTTCCTAAAAATGAAATAGCAGAGTTGGGTTTTGAAAAAACTGTCGAAGAACATCATCAAGAAAAAATTTTTGAAATAGACAGAAGTGCATTTATCTCCTTTATCAAAGAAAAGCACCAACAAAATCCTTCTATATTAAGAAATCTCATCTCTTCGAAAAATACACATAAACCTAAAAATTCCAAAGTCCGTCTCTATAAAGACGAATACTTTGGGAAAAGTGGAACAAAGCTAACTACTGAAATTGAAGAAGGTCTTCATATTTATACTACCTACTCAAAAGAAAATTTAGAGAAAGCTTACGCAGAATATTCAAAATTATTTGAATCACAATGAGACTCTGGCACCAAACCCTTATCCCCCTACTCCCCCGTGCCCAGCTTTTGGGGCAACACCGAGAATGCGCTGCTTTACGCGGAGCGGGCTGGGGCAGACCGCATGCGACGGTTAATTACGTTTTTACCCATTCTCCCTACAAACTCTATCTGTATCACGCGTTGATTATGGAAGAGATGGAAAAGCGCGGTTACAAACCCGATGCTTTATGGAAAGACCCGCTATATCGCGGCAAAACCGTTGCCCCATACCATTCGCACGCGGCTGAAACAGCTACTTCGCCAATTTATGCCGAACATGATGATGCCTACTTGGACGAATGTCTGGAAAATTTAAAAAGTAAAGGCATCATGTTATAAACCCATTTTTCAGACGGCCTGAATATTGAATACCCAAGGCCGTCTGAAACCACTTTAACCACAACCACTCTTAAACAACCGAGACAATAAAAATGCCAAAAATTACCGTACTCCCACACGCGACATTATGCCCTGAAGGCGCGGTTATCGAAGACGCACCGGAAGGTCAAACCGTCCTTGACGTATTGCTCGACCACGATATCGAAGTCGATCACGCCTGTGAAAAATCCTGCGCCTGCACCACCTGCCACGTTATCATCCGCAAAGGTTTTGACAGCTTGGAAGAGCCGAGTGAACTGGAAGAAGACCTGCTTGACCAGGCATGGGGCTTGGAAGCCGATTCACGCTTAAGCTGTCAGGCAGTCGTTGCCGATGAAGATTTGGTCGTAGAAATTCCCAAATATACGATCAACCATGCACGTGAAGACCATTAAAACAAGATTGAATGAAAAGGCCGTCTGAAACCACAAATTTATGGTTTTCAGACGGCCTGTTGCTTATGCGGCAAACTATTTGATATGAGGAAAAATAAAACGCATACGCGAAATCTGCATGGAGGCCACCTTCTGCGTAGCGGAGTAATTTTCAATTTTCTCTTGCATTCTGATTTGATGCATATTGCCATTATAACGGGGAGCAGCGTTCTGAGACTTGTTGACTGTCGGCAGTTCAACCTCAGCCTTCAAAGCTTCCTCTGCCTCAATCGCCGAAAGTGCTGCCTCATCCCTTGCCAAACCGAAACGCTCGATAATGGCATTGGCTTCCTCTATATAACGCGATTTGTCCGCGCCATTTTCCAACACCGCATCTTCAAGCACGACCGACAAATGCTTGCCGCAATTTTCGATACGCTCGGCGATGCGCGAATAAACCATCCAACGTTTCAACCTCAATGCGCCTGCATCGTCATTGGGTGAAGCAGCATCCAGTTTAATCAAGCCATAGTGTTTGCCGTAATACAGACGGAACACCAGCTGTTTCAAACCTTCTGTTTCGTCCAGCATCCGATAAAATTCGCGAACCAACAACAGCAAACGGTCAAATGCACCTGCTTTGGACAGATACTCCGGATCATCGGAAGCGAGCGCGTAAATCAGTTTGGACAGCTTGGCGTTGAGTGCGTTATTCATCTTTTTTCCTTTTATTTTTAAGCGATGGATTGTCTTAAGAGCCATTCCAAAAAATTTGGTTGCATAGCGAAATGTAAATTTTGCATGGAAACCAAATCATTCAAAACGGAATAGAAAGTATAAAACGGCAGATTCAAAGGGAATATGCCGTGAATTTTAAGTGTCTTGCCGTATTTTAACGCAACTATGCTATTTTGTTAAAAAATAGCGTCATCATCTACCTGCCTATCTTCCGTAAAACAATCTGGCAGTCCGACTTCTTCTTGATTAAAATAATTGGCAATAGTCGAAACCCAATAAAGGAACACATCATGAAATGGACAGATACCCAACGCATCGCCGAAGAACTCTACGACTTACACGGCGACAGCATCGATCCGAAAACCGTGCGTTTTACCCAACTGCGTAATTTGATTATGGCTCTACCTGAATTTGACGATGATCCGGCGCGTTGCGGCGAACGCATTCTCGAAGCTGTACAACAAGCCTGGATAGATGAAGCGGAATAACCTTTTCCCTTTTCATCAAACAAGACCTCAGGCTGTTTTTCAGACGGCCTGAGGTCTTTATTAAATCTATTCATACAATTTCGGAAAATTTCGAAATTGACTCATACCAACCTCAAATTTATTATGCAGTCTGACAACAAATAAAAGATATGCAGAAGGTGCATAACCATGAATCATGCTCGAGAAATCGCTGCTTTAAACAACAGCCTTTCTGATTTGAAAGGCGACATCAATGTTTCGTTCGAATTTTTCCCGCCGAAAAACGAACAAATGGAAACCATGCTGTGGGATTCCATCCATCGCCTGCAAACCTTGCATCCGAAATTCGTTTCCGTAACCTACGGCGCAAACTCCGGCGAACGCGACCGCACACACAGTATCGTTAAACGCATCAAACAAGAAACCGGCCTTGACGCAGCCCCCCACCTGACCGGTATCGACGCCAGCCCTGACGAGTTGCGCCAAATCGCCAAAGATTATTGGGACAGCGGTATCCGCCGCATTGTCGCCCTGCGTGGCGACGAGCCGCCCGGCTATGAGAAAAAACCTTTCTATGCTGAAGATTTGGTCAAACTGTTGCGCTCCGTTGCCGACTTTGACATTTCCGTAGCGGCCTATCCAGAGGTACACCCGGAAGCAAAATCTGCACAAGCCGACTTGATCAATCTGAAACGCAAAATTGATGCGGGTGCAAACCACGTTATTACCCAATTCTTCTTCGACGTGGAAAGCTATCTGCGCTTTCGCGACCGTTGCGTGATGATGGGCATCGACGTTGAAATCGTTCCCGGCATCCTGCCCGTAACCAATTTCAAACAATTGACCAAAATGGCTCAAGTGACCAACGTCAAAATCCCAAGCTGGCTGTCTAAAATGTACGAAGGTTTGGATGACGACCAAGGCACGCGCAACCTTGTTGCCGCCAGCATCGCCATCGACATGGTCAAAGTCCTCTCGCGCGAAGGTGTCAAAGACTTCCACTTCTACACCCTCAACCGCAGCGAACTGACTTACGCCATCTGCCATATTTTGGGCGTGCGTCCGCGTTAATAAAACAGACGGCCTCCCCATTCTGATTTACAATATCGAACATTCAGGCCATACCGGCCTGATTCAAAATTCCAACTAGGAGAGTTAACATGACAACATTGCATTTTTCAGGCTTCCCGCGCGTCGGTGCCTTCCGCGAATTGAAATTCGCACAAGAAAAATACTGGCGCAAAGAAATCAGCGAGCAAGAATTGCTGGCTGTTGCTAAAGACTTGCGCGAGAAAAACTGGAAACACCAAGCTGCTGCCAACGCTGATTACGTTGCTGTAGGCGATTTCACTTTCTACGACCACATCCTCGACCTGCAAGTTGCCACCGGTGCCATCCCTGCCCGCTTCGGCTTCGACAGCCAAAACCTGTCTTTGGAACAATTCTTCCAACTGGCCCGCGGTAACAAAGACCAATTCGCTATCGAAATGACCAAATGGTTCGACACCAACTACCACTACTTGGTGCCTGAATTCCACGCCGATACCGAATTCAAAGCCAACGCCAAACACTACGTTCAACAACTGCAAGAAGCCCAAGCTTTGGGCCTGAAAGCCAAACCGACCATCGTCGGCCCATTGACTTTCCTGTGGGTAGGTAAAGAAAAAGGCGCTGTCGAATTCGACCGTCTGAGCCTGTTGCCTAAACTGTTGCCTGTTTACGTTGAAATCCTGAACGCTTTGGTTGAGGCCGGTGCCGAATGGATTCAAATCGACGAGCCTGCTTTGGCTGTCGACCTGCCTAAAGAATGGGTGGAAGCCTACAAAGACGTTTACGCCACTTTGAGCAAAGTAAACGCCAAAATCCTGTTGAGCACTTACTTCGGTTCCGTTGCCGAACACGCTGCTTTGCTGAAATCCCTGCCTGTTGACGGCCTGCACATCGACTTGGTACGCGCTCCTGAGCAACTGGACGCATTTGCCGACTACGACAAAGTTCTGTCTGCCGGCGTTATCGACGGCCGCAACATTTGGCGTGCCAACCTGAACAAAGTTTTGGAAACTGTCGAGCCTCTGCAAGCCAAACTGGGCGACCGTTTGTGGATTTCCAGCTCTTGCTCCCTGCTGCACACTCCATTTGACTTGTCAGTTGAAGAAAAACTGAAAGCCAACAAACCTGACCTGTACTCTTGGTTGGCATTCACCCTGCAAAAAACCCAAGAATTGCGCGTTCTGAAAGCCGCATTGAACGAAGGCCGTGACTCTGTTGCCGAAGAACTGGCCGCCAGCCAAGCTGCTGCCGACTCCCGTGCAAACAGCAGCGAAATCCACCGTGCAGACGTTGCCAAACGCCTGGCCGATTTGCCTGCCAACGCAGACCAACGCAAATCTCCATTTGCCGACCGTATCAAAGCGCAACAAGCATGGTTGAACCTGCCTCTGCTGCCGACGACCAACATCGGTTCTTTCCCGCAAACTACCGAAATCCGCCAAGCACGCGCAGCCTTCAAAAAAGGCGAACTGTCTGCCGCCGATTACGAAGCCGCGATGAAAAAAGAAATCGCCTTGGTGGTTGAAGAGCAAGAAAAACTGGACTTGGACGTACTGGTACACGGCGAAGCCGAGCGTAACGACATGGTTGAATACTTCGGCGAATTGTTGAGCGGTTTTGCATTCACCCAATACGGCTGGGTACAAAGCTACGGCTCACGCTGCGTTAAACCACCTATCATCTTCGGTGACGTAAGCCGTCCTGAAGCCATGACCGTGGCTTGGTCTACTTACGCACAAAGCCTGACCAAACGCCCGATGAAAGGTATGTTGACCGGCCCTGTTACCATTCTGCAATGGTCTTTCGTCCGCAATGATATTCCTCGCTCTACCGTGTGCAAACAAATCGCACTGGCTCTGAACGACGAAGTATTGGATCTGGAAAAAGCCGGCATCAAAGTCATCCAAATTGACGAACCTGCCATCCGCGAAGGTCTGCCTTTGAAACGTGCCGATTGGGATGCTTACCTGAACTGGGCCGGCGAATCTTTCCGCCTGTCCTCTACCGGTTGCGAAGACAGCACTCAAATCCACACTCATATGTGCTACTCCGAGTTCAACGACATCCTGCCGGCCATCGCTGCTATGGATGCTGACGTGATTACCATTGAGACTTCACGTTCCGACATGGAACTCTTGACCGCGTTCGGCGAATTCAAATACCCGAACGACATCGGCCCGGGCGTTTACGACATCCACAGCCCACGTGTACCGACTGAAGCTGAAGTTGAGCACCTATTGCGCAAAGCCATCGAGGTTGTACCGGTTGAACGTCTGTGGGTGAACCCGGACTGTGGCCTGAAAACCCGTGGCTGGAAAGAAACTCTGGAACAACTCCAAGTGATGATGAACGTAACCCACAAACTGCGTGCCGAACTGGCTAAATAATGTGAGTTAGATGAAAAGGCCGTCTGAAAATTTTCAGACGGCCTTTTTTTATTTATCAATATTTAAACCATAAAGATTACGGCTTCAACAGCTTACAAAATCCCTGTCGTTGTATGATGTTCTTCCACTCCTGATGTATACACGTTCTGAGTATGGTGATACACAGTCTCTTTAGTCGTTTCGACAATATGGTTGGCTTCCGAAAGAACATCGCTCAATGTCACTTTACTGCCGGTCGTATTCACTTTTTTCAGTGCCGCGCCATTATGGCTATTGCCTTCAGAATACGTGTTGATGTCATTTTCAAAGCGCAGCCATGAATCATACAACTTGCCTTTAATGTCCGTCAGGATTTTGTTGTTGGCCACATTTAAAGATGCTTTGCCCTTAGGGTTGGTACTATGTACGTCTATCAAAGCATCATTCAAATCACCGCCAAGTTTCAATGTATTATTGGTGATGTTGTACTCTTTGGCATTACTTTTCAAATAAGCAAATTCGACATAGCCGGCAGATTCTTCACGCACGGAAATTTTGTTGTTGTGAATTGTCACCGCACCATGCATAGCGACATTGCCATGGTGTTCTTCCACATAAACCGGTACCGCGCCTTTCATAATCTTGCCGATATCGGCATCATTGCCGCTGATGGTAATGGTACCGCTGCCCATGCCGTTTTTAGATAAAACACGGTCGTAGGTATCGTTGATGACGGCAATCAGATATTTGGTGGATTCACCACTGATCTTGTTGTTTGCCATATTGAGCGTGTAATCCATTTTGCTTTCATGGTTACGGAACTCAATCGCGTAAGTCTGAATATTGTTTTGATAAACCGTCAGATTTTTAATGACATTATCGCTAATATCGAAATAGCCTTTGTCAGCCGAGTGCAAATCTCTGTATTGGGTATTGGTTTGTACCTGAATCCCTGAATACATGTGGTAGTACTTACCCAAGTCATCATCAACATTCAAACGGAAGCTTGGGTCTTGGATAATGGTATTGCCGGTAATTTTGACTTTATCCATAGAAAACTGGCGGTTGTAGGCAACAATACCATATAGCCGGTCACCCGTTAACACATTGTTTTCAATGACAATGCCTGTGCCATCGTGCACATCCAAACCCTTGCGGTAGTTGTGGTCGGTTGTGTTTTTACGGTATGTGATGCCGTAATTGTAGCTGCCGGCAGCCACAGCCATACCGTAGCCTGTCCCGCCATCCGCTTCGTGGCCGTTCCAATCCAAACGGTTGCCCTCGCCGATAAAGTTTTGTTGGAAACCAATCAGCGCACCGGCAACGCGGTTGTGGTGTAGATACGAATCGACAATACGGTTGTTCTCACCCAAAGGCAGCGCTTCGTATTTTTCATCAATTTCGCCGCTTTGCACGCGCTCTTTAAAGGTCAGCTTATGGCCTTTTTCCGTTTCCAAAGAAGCGGTCGAGGTAAACATCACACCAGCACGGTTGGCACCGGAAACCTCTACTTTACTGATTAAAGTATTGTCCGCATCGTTGACCAAAATACCGTTTACCTTGCCAAAATAGCTTAAGCCTTTGCGGTAAAAATCAGGGTTGGTATATTGAACCGACAAATCGGCAATGGTTTTATTGTTTTGCCCATCGATCAAGATACCGGCAAATTCGCGGATATCGTCATGGTTGGTGTCCGGATTGAATTCGCCTGTTTGCGCCTTATCAAACGTTACTTTGGTTTTGCCCATCCCCGAACCAAACAAGCCGCGCGCGCCGGAGACGGTTTTATCCATCACAATCTGATTGGAAATATAGTAAGTACCATCCAAGAAAACCATGGCCTTTTCTTTGTGTGCCGCCTCTAAAGCTGCTTTAAATGCCTGAAGGCTGTCTTTTTTACCCTGCGCATCGGCACCAAAATCATTCACACGAACGTAATTGCCATACTCTTTGGATTCATACACGCGGTATTTTCCGGATAGTCCTATCCTGCCTTCGGCATGATCGTCAATTTTGTTTGCTTTACCCGAACTGAGGTGTCCGTCGTGACTATTGATTGCTTTTTTGCCGGAAGAAACGCCCGCTATTTTGTCATGGCCGTCTGAATCCTTCAGATTCTTTTTATGGACAATCTCAACGGTTTCTTTTTCTTCGGCAACTCTGTCTTCCGCCTCTTTTTCTTTGCGTGCGGCTTCGAGTTTGGCTTTACGCTCTGCAACCGCTTTTTCGACTGCCGCTTTATGCGCTTCTTTTGCGCGCTCTACAGCCTTTGCTTTGGCTGCGGCAGCCTCGGCTATTTTTTTTGCTTTGGCTTCTTCGTAAACTTTTTGCCTTTCAGCCAGGACTTTTTCCATCGATTGATTAACCGGTTCTTTTGAAACAACGTGTTTGCTCGCCACTTTAGGCGCAATGGTATGTTTACTGGAAACGCTGCTTACAGAAGCAACGCTGGCCCGTGTAACATGCATTTTGGTCACAAGGCCGTCTGAAGATGATGAAGAACTATCAAATCTTGCTGCCTCCGCCACATGCACTACTTCTCTCGTTACCGTATTTTTACCGCTTAATTGCTTAAGCTCAGGAGAAACCGACGGCATATCCCCCCAATTGTGGGTGTATATCCATTCTTTTAGAGGAGAAGATGATTTGGAATTTGCTTCAGGTGTAGATGAGCCGTGACGAATATGGGTACGGCCAAGAGGAGCAAGTTTATGTGACATAATCAGCGTATTTCCTTGTATCGAATATCGCCTTTCCCACCGCACAAGCGTGCAACAAAAAAGCCGATTGATTAAAGAGGTAAGACGGATTCTGTCGTAACAGCAATTGCCTGTATAAAGGCCAAACTGAAGTTGGCCACTTTGAGAAACTCGGCAGCGTTTCCCCTTCTGCCGGTTTTCTGATTGGAAACGGTCATGGTGTTCAGACAGAACCCTTGGATGACTTATATAGGCGATCTGTCCGCGTACCATGTGTCCGGTTATTTTTGACGGAAATGTATCAGAGTCCCTTTTTAATTGATTAGTTCATCCAAAGTTAAGTTATTTTTGATTTTTATAGCAAAATAAAAATAGTTTTATCTTGCATCGTTTTCCTTTTTGACTTGACAGAGTGAATCCCACGAAGCCCAAAAGGAGGGAAATTCTAACACGATATGTTTTTAGCATTCCCCATTTAACTAAATTTACAAAATATACAGAATAAATATCTATAACTGTTTTTAACTTCTTCTAAAAATCAATAAAATTCGATATTTCCAATGTGTATTTTTACAACATGACTGTGCATTATATACCGATTATCTAAAAATACTACCGCTTGTTTAAAAAATTTAGCATTTTATTATCGCTTTCCCCATCAAAAAACCAATAAAAAAAGGCCGTCTGAAAAAATATTTCAGACGGCCTTTTATATTCACTGCGTTCTACTTAACAAACTTCGACCAACCAGCCGTGTTTGTCTTCTGTCAAACCGTATTGAATGTCCGTAATTGCCTTACGGATTGCATAACCGCGCTCTTGGCTCTTCACTTCGATTTCTTTGCCGTCAATCACAAAAGAAGTTACCGGAGAAATAACCGCAGCCGTACCGGTCAGAATCGCTTCCGCACCATTCTCAATCGCAGCTTTCAGCTCATCGACAGTAAAGTTGCGCTCGGTAACGGTGTAGCCCAAATCTTTGGCAACAGTCAGTACGGAATCGCGGGTAACGCCGTGCAAGAATTCGTCGGTCAACGGTTTGGTAATGATTTCATCGCCGTTAATCAGGATAAAGTTAGACGCGCCGGTTTCCTGAACGTCACCATTCGGGCAGAACAATACTTGGTTTGCACCGTGCTCTGCTTTGGCTTTCAATACCCAAGGCATGGCGGAAGCGTAGTTGCCGCCGCATTTCACGCGGCCCATATGAGGGGCGCAACGGATATGTTCGGTTTCCACCAAGATTTTAACGGGCGAACCGGCTTTGAAATAGTCGCCGACAGGAGAAGCCAAAATGTACAGCAAGGCTGTTTCGGAAGGAGAACCGGCTTTACCGATCACAGGGTCGGTACCGATCAAAGTCGGACGCAGGTACAAAGCGGCAGGCGCATCAGGGATTTCCTCGGCGGAGCGTTTGACCAATTCGATCAAAGCATTCAAATAAGCCTCTGTTTCAGGACGCGGCAGGTGCAGAATATCTGCGCTTTGCTGCATACGCGCGATGTTGGCGGTCGGGCGGAACATCACGATTTTGCCGTTTGCCTGACGGAATGCCTTCAAACCTTCAAAACATTCGCTGCCGTAATGCAGGGCGTGTGCGCCCGGGGCGAGTGTCAGGTCTTTGGAAGATTGCCATTCTACCGGTTGCCATTTACCTTCACGATAAGCGATAATGGGCATTTCAGCGTGGAAAACGCTGCCGAATACGGCTGGGACTGGTCTGCTCATGATGATTGCCTTTCTTATTCTGATTTGTAAGATAATAACTAAAGACTGAACAATACGCCTTTCAATATGGGTTTGACAAGTACCCGTCAGCATTAAAGGCACTCTTCCCATGCCGTCTGAAACATGCCGTCCTATCCGAAATCCGGCAAATCGTTTAAACTGATACCATTTTTCAGACGGCCTGCACCAACCGCGGCCCACCCGGAGCAACCCATGAAACTCATCTATACCATCATCAAAATCCTGATTCTTCTTGTTTTCCTCCTGCTGGCCATCACCAATACCCACACCGTATCCTTCTTCTACCTGCCCGGCCAAAACGTCAATCTGCCGCTGATTGTCGTGCTTTTCGGCGCCTTTATTATCGGCATCGTGTTCGGTATGTTTGCCCTCTTCGGCCGTCTGCTGACCCTGCGCAGCGAAAACAACCGCCTGCGTGCCGAAGTGAAAAAATACGCCCACCTTTCCGAAAAAGACCTGACTGCGGTCAAAACCGAAACACCGGCAACGGCTTCCGACACCGCTCCCAAAGCGTAATGCCACCAATCAATAAAGGAATACCATGGACAACGAATTGTGGGTCATCTTACTGCCCATCGTCCTCCTCCCCGTTTTCTTCGCTATGGGCTGGTTTGCCGCGCGCGTCGATATGAAGACCGTCCTGAAACAGGCCAAAAGCATACCGGCAGGCTTTTACAAAAGCCTTGACGCCCTCGTTGACCGCAACAGCGGCCGCGCCGCGCGCGAATTGGCGGAAGTGATCGACCAGCAGCCGCAGTCATACGACTTAAACCTGACTTTGGGCAAGCTCTACCGCCAACGCGGCGAAAACGACAAAGCCATCAATATGCACCGCGCCCTGCTCGATTCGCCCGACACCGTCAACGAAAAACGCGCGCGCGTGCTTTTTGAATTGGCGCAAAACTACCAAAGCGCAGGCTTGGTGGACCGTGCCGAACAAATCTTCCTCGGCTTGCAGGAAGGCGACATGGCACGCGAAGCCCGCCAACACCTTTTGAGTATTTACCAGCAAGACCGCGACTGGGAAAAAGCCATCGAGATGGCACAGCTCTTGAGTCATGACGAACAAACCTACCAGTTTGAAATCGCCCAGTTTTATTGCGAAATCGCCCAAGCCGCGCTGTTCAAATCCAACTTCGACACCGCACGCTACAACATCGGCAAAGCACTCGAAGCCAACAAAAAATGTACGCGCGCCAACATCATTCTCGGCGACATTGAATACCGTCAGGGCAACTTCCCTGCCGCAGTGGAAGCGTATTCCGCCATCGAGCAGCAAAACCACGCCTATTTGAGCATGGTCGGCGAGAAACTCTATGAAGCCTATGCCGCGCAAGGCAAGCAGGAAGAAGGCCTCAACCGCCTTATCGGCTATATGCAAACCTTCCCCGATCTCGACCTGATCAACGTCATCTACGAGAAGGCCCTGTTGCTCAAAGGTGAAACCGAAGCGGCGCAAATCGCTGTCGAACTCGTCCGCCAAAAACCCGACCTCAACGGCGTGTACCGCCTGCTTGGCTTGAAACTCAGCAGTATGAATCCGGAGTGGAAAGCCGATACCGATATGATTCGTTCCATTATCGGCCGCCAGCTGCAAAAAAGCGTTATGTACCGCTGCCGCAACTGCCACTTCAAATCCCAAGTCTTCTTCTGGCACTGCCCTGCCTGCAACAAATGGCAAACCTTTACGCCAAATAAAATCGAGATTTAATAAAGCGTTAAGCATCAAAAAAGGCCGTCTGAAATCTTTTCAGACGGCCTTTTTATTACAAAGCAAAATATCAAAGCGGTTCAAAACACATCCTTACACACCAGCAATATCTGCTCAACACCGCTACTCTGCCCATGCCAACGCCGCTACAATCTGAGCCTCAATATCGGCATTAAACTCGCCGGCACGGTACGCATCGCGCAATTCCGTGCGCCGGGTTTCATCTGCCGCAATTTGGTTCAACACCACTTGTGGAAACTCGTTAAACACAGGCCCAGCCTCTTCATGCCCCATCAAAAACAGCGCAGGGATTTTTTGATTGGCGCGGACGATTTCCTGTTGGCGCGGATTCTCAAAACGGCTGCTGTCGTCAAAATCGTTGCGGGCAATATAGTTGACGCGGATATTGGGGTTCAACTCCGCCATTTTTTGAATAAACGGCACAAACACGCGGCAATCAGGGCAATATGGTGCAGCGGCAAGCAGCCAGTTTTGCGGACGGCTGATCTTTTTAACCGCCGCTACCGTTTGCGCCGACAGCTCAGTTGCCTGATAGAGCTGCTGCTGTTTCAATTTGTCTTCTTCGGTATCAAAATCCAAATATTCTGTATAAGTGGCCATGCTTTACTCCTGTTCTGTTGTATTGTTTTTCCCTGCAGCGCTGTTCAAAAGCGGAACAAGCAGATTGACGACAAGGTTTTCAAATAGTGGCTCTTCAAGCGGCGCTTCGTCCGAATGACCAAACACCAGCTTCACTTCGGTATATTCTTTCTGCCCTTTGCTCATTTTATTGCCGTTAAAAACATCATGGGCTTTTCTCAAGGCGGCATCCCAATCCTCTTTTTTGCCGTACTCCTCCGCCGCGGCAAGGCTGGTTTTGGCGAAAAACGGCAAGGGGGTATTTTGTCCGATTCGGAAATATACCAACCATTCTTTCAAAAGCTCTCTCGCGGCCTCTTGCCCGATGGCGGCATAGGTTTCGGTCTGTCCCAGGCTGACAATATAGGTTTGTCGGTTGGCAACGGATTGAGGGGCGACGGCACAAAAAATCAAATGCTCCAATAAACGGGCAATGCGGTTGGGCGCATTGTCTTTTTGGTTTTGGAACACAATGCGTCCGCATTCGTAAAGATTGCCGATGGTGCCTTGTACAACCAAGTCGTCAAAGTGTAATTCATAAGGTTCAGACGGCCTTTTGTCACTGCGTATCAGCTCGGCATCTACGTTTTTCGCAGATATCTGATACTGCTTCTGCCACAAGCCGCCCAACTCGCCTACCGGCATCAGGCTTTCTGCATTCAGCCGAATGGCCGTATCTTCAAAATCTTCCCCTTTGCGCCGCGCATCCAAATAGGCATCGGCAATCCGGCCTTCATGTTGCGGCTCAAACGGTTCGGCAGATTCCCAGGCGCCGTCCAAATACGGCTGATCCCAGCTTAAATTTCTCTTCAGCCAAACTTTGACAGGGTTGCGCCAAAAACTGATAAGCTCGCCCTGCTGAATGGTTTTGCCCGGTTCTTCCTGACTTAAAGCCTCAAGGAAAAACGGCTGCGCTTCCGCAGGCGGTTGGTTCAGCGCATCGGCGTAATCTTGGCGCGTGCTGAAGAGGCCGTCTGAAAGCGCGTCCTTTTGGAAATAACGGCGCGAAAACGCCTGCAAAGGATGATGTTTCACCCATTTCTCCGACAACTCACGCCCGCTTTTCCCCGTCATGGCGGCAATGGTATCCAGCAGCTCGCTGATTAACGAAGACGGCGCAAACTCGGCATCATTGCGTATATCGCGGCCGATATAAGACAAATACAGCATTTCGCGTGCGCTGATTAAGGCTTCGAGGAAGAGATAACGGTCGTCGTCGCGGCGGGCGCGGTCGCCTTTTTTCGGATGTTTGGCAATCAGGTCGAACACCGCCGCTTTGGTATTGCGCGGAAAATCGCCGTCATTCAAACCCAGCAGGCAAACCATTTTAAACGGCAGGCTGCGCATCGGCACCATACTGCAAAAAGTGATGCCGCCGCTCAAAAATCCGGCTTGGCTTTCACTGTCCAAAAAACGGCGGATATGGCGGATAACGGTTTTACACGGCAACAATCCGTCAAATTCGGCCAACTGCGCCTCTTCCTGCCATTTCGCCAAAGACTGCTCAAACTGCTGCTTGGCGTATTGGTCGTCCGTATCCGGGGCAAACAGTTTCTCCAGCAAATCGCGGCAACGCTGCACCCAGCCTTCCACATCGGCAGGCTCTTGCCATTGCGCCGCCATATCGGCCAAAGTACGGATAAATTCAGCAAAACCGCTGAACACGTCCAACTGGTTGACGTTGCTATGCCACGCGCTCACGCCCTGCCACATACCGTGGCCGCCTTCGGGCAGCATCCAGCCCAAGGCCAAACGCTCTACCGCCTGCTGCCAAGTAAAGAGGTTGTCTTTACCCTCGCGCATGGTTTGGTCCAAACCCCAATGCACATTCAATCCGGCAACAGCCTCATGCAGCAGCGGCACATCTTCCTCGCTCAAACCGAAGCGTTGCAGTACCAACCGGCTTTCCAGCAAAGGTAAAACCTTGTCCACTTCAAACCGGCTCTCCAGCAAGTCCAAAGTTTGCGCCAAAGCATACAGCAAGGGCTGACGGCGGCTGAGTTTCACATCCGAAATCGAATACGGCAAAGCCTGACTGCCTGCCTGCTCCTGTCCAAAAACGGCTTCGATAAACGGACTGTAGGGCTCGATGTTCGGCGTCAAAACGGCAATATCGTGCGGCTGCCAGTCGGGATTATTTTGCAACACCAGCGACAGCTCTTCTTTCAAAATCTGCAGTTCGCGCAAAGGGCTGTGGGCCGCGACGATTTTAACGGAGCCGTCATTCAACAGTTTATCCGACTCAACACACACCGGATTGCCGTCCGCATCGTGAACCTGAACCCAAGCCTGCTGCGCGCCTGCCTCGCCTTCTTCCTGTTGATATAAGCGTTCAGACGGCGGCATGATCAAGTTTTGGATATCGTTTTGCAGGCAATGCAACAAGGTATCGTCTTTTCCTTCTTCATAAACCTGAATATCCTGCTCGGTTTCCACTTCCGCCAGAAAATCAAAGAAATCGCGTCCCTGCTTGCCCAAAGAAGCCAACAGCGGATGCCCTGCTTGCGACAAATCCGCCTCATCGCCCCTTTTCAAAATCTGCGCCTCGTCGATGACCTCGCCCCAATACTGGCTGCTCGGGTTGAGCGCAAACACAAACACATCGCAATGCTTGGAAATTTGGTGCAGCAGTTGCAGATACATCGGCGCCATTGTTGAAATACCGAATACGAACAACCTTTGCGGCAAGACCGATTTATCCAACTGCGCCAACAACTTTTCCCACAAGGCCACGCGGTGCGGCGCAGATTGGCTGCCATCGTCCAAATAACGCCACAGCCGCGCCTGCCAATCCTCATCATCGCCCAAACCCAGCAGCTTCCCAGCCTGCCACGCATCAATCCAATCCGGCCGGTACACCAAATATTGGTCGAAAATATCCGCCATTTGTCCGGCAAGCTGATAATCCGCCGATGCCGAGCTGTGCAAATAACTTTCCAGCTTCAGGCGCACGTTTTCGTATTCCGGGGCCGTCTGAAACGCTTCGCTGCGGAACAAATCCAGCAAACGCCAACGCATGACCTCAGGCGAAAACGGGCTGAGCGGCGGCACATCGGGAACCAATTTACGCATCAGCTGCCACGCCAGACCGGCCGGCAGGCTGAACTTCAAATTCGCCGCCACGCCGAGTTTGCGCGCAAAAAACACATTCAGATACCGCCGCATCCCCTGGCTCTGCACCACCACTTCTTCCGGTGCCAATACCGCATCCAAAGGCAAGGCCTGATGAATATGCGCGCACATTTCGGCAAGCGCTTCCAAACGGTCGGACTGATAAAGATAAAACATAGCAGACAATCTAAAAAACAATTGCCCACATTATAATGCCATTAGGACAAATGCTTCAGCAGAAGCGGCAAACAAAAACACAGGCCGTCTGAAACACATCGCTTCAGACGGCCTAAAACAAATCCATCGGCGGCCAATTATTAATTATTTATCGACCCCCTGTACAAACCGGCTTCTCCTATCCTATAATTCCCCCACATTCGGAATGTAGCGCAGCCCGGTAGCGCACTTCGTTCGGGACGAAGGGGTCGGAGGTTCGAATCCTCTCATTCCGACCAAATACAAAACCTGCTTGAATCCAAGCAGGTTTTTTTACATTCGGCAAGCCTATACTTCCGGCGGCGGGAAAGGCGCGCCTTCGGGATGTTTGTAGCGGTTGTACATAAACAAATATTGTTCCGGAAAACGGCGTATCCAATATTCGGTATTTTCATTGATCACGCGCGCATCGTTCTCCTTATCGCCGTTCAACTCGCCGCGCAATGGCTCGATGTGCAAGACAAAGCCTTTCCCGTCGGGCAGACGCTCGCCGCAGAAAAACAAAGCCTTCACGCCTTTGACTTGCGCCAGCTTGCCCGCCAACGTCATGGTGTAGGCAGGTTTGCCGAAAAAGTCCACCCACACGCCGTCGCCGCCTTCTTCCGGAGACGGCACATGGTCCGGCAACACAATGGTCGCTTCTCCGCCGCGCAGGGCCTTGATGATTTGTTTGACGCCCTGAATGCTGGTCGGCGCAGTCTTGCCCTTGCCGCGCACACGCCCTGCCTGCATCACCGCATCAAAAGCCTTGATTTTAGGCGGTTTGTACATCGCCGTCAGCGGAAACGGCAGCTGCTGGCTGATGTAGCGGCCCGCCAAATCATAGCTGCCGATGTGCGGCGTGATAAACAGCAAACCTTCGCCCGCACTCAAGGCCGTCTGAACATGCTCCCAACCGTTGACACTGACAAACAGGTTTTCAATTTCCTCAGGCCGTCTGAAAAACGCCACCGGCAATTCCAAGCCGCCTTTTGCCGTTTCACGGAAAACTTTTTTCACTGCCTCGTCCGTCGGGTTCAATCCGGCAAGTTTCATGTTTTCAAAAACACGCCGGCGATCTTTCGACAGCACGCGGAAACCCAAACTACCCAGCAGGTTGCCTAATTTGTGCAACCAAGCCAAAGGCAGCGCGGCCAAAAATTTAAAAACAAAGGTAACAAGCGTTTGCATAAGGTTTTACCAAAATGAAGTGGACAGATTGTAAACGAAACAGGCCGTCTGAACAAAACAGACTTCGGGCAAATATATTGCGGCACACCTGCTTTTCTGCTACTATCCGCGCTGCATTAAGAGTTGGGAATTCCATGCCAACCTGCTTTTCAAACGGAAAGGTAAGGTGGACGGTTGAAAAACCGATGTGGCTCGCCAGAGCAATCCAAACCCGCTTAATGCGGGAATTTTTTTGCCTGTAAGAAACGCGCAACAGGATTCCGAAACAGCAGGCAAGTGCGAATGTTTCTCACTTGTATAGAGAAAAAGCGGAGTTTTTGTTATGATTTCCGCTGTCCGAAATAAAAGGCCGTCTGAAAACACAGCAGCCTGTTTTTAATGAAAGAATAGCAATGAGCGAATATCTGTTTACTTCCGAATCGGTATCCGAAGGCCATCCGGATAAAGTTGCCGACCAAGTGTCCGATGCGATTTTGGATGCCATCTTGGCGCAAGACCCCAAAGCACGTGTCGCCGCTGAAACCTTGGTCAACACAGGCTTGTGCGTATTGGCAGGCGAAATTACTACCACCGCCCAAGTGGACTATATCAAAGTCGCACGCGAAACCATCAAACGCATCGGCTACAACTCGTCCGAGCTGGGCTTTGACGCCAACGGCTGCGCGGTTGGCGTGTACTACGACCAACAATCCCCCGACATCGCCCAAGGCGTGAACGAAGGCGAAGGCATCGACTTGAACCAAGGCGCGGGCGACCAAGGTTTGATGTTCGGCTATGCCTGCGACGAAACCCCGACCCTGATGCCGTTTGCCATCTATTACAGCCACCGCCTGATGCAACGCCAAAGCGAATTGCGCAAAGACGGCCGCCTGCCTTGGCTGCGTCCTGATGCCAAAGCGCAGCTGACCGTGGTTTACGACAGCGAAACCGGCAAAGTAAAACGCATCGACACCGTCGTCCTGTCCACCCAACACGATCCGTCTATCGGCTACGAAGAGCTGAAAAATGCCGTGATCGAACACATCATCAAACCGGTTCTGCCGTCTGAAATGCTGACTGATGAAACCAAATACCTGATCAACCCGACCGGCCGCTTCGTCATCGGCGGCCCTCAAGGCGACTGCGGTTTGACCGGCCGTAAAATCATCGTCGATACCTACGGCGGCGCAGCTCCGCACGGCGGCGGCGCATTCTCCGGCAAAGACCCGTCCAAAGTGGACCGTTCCGCCGCCTACGCCTGCCGCTATGTTGCGAAAAATATCGTTGCCGCCGGTTTGGCAACCCAATGCCAAATCCAAGTTTCCTACGCCATCGGCGTTGCCGAACCGACTTCGATTTCCATCGACACTTTCGGCACCGGCAAAATCAGCGAAGAAAAACTGATTGCTTTAGTTCGCGAACATTTCGACCTGCGTCCTAAAGGCATCGTCCAAATGCTCGACCTGCTGCGCCCGATTTACAGCAAATCCGCCGCATACGGCCACTTCGGCCGCGAAGAGCCTGAGTTTACTTGGGAGCGTACCGACAAAGCAGCCGCATTGAAAGCAGCCTCAGGCGTATAAAAAGCATGGAGGTCGTCTGAACGGGAGTTTCAGACGGCCTTTTTTACATCTAAATATTCAAACCTTTTTACGAACGACACATCGTATTTTCACAAAACAGCGTAACAAATTTTGGATTGCTATGCTGTCTTTGTGAATCTACATAAATAAAATTGAAAGAATACATCATGAAAAAATGGCTGCTGGCTGTTTTGCCTGCCACCGCACTGGCTGCTCCGCCTCAAGGCTTTTATCAAAATTACCAAGACTGGGACATTGCCTGCGACAATACCGGCACCTGCCGTCTTGCGGGATATCAGGCGGATGAAACAGAAACGCCGGTTTCCATCTTGTTAACCCGAAAAGCGGGGGCGAACTCCGCCGTGGCCGGCGAAGTTTCCCTACTGCCATTTAATGACGATGACGCACAACTCGCCAGCATTGCAACCCGCAACGAATTGGTATTGAACGGCAAATCACTGGGCAAATTAGCGCTGAACAAAACAGGCCAAGGCAAATTGAGCAGCGCGCAAACCAATGCCTTGCTCGAAGCATTGAAAAAAGAAAGCCAAATCAGCATCCGCTCTGGAAAATATGAATGGCATTTGTCCGACAAAGGCGCGGCGGCAGCAATGTTGAAAGCGGACGAATTCCAAGGTCGTCTGAACACGCCTTCCGCGCTGATACGCAAAGGCAACAGCAGTCAGACAGTCCTCAGCCCGCAGCCTAAGCCCGTCATCCGCGCCGTTGCCGTACCGAAAACAGCAGGCGATATACTGGAACAAGACACACCGCGCCACAACGCCGTCATGAAGCTGCTGCGCAACAGCAACCGCGTTTCCGAAGGCGACGATAATTACTGTTACGCCCTGCACAATAAAGAGCAAATGGATTGGAACCGCAACCTGTATGTCCATCCGCTCAACGATCGTCAGGTGTTGATTTCGGCCATCTGTATCGGCGGTGCTTATCAAACCAGCGGCTACTATGCCATTGCCGATAAAGAGTTGACCAAAATCGAACAAGTGCTGCCGCCGATGGTATACGGCGGGCACGGCGGATTCGACGAGAAAACAGCCACCCTCAGCGGTAGCTTCAAAGGCCGCGGCATAGGCGACTGCTGGACAAGCAATGCGGCGGTGTGGGACGGTAAAACGTTTGTCCGCAGTGAGGAACACACCACCGGTTCATGTAAAGGCTTCACGGGAGGCGCATGGTTGATGCCTGTTTTTGAAGCCCGTGTTGAGCGTTAAAAGACACGGAATATTTACGATAGGAAGCAAAGGCCGTCTCAAAATTCCCGTTTTCAGACGGCCTTTTTCCTTATACAATAGCCACTTGAATTTCTATATACATTCTGAATAAAGGATACGGATTATGTTCGGCAAACAACTTTTTGAAGAAGTCAGCTCCAAAATCAGCGAAACCATCGCCAACAGCCCTGCCAAAGACATGGAAAAAAACGTTAAAGCCATGCTCGGCAGCGCATTCAGCCGCATGGATTTGGTAACCCGAGAAGAATTCGACATCCAACAACAAGTTTTAATTAAAACCCGTACCAAGCTGGCCGAATTGGAAGCCCGTTTGGCCAAACTCGAAGCCGCCCAAGAGCCTGAAGAAGCTGCTTTAAAAGCTGCCGAAGAAGCTGCCGAAGAAGCGGTTGCCGAAATCGTACAACAAACCGAAGCCGCCGAATAAGGCCGTCTGAAACATGTCGCTTGCTTTGGTTTACAGCCGCGCCTTAAGCGGTATGAACGCGCCGTTGGTCGAAGTGGAAGCCCACCTTGCCAACGGCTTGCCACATTTCAATATCGTCGGTTTGCCCGATACTGAAGTCAAAGAAAGCCGCGACCGCGTGCGTGCCGCCATCATCCAAAGCGGCTTCGACTTCCCCGCCAAGAAAATTACCGTCAACCTCGCACCGGCCGACCTCCCCAAAGAATCCGGCCGTTTCGATTTACCGATTGCCTTGGGCATTCTTGCCGCATCGGGACAAATTAATCCTGAAAAGCTCGCGCAATATGAGTTTGCCGGAGAATTGGCGCTGTCCGGGCTGCTGCGTCCCGTACGCGGCGCGCTGGCCATGGCATGGCAGGGCATGCAGGCGGGACGTTCTTTCGTCTTGCCGCAAGAAAATGCCGAACAGGCTGCCGTCATGCGCGGTATCGCGGTTTATGGAGCGCGTTCTTTAGGCGAAGTGGCCGCACATTTAAACGGTATCGAACCGTTGACACAAACCGAATGCAAACTGCCACAAAGGCCGCCTGAACAAAGTAAAATACCCGACTTAGCTGATGTCAAAGGCCAACATACCGCCCGCCTCGCCTTGGAAATCGCCGCGGCAGGCGGACACAGCCTACTGATGATGGGCCCTCCGGGAACGGGCAAATCCATGCTTTCGCAACGTTTGCCCGGTATCCTTCCGCCTTTGACCGAAGACGAATTGGTCGAAGTCTGGGCATTGCGTTCGCTCCTGCCCAATCATCAGCAACAACTCGACAGCAACCGCCCTTTCCGCAGCCCCCACCACAGCGCCAGCTCGGCCGCCATGGTCGGCGGCGGTTCCGACCCGCGTCCGGGTGAAATTTCATTGGCGCACCATGGTGTGTTGTTTTTAGACGAATTGCCCGAGTTTGACCGTAAAGTATTGGAAGTATTGCGCGAACCTTTGGAAAACGGCGAAATCCATATTTCCCGCGCCGCACGCCAAGCCGTTTATCCGGCTAAGTTCCAGCTCGTCGCCGCCATGAATCCCTGTCCTTGCGGCTATCTCGGTCATCCGTCCAAACCTTGCCGCTGCACGCCTGAAAGCATCGCCCGTTATCGAAGCAAAATTTCAGGACCATTACTCGACCGCATTGATTTAACCATCGAAGTACCCAGCCTTTCCGCCGCCGAGCTGATGCAACAAGAAGCCGGCGAATCCAGTGCCGCCGTATTAAAACGCGTTACCGCCGCGCGTAAAATCCAATACGGCCGACAAGGCAAGGTTAATGCCGAATTGAGTGTCAGCGAACTCGATGGCAAAGCCCGTATCCAAAAAGAAGCGCAAGAAGCCTTGGGAACCATGCTCGAAAAACTGTCCCTATCCGCACGAAGCTTCCACCGCATCATGCGCGTCGCCCGTACGCTGGCCGATTTGGCAGGCGACGAAGAAGTCAGTAAAACCCATGTGATGAAAGCCATCGGCTTCCGTCGCGCCCTCTAACTTTTCAGACGGCCTGAATCTTTATGTTTAAGTAAAACTAGAGTAAACAAAGCATCAGGATTTTGCCGTCCATAACGGTTATTGATAAAATATCGAATTCAAACTCAGACAGTCTCCCTTCAGGCCGTCTGAATCCATTATTACAAGGTAAGTCATGAAAAAATCTACACAATATGGCAAAGGCTTGGCCGGTTTCTTTTTCGGCCTGATACTGGCAACAGGTATTATTGCCGGTATTTTGTTCTTCCTGAACCAAGGCAACCAAAACGTTTTCAAAGAGCTGACCCAGCCTAAACAAAGTGAAGAACCTGAAATCCTGAAACCTCAAGACAAAGCAGAGAAACGCCCTGCCACCGACAATTCGTCCAGCCAAGCAGATGAAGAAAAAGCCAAAGCTGAAAAAGAAGCGGCGGAAAAAGAAGCCAAAGCAAAAGAAGCGGCTGAAAAGACTGCCAAAGAAGCTGAAGAGAAAGCGGCACAAGCAGAAAAAGAGGCTCAGGAAAAAGCCGATCGCGAGGCCAAAGAAAAAGCGGATAAAGCTGAAGCAGAAAAAGCCGAACGCGAAGCCAAAGAAAAAGCTGAAAAAGCCGCTGCCGATAAAGCCGAACGCGAAGCCAAAGAAAGAGCAGACAAAACTGCCGCCGACAAAGCCGAACGTGAAGCCAAAGAAAAAGCCGCAAAAGCGGAAGCAGAAGCCGCCAAGAAAAAACTGGCCGAGAAAAAAGCCGAATTAGAAAAAAAACGCGCAGAAAAAGCCAAAGCTGAAAAAGAAGCTGCTGATAAAACTGCAAAAGACAAAAAAGCGGCCGACCAACTGACCGACAAACAAAAAGAGCGTGCCGAGCGCAAATTGGCTGAGAAAAAAGCGGCCGAAGCCAAAAAACAAAACAAGCCGACACCTGAGCAAATCCTCAACAGCGGCAGCATCGAAAAAGCACGTAAAGCAGCAAATGCCTCTGCAACAAAAGAAAGCAGCAACGCCGCTGGCAAACAATCGGCAGAAAAAGCCGAAGCAGCTGCCAACAGCGGTAAAAAGGCATTCCTGCAACTTGGTTCATATGCAGACCGCTCCAGCGCAGATTCACAACGTGCGAAATTGGCTATTTTAGGTGTGTCTTCCAAAGTGGTTGAGTCGCAAAACGGCGACAAAACCATTTATCGAGTTCAAAGTAACACCATGCCGCAGGAAGCCGCTGTGAAACTGCAAAAAAACCTGCAAGGCCATAATATCAACAGCTTGATTCGTTCTACCAAATAATGGAATCACTGATGAAGCAGCGTATGAAACAAACTATTGCCGCACTCAGCCTGAGCCTGCTCAGTTTGAGTGCGCAGGCTGCTACTGAAGGCGTGGACTATACCGTTCTTAGTCGCCCTATCCCGCAGCAGCAAGCCGGAAAAATTGAAGTGCTAGAATTTTTCGGCTACTTCTGCGTCCATTGTTACCATCTCGATCCGGTTTTGTTGCAACACAGCAAAACCTTCACCAAAGATGTTTCCTTACGGACAGAGCACGTCGTTTGGATGCCCGAAATGTTGGGCTTGGCCAAGGTAGCCGCTGCCGTCAATCTTTCAGGTTTGAAATATCAGGCCAATCCAGTCATCTTCAAAGCCGTTTACGAACAGAAGATTAACTTGGCTGATGCAAATGTATTCCGCACATGGGTCGGTAAACAGACGAGTTTTGACAGTCAAAAACTGCTTCAAGCCTACAACAACCCTGCCGCCACATCGGCTGCTGCAAAAATGCAGCAATTGACGGAAACTTATCGAATTGAAAACACACCAACTGTCATTGTCGGTGGCAAATACAAAGTCAATTTCAACGGTAGCGACTGGAAAGCCGGTATGAAAACCATAGACGAGCTCATCATTAAAGTCCGCCGCGAACAATCCTCAAAACCACTTTAACTATTCAACAAAAGAAAGACGGCCTCAAGGCCGTCTGAAAACTTATGGACATTCTGATTTTATTTAAAGCACTTATTCTCGGTATCATCGAAGGTTTAACCGAGTTCCTCCCTATTTCAAGTACCGGCCACTTGATTGTATTCGGCGACTTGATGAATTTCCAAAGCAACGGAAAAGTATTCGAAATCGCCATCCAGCTCGGTGCCGTATTAGCCGTTGTATTCGAATATCGCCAACGATTTACCCATATCATAAAAGGACTAGGCAAAGAGCAAACAGCCAATCGCTTTGTGCTGAATTTATTTATCGCGTTCATCCCCGCTGCGATTGTCGGCCTCTTATTCAGTAAACAAATTAAATTGCATCTTTTCAACCCGATTACCGTTGCTACCATGCTAATATTGGGCGGCTTCTTCATTTTATGGGTTGAAAAACGCCAAACAACAGCCAAACCTAAAGTCAACCATGTCGATGATATGCGCCCAATTGACGCATTTGTTGTAGGATGCGCCCAAATTTGTGCCCTTATCCCTGGGACATCACGTTCAGGCAGTACCATCATGGGCGGTATGCTGTGGGGATTAGAACGTAAAACAGCTACTGAATTTTCATTCTTCCTTGCTGTACCAATGATGATTGCGGCAACAGGTTACGACATCTTAAAAAACTATAAACTCTTTACCTTACAAGATGTCGGACAAATTGCCATCGGTTTTATCGCAGCATTTATCGCCGGTTTATTAGCAGTAAAAGCTTTGCTGAAATTTGTTTCCAGTAAAAACTATGTTCCTTTTGCCTACTACCGCATCGTATTCGGTGGTCTGATTCTCCTTACTTGGATGCTAGGCATAGTCAGCTGGAGCGAATAATCGCTCCCTTCATTCTCCTCAAAGGACGTGCCCGCGCACGTCCTTTTTACTTTCCTATCTCCATTCCACCCTATTGTCACCCCATAAAAGGCTTACACTCCGCATCATTA
>NZ_KV800125.1:309409-335840 GCF_001810165.1 Neisseria sp. HMSC070A01 | reverse complement strand
ATTATTAAGAAATGTAAAGATATTTGACAATGCAATACACTATCTTTGTTTTTTGATAACTTACTTTTTGCCATTATGTCGTTTTCGTTTGATAATACATAAACACAAAAAACATGCGCCAAACAATCAATAGGAGGCTTTGCCATGCAACAAAAAGTCCGTTTCCAAATCGAAGGCATGACCTGTCAGGCCTGCGCTTCTCGTATTGAAAAAGTGTTGAACAAAAAAGATTTTGTCGAATCGGCAGGGGTGAACTTTGCCAGCGAGGAGGCGCAGGTGGTGTTTGACGACAGCCAAACCTCTGCCGCCGACATCGCCAAAATCATCGAGAAAACCGGCTACGGCGCGAAGGAAAAGACGGAAGACGCGCTGCCGCAGCCGGAAACGGAACACCATATCGGCTGGCGGCTGTGGCTGCTGTTCGCCATCAACGTCCCGTTCCTTATCGGCATGACAGGCATGATGATCGGTAGGCACGATTGGATGATTCCGCCGGTATGGCAGTTTGCGCTGGCAAGCGTGGTTCAACTTTGGCTGGCGGTGCCGTTTTACAAAAGCGCGTGGGCGAGTATTAAAGGCGGACTGGCGAATATGGACGTGCTCGTTACCATCGGCACGGTGTCGATTTACCTGTATTCCGTCTATATGTTGTTTTTCAGCCCGCACGCGGCGCACGGCATGGCGCATGTGTATTTTGAAGCGGGCGTGATGGTGATTGGTTTTGTGTCTCTGGGCAAATTTTTGGAACACCGCACTAAAAAATCCAGCCTGAACAGCTTGGGCCTGCTGCTGAAACTTACGCCGACCCAAGTCAACGTGCAACGCGATGGCGAATGGTGGCAACTACCCATCGACCAAGTACAAATCGGCGACCTAATCCGCGCCAACCACGGCGAACGCATTGCCGCCGACGGCATTATCGAAAGCGGCAGCGGCTGGGCGGACGAAAGCCACCTCACCGGTGAATCTAATCCCGAAGAGAAAAAGGCAGGCGGCAAAGTGTTGGCTGGCGCGCTGATGACCGAGGGCAGCGTGGTGTACCGCGCCACGCAGCTCGGCAGCCAAACCCTGCTCGGCGACATGATGAATGCGCTCTCTGAAGCACAAGGCAGCAAGGCACCGATTGCGCGCGTAGCCGATAAAGCGGCGGCGGTGTTTGTGCCTACTGTCGTGGGCATTGCGCTTCTGACTTTTATCGTTACTTGGCTGATTAAGGGCGATTGGACGGTGGCACTGATGCACGCCGTTGCCGTTTTGGTGATTGCCTGCCCGTGCGCGCTCGGTCTGGCGACGCCCGCCGCAATTATGGTCGGCATGGGCAAGGCAGTGAAACACGGCATTTGGTTCAAAGACGCGGCGGCGATGGAAGAGGCGGCACACGTCGATGCCGTTGTGTTGGACAAAACCGGCACGCTGACCGAAGGCAAGCCGCAGGTTGCCGCCGTTTACTGTGTTCCCGACAGTGGTTTTGACGAAGATGCTTTGTACCGCATCGCCGCCGCCGTCGAACAAAACGCCGCCCACCCACTCGCCCGTGCCATTATCTCCGCCGCCCAAGCGCGCGGTTTGGACATCCCTGCTGCACAAGACGCGCAAACCGTTGTCGGCGCAGGCATTACCGCCGAAGTCGAAGGCGTGGGTTTGGTGAAAGCGGGCAAAGCCGAATTTGCCGAATTGACCTTGCCGAAGTTTTCAGACGGCGTTTGGGACATTGCAAGTATTGTCGCAGTCTCGGTTGATAACAAACCCATCGGCGCATTCGCGCTCGCCGACGCGCTGAAAGCCGACACCGCCGAAGCTATAGGCCGTCTGAAAAAACACGGCATCGACGTTTACATCATGAGCGGCGACAACCAAGGCACGGTCGAATACGTCGCCAAACAACTGGGCATCGCACACGCCTTCGGCAATATGAGTCCGCGCGACAAGGCCGCCGAAGTGCAGAAACTCAAAGCCGCCGGCAAAACCGTAGCGATGGTCGGCGACGGCATCAACGACGCACCCGCGCTCGCCGCCGCCAACGTCAGCTTCGCCATGAAAGGCGGTGCGGACGTTGCCGAACACACCGCTTCCGCCACGCTGATGCAGCATTCGGTCAACCAACTCGCCGATGCCCTGCTGGTGTCGCAGGCAACCTTGAAAAACATCAAGCAAAACCTGTTCTTTGCCTTCTTCTACAATATATTGGGCATTCCGCTCGCCGCGCTCGGCTTCCTAAACCCTGTTATCGCAGGCGCGGCAATGGCAGCAAGCTCGGTTTCCGTGTTGAGCAACGCCTTGCGCCTGAAACGGGTGAAGATTGAGTGATAATATAAAGGCCGTCTGAAGACTGTTTCTTCAGACGGCCTTTAATCCATATTTTCTGATTTTGAGACCCACGCGGGAGTATGTCGTATGGACATGATGTTGTTTACCAATATTGTATTGATTGTTTTATGTATTTTTACCATGTTGCTGGTGTGGTTGCGCAACTGGAAACGCAAGCAGGCGTATTTTGAGAAAATCAAAAGTAATCCGGAAAACCTCAAATGGATCGGGCAAAATTTGACCGATCAGGAATGGAAGGATTGGAAAGCCGTGAGCGACCGTTTTGGGCTGCCCATGTTGCAGGCCAAGCAATTAATTGATTTTTATAAAAACAGTCAGCGTTAATTGATGATTTGACGATAGAACTTGACTGAAGTTAAGGCCGTCTGAAATAGCACTCTTATAATCATATAAGTGATATTTCAGACGGCCTTGCTGTTGGTTCAAATAAAGGGAGGAGAACAAAAATGACCGTTTACTTAATCGGCGATTCCGTGCGGCTTGCTTCGGAGCCTTACACGCGTGCCGCTTTGCCTGAAGCTGATATTGTTTCTCCATCGGAAAACTGCCGCTCGTCGCATGATATATTAGAGCATATCGAGCAATGGACAGAGGACGCGACTGCGGGAGATGTTATCCACATCAACTGCGGTTTGCACGATATCCGCCACAATCAGGGCTGTAATGAGCCGGTGGCCGATATAGAAACCTACTGCAACAACCTGACCCAAATTTTCGATTATCTGAAACAGACTGGAGCAAAAATTATTTGGGCGAGCAGTACGCCCTTTTTGGAAAGCGTACACAATATCGTCAAACCCTCGCGCCGCTATATGGCTGATTTGAAGGCCTATAACCGTGTAGCGGAGGATTTGGCAAGGCAATATGGTTTTGCCATCAATGATTTATACAGCCTAATGTTTGAGCAGGATTTGACCGATGTGATGCTGTGTGACGGGCTTCATTTCAATGAGTTTGGCAGTAAGATGATAGGCAAGGCAGTAGCCGAAGCGATATCGAAACAGATGGACTAACTCTACTTAACTCGTTTTGTCATGTTTTGGCTTTCAGACGGCCTTTAAAGTTGAAACGAAGCCCCCGATATAAGGTAAAGTAGCACTCATCCTATCAACATTAATCCAGGAGTATAACCATGAGCGGAGAATTAGATAAAATCAGCGGTAAAGTAAAAGAAGTGGCTGGCAATGTATCCAGCAATGCTAAACTTGAAGCTGAAGGCTTGGTTCAACAAGGCGTTGGCAAAGTAAAAGAAGCAGCATCAGATATTGGCAGCGAAGCCAGTGACGCTTTAGAAGAAGGTAAAGCAAAAGGTTCGCAATTGTTTGAAGAAGCTAAAGAAAAAGCAACTGCTTTAGCCGATGAAGCCAAAGAGAAAGTAGCACACTTGGCTGAAGAAGCCAAAGAAAAAGCCGAAGGCTTGATTAATGATATTAAAAGCAAGTTTTAATATTTAAAGAATAAAAGGCCGTCTGAAAGATTTTTCAGACGGCCTTTGTTTATGGTTTTAAAGCTTAGGCAAACTGTTTGCCTAATTCGATAAACTCGTCTTTTTTGGCTTTGGCTTTGCCGGAGTCGATGGCTTCTTGCGCGGCTTTGACGCCGTCCGCCAGCGAAGCGACCACATTTCCTGCGTAGAGTGCGGCGGCAGCATTGAGGACGACGATGTCGCGTGCAGCACCGGCTTTGCCGTCCAGCACTTCGTTCATTTTTTGCAGGGATTCTTGCGCGTTTTCGACTTTGATTTCGTCCAAATTGCGGCGGATTTCCATGCCGAAATCAGCCGGGCTGATGTCGTATTCGGTGATTTTGCCGTCTTTCAGTTCGGCAACTCGGGTTTTGCCGGTCAGCGTGATTTCATCCAAACCGCCTTCGCCGCACACAACCAAAACATGTTTGGAACCAAGCTGTTGCAATACGCGGGAAAGAATGCCGCACAAGTCGATGTGGAACACGCCCAAGAGTTGGTTTGCCGCGCCGGCAGGATTGGTCAATGGGCCCAAGATATTGAAGATGCTGCGGAAGCCGAGCGAACGGCGGACAGGGGCGACATAGCGCATGGCGCTGTGATGGTTGGGCGCGAACATAAAGCCGATGCCGGTTTGCTGGATGCTTTGGGCGACCTGTTCGGGGTTGAGGTTGAGGTTGGCGCCCATTTGTTCCATGACATCGGCAGCGCCGCTGGATGAAGAAACGGAGCGGCCGCCGTGTTTGGCGACTTTCGCGCCAGCCGCCGCCGCAACAAACATGGAAGTCGTCGAAATATTGAAGGTTTTGGCACCGTCGCCGCCTGTGCCGACAATATCGACCAAGTCATCGGCGTTTTTCAGCGGCACTTTGGTGGCGAATTCACGCATTACGCTGGCTGCGGCAGTAATTTCGGAAACGGTTTCAACTTTAATCCGCAGGCCGGTCAGAATGGCGGCGATTTGCTCGGGCGGAACTTGGCCGCTCATGATTTGGCGCATGAGGTCGGTCATTTCATCGTAGAAAAGTTCGTTGTTGCTGATGAGGCGTTCAATCGCTTGTTGAGGGGTAATCATGATGGTTCCTTTGTTCGTGTCCGATGTGATTCGGGCCGTCTGAAAATGCGGTTTGAACACTGTCAACCCCATTTCAGACGGCCTTTCATTAAGATTTTTGCGGGCGGTAGTCTTTAAATTCTTCCAAGAAGTTTTTCAGCATATCGTGGCCGTGTTCGGTCAGCAGGGCTTCGGGGTGGAACTGTACGCCTTCAACGGCATATTCTTTGTGGCGTACGCCCATGATTTCGCCGTCTTCCGTCCATGCGGTAATTTCGAGGCAGTCGGGCAGGGTGGCGCGGTCGATGGCGAGGCTGTGGTAGCGCGTGCAGTTGACCGGATTGTGCAGGTCTTTAAACATGCCTGTGCCGTGATGGAAAACGGGGGAGACTTTGCCGTGCATCATCGTTTGCGCGCTCACGACATTGCCGCCGAACGCTTCGCCCATGGTTTGATGGCCGAGGCACACGCCCATGACGGGCAGCCTGCCGGCAAAGTGCTGCATGGCTGCAACAGAAATGCCTGCTTCTTTCGGTGAGCAAGGGCCCGGGCCGATGACCAGATATTGCGGTTTCAGGGCTTCGATTTCTTCGAGGGTGATTTCATCGTTGCAGCGTACCAAAACTTCCTGCCCCAATTCGGCAAAGTATTGAACGATGTTGTAGGTGAAGCTGTCGTAGTTATCAATGAATAAAAGCATTTGCAAACCTTTAATGACATTTCGGCAGACAGGGTAAGGCCTGCCAAAAGTGTAAAAACCGTTTATATTTGCATAATATCACAATCTTCCCCTAAAGGCCGTCTGAAACGGCGGATAAGACAAAACAGCTAAAAAATGCTATGCTTTACGCTTTGAACCTAATCTGTTTGAAGTGATGAAAAAGTATCTTATCCCGACTGCCGCCGTTGTTATCGCCGCTGCGCTCGGCACGCCTTACTATCTCGGTGTCAAAGCGGAAGAAAGCCTGACCGAGCAACAAAAGCTGTTGCAGGAGTCCGGTTTCCTGACCGTTGAATCCCACCAATACGATCGCGGTTGGTTCAGTTCGACCGAGACGACCGTCATCCGCCTCAAGCCGACCCTGCTTCAAAATACGCAAAAATACCTGCCGGACAATTTGAAAACCGTCCTGCAAGAGCCGATTACGGTCATCAACCACGTAACACACGGCCCGTTTGCCGGCGGATTCGGTACGCGCGCCCATGTGGAAACCGAGTTCCAATACCATCCGGAAACCAAAAAAGTTTTAGACCGCTTCTTCGGCCAGCAAATGCCGTTGACCATGACCAATACGGTTTACCTTTCCGGCGACGGCAAACTCAGCCTCAATATCCCCGCCTTCGATTATGAAGAGCTTTCCGGTATTAAGCTCAACTGGAAAGGCTTTAGCGGCAATACTGATTACAGCCAAGGCTTCAAAAGCTATCGCCACGATTACCTTGCGCCGTCTTTGCAAGTCAAATTGGCCGACAAAGGCGATGTGTCTTTGGAAAACCTGCGCTTCCAATCCGAAACGGAAGACGGCCTGACCAAACTTTCTTTGGGCAAGAGCAGCATTACGCTGGATAAATTCCTGCTGCAATGGAAAGAAAACATCGATTACAACGTTAAGTTGAACGAGTTGGTCAACCTTGTGACTAACCTGCAAATCGGTGCATTCATCAATCCGACCGGCACGATTGCTCCGTCTAAAATCGAAGTCAACAAACTGCGTTTCGATACCCAGACCGGCGCAGTCGATAAATTCATCAACAGCGAAGGCCGCTTCCAATTTGAAAGCCTGACCTATGGCGAAGACAAATACGGCCCTCTGGACATCAATGTTGCCGCCGAGCATTTGGACGCCGCATCACTTTTGGCGTTGAAAAACAAAATTGCCGAAGTGTCCGTGAAGAAAATGAGCGAAGAAGAAATTCAGGCTTCTTTGCTTCAGACGGCCAAAAACGAGGCTTCGGGCCTGTTTACCAACAATCCGGTTTTAAACATCAAAACCTTCAAATTTACCATGCCTAATGGTGATGTCGATGTCAGCGGCAAGCTTGCCTTTAAAGGTTTGACAGCCAAAGACCTCAACAGCCTGGGCGATATGCTGAAGAAAACCGAAGCCGACTTCAACATGAGCGTACCGCAAAAATTGTTGGAGCAGCTCGCCGTCAACCAAGTAAGCAGCCTGTTTAGCGTCAATGCCGAAGATGAAGCCGCAGGCCGCGCCAGCATCGACGATATCAACGAGACCTTGCGCCTGATGGTAGACAGCACCATTAAAAGCATGGCAAGAGAAAAATATTTGACCTTAGAAGACGATAATGTCAAAACCCATCTGACTCTGCAAAACAGCGAGTTGAAATTAAACGGAAAAGTCCTTCAAAGCGACCCGGAACCCGAGTTTGACGAATCAGACTTTCCCAATAACTAATCCTCAATCACACAAACAGCGGTTTTAGCTTCACTGAAGTTAAAACCGCAAATCAACCCACAATCAAAAAGGAAACCCATGTTCCGTACCATGCTCGGCGGCAAAATCCACCGTGCCACCGTTACCGAAGCTGACCTCAACTACGTCGGCAGCATTACCGTTGACCAAGACCTGTTGGATGCGGCAGGTATTTGCGTGAACGAAAAAGTCGCTATCGTCAACAATAACAACGGCGAACGCCTTGAAACCTACACCATCCCCGGCGAACGCGGCAGCGGCGTCGTTTGCCTCAATGGCGCGGCCGCGCGTTTGGTTCAAAAAGGCGACATCGTGATTATCATGTCTTACGTCATGTTGTCCGAACCCGAAATTGCAGCGCATGAGCCGAAAGTCGTCCTCGTCGATGAGAACAATAAAATCCGCGACGTGATTTCTTATGAGCCGCCGCACACCGTGTTGTAATATTCAAACAAAGGCCGTCTGAAACGTTTCAGACGGCCTGTTTCCCAAATTCAACTTATCTGAAAGGCTTTGCCGTGAATATCCAAATCAACAACATCACCGTCAGCAACGATGCGCCCTTTACCCTTTTCGGCGGCATCAATGTCCTTGAAGACCTCGACTCTACGCTGAAAGCCTGTGAGCAATACGTTAAAGTAACCGATAAACTCGGCATCCCTTACGTGTTCAAAGCCTCTTTCGACAAGGCAAACCGCTCTTCCATCCACTCTTTCCGCGGTGTGGGTTTGGATGAAGGCATGAAGATTTTTCAAGCGGTGAAGCGCGAGTTTAACGTTCCCGTGATTACCGACGTTCACGAGCCTTACCAATGCCAACCGGTTGCCGAAGTCTGCGATGTCATTCAGTTGCCTGCCTTCTTGGCACGCCAAACTGATTTGGTGGTGGCAATGGCGAAAACCGGTAATGTCATCAACATCAAAAAGCCGCAATTCCTCAGCCCGTCTCAAATGAAAAACATCGTCGAGAAATTCCAAGAAGCAGGCAACGAGCAAATCATTTTGTGCGAACGCGGCGCAAACTTCGGCTACGACAACTTGGTGGTCGATATGCTCGGCTTTGGCGTGATGAAAAAAACGTGTCACAACCTGCCGGTTATTTTTGACGTAACCCATTCCCTGCAAACGCGCGAATCCGGTGCCGCAGCATCAGGCGGCCGGCGCGCCCAAGTATTGGACTTGGCGCTTGCCGGCATGGCAACCCGATTGGCCGGTTTGTTCCTCGAATCCCATGCCAATCCCGACCAAGCCAAATGCGATGGCCCAAGCGCATTGCCGCTTGCCCAATTGGAAGACTTCCTGACCCGTGTTAAAGCAATCGATGAAACCGTGAAATCGTTTGCACCTATGGATATTCGTTAAGGGTCAATCAATTAAAAGGCCGTCTGAAAGCAGTTTCAGACGGCCTTTTTATCGGCGTTACTGTCCGCGTAAAAACAACGCATCCAATTCTTTTAAAGTCAGTTTGACCCATGTCGGACGGCCATGGTTACATTGGTTGCTGCGCGGCGTATTTTCCATATCGCGCAGGAGCGCATTCATTTCCGGCAGGGTAAGTTGGCGGCCGGCGCGGACGGAACCGTGGCAGGACATGGTGGCAAGGATGTGGTTTTCGTGTTCTTCGATGGTTTGGCTGCTGCCGACTTGGGCGAGTTCGCCCAATACGTCTTTGGCCAGTGAAACGACGTCGGCTTTGCCGAGCATGGCGGGGACGGCGCGGACGGCAAGGGTATTGCCGCCCATGTCGGACAGTTCCAGCCCGAAGCCTGCCAGTGCTTCGGCATGATCGGCGAGGGCGGCGCATTCTTCGTGGGACGCGGCAAAGGTTACGGGAATAAGCAGGCGCTGGCTTTGCAGGTTGCCGTTTTCCTGACGTTGGCGTTTCATTTTCTCGTAGTTGACGCGTTCGGCAGCGGCGTGCATATCGATGAGCAACAGGCTGTCTTCGGCTTGGGCAAGGATGTAGATGCCTAATAATTGGGCAATGGCAAAGCCGAGCGGCGGCAGTTCGGATTGTGATGGAAGACCATCTGAAAGCGGCGTATCTGTTTTTTGGGTAGGCATTTCAGACGGCATATTGCCGAAACGTGCCTGCTCGAATTGGCTCAACTCAAGGTCAATGTCGTCGGTTTTTTTGTAGAGTTCGGCATAAGTATTCATGGCCGCGCGGCTTTCGCGCAGGGACAGGCTGCGTTGTTGCGGCGCGCGTGCGGCTTGGTAAGGCATAGGCGCGGTTTTACCTGATGAACCAAAGGCATTGCGTGTGTCGGATTTGTTGCCTGTCGGGTAGTTGGATACGTCATCAAACAGATTTTCGCTGTTGTTTTCAGACGGCATTGGTGCAGGCGTAACGCCGGTAATGTCATGCAACACTTCGCCTGCGTTGCTAACGCTTTCGGTCAAGTCGGCACGCGTGTCGGCAAGGGCTTTGTTGAGTGTGTGGAACACGAGTTGGTGTACTTGCTGGCTGTCGCGGAAGCGGATTTCGGTTTTGGTCGGGTGGACGTTGACATCCACGGCTTCGGGCGGCAGGTCGAGAAAGAGGACGAAAGCAGGCGTCAGCGCGTTGTGCAATACATCGCGGTATGCCTGCTTGACGGCATGGAGCATGACTTTGTCGCGGACAAAACGATGGTTGACGAAGCAGTATTGTTTGTCGGTTTTGCCTTTGGCAAAGGTCGGCTTGGCAATCGCGCCATAGAGCCGCAATGCGCCATTGCCGCTGTCAATTTCCAACGAGGCCGTCTGAAAATCATCGCCGACAATGGCGGCTATGCGTTCGTGCAGGCTTTGTGCAGGAAGTTTGAACACTGGTTTGCCGTCGCGTTTAAGTGAGAATGCAATGTGCGGATGCGCCAGTGCGAGGCGTTCGAGCATGGTGGCGCAGTGGGCGTATTCGGTGTTTTCGGATTTGAGGAACTTGCGCCGCGCGGGGGTGTTGAAGAAGAGTTCGGCAGCTTCGATGGTGGTGCCGACGGGGTGGGCGGCGGCGGTGGGGCTGCTGAGTTTGCCGTCTTCGGCTTTAACTTGGGTTGCGTGCGCGCTGCCGTCTTGACGGCTGGTCAGGGTCAGGCGGCTGACGGAGGCGATACTGGCCAAGCCTTCGCCGCGAAAGCCCATGCTGGCAACGTGTTCCAAATCGTTTAAGGTTTTGATTTTGCTGGTGGCGTGGCGGTGGAGCGCAAGCTCGATGTCGTCCGGATGGATACCGCTGCCGTTGTCGCTGACGCGAATCAGGCGGATGCCGCCGCCTGCCAGCTCGACATCAATCGCTGTCGCGCCTGCATCGATACTGTTTTCAACAATTTCTTTCAAGGCGTTGGCAGGGCGTTCGACCACTTCGCCGGCGGCGATTTGGTTAACAAGATGGTCGGGCAGGGCGGCAATTCGGGACATCGGTTTCTTTCAAAAAAGCAATAGCGGAAGGGGAAATTACAGGTATTTGCGCATCAATTCGCATTCGACGCGGACGGTTTTGTTCAGCTGCAATACGGCAGTACCGAGCGATTCATAACGGTTGAGCCGATAGAAAGGCACGGAATTGAGCGAGGCATACAGTTTGAGAAAGCTGAGGCCTGCATTTCGGGCCATTTCTTCGGCGCGGCTGAGCAGGGCCGTACCCAAGCCGAGATTGTGGAAGAGCGGATGGACGTATAAGGCGTCCAGTTGCGCTTCTTTGAAATCGACTTGGAAGAAGCCTTGAATCAGCCCCTTGTATTCGACCACCCACAAGGCTTTGTTTTTATCGGAGATGGTTTCCAAATAGCTGTTGATGTCGAGCAGACTTTCCCACGCGTGCATAATGGTTTCGTCGTAACTGCGGATGCAGGCGTATTGAACGGCATGTAGATGGGCATTGTGTATGGCTTGGCAGTCTTTTTTGGTTGCCGGACGGAGGATGGTCAGAAGGCTCATGGCGGATGGTCGGAAAAATTGATTTCAGACGGCCTTTGGCAATCAAAGGCCGTCTGAAAAAAGTGGGTAAGGTTACAGGCTTTGATGCAAGGTTTGTGCGGTTTGGAACGCGTTGTCCGCATCGTTGGCCAAAACGGTGAAGTGGCCCATTTTTCGGCCTTTGCGCGCGGTTTTTTTACCGTAAAGATGCAGATGTGCGTTCGGGTTGCTTTGCAGCGGCAGCCATTCGGGTTCGCCGCCGTCTTCTTTCCAAACGTCGCCCAAAATATTCGCCATACAGCAAGAACTCAGCAATTTAGTGTCAGCCGGAGGCAGGTTGCACATCAGGCGGACCTGTTGCTGGAATTGGTCCGCCGCGCAGGCGTCGATGGTATGGTGGCCGGAATTGTGCGGACGCGGTGCGATTTCGTTAACGACCAATTCATGTGTATCGCCGACAACAAACATTTCTACCGCCAATACGCCGACGTAGTTCAATTCATCAGCCAAACGCTGCGCCATCTGCCGCGCCTGTTGCTGAATGTCGGCACTCAGTCGGGCTGGGACGATGGAGTAGGCGAGGATGCCGTTTTCGTGAATGTTTTCGGCAGGGTCGAAAGTTTGCACGTTGTCATTGTTCAGACGGCATACGATAACGGAAATCTCGCCGCGCAAATCCACCATTTTTTCCAAAACGCAATCCACGCCGCCGTGTTCGGCAAATGCAGCTTTGAGTTCGTCCACCGTTTTGACGCGGATTTGGCCTTTGCCGTCATAGCCCAGAGTAGCCGTTTTCAGGATGCCGGGCAGAAATTGTACGCTTTCTTCAGTGATGTCTTCGGCTTTGCAAACTGCTTGATACGGCGCGGTTTGCAGGCCTGCTTTGCGTATCCATGCCTTTTCCTGAATGCGGTTTTGCGCGATGGTAACGCAGTCGCCGCTGGGGGAAACATTGGTGTGTTTGGCGAGAAAACGCATCGCATCGGCATTGACGTTTTCAAACTCGGTCGTAACCGCCGCACATTTTGCCAATTCTTCCAAAGCGGCCGAATCATCAAACGGCGCGCACAAATGGCGGTCGGCAAATTCCGCTGCCGGCGCGTTCGGGTCGGGATCGAGTACGGTTACTTTGTAGCCCATGGTTTTGGCAGCAACAGTAAACATTCTGCCTAATTGTCCGCCGCCGAGGATGCCGAGCATGGCGGGAGGGAGGATGGGGGATGTGTTCATGGATAATCGCTTTATGAATAAATTGGGTAGGGTGTTTGCAGGCCGTCTGAACATGGTTTACGGCTTCAGACGGCCTGATGTTTTAAAGTTTGCCGATAAATTGCGGCGGAACGTTTTCAGTTAACCATACGCCGTTGTCCGCCAGATAAAATTGATGTCCTGCCGCAAGCATGGCGACAGTGTCGATGGTCAATACAACCGGCTTGCCGTGTCGGGAACCGACGTTGACGGCTGTTGCGGCATCGGCAGAAAGATGGACAAAATGGCGCGAGGCAGAATGCAGGCCTTGCTCCAAAATAGACGGAACAGAGCGCTCAGCCGTACCGTGATACAAAATCTGAGGAGGCGTCGCTACTTTGTGTTCTACTTGAACTTGTGCCGTCGAATGACCTTGCGCCGCGCGGATGCGTTTGCCATCCTCAGAAAGGGTAAACCGTTTTTTATCGTTGTTTTCGACCACTTCCAACAATATTTCGTAGGTCAGCGGATTGCCCGTAAAGCCGCGCTCGGGATGGTTTACCTGCGTTAGTAGGGTATCAATATCCACCCAGCCGTCTTTATCCAAAGTAATACCGATTTGCTCGGGATGATGACGCAAGATAAAGCTGAGGAATTTGCTGATGGATTTTAGTTGTTTTTCGTTTAGTATCATTATGCCCATTTTAGACTGATATAGTTTAGAAGATCAGTTATAGTAGCCTAAAAATTTCTAGAGATTATAGGCTTTACTTTTGACAGTATTAACGAACTATTCCCATACTTTGTGAATGATTCATCTGTTTTTCCATTTCACGTTGTTCAGCTTCTAACTGAAAGTTTTGTTCAGTTTTCAGTATATCTTTAAAACTTTCTCTAGAATCAATGTTCATTGCTTCATTGACATCAACTTTAGCGATTCGGAGAAAAGCATTATCCTTATGCATGACGCCTAGACAGTTATCTTTTGTGATGTTGAATGCCATAATTTCAGGGAGTTTTTTAGCATAGGCTTCAGCAGTTAAGGCCGCAATACCGTTCTGAATACTGTCTTCTGAATAAGGCAGATGATGTTTTTTTATAAATTCAGTAAATTTGTCTGTAATTTGCGCGTGGAGTTTTTGCGCCTGCTCTGGCATATTTTTGAGAGAATAAGGATGGTTCTGTTCTTCGGTTTCAGATTTAGGGTTAGTAATTGGAACATGTTCGAATTGATTTTCACCATTGATGGTATGGTCAAAATATTGCCTTGTGTCAGGGCTAGTTTTATCATAATAGGCTTCTCGGCGCTTTGCTTTACCCAAGTCTAAACCGTTGCGTTCGATTAAGTACTCATCTAGTCCCAAACCCTTCATATCGATAATCAGTTTGGCATCAGGGTTGTGAGCATAATGTTGGCGTACGATATAGCTGATAGGACCAGTTGCGTAGCTATTGCGGTAATCAGAGTCACCATGTTTCCCTAGGTGGGTCTGGTCTGGTAAGCGATCGAAATAGGTTTTGGCGAGGATTTCATGCTGGCTGTCGGAGATGGTCATGTCAGCATTAAACTTTAAACCAGCTGTTGGGGTGATTTTCCCTTGTGGGTCATTATTTAAATAGAGGTAATATTGTTTCTCATCTAAGAAAAAATGCTCATAGCCGAAACCCTCTTTTATAATTTCTTGTAGGCTGAGATTGGTTTTGCCTTGCTGTTTTTGCTCATGGCTGGTGACTGCGTTCCAGCCTGCAATCATTGCTAATGCTTCATTTTTGCGTTCAGTATCTAGCCATAATTTCAAAGGGTGAGTATAGTCTTTCTGTTTGACATCACTTGCTGCTATCTGTCGAACTTCATCAATTACGTGTTTTTCTGTTTCCTTACGACCTTGTTCGTAGTGGTAAAAGCCGTGTTGAATCTCATGACCGAGTACAAAAATAAAAGATTTTTGTTCTTCTGGGGTTTTCAGTTGTTGCAAGTTGATCGAAATTTCTTTTGTTGTTGAGGTATAGCTGGCTCTGGAATTAGGATCTTGGTTAACTGACAGTTTCTCTAAGTAACCTTTTTCTACTGCCGTATTAAGTCTTTCGTTTAATACGGGTGAAGCTGTTACTGCTTCCAGCAGATTGTGGTATTCAATCGAATTTTTGCCGTTTGGTAGAGAGTCTTGGGTAAAGTTGTCTAAAATAGTTTGTAGCTTAGGATTGATTTGGTTCATTTTTTATATGCCAGGTTTAAAAATAAGGAAAGAAATTTCTTTAATACAGTCATGTAGTACTTTTTCTTTACTTTCTCCTTGATAAAACACCTGAAGATGTGATTCATAGCCGTTTGGATAGGTTCTAATATATCTATTAAAAGGCCTACCTTGATGCCCTTTACCTGTATAGGTAAATCCAGCTTTCTCAATTAAAGGATGGAACTGATCTAAGTCCATCTGACAAATCGGCGTAGCAGGAAGATAGCCTCCCTCGTTTCTAAAATGTAAATCCATCCTACCGCCACCGTATCGTGTTTTCTTGAAATTGATTGACCATCCCCAATCACTATCTCTAAATTCATTACCTGTATAAAAATCGCTATATCCGTCTTTACGTTCCAACAACTTTAATTTCATCACTTTCTCTGCCGTTTCAATCTTAAAGTCCTCAGGCGATTTGGCATAGCGCAGGAAATCCAATACTTTGGTCAGCACTTCGGGTGCGGTCAGATCTGGTCTTCCGGCAATCTGTTGTGTATCTTGATTCATAATGTTTTCCTCCTTTGCGGGCATGTGTTTTACGGTGGAACAGGCTGAAAGCAGCAGCCCGACGGTCAATGCGGTTGCGGTTGTGTATTTCATGGGGTTCTTTCAAAACTGGGAAGCTGATCTTTCAGACGGCCTTTTGTCAGGAAATGTCGTCTGAAACAGCAGCCTCGTTTCCAGCTGAGACAGATTAATGGAAATCCGAGTTTTCCTCGCATTGTAGCTGGCGCCGGCATTCGGATTTTTATTGACCGCCAGTTTTTCCAAATAGCCCTTTTCCGCTGCCGTATTCAATCTTTTATTCAGTACGGGTGATGCCGTTATGGGGGCAATCAGGTTGCGGTATTCGTTCGAGTTTTTGCCGTTGGGGAGCGAGCTTTGGGCAAAGTCGTCCAAAATTTTTTGCAGATTGGGATTGATATGGTGCATTTCTTACCACCTTGGTTTAAAAACTTCAAAAACGATTTCATTGATGCAGTCGTGCAGTACCTTTTCTGCACTTTCTCCCCGATAAAAGACTTGGAGATCTGCTTCGTAGCCGTTAGGATATTTTTTTTCATAGCCGTTGAAGGGTCTGCCCCAATGCCCTTTGCCTGTATAGATAAACCCTGCCTTCACCAGTAGTGGATGGAACCGGTCCAAATCCATTTGGCAAATCGGTGTGGCAGGGGAATACCCTCCTACATCACCGAAATTTAAGCGCATCTTTCCGGATTGATCTTTTGTAAAATTAATTGACCAGATCCAATCGCTGTCGCCAAACTTATTACCGATATAAAAATCGCTATAACCGTCTGTGCGTTCCAGCAACCTTAAATTCATCACTTTTCCTGCCGTTTCAATCCGGAAGTCCTCGGGCGATTGGGCATGGCGCAGGAAATCCAATACTTTGGTTAGCACTTCGGGGGCGGTCAGGTTTGGTCTTCCAGGCGTGGGTTGTATATTTTGATTTATGGTTTTACTTTCTTTTTCGGGCGTTGTTTTGACGGAAGAACAGGCTGAAAGCAGTCCGACAGTTAATATAATTGCGATTCCGTATTTCATGGTTTCTTTCTTTAGAAATAAGCTTTTCTTTTAGATGAGCTTAAGTCAAAAAGGCCGTCTGAAAATTATTTATCCAACCCTTCTTGAACCATCTGTGCTGCGCGTATCACGGCGCGGGCTTTGTTTTGGGTTTCCTGCCATTCGGATGTCGGGTCGGAGTCGGCAACTACGCCTGCGCCGCTTTGGACGAAGAGGGTATTGTTTTTAATCACGGCAGTGCGGATGGCAATGGCTAAGTCCATGTCGTTGTTGAAACTCCATACGCCGACTGCGCCACCGTAGATGCCGCGTTTGCTCGGCTCGACTTCTTCGATGATTTCCATGGCGCGGACTTTGGGGGCGCCGGAGAGTGTGCCTGCGGGGAAGGTGGCGGCGAGGATGTCCATGTTGGTCATGCCGTCTTTCAGACGGCCTTCGACGTTGGAGACGATGTGCATCACATGGGAGTATTTTTCAATCACCATTTTGTCGGTGACTTTGACTTCGCCGGTTTTGCTGATGCGGCCGACGTCGTTGCGTCCTAAGTCAATCAACATGACGTGTTCGGCAATTTCTTTGGCATCGCTCAGCAGGTCTTGCTCATTGGCGAGGTCTTCGGCTGGTGTCTTGCCGCGCAGGCGTGTGCCGGCGATAGGGCGGACGATGACATCGTCGCGTTCGCGGCGGACGAGGATTTCGGGCGAAGAGCCGACAATATGGAAATCGCCGAAATCGTAGTAGAACATATACGGCGATGGATTTAGCGTACGCAGGGCGCGGTAGAGGGCAAGCGGATTGTCGGTAAATTCCATGCTCATGCGTTGGCTCGGGACAACCTGCATGCAGTCGCCTGCAAAGATGTAGTCTTTGATTTTGTTGACACAGGCTTTGAAAGGTTCTTCGCCAAATTCACTGACTGCTTGAGTTTGTTTGCTGCCGAGCGAGAGCGGGATGGCGCAACTTTGGCGCAACTGGGTACGGATGTCTTCAAGACGTTCGCGCGCGTGTTCGTAGCCGTTGGGCTGCGAGGGATCGGCGTAAACGATGAGGTAGATTTTGCCGCTTAGGTTATCCACTACGGCAAGCTCTTGCGAGAGCATCAGGAGGATGTCGGGCGTACCGAGCGGATCGGCTTTGGCCGTATGTTTCAGGCGGTGGGCAAAATGTTCGAAATTGTAGATGGTTTCATAACCGAAGTAGCCGACCAAGCCGCCGGTAAAGCGTGGCAGGCTTGGGATTTCGGGCGTTTTGAAGCGGTTGTGGAAGGCTTCGATAAAGGGCAGGGGATTGCCGTCGTGTTGTTCGACGATTTCGCCGTTTTGATACACATCGACATGTTTGCCGCTGGTTTTGAGATAGTGGCTGCAAGGCAGGCCAATGAAGGAATAGCGGCCGAAGCGTTCGCCACCGACAACGGATTCGAGCAGGTAGGTGAAAGGCTTGTTGGCAAGTTTGAGGTAGATTGAGAGCGGTGTATCCAAATCGGCAAGCAGCTCTTGAACGAGTGGAATGCGGTTGTAACCTTGTGCGGCTTGGGCTTGGTATTCTTGTTTGCTGATCATCTTGATAAGTCTTTCAGACGGCCTGTTTCAGGGTGTTAAATCGTGTGAAGAGTATAGCATTTTATTGGAATTGTTGACAGTCTGAGCGCCATGTCAGATATGGAAAACGCCGTCTGAAAAAGACGGCGTAAGGTATCAGGCAAGGGGATCGGAAATTTTGTTTTTCCGGCTTCGTTTCCACTTGAAGATATAAGCGGCAATAACGGGAATCAGGGCGATAATGGATTTGAATGTCCAGCCCGAATACCATGTGCCTTCGGGAACGTCGCTTGCAAGCCAAGTGAAGTAGGGCCACCAGCAGGCAACCAGGCTGCCGAGAAACAGCGGCCAAATATGACGGCTTAAGTTGCGTTGCCACAAGAAGAAGCATGCAATCGCCCAGATAAAGGTCAATACGGTAATCAGGAGGATGGTGTAGGCATCTGAAATCAGGATGGCGGCGAAGTAGTAGCTGAGTGCGACCCATAATAGGGCAAGTACCAAAACAATAATTTCTTCCGGGCGTTTAAACATGATTTTTCTCTTTGTAAGACTGACAAGGCGACAATACTATACCCTAAACAAGGTGCGATGATAAGAGTCTTTCAGACGGCTTTGTAATCGGGTTTGCTATAATGTATGCAATCAATTTTTTGGAAAGGACAAACCATGACGGCAAACTTTCAAGAAACGCTGAAGGCTTTGGGCAAACAGGCGAAAAAGGAAGCTGTGGAACGGGAAGCGGAAGCGAAGGCTAAAAAGCAGGTAGAGGATGTAGATTTCAGCAAGGCGGTTGGTAAGGTTACACCGTTGAAAAATGCCGGCAACTATTATGAACAGCCCCGCGATAAATCGCCTATCAAGCCGCGACCTAAAGAAATGGCGACTTTGGAGCAGGAAGATTATTTTTATGTGGGCAGCGGCGGCTGGGAAGAACCGCCGGCTTCGTTCAGTAAAAACGGACAGGGTAAAAATGATTTGATGCGTTTGCGAAACGGCCATTATCCTGTGGTGGCGGATGTGGATTTGCACGGCTATACGCAGGAAGAAGCGCAGCAGGTATTGAATGAATTTATTGAGTTTACGAAAAAACGCGGCGTTTGCGGCGAGATTGTCCATGGCAGCGGCTTGGGTTCTTCAGGCTATAAACCGGTTTTGAAAAATATGACGCGCCGCTGGTTGATGCAGCATCCTGATGTGTTGGCTTATGTTGAACCCCGACAAGGCAATGATGGTGCAGTCAGGATATTGTTGAAGCGTCAACGCCGAGACGATGATTGGAAGCAGTAAAATAAAAAAGCAGTGTCGATAAATGACACTGCTTTTTTTATGGTTGTCAGTTTAAGAAGATTTCTTTTTGGAAACCGATTCGCAACCTTTGCCATTGGTCATTGTGGTTTTGGAATTATTGGCGGAATCCATATCAGTGCATTTGTAAGCATTGCCCAAACTATCCATCCAAACGGAAAGGGTGTAGCCAGTTTTTGTGGGAATAGCTTTCAAACGATAGGCACGGCTTGTACTGGCATCAATCATTTCGGCAGAGTATTTGTATTTATCTGCCAAATCTTTATGGCCTTTATATGAGGAAATAAAGTCATCCAACTTGGTTTTAATCTCATCAGTTTTCCACTTTGGATTTTTAACCATCTGGTTTTTAAAAGCGGAATTGATGGCGACTAACTCGGCATGCGCTTGTGATTGGTAGCCGCGTTCAATGTAGCGGTTGTAAGACGGAATGGCAATGACGCTCAGGATGGCTAAGATGGCGACGGCAATCATCATCTCAACCAGCGTAAAGCCTAGTTGTTGGGTAGAGGTGGTATTCATTATATTATTCGCTGGCGACGTAAGACTGAAGGACGACTTGGGTATTGGCATTCTTACCCCATGCTTTGGCAGTAACGCGGTAGGTAATTCGACCCTCAGTAGTTTTACCTAAATATTCGATAATGTAGCGTGGATTTTTTGCAATGCCGCTATTTTTACCTAGAGAGTATTCTTTACCGTTGGCATCGATGCAAAGATTTTGATTTTTATCACATTTTCTTTTCCAGGCATCTTCAGTAGCGGTTTCTTCGATGGCTTCGCTGTCAGATTTCACGTTAGGTGTGGCGCAAAAACCATCTTTACACTCTTTGGTAAAATTAGTCTTTTTCCCTTCAATATCAAAAATTTGATTTTCACCTTCACGCAATGCGGCTTCGGCTAGGGTGGTTGCCAGTTTGCGGTCGGCATCGTTGGTGCTGATACGCTGCTCGGTATTGTAGGACTGGGTGGCTGTAACCACGAGCAGGGCGATGACGATCATCATCATTAAGACGATAAACAAAGCATAGCCCTGCTGCCGTTCGGGTTTAATTAGAGTGATCGGTCGGCGCATACGTTTCCTCCGCGGATGGTGGCATTAATATTGTAGATATCGACTTTATTGTCTTGTTCTTTCGATGGGTCGATACTGCCGTTATTCAGTACGATTTGGATTGAGGCGGGAGACTTGGCTTCAGCTGAGCTATCCAATGCGGTTTTGTAATCAAAGGATTCTGTATTTACGCCGCTGGCAGAGGTATTTTCAGAATGAGGGCATTCTTCATAGATATAGTGAATATCCATAGCAGTGATGCCTTTAATCAGGAGCTGCGGATTACTCCATGAGCCATCATTTGATAATTGGAAACGGAACAAACCGCTCTCTTCGCCAAGTTTACCGACAGCGTAGGCAATCATTTCATGCTTCATAATGGCGATACTGCCGTTTTGATCAGAGTCGGTCATTTTCAAAGCCGTTTTTGCCGCATCCAAATCTTTAATTTCTGTTTGAGGCTTTGCAATGCCTGAGCAGCTGCTGACAATGGCTGTTTTTACAACAGGGTTTGCTTTGTCGATTCCATATTGAAACAGCAGGGCTTTGCCGGTTTGAGCAAAGCCTGCATAGCCTAATTTATTGATTTCTTTAATCGGTAATAGATTATTCACACCAGCCGTTTTCAATGTGTATTCATCTGAGCTTTTGTCTTCTGTTACTGCAGAGGCAGGAAAATTAGACATATTGAAGCAGCCGAAATTGCCTGCCATACGCGCATCGCGGACGATCATATTGGCGGCGTTGCGCAAATCTTGTTGGATACCGATACGGGTGTTGGCAGACTTGTTTAATCCGCGTGCAGTAAAGTAGGTGGAGCTGACCGCCATTAAGACGATCATGCTGAGCAGGCTGGCAACCAGAAATTCAAGGATGCTGAAACCGCGCATCGCGGTTTTATTGGGAATATGGTTGAGTAAGCGTTTATTGTTCATTGTTAGTCTCTTACGCGTGATTGGTAGGTATAGACAACGTGATGCCCCGATGTATTGAGATTTTTTGCGCTATTTTCTTCTTCAACATCTTGCAACCATAAAACTTTCACGATGGTTGTGTCGCCTTTGCCATCGCATTTTGCGTTAAACCCCTTTTCGTAAGTCGGCTCTGCACCGGAAGAATCTTTGCAGATGGTCGAGAAGACTTGGGCTTCGGGAAGGGCTTTGGCTAAATCGGCTTTAAACTGGGCAATTTGAGCTTGTGCAAGTTGCGCTTTTGTCATTTTTTCTTTAAATTCATTGGTTTGCTTTGAGTCTTTCAGCTGTTCAGAGCTTGATGTGATGTAAGCATCGTAGGATTTTTTATAACGGGAGGTTTTGTCGCCTGCAGTATCGGTTTCTTCAGAGAGCGTCGGGTTAATGAGCATGCCTTCGATTAGATTTTGTGTAATTTGGGCGACAGTGGTTTGATTTTCAGACTCACGCACGTTGGATACTGTACGCAGTTGGACAGCTAGAAGGGCGAGCACACCGATGGCAAGGACAAACATGGCAATCAAAACTTCAATCAGGGTCATGCCTGATTGAAGTTTTGGAGTAAAGCTTGTTGGGCCCGTTTTCAGACGGCCTTTAAATGATCTGAGATGAGTAGGATTAGTAATGTTCATAAGATACCGTTGTTATTATTTGGAAGTGTATTCGCATATTTTGCGCTCATCGTTTTTAGCACAGATTTCGACATGCCCATTGCCATTGACTAAAAGTACGGTAGCACGGGCTTTCTTGGTTTCAGCATCGGCGGCGGATTTATCCGTCAGGCTGATTTTGATGTGGCCGTCTGAAAATTGATAATTCTTGCCATCGGTTGAATGGCCAAATGTACCATTGGGCAGGAATCTCCACCAGACTTCTTTTGAAGCTGAGGTCGAGAGGGTGGAACGGTCATTGCCGATAGGGATATAGTTGAAGCTGTATTCCACTTTGTCGGTATCCCCATTAAGGATAATGGAGCGGACGGATAAATCGACTGTATCGTTTTTATAGCTGGAATCTCCGTTTTTATCGGCGTAGGCCAACATACCATTACCGGCATATTTAGAATCGCAACCATTATTGGGCGAGCCATCGGATTTGATTTTGACCGGGCAGATGTAAACGGGAAGATTGAGACGGACGGCCTCATTTCGCGCGAAACGCAGCAGATTGGCAATTTGCTCTGCTTGCGATGCCGCACGTCTGGAGGCAATCCATTGATTCATATTTGGAAATGCGATGACGGCCATTACTGCTGCAATAGTAATGACTATCAGCAACTCAATTAGGGTGAAGCCTTTTTGTGTCTGATACATGAGTGATTTTTTGGGTAGTAATGTGTTGGGGTAACCGACGTTTTCTCTTTTTGCATTTGCTTGTGGCAATGCTTTTGCTTTTATTGGATTTATTCTAAACGATTTTGTAATGCGTGACTAATAAAATATGAAATTCGGTTAGTTTTTCAGATAACCTGTCTCAATCTTCCATCAACATGGATTCTGGAACATAGGCAGCATTATCAAATTTGGTAAATTGGCCCATCCAAGTGAGGAACACTTTCCCGACAGGACCGTTACGGTGTTTGCCGATAATACATTCCGCCAAGCCTTTTGCGGGTGATTCTGAGTTGTAGTATTCATCACGATACATGAACATAATCAAATCGGCATCTTGTTCGATGGCGCCGGATTCACGCAAATCGGACATCATCGGGCGTTTGTCAGTACGCTGTTCAACGGTACGGCTCAACTGCGACAGGGCAATGACGGGAACTTGCAATTCTTTGGCCAATGCTTTGAGGGAGCGGGAAATTTCGCCAAGCTCGGAAGCGCGGTTGTCAGAACGGCCGGAGCCTGACATCAATTGCAGGTAGTCGATGACGATCAAGCCCAATTTGCCGTTGAACTGGCGTGCAAGGCGACGGGCGCGGGCGCGCAGTTCGAGCGCGGTCAAGCCCGGAGTTTCATCGATATACATGGGCGCATCGGAAAGTTTAACGACCGCTTCGTTCAGACGGCCCCAGTGTTCGTCTTGCAATCTGCCGGTTTTTAAAACGCTTTGATCCAAACGTCCGACTGAACCCAGCATACGCATAACCAGTTGCGCACCGCCCATCTCCATCGAGAATACGGCGACAGGTAATTTGTTTTCTACGGCAACGTGTTCGGCAATATTGATCGAAAAGGCGGTTTTACCCATAGACGGACGGCCTGCAACGATGATCAAATCGCCCGGTTGGAGGCCTGATGTTTTTTTGTCGAGGTCGATAAAACCTGTCGATATGCCGGTTACTTCGTCAGGATTGTCGCGCGAATAAAGCATATCGATGCGCTCGACCACTTCTTTCAAAAGATCGGGCATCTCAAGGAAGCCTTGTTTGGATTTGGCGGTACTTTCGGCAATTTGGAATACTTTGTTTTCCGCCTCGTCCAAAAGCTGGCCTGCATCGCGCCCTTGCGGATTGTAGGCGCTGCGTGCAATTTCCGTGCCGACTTCGGCAAGCTGGCGCATGATGGAACGTTCGCGCACGATTTCGGCGTAGCGGCGGATATTGGCAGCGGATGGCGTGTTTTGCGCCAGCGTAATCAGATAGTTGAATCCGCCTGCCGCTTCCAATTCTTCATTGCGTTCCAAACTTTCTTGAACGGTAATGACGTCGGCAGGGCGGCTTTCGTTAATCAGGTTGGCAATGGCACGAAAAATCAGGCGGTGTTCGTGGCGGTAGAAATCTTCGCCGGAAACGACATCGGCAATACGGTCCCAAGCAGAATTTTCCAGCATCAGGCCGCCCAAAACGGATTGCTCTGCTTCTGTGGAATGCGGCGGCAAGGATAATGCACTGATTTCACGGTCTTCAGACGGCATGTCGGAATAATTGCTCATGACGGGCATCTCTGGCTGGAAAATTGTAATCCGCTATTATAACGCAGTGTAAGTTCAATTGGTTTGTTTAGGCTAAAGCAGGTAAAATAGCTATGTTGTCAATATGACGACGCACACTACCAAAATATAAATATCAACAATCAGGAGCACAAAAATGGAACATAAGCTGCCACAACTGCCTTATGAACTGGACGCATTGTCCCCACATCTGACCAAAGAAACTTTGGAGTTCCACTACGGCAAACACCATCAAACCTACATCACCAACTTGAACAATCAAATCAAAGGCACTGAGTTTGAAGAAATGCCTTTGGAAGAAATCGTGAAAAAATCTTCCGGCGGTATGTTCAACAACGCTGCCCAAACTTGGAACCACACTTTCTACTGGCTGGGATTTACCCCTAAAGGCCAAGGCAAACCTGCCGGTGAATTGGCTGCGGCCATCGACGCCAAATGGGGCAGCTTCGAGAAATTCCAAGAAGCGTTCAATGCCTGCGCGGCCGGTACTTTCGGTTCTGGTTGGGCATGGTTGGTGAAAACGCCTGCCGGCGAATTGGATCTGGTTTCTACTTCCAATGCAGGTACTCCGCTGACTACTGAAAATACTCCGCTGTTGACTTGCGACGTATGGGAACACGCCTACTACATCGACTACCGCAACAGCCGTCCTAACTACCTGAAAGGTTTTTGGGAAATCGTTAACTGGGATGAAGTTGCCAAACGCTTCGCCGCATAAAACGATATGAATGAAAAGGCCGTCTGAAAGATTTTCAGACGGCCTTTTTGTTGATATTGGATGAGGAAAATGGTTTAGATGAATGTTTTTTCTGTCTGATGCGCAAAATTATCATGGAGAGGACAAAAAGGAAAATGGGAGATTAATGTTACAATATTGTTAACAATTTTTCGATTTCATATGATATGGAATCAGCGTTTGACATACATAAGATAAGAGGATTTTATGAAGTTTTTAGACCGTGAGGCGACCATTGCCAAACCCGGCTTTAATCGTTGGCTGGTACCGCCTGCCGCTTTGGCTGTGCATCTTGCCATCGGGCAGATATACGCTTATTCCGTGTTTAATGCGCCGCTGACCAAGCTTATCGGTATTACTGAATCGGCTGCCGGAGATTGGAAGCTGACCACGGTGGGTTGGATTTTCAGTATCGCCTTGGCAATGTTGGGCGCGTCTGCGGCCATGTTCGGTACATGGATGGAACGCGTTGGGCCGCGTAAGGCGATGTTTGTTGCCGCCTGCTGTTTTAGTTTGGGCTTTTTTGTGTCGGCAATTGGCGTCCATACGCACAATCTGTTTTTGCTTTATTTGGGCAATGGCGTGATTGGCGGGATTGGTTTGGGCTTGGGCTATATCGGGCCTGTATCGACTTTGATGAAATGGTTTCCCGATAAACCGGGCATGGCGACAGGCTTGGCGATTATGGGTTTTGGCGGCGGCGCGATGTTGGCCTCGCCTTTGTCGGTATCGCTGATGAGTTTTTTCTCCAGTGAAACTTCGGTTGGCGTCGCGCAGACTTTTGTGGTTTTAGGATTGTTTTATTTGGTGTTGATGATGTTCGGCGCGTTTACGATCCGTGTACCTGCCGATGGCTGGAAACCTAAAGGTTATGTTGCGCCGAAAAACAAAAGCAAATTGGTCAGCAGCAATCATGTCAATGTCTCACAAGCCATGAAAACGCCGCAATTTTGGCTCTTGTTTTGGGTGTTGTGTTTGAATGTAACGGCCGGTATTGGTGTGTTGGGACAGGCTTCCGTCATGATTCAGGAGCTGTTTTCCGAGGCGTCTGTGGGAAAACAAGCGGCCATTGGTGCGGGTGCGGCGGCAGGTTTTGTGAGCCTGTTGAGCCTGTTTAATATGGGCGGCCGCTTTTTGTGGTCCAGCGTGTCCGATAAAATCGGCCGTAAAAACACTTATACTATTTTCTTTGTTCTTGGCTCGCTGTTGTATTTTGCCATTCCGTCTATTGGCGGGAGCGGTAACAAGGCTTTGTTTGTCATTGGTTTCTGCGTCATTATTTCCATGTATGGCGGTGGTTTTGCAGCGATTCCGGCGTATTTGAAGGATTTGTTCGGCACTTATCAAGTCGGTGCAATACACGGCAGGATTTTGCTGGCATGGTCAACTGCGGCCGTTATTGGCCCGGTATTGGTTAACTATATCCGCCAAAGTCAAATTGAAAGCGGCGTTCCGGCTGCCGAGGCTTATAGCATTACCATGTACATCATGGCGGGTTTGTTGATTGTCGGTTTGCTGTGTAACTTGAGTGTCCGTTCGGTTCATGAAAAGCACCACGAGAAAGACATTAAAGTAGCGGCACATAGCCGTAATCCCGATGATGAAACCGCTGTATCCGATGCCTATCTGATTAGTAAAAAAGTATCAGCGGGCGGTATCGGGGTGTGGTGGCGCTGGGCTTTGGTCTGCATTCCTTTGGGCTACGGTGTCATTATGGTGTTTGTGAAAGCCTTAAGTTTGTTTAATTGATTGTTGAAAATGAAAGGCCGTCTGAAAGTTTCAGACGGCCTTTT
>NZ_KV800125.1:164424-309309 GCF_001810165.1 Neisseria sp. HMSC070A01 | reverse complement strand
CCGTCTGAAAGTTTCAGACGGCCTTTTTATATATGTTGAACAATTAATCTTTCGATACGCTGATGGTATGTTTAATGTGTTTTAAATTCGCAACGATGGTAAAAGTCATCATCACCAGCAAAGCCCATGAGCTCCATTTGCTGATGTGTACCGATGCCCACGCGCCGATTTGGTTGGGATAGCGCCAAACACCGAATAAAGTTCCTAAATTTTCCGCCAGCCAAATGAAAAATCCAATCAGGACAAAAGCGAGCAGGAGCGGCATTTTGCGAGTAGTGTCATAGGGCGTGTACAAGACTGTCGTCCGGGCGTATAGGCCGAGAGCAAAGGCTGCGAGATACCAGCGATAGTCGCCGATATAGTGATGAGTGAAAAAATTGATATAAATCGCCAGTGCGCACAAAGTGCCCAACCAATATGGCGGATGGCTTTTGATTTTGAGATCAAACAGCCGCCATGCTTGGATAATATAGCTGCCGACCGCGGCATACATAAAGCCCGCAAACAGCGGTACGCCGCCGATTTTGGTATATGCTTCTTCCGGATAGCTCCAGGATTGGATACCACCCGATGTTTTGAACCACTCTAAAGCAAAGCCGACCAAGTGAAACAGCGTAATCGATTTTACTTCGTCCCAAGTTTCCAGCTTGAAATACAGCATGACTGCTTGTACGGAGACAGCAAAAATCAGCAGCAGGTCATAGCGCGAAATTCCCAGCCAACCTGTTTTCGGAATAAGAAACATGGCAATGAAAAACAAGCCTGCAAATAAGCAGGCTCGTGCTTCTTTCAAACCGAAAAACCAAAATTCAACGATAAAGCGTCGCCAACCATGCAAATCCTTGCGTTTGGGATGCTCAGTCAGCCAAGTATCCAGTTTGCCTAGCATATTTTCAGACGGCCTCTTTAGCTTGATAATGTTTTAGGCGGACTGAATCGGAATGACACGGTTTTGCTTACGTTTTGCGCCACCTTCGCAGTAGTTGGTTTTGACATAATCTTCAACGATTTGCAAAAACTCGGCAGCGATATTGTCGCCTTTGAGGGTCACTTTGCGTTCGCCGTCTACATAAACCGGCGCAACCGGAGTTTCGCCTGTACCTGGCAGGCTGATACCGATATCGGCAAGCTTGCTCTCGCCCGGGCCATTGACTACGCAACCCATTACGGCAACGTTCAATGATTCAACGCCTGGATACTCAGTGCGCCAAATAGTCATTTTTTGGCGTAAATAGTTTTGTACGTCTTGCGCCAATTCTTGGAATACGGTACTGGTGGTACGGCCGCAGCCCGGGCAGGCTGTAACCATTGGTGTGAAGGAACGCAAGCCCATGGTTTGCAGGATTTCCTGACCGACAATGACTTCCTGAGTGCGCGAACTGCCGGGTTCAGGGGTCAGGGAGATTCGAATGGTGTCGCCGATACCTTCTTGCAGCAATACAGCCAAGGCAGCGGTAGATGCCACAATACCTTTGCTGCCCATGCCAGCCTCGGTCAGACCGAGATGGAGCGGATAGCGGCAACGGCTGCCCAATTCGCGGTAAACCTGAATCAAGTCTTGTACGGCACTGACCTTGCACGACAAAATGATTTTGTCTTCGGGTAAACCCAAAGCTACGGCTTTTTCTGCCGACTCCAGCGCCGAAACAATCAAAGCTTCTTTCATGATTTCTTCAGGCGGCTTCGGTGTGGCAGAGGCCAAGTTGGCATCCATCATGCGCTTGGCAAGGCTTTGATCAAGTGAACCCCAGTTCACGCCGATGCGTACGGCTTTATTGTTTTCTGCCGCTGTACGAATCATAAAGGCAAATTTCTCATCGCCTTTTGCGCCTTTGCCGACATTGCCCGGGTTGATGCGGTATTTAGACAGGGCTTTGCCGCACTCAGGAAATTCAGCCAATAAGCGTTCGCCATTGAAATGGAAGTCGCCGATCAGGGGCGTGGTGTAACCCATATCGTCTAAGCGGCTGCGGATTTCGGCGACTTTGGAAGCCGCTTCCGGAGTATTGACCGTGATGCGTACCATTTCCGAGCCGGCATCGCTCAACTCTTTGACCTGTCGGGCGGTTGCTTCTGCATCTGCGGTGTCGGTATTGGTCATAGATTGCACAACAACGGGCGCATCCGATCCGACGATGAGATGATCAATTTGTACTTGATGTGTCAGACGGCGTTTAGGTGTGGTCATTTTAGTTTTTTCCTGCAACAAAAGAGGCGGATTTTTCACCGGCAACACGGTGTTTTAAAGGTTCGATTGGTGTGCCGCCGTAATTGGCTTCCGAACCGGCTGCAATACCGATCCAAACATTATAAGGCGCACCGCCTCTCAGACGATGTTCGCTTCCGGCCGGAACAATGCGGCTGAATACTACTTTTCCATCTTTGTCTGCAATAATCAGATTGCTTCGGTATTGGACTTTAATCCAAAGTTCGTCTTTCTCAACTTTGACGGCAGGCTTTTCTTCTACAACGGCAGAAGCTGCTGAAGCTGCTTGTTCATTGGCTGCTTCAGGCTTATTGGTAATTTCTTTTTTGCCCTCTTCGGTCATTTCGCTAACGGCAACATTATCCATTTTCAAAGCAGGCGTTTTCATCGTATCGGCAACATCTTTGCTGTTTTGAATATTTGCCTGTTCGTTTTCATAGCTGGATTTACTTTGCCAAAAGTAAACACCGCCTATTGCTAAAGCCAATGCGGCTGCACCCAATATCCATTTGGGGAAACCCTGTTTTTCAGCATCTTCATAGCTTAAGCCGCTGTTGGTGCTGCGTGTTACTGCATATACATGGTCTTCAAGTTGCGGAGTAATCGAGTGCAAATGTTTGGTGATGGTTTGTTCATCGATTTTGAGGAATCGTGCATATGAACGAAGATAGCCTGAGACGAAGACCAGGCCCGGAAAATTTGAATATTCCCCTTTTTCCAAGGCATCAATTTGTTCGGCAGACAGTTTTAAACGTGAAGCAACATCTTCAATATCGATTTTGGCATCAGTTCTGTGTTTGCGTAATTCATCCCCCAGTGTTTTGGCGGCTTGTGTGTCGTAGTTGATTTTATCGTTATTTTCCATTTAGTGGCCTGTTGTAACAGTTTGTAGTTCGTCAGAATAAGGGAAGTTTGCCCTAAGCTGGGCTTCATATTCGTATGCAGCGTGTTTATTGCCCAAGGCAGTGGCCAAGCGCCAGCCTAAAAGCAAATCGTCAGCCTGAAGGACATCGACTTTGCTTTGGTATTGGCGGAAATAATAGTCGGCATCGTTCAGATTGCCTGCCATCATTTTGGTTCGGGCAAGCTCTTTGAAAGCAGGGAAGAATTGTGGGTTGGCTGCCAAAGACCTTTCCAAATAGGCCTGAGCCAAAGAGTATTGGCCTAATCTTGCGCTGCAAATGCCTTTATTCATATTGGCAATAAAGGGGCTCGGGTAGGTCGGGTCGGCCAGTGCCTTATCAAAATAAGCCATAGATTCGGCAGGTGCATTCATTTGATTGCATAAGAACCAACCGTAATTGTTGTTAACTTCCGCACTATCCGGTTTTAAAGACAATGCTTTAAGAAAGCTTTCCTGAGCTTTATCGCGGACCTTCAGATACTGATAAATTTCAGCGCGTACCAACCAAGCAATATCGTTTTTTGAATTGAATTTAAGCGCCTCTTCGATACTTTCGGTAGCTTGGCGGTAGTTTTGGCCACGCATATATTCCACGGCAAGCTGGGTTTTGATATTGGAAACCTGAATGGCACGTTCTTTGGGGCTTGGTCCGGAAGAGGAAGCGCAGGCAGAAAGAGTCAGTGCGGTAAGTAAAGCGAATCCGAACTTGATTTTCATAATTAACCTTATTGTTCGACCAAAATTTGTTGCCATTTTTGTTGGCGGCGTGTTTTATCTTGTACTTGTCCGGCCAATTGTCCGCAAGCGGCATCAATGTCGTCGCCACGGGTTTTGCGGACAGTAACGACAAAGCCGGCTTGTTGCAGAATATCGCGGAAGATGCGGATATTCTCGTTGGTAGAACGTTCGTAGCCGGAATTTGGGAAAGGGTTGAACGGAATCAGATTGAATTTGCACGGTACGTCTTTAACCAATTCAATCAATTCGCGCGCGTGTTGGGCCTTGTCGTTGATGCCGTCGAGCATAACGTATTCAAAGGTAATAAAGTCACGGGGTGCTTTGACCAGATAGCGTTGACAGGCCGCCATTAATTCTTTCAACGGATATTTCTTATTCAGCGGAACGATTTGATCGCGCACTTCGTCGTTGGAGGCGTGTAAAGATACGGCTAAAGCAACAGGCATAGCGTCGCGCAGTCTGTCCATTTGCGGAACCATGCCCGAAGTGGAAACGGTCACGCGGCGACGGCTCAAGCCATAGCCGTGATCATCCAGCATAATGCTCAAAGCGGTAACAACATTATCAAAGTTTGCCATGGGTTCGCCCATCCCCATCATCACGACGTTGGAGATAACGCGTTCATTTTTAGGGGTAACGCCCATGGCTTTATTAGCCCACCAAAGCTGGCCGATAATTTCTGCGGCAGTCAGGTTGCGGTTGAAACCTTGTCGTCCGGTAGAGCAGAAGGTGCATTCCAATGCGCAACCTACCTGGGAAGAGATGCACAAAGTGCCGCGTTCGGCTTCGGGAATGAAGACGGTTTCTACACCATTGCCCGTGCCGACATCCAGCAACCATTTGCGTGTGCCATCAGTTGATTCTTGTGCCATCATTAATTTAGGCACTTCAATTGTGGCTTGTTCATTCAGCTTGGCGCGCAATGATTTGGCCAAATCAGTCATTTCTTCAAAGTTTTGTGCACCGGCTTGATGCATCCAACGCATGACTTGCTTGGCGCGGAAAGGTTTTTCACCCATTTCGGCAAAGTGTTGCGTCAGTCCGTTTAAATCGTAATTTAGTAGATTGGTTTTCATGTATTTTTATGTTTCTCAATAAAGCTTTTAAAGTAAAGAGGCTTATCGGTCAGCTTTGCTTTAAAAGCCTTTAGGGGTTTCAGACGGCCTGTCATTTGTAGTGCATACAAAGCAGTTTTGCCGTCCGATATGGAATCGGACGGCCGTATAGCGGCTACAGGCTTTTTGCTTTTATCGTGGGCAGATTTCGCTTTGGCTGAAGAAGTAGGCAATTTCAATCGCAGCGTTTTCCACGCTGTCAGAACCGTGCACAGCATTGACGCTGACAGATTCTGCAAAGTCGGCGCGGATTGTGCCTGGAGCGGCATCAGCCGGATTGGTTGCGCCCATCAATTCACGATTTTTAGCAACGGCGTTTTCACCTTCCAATACTTGAATCATGACGGGATTGCGTGTCATGAATTTAACCAAGTCTTCGTAAAAAGGGCGGCCTTTATGTACGGCATAAAATTCTTTTGCTTCGCGCTCAGACAGCTGTTTCATTTTTGCTGCAATAATACGCAGGCCGTTTTCTTCAAAGCGGCTGTAAATCTTGCCGATGACGTTTTTTTCTACCGCATCGGGTTTGATGATGGAAATCGTACGTTCGATGGCCATATTATGTCCTTGTTTTTATTGAAAGGTAAGTTGTCGTAACCCAAAGGCGAGGGGAGTGTATTTTACCAAATTTCGCCCTTTTTTGGGAAAGGCATTATTTGCTTAAAGTCAGGTGCGGTTGCTCCAAATAGACTTCGGACTGCATTTCGACCATACGGCTGGCTGTACGGGTAAATTCTTCGGCAAAATCGCCTTCAACATAAATATCGTTTACGCCAACGGCACTGGTGGCGCACAATTTCACGCGGAAGTCATATAAAACGTCAATCAACCATGTCAGACGGCGTGCTTCTGCTTTTTCTTGAGGGGTCAGGCGTTCCAATCCTGATAGAAAAACCATCTCGTAATGTTCGGCCAAATACAGATAGTCTGCTTGTGAGCGCGGACCGAAACACAATGCACGGAAATCAAACCAGATGGCGCGTTCCGACTGGGCTTTATGAGGAATTTCCCGTCCATGAATAATGCTGATTCCCGGGTTTAATTCAGAGATTCCGCTCATTTCTTTAAATAAAGCAGCCAGTTTTTGCTCGTTTTCTTCATTATTGGGCACAAAGAAAATTTCGGCAGGGCGTAATGTGCGCAATCGGTAATCTTCGCCGCCATCTACATTTAAAACGGTCAGGTTAGATTCGATAAGGGCGATGGTTGGCAGAAAGCTGCTGCGGTTTTGGCCTTGAGGATAGAGTTCGGATGGGGCGTAGTTGGAAGTAGCCACTAGAACAACACCTTCGCTCAGCAGGTTTTCCAACAAACGGCCTAAAATCATCGCATCAGCAATGTCGCTGACGTGAAATTCATCAAAGCATAATACGCGTGTTTCTTTGGCAATTTCTGCTGCAACGGCTTTTAAAGGATTCGCTTCACTCTTTAAAGCTTTCAGCCGTTGATGAATTTCGGCCATAAAGGCATGGAAATGCACGCGGCGCTTACGGCGATAAGGGAGGCAGCCAAAAAAAGCGTCCATCAGGAAACTTTTACCGCGTCCTACGCCGCCATAAAAATAGAGTCCTTTAGGTACTTGAGGGGAACGCAGGCTGCGGCCGAGAAAACGGTTGCGTTTGCGTTTGAACATCATCAGCTCGGTCCATAAGCGATCCAAATATTCAATGGCTCGTGCTTGTGCTTCATCACGGATGAAGTTGGGTTGTTCGGCGGCGGCCTGATACCAAGTCAATGGGCTGTGGTTTTCAAATGGCGGTGGCGTAAATAGTTGGTCTCTATTGCTCATGTATAACCTTTATTATGTTTTGCTGGCGATAGTCGAAACATCATCCGCAATAATTTGGACGGTAGTCGGAATGATGTTCTCATTATGGAATAGTCGGTCTATTATAAATGATTTCAGACGGCCTGCGTTTTTTGCAAAGGCTTTGTTGTCAATATAGTTGGAAAAGTGTGCGATTAAGGTGCAAGCAAAAAGGGCTGGCTTTAGTATTTTTTGAAAAAACAAAAAAACGCCGCATTTCTGCGGCGTTTTGCTACTAAGTATTAATGAGCACTTTCTTGCAATGCCAAGTCTACACGCTCACGCAACTCTTTACCCGGTTTGAAGTGGGGAACATGTTTTTCAGGCACTTCCACACGTTCGCCGGTTTTAGGGTTGCGCCCGATACGGGCAGGGCGGTGGTTCAAGTCGAAGCTGCCGAAGCCGCGGATTTCGATACGTTGTCCACGAGCCAGTGAGCGAGTCATGGTATCAACCAAGACTTTTACACTGTATTCGACATCTTTAGCCAGCAGTTGGTTGCCATTTTTTTCGGCAAACACTTCTGCGAGGCGAACCATCAATTCAGACTTCGTCATGTCTGCAACCTTATTCTTGGTCGCCGGACAGTTTGGCTTTCAGCAAGTCGCCCAAGCTGGTAGTACCGGCATTGGCAGTTGCAGCGGCGTTAACTGAATTCAGCGCTTCGCGGTTTTCTTTAGCGTCTTTGGCTTTAACAGACAGACGGATGCTGCGGTTTTTGCGGTCAACGGTAACGATAACGGCTTCAACTTCGTCGCCTTCTTTCAGTTTGGTAGTCAGGTCTTCAACGCGGTCAGCGGCGAATTCAGAAGCAGGCAGGTAGCCTTCAACTTCTTCAGACAGAGCAACTACGGCACCTTTGGCGTCAACAGATTTCACAGAACCTTTAACCAAAGAACCTTTGTCGTTTACGCTGATGAAGTTGCCGAACGGATCGCCTTCCAGTTGTTTGATACCCAAAGAGATGCGTTCTTTTTCAACGTCGATGGCCAATACAACGGCTTCAACTTCTTCGCCTTTTTTGTATTTGCGTACAGCTTCTTCGCCGGCTTCGGTCCAAGACAGGTCAGACAAGTGAACCAGACCGTCGATACCGCCAGGCAGACCTACGAATACACCGAAGTCAGTGATGGATTTAACTGCGCCGGAGATTTTGTCGCCTTTGTTGTGGTTGGCGGCAAATTCTTCCCAAGGGTTAGCTTGGCATTGTTTCATACCCAAAGAGATACGGCGGCGGTCTTCGTCGATTTCCAGAATCATGACTTCAACTTCGTCACCCAGTTGAACAACTTTGCTTGGGTGTACGTTTTTGTTGGTCCAATCCATTTCGGAAACGTGTACCAAACCTTCGATGCCTTGTTCGATTTCAACGAATGCACCGTAGTCGGTCAGGTTGGATACTTTACCGAACAGGCGGGTACCTTGTGGGTAACGACGGGTCAGGCCGCTCCAAGGATCTTCGCCCAGTTGTTTCATACCCAGGGAAACGCGTTGTTTGTCTTGGTCGAATTTCAGGACTTTGGCTTCTACTTCTTGACCAACTTCCAAAACTTCGCTTGGGTGTTTCACACGGCGCCATGCCAAGTCGGTGATGTGCAACAGACCGTCGATGCCGCCCAAGTCAACGAATGCACCGTAATCGGTGATGTTTTTAACGATACCTTTGATAACTGAACCTTCTTGCAGGTTTTCCAGCAAGGCTTTGCGTTCTTCGCCCAAAGTAGCTTCCAGAACAGCGCGGCGGGACACAACAACGTTGTTGCGTTTTTTGTCCAGTTTGATTACTTTGAATTCAATTTCTTTGCCTTCGAAGTGAGAAGTGTCTTTTACAGGACGTACGTCAACCAAAGAACCCGGCAGGAATGCGCGGATGCTGTTGATCATAACAGTCAGACCACCTTTGACTTTGCCATTGATAACGCCGGACAGGATGTCGCCGTTTTCCATAGCTTCTTCCAAAGCGATCCAGTCGGCAGCGCGTTTGGCTTTTTCGCGGGACAGTTTGGTTTCGCCGAAGCCGTTTTCAACAGATTCGATGGTAACGGTAACGAAATCACCAACTTTAACTTCAATCTCGCCCTGAGCGTTTTTGAATTCAGCAACATCAATCAGAGATTCTGATTTCAGACCTGCGTTAACGGTAACGAAGTTTTGATCGATGCCGACTACTTCGGCAGTAATCACTTCACCTGGGTTCATCTCTTGCAGGGTAAAGCTTTCTTCCAGCAGCTGGGCAAAATTTTCCATAGTCATATATACTCTTTTCGGTACACCGCCAAGGGGTGCGGGTTAGGTTTGAAATGACCTGCCGTCCTTGGCGCGGCAGGTTGGGAAATGTTTTCAGACGGCCTTGTTATTAGGGTTAACAGGCCGTCTGAAATGAAAACTTCGCGATTATACTCCAAATTTTAAACTTTATGATACCAATCAAGCACTTTTTTTACAGCTTCTTCGATAGAAAGGTTGTCAGTATCTAAAAGCAGGGCGTCGGGCAGCTGTTTCAATGGGGCAACAGGGCGGCGGCGGTCTGCTTCGTCGCGCGCTTCAATGTCCGATAAAATACGCTCGAATGCAACCCCTTCGCATGGGATGCCAAGTTGTTTGGCACGACGTTGGGCGCGGACATCGGCACTTGCGGTCAGGAAAATTTTTAATGCGGCATCAGGGAAAATAACCGAGCCGATATCGCGGCCGTCGGCGACCAAACCTTTTTCGGTTAAGAAATCACGTTGGCGCTGCAAAAGGGCGGTACGCACTTTAGGCAACTGCGCGACGGCAGATGCGCCCATGCCGATCGCTTCGGTACGGATTTGCTCGGATACATCTTCGCCGTTTAATAATACAACGCTGCCTTCAAATTGTGCGGGCAAAGTTTCTGCCAGTGTGCTGACGGCGTCTTCATCTGTCCAGGCGACATTTTGTTTTTGTGCGTAAAGCGCGGTCAGGCGGTAAAGCGCACCGGAGTCGAGGTAAAGAAAACCCAAGGCTTCGGCTACGCGTGAGGCAACCGTCCCTTTGCCGGATGCGCTGGGGCCGTCAATGGCGATGACTTTTTGCTTGAGGCTCATGTGTTCTCCTGAATGCGATAGGTATTTGAATTAACCGTTTATTATACGGTGCTTTGGCCGTCTGAAAACGAAAATTTTTGTGTGATTTAAATTTGAGGGAAAAGTGGCTCGGCCTTATCGGGTATAATGGCCAAAATCATAATTTAACCGCTTTATCTGATTGTTCGGGCCGTCTGAAACAACGGGCCGGGAATGATCTTCGAATTTAGAAACATTATGTTACAAACCGATAATCTTACTTCTGCACAACCTCAGCGCATTATCACTGCTCAAAATATTTCAGCTCAGGAAGAATTGCTTGAACGCGCTTTACGTCCGAAAACTTTGGATGACTATATCGGGCAGGATAAGGCCAAAGAGCAGCTGGCTATTTTTATTCAGGCGGCGAAAAAACGTGGCGAAGCGCTTGACCACACTTTGCTATTTGGCCCACCGGGTTTGGGCAAAACTACTTTGGCGCATATTATCGCCAAAGAGTTGGGCGTTAATTTGCGTCAAACCAGCGGCCCGGTTTTAGAGCGCGCCGGCGACCTTGCAGCGTTATTGACCAACCTCGAGCCGCATGATGTGCTGTTTATTGATGAAATCCACCGTTTAAGCCCCGTGGTTGAAGAAATCCTTTATCCTGCGCTTGAAGATTATCAGTTGGACATCATGATTGGAGAGGGGCCGGCTGCGCGTTCGGTCAAAATCGATTTGCCGCCGTTTACATTGGTGGGCGCAACGACCCGTGCCGGTATGTTGACCAATCCGTTGCGCGACCGTTTCGGTATTGTGTCCCGATTGGAGTTTTATCAAAACAAAGACTTGGCGACTATTGTTGCCCGTTCAGCCCAATTGTTGCAGTTGGACATGGGCGAAGAGGGTGCGATGGAAGTGGCCAAGCGCAGCCGCGGCACGCCGCGTATTGCCAACCGCCTTTTGCGACGTGTGCGCGATTATGCCGATGTGAAAAACAACGGCGTCATTGATGCGGAAATTGCCGATGCGGCTTTGAGTATGCTGGATGTGGACGGGCAAGGTTTGGATGTGATGGACAGGAAATTCCTTGAGGCGATTCTGCACAAATTCAGCGGTGGCCCTGTCGGTTTGGAAAACGTGGCCGCTGCGATTGGTGAATCGACCGATACTATCGAAGATGTGATTGAGCCTTATCTGATTCAACAAGGCTTTTTGCAACGTACACCGCGTGGACGCGTAGCAACCGAACGAGCCTATCTACATTTCGGTTTGAAGGTTCAAGAATAATAATGAAGGCCGTCTGAAAACCGCTTTCAGACGGCCTGATACTTTCAATTTCATATGATTGTCGGTAAATATCTGCCGATAATCGGTTAAAATGTCCCCCTTTTCTTTTTTGAAGTTTCCCCATGAATATCTTATCCGTAGAAAATGCTTCTTTTGCTGTCGGCCACGTCGCCTTGCTCGATAAAACTTCTTTTCAACTCGACAGCGGCGAGAAAATCGGTTTAATCGGCCGCAACGGTGCGGGTAAGTCTTCGTTTTTAAAAATTCTTGCAGGCGTACAAAAGCTCGATGACGGGCAGATTATTGTTCAAAACAACCTTAAAATCGTTTATGTACCGCAGGAATCCTTTTTTGATAAGGACGCAACCGTATTTGATACCGTTGCTGAAGGCTTGGGCGAAATTCGCGATTTATTGAGTCGTTATCATCATGTTAGCCATGAGTTGGAAAATGGTTCGAGTGAGGCTTTGTTGAAAGAACTCAACGAATTGCAACTTGAAATCGAAGCGAAGGACGGCTGGAAGCTGGATGCGGCAGTCAAGCAGACTTTGGGGGAACTCGGTTTGCCGGAAAACGAAAAAATCGGCAACCTTTCCGGCGGTCAGAAAAAGCGCGTCGCTTTGGCGCAGGCTTGGGTGCAAAAGCCCGACGTATTGCTGCTGGACGAGCCGACCAACCATTTGGATATCGACGCGATTATCTGGCTGGAAAACCTGCTCAAAGCGTTTGAAGGCAGCTTGGTCGTGATTACCCACGACCGCCGTTTTTTGGATAATATCGCCACGCGCATCGTTGAACTCGACCGCGGCATTCTGCGCTCCTATCCTGGCTCGTTCTCCAAATACAGCGAGAAAAAAGCGCAAGAGTTGGCAGTCGAGGCGGAACATAACCGCCTCTTCGACAAATTCCACGCACAGGAAGAAGCATGGATACGCAAAGGCATCGAAGCGCGCCGTACCCGTAACGAAGGCCGCGTGCGCCGTTTGGAAGAGCTGCGCCGCCAGCGCGCCGAACGCCGCAACGTACAAGGGCAGGTCAACTTTAAGCTCGACAGCGGCGAAAAAAGCGGCAAAATCATCGCCGAATTGGAACATGCTTCGTTTGCCTATGGTGACAAAGTCATCATGGACAAATTCTCCGCCATTTTGCAGCGCGGCGACAAAATCGGCTTAATCGGTCCAAACGGTATCGGTAAAACCACCTTCCTCAAGCTGATTTTGGGCGAATTGCAGCCGACCTACGGCAGAATCCGTATCGGCAGTAAACAGGAAGTTGCTTATTTCGACCAGTTCCGCAGCGCGTTGAATGAAAACGACACTGTGTTTTACACGCTCGGACAGGGCAATGATTACGTTGAAGTCGGCGGCAAGAAAAAACACGTCATGAGCTATTTGGAAGATTTCCTGTTCCATCCAGCCCGCGCACAAAGCCCTGTTTCATCGCTCTCCGGCGGCGAACGCAACCGCCTTCTTCTGGCAAAACTCTTTACCCGTCCTGCCAATATTTTGGTCTTGGACGAACCGACCAACGACTTGGATATCGATACCCAAGAGCTGCTTGAAGACTTGCTGCGCGATTATCAAGGCACGGTATTCCTTGTCTCGCATGACCGTATGTTCTTGGATAATGTGATTACCCAAAGCATTGTTTTCGAAGGACAAGGCCGTCTGAAAGAATACATCGGCGGCTATCAGGACTATATCGACGCAAAATCGCGGGAAGATAAAATTCAGACGGCCTCTGCGCCTAAAGCAGTTGCTGAGCCTGAAAAAGTTAAACCCAAAGCCAACCGCACGGTCAAACTTTCCTATAAAGAACAGCGCGAACTCGACGCCCTACCCGACGAAATCGCCGCTTTGGAAACCGAACAGTCTGAAATCAATACCCAGCTTTCTGATCCTGAAATCTTCAAAGATTACGAAAAAGCAGGTGTGTTACAAAGCAGGGCTGAAGAAATCGAGATGTCGCTTTTGGAAAAGCTGGAACGCTGGGAATGGCTGGAAGCGAAACAAAATGGCGAAGCGGTTTAAATTGGGAATTTTGTCCCAAAGTAGGGCAGATACTTTTCTAAGTCATGCCGTCTGAACCCCGAATATTCAAAAACAAGATCTACAACCAACATGAAAAAAGTCGAGAAAAACGTATTGGTGCTGCATAGCGCTAAGGAAATGTTTGAGCTGGTGGACAAAGTTGAGGACTATCCAAAATTTTTGCCGTGGTACAGCAAGACCGAAGTCATCGAACGCAAAGGCAATGAGCTAAAAGCGCGCCTGTTTATGGACTATATGCGCGTCAAGCAGTCGTTTGCGACGCACAACCACAATATCCCGGGGCAGGAAATCCGCATGGATTTACTCGAAGGGCCGTTTAAAACCCTGCGCGGCACTTGGAAATTTATCGATTTGGGCGATGATATGTGCAAAGTCGAATTCAGATTAGAATACGATTTCTCCAATGCCGTACTCTCTGCCATGATTTCCCCGGTGTTCGGCCATCTTGCCGGCACGCTGGTGGATGCTTTTATTAAAGAGGCCGACCGCCGCTATGCTTGAGATTGAAATTGTTTACGGACTGGCCGATAGGCAAGTGTTGAAGGGTATGACCGTTGCCGAAGGGACAACCGTACGCGAAGCCGCCCTGCAAAGCGGTTTGGAGGTAGAGTTTCCAGAGTTGGATTTGCAGCAAGCACCTTTGGGTATTTTCGGCAAGGCGGTAAAAGACGAGACGGTGTTGCGAGATGGCGATCGGATTGAGGTTTATCGTCCATTGTTGATTGATCCGAAAGAAGCGCGACGTAAACGCGCCGGACAAGAGTAAATCGAAGGCCGTCTGAAACTTTTTCAGACGGCCTGTCAAACTGAAAGAACAGTAATGAGCTTGAAAATTAAATTAATCGTCGGTTTGGGCAATCCAGGCCAAGAATACGAACAAACGCGCCATAATGTCGGCTTTTGGCTGTTGGATGAACTGGCGTGGAAATGGAAAGTCAATTTTAAAGACGAGAAGAAATTTTACGGTGAAGTAGCGCGCGCCACTACGCCTGATGGTGATGTTTGGCTGCTCAAACCCATGACTTTTATGAACCGATCCGGTCAGGCAGTAGCTGCTTTGGCTCAGTTTTACAAAATCAAGCCGGAGGAAATCTTGGTGGTTCATGACGAGCTGGATATTCCATGCGGCCGTATCAAATTCAAACTTGGCGGTGGCAACGGCGGACACAACGGCCTCAAAGACATTCAGGCTCGTTTGGGTACGCCTAATTTTTACCGCCTGCGCTTGGGTATTGATCATCCGGGCGACCGTAATCTGGTTGTCGGTTATGTATTGAATAAACCGTCGGCGGAGCACAGACAGCAAATTGATGATTCCATCGCCAAATCCCTGCAAGGATTGCCGGCCGTGTTGAATGGCGAATGGGAAGAGGCAACGCGTTTTTTGCACAGTAAGTAAGCGTGCCCAAATCAAACGGGCAGCCTTGCACATCATATTCAGACGGCCTGAAAACAGACGGCGCAGTCTGGCTAGCGATAAACCAATCAAAGAAACAGTAAATATGAACGAACTGACCAACCTGATGCAGACCGAAGCCCCCGGCATTGTTGGCGAAACATTAGACTTCTGTCTTTACGAATGCAGTATTGAAGATGCCCCGGATGCAGAAGAAGTGGCACAATGGCGTGATATTTTGAAGGCGCGGGGTGGGAAATTTGTCCGCTTGGCAGACATCTGTCAAACATGGCTGGATGAAGAGGCCGATAAATGAAAGCCTTGCCGTTAAACAAATTTACTGCCGCTGCCTTAATCTGGTTTGTGGCCGCCATTTATGCCTTACTTTTCAGAGAGGGCGGCAATAGCGCTCCACCATTTCCCCATTTTGATAAAGTCGGCCATTTCGGACTGTTTTTCGGTCAGGCATGGTTGTGTGCAAAAATATTTATTCAAGACAATAGGAATATTCCCTATAAAGGCATTCTGTTTGCCGCCTTATTGTTTGCAGTAGGCAGCGAGCTGGCTCAGGCATTTCTGACTACTACGCGCCAAGGTTCGATTGCGGACGGTATTGCCGATATGGCAGGTACGGCTGCCGCGCTATGGTTTGCAGCAAAAGTAAAAGCAGCAAAAAGTTAGATATATTTAAAGAAGTTAAAAGGCCGTCTGAAATCCTGAGAAACAGGTTTCAGACGGCCTTTTGTTACTTGATATTTGAAGCAATGATTGCTTCAAGACAAGAATTAGAATGTTACGCGTACGCCGGCAGATACTTCGTGAGTATGGAACTTAATGCTATTCATTTTGCCCCAATAGTTGTAGCGATAGCCTGCATCCAAGGCAACGTTAGGTGTTACTTCGTAGCTTACGCCAGCCATTGCTCCAACACCAGTTTTAGTATCACTGCGTTCATAATATGAATTAGCTGTCTTAACTTTTGCAGAAGCATGATTAATAGCCACACGAGCACCTACATAAGGTTTTACAGGAGTTTGCAGATCAAAGTCATAAATAGCAGAAACGCCGGCACTGTGGTATTTACCTTCAGCATCGAATGAGGCAGTATTGATTTTTTCAGACTTATAATGGGTATAGTCAGCGGCAACACGGAAATCGCCGAAATCGTAACCGGCAGAGATGCGTGGGCTAAAGCCTTTAACTGATGCATCTCCCTTTACAGTAGCATGACCAGCATCAGCCTGAACATAAAAACCTTTGGTTGCATCAGCCAATGCAAATGCAGGCAGGGAAAGAGCAATCAGTGTTACCAGAACTTTTTTCATTGTTTTGTCCTTAATGTAGGATTAGGAGTAGTGGATAATCGCTGGGATTGTTCATTCCCAACAATTATTCTGATTGTATTTTCTTGTCGTAAATTAAGCAAATCTAAAAATGGTTCAACTGTTGTAAAACAGCACTTATAAAAAACACTGTAACAAGTCGTTTAAGAACAAACGACCTTGTTCGGTCGGGCGGAACACGGTCGGGTCTGATTCAAGCAGGCCTTTTTGTCTGGCGGTTTCGATTTGTGTCATAATTTTTGCAGTGGGTACGCCGGTACGTTCTTGCAGCGTTGCAGCAGGTACGCCGTCGGTCAGGCGCAGGACGTTCATCATGAACTCGAATGGAAGGTCTTCGGCAGCAACGGTTTTGCGTTCAACTGCTTCATGCGGATTACTCTGCATGGCGGCAAGATAGTCGTTGGGATGGCGGCGGCGGACAGTTCGCTCGATGCGGTCGGGATAGGAAATTTTTCCGTGTGCGCCCGCGCCGATGCCCAAATAATCGCCGAACTGCCAGTAGTTCAAATTGTGGCGGCACTGCATGGCTGGTTTTGCAAAAGCCGATGTTTCGTAGTGGATAAAGCCTGCACTTTCCAATGCGCCGTGTACGGCATCTTCAATATCCAATGCTGCTTCATCTTGCGGCAAACCTTTTGGCGGCGTATGACCAAAAGGCGTGTTCGGCTCCATGGTCAGATGATATGCGCTGATATGCGATACGCCTGTTGCAATAGCGGTTTGCACATCGTTTAAGGCCGTCTGAACCGTTTGGTTTGGCAGGGCATACATCAAATCGATATTGACTTTTTCAAATAATTTCAAGGCAGTATCAATGGCTGTCAGGGCTTCTTTGCCGTTGTGAACGCGTCCCAATCGAGCAAGCATATCGTCGTTAAAACTTTGCACGCCGATAGATAGACGCGTAATGCCTGCGTCTTTAAATCCCTGAAACTTCTCAATTTCAAATGTACCCGGGTTTGCTTCCAAAGTAATTTCCGCTTCGGGTTGCAAACGCAACAGCGAACGCACGCCGCTTAACAAGCGGTCAATTGATTCCGCTTGAAACAGACTGGGTGTACCGCCGCCGAAGAATATGGTTTCTACCGGTCTGCCCCAAATATTGGGTAATTCAAGCTGCAAGTCGGTTAATAGGGCATCGATATAGGCTTCTTCCGGCAGGCCGTTTTTCAGGCTGTGGGAATTAAAGTCGCAATACGGGCATTTTTTGATGCACCACGGGGTGTGGATGTAGAGCGACAAGGGCGGTAGGGCGGTGAGTTGTCCGGGGCGTTGGAAAGTGATTTGGGTCATGGTATGTGTTGAGGCTCAAGGCCGTCTGAAATTTTTAGGCCGTTATTTTAACTGAAAGTGTCGGCTGGGAAAGTAATCAGTAGGAAATTTGCAAAGTCTAAGCGCTCAAAAATGCTTCAATTTCTTCTTCTGATAATTTGGAATTGCAGACGGATTTTATTTTGCCTTGTGAGATTTTGAGTAATGCGGGAACAGTTTTGATGCCGTGTTGTTTACGAAAAGTTTTTAAAGCTGCTTTGTTGCTGCTGTCGGTAAAGTGGATGGTAAGCTGCTTGTTTAAGGAAACGGTAGACAGTTTTGCAACAAAACGGCGACAGTATGAACAGCTTGGTTTGCCTAAAAAGACGATAGTAGTTTTTTGACCATCAACGAGCTGAAGAAGTTCGTCAGGTGTGGTAGGAATGAAGGCAGAAACGAATTTTGCAAAGGCTGCCAATTCTTCAGGTGTGGGCTTGGGCATGGGAATGAATGTGAGGTAGGCCGTCTGAAGGTTTCAGACGGCCTTTGGTCTATAAGGATTCAATTTTTCTTAACAATTCACGCAATGCTTGGGCGCGGTGGCTTTCGGCATTTTTGATTTCAGGGGCAAGCTCGGCGGCGGTGCAACCGTGTTCGGCCAGATAGAAATGCGGGTCGTAACCGAAGCCGTTTGTGCCGGCTGCTTCGGCCTGCCATTGGCCGCGCCAGATGCCTTCGGCGATGATGGGTTGCGGGTCGTTTTCGTGGCGGACGAGGACGAGTACGCAGACGTAGTAGCAGCTTTTATCGTCTTTATCGGCAAGATCGGAAGACAGTTTGGCGTTGTTTGCGGCATCGGATTTGGGGTTTTCGCCTGCATAACGTGCGGAGAAAATGCTGGGTGCGCCATTTAAGGCGTTGGTGCAGATGCCGGAATCATCGGCAAGTGCCGGTAAGGCGCTGTATTTGGCGGCATGGCGTGCTTTGGCCAGGGCATTTTCAACAAAGGTATGGTACGGCTCGGGACATTCGGGCGTATTGAACTGCGATTGTGGCAGGACTTCGATGTTTAAGTCGGTAAAGAGGCGGGAAAATTCTTTGAGTTTGCCTGCGTTGCCACTGGCAAGGACGATTTTTTCAAACATGGTTTTTCCTTAATGGGTTTCGGTTTGCTGCATACGGGCCATTTGCGCGCGTGCTTTGTGGCGGATGTAAAGGGCAAGGCTGCCGATTTGGGCAAAAACGGCGGCAAAGGCAAACAGAAAGGCGGCAACGGCAAATTGTTTGCTGTGAATGCTCAGAAGATAAGCACCCAACAGAATCAGGACGATAAACATCAGGGTAAACAGGGCGGTCAGAATCAGATAGGCTTTTTGTCGGGTCATGGCAGCTTGGGTAAGGGGAAAATGTTTTGATTATAACGTCAGATTGAGAATTTGAAACCATGCCGTATCCGTTAAAAAGGCCGTCTGAATATTTCAGACGGCCTTAAGTCGAATAACGGATTAACGCAATTCTGTGTGCAGGCGGCTCAACAATGTGGAGGCATCGCTGCCTTTGTATGGGCTGCCGTCTTTGTTCAACAGATGGAGGCGTGCGCCATTGTTGATTGGCTCGACATAGACGATGATTTCAGGATAAGTTTTTGGTGCTTCTGCTTTGCCTTTGCCAAATACGCGTTTGAACAGGCCGGGTTTTTTATTGGCAACTGCTTCGCCTTCGGTTGGGGCTTGTTGAACCAAGAAAGCGCGGCGTTCGGCATTTTGACCGATAACAGTCAGACCGATGCGGTCGAGCGCAAGGGCGGTGCGGCGCCAGTTGCGGCCGTAATCGCCTGCCAGCAGCAGGGTACCGTTGTCCACACGGGCCAACTCGGAGGCATTGCTGCGGGCGGCAACGCTTTGGGTCAGGGCCTGTTCGGCTTGTTGGCCGTCAACGCCCAAGTATTGCATAAAGCGCGCGAGGAATGCGGCTTCGAGGTTAGGGTCGCTCTCGCTTGGCTGCCACATGGTGGTGTCTTTTTTACGGTCGGCATAAACTTCTTTCATGCCTTTATGGGCGAAGAAGATGTCGGTCGAACCGTTTTTGCCTTGTTCGATGCGGATGATGAACTTGTCGCGTTCGCTGGTGGAGTAGATGCCGCCCAAGCCGACTTTGTCCAACAGGCGGCGCAGGCTGTCTTGAGGGATTTTGGCTCGGTTTTCAGCCCACTCGGTTTCCATTTGGCCGATGGCCGGTTCTTCGGATTTGATGTCGAAACCGTTTTCTTGCCAGAACACTTTCAGCAACGGCCAAATTTCGCGAGGCGATTTGCCATCGACAACCAACCAGCGTTGGTTGCCGTCACGCTCAAGGCGTACGCCTTTAACGGATTTCAAAACTTCTGCATTGGCAGGTTGTTGTACGGCTTGAGTGCGGCGTTTGTTGAAGTCGCTGGCGCGGACGGCGCCGCTGCCTGCCGGTAATTGATAGAGGTTGCCTTGGTCCGGGTTGTTCAAATCAGGTGGTACTTCCAGTTTGACCAGGCGGTGTGATTGACTTTGATAGTCGAGTTTGGGTTGTTCTTTTTTGCTGCCGGAACAGGCAGTCATGCTAATCAGGGCGAGGGCTACTACGATGGGTTTGATATAGGTCATCTTGTTTTCCTGTGGATGAAGTTCTTAACAGGGAGGCCGTCTGAAAAGGGTGTTTGGGATTCAGACGGCCTTATTTCCGGATCAGATTTGTCCTGATTTTTCCAGAGCGGCTCGGACTTTGGCTTGACCGGCTTCGGTCAGTGCTACCAAAGGCAGACGAACATGGGGTTCGCATTTGCCCAATAAGCTCAGGCCCCATTTGGGCGCGGCCGGGCTGGGCTCGCAGAACATGGTGTTATAAATTGGGATAAGTTGCTCGTTTAGACGACGGGCGGTCGCAATATCGCCCTCAAGGGCGGCTCGGCACATGTCGGCAAAGAGTTTCGGTGCAACGTTGGCTGCGACGGTTACCACGCCGTGGCCGCCACACAGCATGAAGGGCAGGCCGGTAGGATCGTCGCCGGATAAAACGGCAAAACCTTCGGGAACGCTGTTGATCAATTCGATGTTGCTGCCGATTTTACCGCTGGCTTCTTTGACACCCACGATATTGGGAATTTCGGCCAAGCGCAAAATAGTGTCGTTGCTCATGCTGACGACGGTGCGGCCGGGAACATTGTAGATAACCATCGGAATCGAAGTGGCTTCGGCGATGGCTTTGAAATGTTGGTAAATGCCTTCTTGGGAAGGTTTGTTGTAATAGGGGACGACGGATAAGGTGTAGTCCGCACCGGCTTGCTCGGCGGCTTGGGAAAGGGCGATGGCTTCGACAGTATTGTTGGCGCCTGTGCCGGCGATAACGGGAATGCGCTTGTTGACGTGTTTGACAGTGGCTTCAATAACGGCCAAATGTTCTTCGACAGGCAGGGTGGCTGACTCGCCGGTGGTGCCGACTGCGACGATGCCGTCGGTGCCGTTTTCAATGTGCCAGTCGATTAAGTCGCGAAGTTGTTCGTAGTTGATGCTGCCGTCTTGATTCATCGGGGTAATCAGGGCAACCAGACTGCCTTTTAACATACGGAAACCTTTAATTTTATAATGTGGGTGGATTATTCATCGGATTGTAGCTTACTTTGTTGTTTGTGTGAAACATATCCGCTATGAGGCCGGGCCGTTTAATCGTGATTTGTCATTATCTTAATGAATAATACATTTTTAAATCATTAGTTTGTTTGTTTTAAGATGGAAAAATACTGTCAAGGATTAAAATGTGTTAAGGCTGTTTGAGGCCGTCTGAAAATGATTGGGCAAAACTTTCAGACGACCTGATGATTTTGAATTTGCTGATACATTTTAAATTAGTTAAAATGCGCATCTTAATATTTTTTAACGATTCTTAAGAAAGGGTCATTATGGCCGAAATGACAGATAAACAGGCCGGTTCGCCTGATTTGGTTTACGGTTTGGAAGACAAGCCGCCGTTTGGGAATGCGTTGTTGAGTGCGGTTACGCACCTTTTGGCTATTTTTGTCCCGATGATTACGCCGGCGCTGATTGTCGGCGGGGCGTTGGAGCTGCCGGTTGAAATGACGGCTTATTTGGTGTCGATGGCGATGGTGGCTTCCGGTGTCGGTACTTATTTGCAGGTCAACCGTTTCGGGCCGGTCGGTTCGGGTATGTTGTCGATTCAGTCGGTCAATTTCTCTTTTGTAACCGTGATGATTGCGCTCGGTACCGGCATGAAAGAGGGCGGTTTGACTGAAGATGCGATGATTTCAACGCTTTTGGGCGTGTCCTTTGTCGGCGCATTTTTGGTGTGCTTCTCCGCCTGGCTTTTGCCTTATCTGAAAAAAGTGATTACGCCGACTGTAAGCGGCGTGGTCGTGATGTTGATCGGCTTGAGTTTGGTGCATGTCGGCATTACTGACTTTGGCGGCGGCTTCGGTGCGAAAGCAGACGGTACGTTCGGCTCGATGGAAAACTTGGGTCTGGCATCGCTGGTGTTGCTGATTGTTTTGGTTTTCAACTGCTTAAAAAATCCGTTGCTGCGCATGAGCGGCATTGCGGTGGGTTTGATTGTCGGTTATATCGTTGCGCTGTTTTTGGGCAAAGTGGATTTTTCTGCCCTGCAAAACCTGCCGCTGATTACCCTGCCGGTTCCGTTTAAATATGGCTTTGCATTTGATTGGCACGCGTTTATTGTCGCCGGTGCGATTTTCTTGTTGAGCGTATTTGAAGCAGTGGGCGATTTGACGGCGACTGCGATGGTCTCCGAGCAGCCGATCGAGGGTGAAGAATATACCAAACGTCTGCGCGGCGGTGTGTTGGCGGATGGTTTGGTGTCTGTGATTGCGACTGCGTTGGGTTCTTTGCCTTTGACCACGTTTGCGCAAAACAACGGCGTGATTCAAATGACCGGCGTGGCTTCGCGTCATGTGGGCAAATATATCGCGGCGATTTTGGTGTTGTTGGGCTTGTTCCCTGTTATCGGCCGTGCGTTTACCACGATTCCGAGTCCGGTTTTGGGTGGCGCGATGGTATTGATGTTTGGCCTGATTGCGATTGCCGGCGTGCGGATTTTGGTCAGCCACGGTATTCGCCGCCGTGAAGCGGTTATCGCGGCAACTTCTGTCGGTTTGGGTTTGGGTGTGGCGTTTGAGCCTGAAGTGTTCAAAAACCTGCCGGTATTGTTCCAAAACTCAATTTCCGCAGGCGGTATTATGGCGGTATTGTTGAACCTGGTTTTGCCGGAAGACAAAACCGATAAAGCGGTTAAGGTGGAAACCGATAGTTTGGATCACTAAGCAAGCGTTATTCAAAGGCCGTCTGAAGTTTCAGACGGCCTTTTGGTTTTTCGGCTATAATATTGTTTTTATTTGTTATCCGAGTGGTTCGGATAGCCCTACCCGGAAAGGTTTTATATGACGGTTTATTCACTTTTTATCACTTGTCCTCGCGGTTTGGAAGCGCCTTTGACGCAGGAACTCGACAGCATGGCATGTCAGGATATCCGCGCTGTTGACGGCGGTGTGGCATGTAAAGGCACGATGGAGCAGGTGTATCGCATCAACCTGCATTCGCGCGTTGCCAGCCGTGTTTTGCTGCGCTTGACCAAAGGAGGTTATCGCAACGAACATGATATCTACAAACTGGCACGAAATCTGCATTGGACAGGTTGGTTTAAGCTGGAGCAGACCTTCAAAGTCAAAGTCGAAGGCAAGCGCGCCAATGTGAAAAGCTTGGATTTTGTCGGTTTGAAAATCAAAGATGCCGTCTGCGATGCTTTCCGCGATATTTATGATGCGCGTCCGAGCGTGGGCAAAATCAACCCCGATATCCGCATTCATGCCTTTATCGATGAACGCAATGTGGAAATCTTTATCGATACTTCCGGCGAAGCACTCTTTAAACGCGGCTATCGTCAGGATACCGGCGAAGCGCCATTGAGAGAGAACTTGGCGGCAGGTTTGCTGCTTTTGGCAGGCTACGATGGTACGCAGCCTTTCCAAGACCCGTTTTGCGGCAGCGGCACGATTGCCATTGAGGCTGCATGGATTGCGACACATCGTGCGCCGGGCTTGATGCGCCGTTTCGGTTTTGAAAAACTGCAAAACTTCGACAAAGAAAAATGGCAAGCGTTGCGCCGTGAGGCTGAAAAACAAATCAAACCGGCCGCCGCGCCCATTTCCGGCAGCGACAACGACCGTTATATGATCCGCGCCGCATTGGCCAATGCCCAAGCCGCCGAAGTGGATAATTTCATCCGCTTTGACGTGCAAGATGCGCAGGCCGCGCGCCCAAACGGCGAACACGGCATTATGATTTCCAATCCGCCTTATGGCGTGCGCCTTGCGGAGGTTCAGGCTTTGCAGGCTTTATATCCGCAACTCGGTACATGGTTGAAACAATATTACGCCGGCTGGTTGGTAGGAATGTTTACCGGTGATCGCGATATGCCGAAATTTATGCGCCTTTCTCCGAAGCGTAAAATTCCTTTGTTTAACGGTAATTTGGATTGCCGATTGTTTTTGATGGATATGGTGAAAGGTTCGAATCGGGGGTAAAACCTGAAATTAAGGCCGTCTGAAAGATGATTTCAGACGGCCTTTTTTGATTTGTTAAAACCGTCTTTGTTATAACGGAGTTTGCTTTTCTTTTTTTATATTAATGCACTGAAATTGTTTTCAGACGGCCTTTATCAAAGGAGCCGTGTAGATGTAATTATTGAAATTTACAATCTATTAAATTATAAAAACCTATTACAAAATAAAGATGGATTGTTAAATAAAATACCATATCTAGTAGTATTGTGTTTTAATGCATACCATATCTTGTGTTTTATGGCGTTGCAATGAGCGGTTTGAAATTCACAATCGAGCAAATTGTTTGGCAGGAAGTGCCGGGCGAAGTGTCGCTGGCGTTTCTGTTTTCCGGTTGTCCGCTGCGTTGCAAAGGCTGTCACAGTGCCGATACATGGAAAGAGGGCATCGGCACGGAATTGACCGAGGATTATTTAAAAGGCCGTCTGAAACGCTATCGCGGATTGATTACGTGCGTGTTGTTTATGGGCGGAGAATGGCAGCCGGAAGCCTTGCAGAAAATGCTGGCCATCGTGACGCAGGCGGGTTTGAAAGCCTGCTTGTACACCGGCCTGGAGCGTGAAGAGCTGGAGGCGGTTTCAGACGGCATCCTGCCTTATCTGACGTATCTGAAAACCGGCCGCTGGCAGATGGAGTTGGGCGGTTTTGAAAGTCCGGCCACCAATCAGAAGTTTATCAATTTGCACACGGGCGAAGTGTTGAACCGCTTGTTTATCAAAGACAAACCTGCGCCTAAAGTTTTTCCAGTGGCTTCAATTTAGCCCGGTGCTGTATTGCACTGATTTAAATTGAATTTATTGTATTCGCTGACAGCGATGTTTCAGACGGCCCAACCGTCATTGTTTAATAAATCAACCAAACCATACAGGAGAATTAACATGATTCGGCTGCATCCCGAACAGTTAAACGGAAAACTACAATTCATGCGCGACTACATCAGCGCACAAAACGCGGCGGACGGCTCGAAAATGGACGCCAATGCCAACGTAACGCAAAAAAACATCGCCACGATGGAAGCGGAAATTATGAAAGACTTTTTTGTGCAGATTAACCGCGCCCAAGTGTCGCGCAAAATCGCCGAAATTTTCGACCAATCCGTTGCCGATGAGTACATCCGCCAGATTGAGGCGCATGAGATTTATGTGCACGACGAAACCAGCCTCAAGCCTTATTGTGTGTCGGTTACGCTGTATCCCTTCCTGCTCGACGGCTTAAGCAAACTCGGCGGCGAATCTAAAGCGCCGCAGCATTTGGCATCGTTTTGCGGCTCGTTTATCAACCTGGTGTTTGCCATCAGCGCGCAGTTTGCCGGCGCGGTGGCCACAGTGGAATTTCTGACTTATTTCGACTACTTCGCCCGCAAAGACTACGGCGACGATTATTTGGAAACCCATGCCAAAGAAATTGCCAACCATATGCAGCAGGTGGTGTACAGCATCAACCAGCCTGCCGCCGCGCGCGGCTATCAGAGCGTATTCTGGAATATTTCCGTTTACGATCAATACTATTTTGACGCAATGTTCGGCGATTTCGTCTTCCCCGATTTCAGCAAACCAGTGTGGCCGAGCGTGGCGAAGCTGCAAAACTTCTTCCTTAAATGGTTTAACCAAGAGCGCACCAAAGCCATTTTGACCTTCCCTGTCGTGACCGCTGCGATGCTGACCGATGGCGGCAAATGCAAAGACACCGTGTTCGCTGACGAAATGGCGAAAGAGTTGGCGGAAGGCAATTCCTTCTTCGTCTATCTTTCCAACAACCCCGACTCCTTGGCTTCCTGCTGCCGTCTGCGCAACGCCATCGAAGACCGCACCTTCAGCTACACACTCGGCGCGGGCGGCGTGGCGACAGGTTCCATCAACGTCATTACCATCAATATGAACCGGCTGGAGCAAGATGGACGCGACCTTGCCGCCGAAGTGGCGAAAATCCACAAATACCAATACGCCTACCGCAAACTGATGGAAGAATACCAAGCCGCCGGAATGCTGCCCGTTTACGATGCAGGCTTTATCACGCTGGACAAACAATTCCTCACCATCGGCATTAACGGCATGGCGGAAGCCGCCGAATCGCAAGGCATCAAAGTCGGCTACAACGATGACTACATCAACTTCGTCCAAGGCCGTCTGAAAACCATATTCGAAGCCAACCAAGCCGCCAGCAAACATTACGGCGTGAAGTTCAACACCGAGTTTGTCCCCGCCGAAAACCTCGGCGTGAAAAACGCCAAATGGGACAAAGCCGACGGCTACAAAGTCAGCCGCGAATGCTACAACTCCTATTTCTATGTCGTCGAAGACGAAGAAATCAACGCGCTCGACAAATTCCTGCTTCACGGCAAAGAACTGGTGGACTGGCTCGACGGCGGCTCCGCGTTGCACCTGAACCTAGACGAAGCCCTGCCCGAATCCGGCTACCGCTCGCTCTTGGACATCGCCGCACAAACCGGCTGCAACTACTTCTGCGTGAATGTGCGCATTACCATCTGCAACGAATGCGGCCATATCGACAAACGCACCCTGCATGCCTGTTCCGCCTGCGGCAGCCACGATATCGACTACGGCACCCGCGTCATCGGCTATCTGAAACGCGTCTCCGCATTCAGTAGCGGACGGCGCAAAGAACACGCGCTCAGACATTATCACCGTAACGCGGCGTAATCGTTGAAAAAGATTGCTTCAAACCTAAGGCCGTCTGAAATTTCAGACGGCCTTGATCATGTTGAGATAGGCCGGCTCTTTCAATGATATAGTTTTGATTAAATTAAACAAAAACTCTTGACACTTTCATATAATGAATTAACATATAACATCCTTTAACCTAAATTTAAAAAAGTGAGAGACACATGAAAACATCAGCTTTATTGGTGGCTTTGTTGGCAGCCCTGTCCCTGTCAGCATGCGGCGGTTCAGGTTCATCTTCTTCTGCCGTTTGTGACGAGTATGAAAAAGCATTTGCCGAAGCAACTAAAGACGTAGATGCCGCAACCAAAGACATGATGCAAAAATCTTTCGAACAAACCAAAGAAGCATTGAAAAACCTGCCTGCAGACCAACGCGATGCAACTTGTAAAACTTCTTTGGACGCTTTGAAAGGCGTTCCTGCTGCAGAAACTCCTGAAGAGAAAGCCGAAGAAGCCAAAGACGCAGCGGAAGAAGCCAAAGAAGCTGCTGAAGACGCTAAAGAAGAAGCCAAATAATTCGGATAGCTTTAGAGAAAAACGGATTCCAATGATTTGGAATCCGTTTTTTGTTTTGTGAATCAGAGTGTCCGGGATAAGGCATTTTTCAATTTTCAGACGGTCATTTCTTATGCCGTCTGAAAGCGTTAGTTTCAACTAATTTAAAATTTACAACAGCAAACCGTCAATCAAGCAACCGCGTGCGTGCGTACCGCACACACCCTACGCGTTGGTTTTGAAGTTCCGCGTAATTCACAGCTAGGGTGTGTGGCGCAGCCACGCACGCAGTCGGTTGGATATACAGGCTACGGCTTATTCCACGTATTGATTTTAAAGTTTCGCGTGATTCACAGCTAGGGTGTGTAGCGTAGCACGCACGCGGCCGGTAGTTTTTTATTATGGCATTCACTCTCCAAAACTCATTACCGCCGTTTCTTTTGTGCCGCCCCAATTTAACGGCAGCCGTCCGTCCCGCACATAACGGTGAAACGACGAAAACGGCCAATCGCGGACATTGTCACATAATCCATGTTTGACGGGATTGAAATGGATGTAGTCCGCGCAACGTTGCAAATCCGTTTGGTTGCGCACGGTGTGTTCATAAAAACGCCGTTGCCAAATACCGCGTTCGTTCCGTCGCTGTTTGCTGGCAGACAGGTTTTCGGCATGAGGAAAATGTGCGGAGAATTTGGTTTTAATCAGCCGCCAGCGCAGGGAATAATCCGCATCGTCGGGTGGCAGCGTCCAAATGGCGTGAATGTGGTTTGGCAGTACGCATACGGCGACGGTTTCAAAGGGATATTGTTTTTGCACATCCATATAGGCCGCATGCGAAGTCGATATGTTCGACAAGCAGGCGCGATTTTGGGTCGGCGAGTTTGACAGTGAAAAAGAATGTGCCGCTGGCAATGAAGTTTCTGCGATAACGCGCCATAGGATTTTTGTTTGTGGTTTGGGTGTTAGAGAAGGAATGGTTTGTTGTTTAAGATTCTAGCTTTGTTAAATTTGACGCTTTCAGACGACCTTGGAGGTCGTCTGAAAGGGCTAGCTTCAACGAAGTTAAAAGTTGAAATGGCAAACCGTCAATCAAGTAACCGCGTGCGTACTGCACACACTCTACACGTTGGTTTTGAAGTTTCGTGTAATTCAGAGTAGGGGGGGGTGCAGTCACGCACGCGGCCGGTTGGGTATGCATGCTACGGCTTGCTATGATTTTTTTACTCCATATGTATTAGTGTTCCATTGTATGTATAGGTAAGCCATGATGCTAAGATTTTAACCCCTATATCATTTAAATTATTAAACCAATTTTGAAGATGTTCGGGAACATGATCTCTAAGAATAATATTTTTATGTAAAAGCTTACCATTTAATGAATTACTCCAAGATACCAGATGGCGTAATATATTAATTTTATCTTCAGTCAATCTACGTTCTATTGTTTCAACATTGATTGTGTAATTATCCAACAATTCCTGTACTTTATCTATCAATCTAATATCATTATGATAAATTGGATCTATTATTATTTTATGTATAGTATCAGGACTTATATTAAGACGCTGTGCGCAGGAAAATTCTATCCCTTTAAATTCGGTTTTTGGATAATTGTAAAATCCCTGAGAAGTAATTTCAAAATATTCGTGTAGTGTACTTATATCTATAAAATCAGTATTTGGATTAAACGAACTAGAAGATATAGTCTTTTTTGTTACTCTCAACGAATTATTACCAACAATATTTTGAAAATAATTAGATTTAAAAATAATTAATATTGGTCCATATGCATTTGGTACTGCTGATGTATTGGTATGTGCAAATAAAGAGCCATAATCAGTAAAATTACCAAATACCCTATTCCAGTTCCCTGTTCTTACATCTTTAGCATCAGAGAAAAATCTTGTGTAGTATGGGTTTAGTTCTGATAAGTCAGCACGAGATAAAATGGCTCTTTCATCCAAATAGATTCGAAAGTCATTTAACGAAATTGCATGATGCATTGACGGTAATAGCTTTCTGTTGATAGACATGTTTTTATACCTTTAATTGTAATTGCAAAAAGTAAAATTACTATTATTCAATAAAATAAATTATTTCTTAGCTTATTATGCGTTATCATTTTACTATTTGTCCCTCCTTCTCCTGACTATCTATTTCTAATTTTGCACATGAGATTATTGATTAATTAATAGAGCTACCAAATGAGTTTCAAATTCCACAATTAAGAATCTACATAAAATCATGTACATATCAATAAATATTTTCTTCTTGATGAGCGCATTGCTCAAAATTTGCCATAAAAGGTCTCCTAAAATTAAACATTAATTAGTAAATTATAAAACTACCTTCAAATACTTCCCAGTATAACTCCCCTTAACCTTTGCCACCTGCTCAGGACTACCACAAGCAATAATCCTCCCCCCTCCATCTCCCCCTTCCGGCCCCAAGTCCACAATCCAATCGGCAGTTTTAATTACGTCAAGATTATGCTCGATAATCACTATCGAGTTGCCTTTGCCTTTCAGACGGCCTATGACTTCCAGCAACAGGGCGATGTCGGCGAAGTGCAGGCCGGTGGTGGGTTCGTCGAGGATATAGAGTGTTCTGCCGGTGTCGCGTTTGGAGAGTTCCAAGGCGAGTTTGACGCGCTGGGCTTCGCCGCCGGAGAGGGTGGTGGCGGACTGACCGAGGCGGATATAACCGAGGCCTACGTCCATCAGGGTTTGCAGTTTGCGTGATACGGTGGGGACGGCGTCGAAAAATTCGCGGGCTTCTTCAACGGTCATGTCGAGGACTTGGCTGATGTTTTTGCCTTTGTATTGGATTTCGAGCGTTTCGCGGTTGTAGCGTTTGCCGTGGCAGACTTCGCAGGGGACGTACACGTCGGGCAGGAAATGCATTTCGACTTTGATGACGCCGTCGCCTTGGCAGGCTTCGCAGCGGCCGCCTTTGACGTTGAAGGAGAATCTGCCGACGTTGTAGCCGCGTTCGCGCGAGAGGGGGACGCCGGCGAAGAGTTCGCGGATAGGGGTGAACAGGCCGGTGTAGGTGGCGGGGTTGGAGCGCGGGGTGCGGCCGATGGGGGATTGGTCGACGTTGATGACTTTGTCGAGGTGTTCGAGGCCGTGGATGTCGTCGTATGGGGCGGGTTCTTCTTGGGCGCGGTTGAGTTCGCGGGCGGTGATTTTGGCGAGGGTGTCGTTAATCAGGGTGGACTTGCCGCTGCCGGATACGCCGGTAATGCAGGTAATCAAACCGAGCGGCAGTTCGAGGGTAACGTTTTTGAGGTTGTTGCCGCGCGCGCCTTTGAGGACGAGCATTCGGTCGGGATTGACAGGCGTGCGTTCAGACGGTACGGCAATGGATTTTTTGCCGCTGAGGTATTGTCCGGTAACGGATTTTTCGCATTTGGCGACGTTTTCGGGTGTGTCGGCAATCAGTACGTTGCCGCCGTGTTCGCCCGCGCCGGGACCCATATCGACGACGAAATCGGCTTCGCGGATGGCGTCTTCGTCGTGTTCGACCACAATCACGCTGTTGCCCAAATCGCGCAGGCGTTTGAGGGTGGCGAGCAGGCGGTCGTTGTCGCGCTGGTGCAGGCCGATGGAGGGTTCGTCCAAAACGTACATCACGCCGGTCAGGCCGCTGCCGATTTGGCTGGCGAGGCGGATGCGCTGGGCTTCGCCGCCGGAAAGGGTTTCGGCGGAGCGGGAGAGATTCAGGTAATCCAGCCCGACATTAATCAGGAAGCCGAGCCGCTCGGTAATTTCTTTGAGGATTTTTTCAGCAATTTGTTTTTTGTTGCCGTCCAAATCCAGCGTTTCAAAGAATTGGTGGGTTTTGGTCAGCGGCCAGGCGGAAACTTCGTGCAACGGTTCACCGCTGACGTAAACGTAGCGGGCTTCTTTGCGTAAACGTGCGCCGCCGCAGCTTGGGCAGGCGCGGTGGTTTTGGTATTCACGCAGTTTTTCGCGCACGGTTTCGCTGTCGGTTTCGCGGTAGCGGCGTTCGAGATTGGGGATGATGCCTTCGAAGGCGTGGCTGCGGTTGAAGGTGGTGCCGCGTTCGGATAGATAGGTAAAGTCGATGACTTCTTTGCCCGATCCGTGCAACACGACTTTTTTCACTTTTTCCGGTAGGCTTTCCCAAGCGGCGTTGACATCAAATTTATAATGATGCGCCAGCGATTGAATCATTTGGAAATAGAATTGGTTGCGCTTATCCCAGCCGTCAATCGCACCTGCTGCTAAGGATAATTCGGGATGGGCGACCACTTTTTCGGGGTCGAAGAAATTGGTGTTGCCCAAGCCGTCGCAAGTCGGGCAGGAACCCATCGGGTTGTTGAACGAAAACAGGCGAGGCTCTAATTCAGGCAGGCTGTATGAACATACGGGGCAGGCGAAACGCGCGGAGAACCAATGCTCTTCGCCGCTGTCCATTTCCATTGCCAGCGCGCGCTCGTTGCCGTGACGCAGCGCGGTTTCAAAACTTTCCGCCAGACGTTGTTTGATGTCGGCTTTTACTTTCACGCGGTCGATGACCACGTCAATATTGTGTTTGATGTTTTTTTCCAGCTTCGGCACTTCATCCAACTGATAGACCTCGCCGTCCACGCGTACACGCGCAAAACCCTGCGCCTGCAAGTCGGCAAAGAAATCGACAAACTCGCCCTTACGCTCGCGCACCGCCGGCGCCAAAATCATCACGCGCGTGTCTTCCCGCAGCTTCAACACGGCATCGACCATCTGCGATACGGTTTGGCTGGACAACGGCAGATTGTGTTCGGGGCAATACGGCGTGCCGACGCGGGCGTACAAAAGGCGCAGGTAATCATGGATTTCCGTTACCGTGCCGACGGTGGAACGCGGATTGTGGCTGGTGGATTTCTGCTCGATGGAAATCGCGGGCGACAGGCCTTCGATCAAATCGACATCGGGTTTGTCCATCATCTGCAAAAATTGACGGGCATAGGCGGACAGGCTCTCGACATAACGCCGCTGCCCTTCGGCATACAGCGTATCAAACGCCAGCGATGATTTGCCGCTGCCTGACAATCCTGTTACCACCACGAGCTTGTGACGCGGAATGTCCAAATCGACATTTTTTAAATTATGTGTACGCGCGCCGCGGATGCGGATGGTGTCATTATCGTGTGAATGTTTGGGATGATGGTTGCACATATTGTCAGGCCGTCTGAAAAATAAAATAAACGGCTATTGTAGCACTTTTCAAATGACAGACTGGATAGATAAAGCTTTTGATATATATAAAAGAAACAAAAAGGCCGTCTGAAAATATGTTTCAGACGGCCTTAATATAGATGAATCAGCTTATCAGTCGATTTTGCGGAGAATTTCGCGCAGGGCTTTTTGCCAGTCGGACGGTTTGATACCGAACTCGGTCTCCAGGCGTGAGCAATCCATGATGCTGTATGCCGGACGCGGAGCAGGCAGGGGATATTGATCGGTAGTAATCGCGTTCAGTTCCGGAATGCGGAAGCTGTCGTCTAATTGTTGGGCCGTCTGAAAGATGGCTTTGGTAAATTCGTACCATGTTGCCGATTTATTGCCACAGTAATGGAAGATGCCGCGTGGGGAGGTGGGTTGTTGTAATAATTCGATAATGGCGTGTGCCAAATCGCCTGCATAAGTCGGACAGCCGGTTTGGTCGTGAACGACGGAGAGGGAATCGCGTTCTTTGGCAAGGCGCAACATGGTTTTGACGAAATTGCTGCCGTATTCGCTAAACAGCCATGAGGTGCGAATAATAATGCTTTCCGGATGCGCGGCCAAAGCCAAAAGTTCGCCCGCTACTTTGGATTGACCGTAAGTGCTGCGCGGATTGGTGTAGTCGGTTTCGCGGTAAGGGCGTTTGCCTTCGCCGTCGAATACATAGTCGGTGGAAATATGGATAAAGCGGGCATGCGCGGCGCGGGCGGCTGCGGCTAAGTTGTGAACAGCGCTTGCGTTGACGGCAAAAGCAGCCTCTGCGTTTTCTTCCGCTTTATCGACGGCAGTGTAAGCTGCGGCATTAACGATGGCATCGGGTTGGAAATTTTTGATCATGTGATGTACGGCTTCGGTATCGGTAATGTCCAGTGAAGTCGAATCGGTAGCAATCAGTTCCCAATCTTCGGGCAGGTGGTCGCGCAGACAACGGGCAAGCTGGCCTTTGGCTCCGGTCAATAAAGTACGCATGGTTGAGTATCTCCTCTGATGGCTGTTAAATAGGTGTCTGCGTCATTATAGTGTAAGTACGACAAATTCACATTATTAGCATCGAACAAAATACAAACAGGGCCGTGTTTGAGTAAGTAGTCGATATTATCTACCTATAATGTAACTATTTATCAATATTTTAATAATATACTATAACTATAGTTAAAATATAGGTTTTAACTAGATGGATTAAGCAGTTATATTGGTTAAGAGATTGTGAATCAATGTTAATGTTTTTATGATTGTTAGGATAATGGTATTTAAAATTAGGGGAGCTTCTGTCCTTTTGTCGGTAAATTCTACCGTTTGATATTTTTGAGTAAATATTTTGCAAAATATTACTAAAATAATAATTGGGCAAGGGCGGATTTGCTCGTTCCGTCAACCCAATATTTTATTAACTTTTGGGAGTAATTATTATGGCATACTGTTACGGGGGGTATTATACTAGACCCCTGGTTAGTTCTTACTGCGCTCCTGCGCCTAAGGCTTCCTACTCTTCTTACTACTGCGCTCCTGCAGCAAAATCTTCTGTTTCTATCGGCAGCATCGCTAGCATTGCCAGCGTCGGCGTGTCAGTAGTTAACGCGGTAACCGGTTTGGTTTCTGCTATTGCGGCTTTCTGCCCACCGGCAAAAACGCCTAACTACAAATGTGTTCCGGTTTGCCCACCTTACAACTGCGAGCCAATCAAACCGATCCCATGTCCAAAACCACAACCTAAACCTCAGCCTAAGCCTCAACCAAAACCTGAGCCTAAACCTGAGCCACAACCAGAACCGCAACCAGAACCAAAACCTGAGCCTAAGCCAGAACCAAAACCTGAGCCGAAACCAGAACCAAAACCTGAGCCTAAGCCAGAGCCAAAACCTGAGCCTAAACCAGAACCAAAACCTGAGCCAGACTGCAAAGACTGTGTTGACGACCATAACCAAAACAACTCATACGGTCACGAAGACAAAAACCCAGGTAATGTCATCCGAGCTGAAGACTGCAAAGACGGCAACGTTATCCGCGGTACTGATGCTAAAGATACCATCTATGGTACTGCTTGCGAAGACATCATCTACGGTGGCAACGGCACAGACGTAATCTACGCCGGTGCCGGTAACGACACCATTTACGGTGATGCCGACGGCGACTCTCTGTACGGTGAAGAAGGTAAAGACTACCTGCAAGGTGGTGCCGGTAACGACTACCTGAACGGTGGTTCCGGCGCGGACATCATGCGCGGTGGCGACGGTAACGACGTTTACTTCGTTGACAATGCCAACGACCAAGTTATCGAGTACGGTAATGCACACGCCGGTATCGATACTGTCCGTACCGTTATTGACTACACCTTGACCGATCACGTTGAAAACCTGATTTTGCAAGGTATGCAAAACCTGAACGGTACCGGTAACTCTTTGAACAACAACATCGAAGGCAACGGCGGCGACAACCATCTGTACGGTTTGGCCGGCGACGACTGCCTGGTGGGTAAAGACGGTAACGACTACCTCGACGGCGGCGTCGGCAACGACATCCTGATCGGCGGTACCGGTAACGATACTTACTTCTTCGACAAAGGTTACGGTCACGACACTATCCGTGAAGAAAGCGGTAATGACACCTTGTTGTTCGGTAAAGGCGTTGCAGCTTCTGACGTATTGCTGAGCAAATCAGGTGCTAACCTGACTGTTTCTGTCGGTACTAACGACAGCATCACCATCGATGACTGGTTCACCGGTAACGATCACAAAGTTGAAAACTTCAAGTTTGCTGACGGTAGCACTTACCAAGTAACCGGCCACGGCGACTACTACTCTCTGTCTGCTGTGAACCAAATCCAAGATCAGACTCAGGCTCCTGCCATCTGATAGGATGATGGTTTTTAGGGTTTATCCCTAAAATCAAAGGCTAAGGCCGTCTGAAACCGAGCTATAAGGTTTCAGACGGCCTTTATTTTGTAAACAATCTGACGAAAGATGCTAAATTGGGCTAAAATACCAAATTCTTCTGTTTACCAAAGAGATACCCGAAATGTCTGAAATCAGCTTGAAAAAAATCTACTCCGGCAAAGTCCGCGATTTGTACGAAATTGACGATAAACGTATGTTGATGGTTGCTTCCGACCGTCTGTCTGCATTCGATGTGATTTTGGATGATCCGATTCCGGGTAAAGGGGAGATTCTGACGCAGATTTCCAATTTTTGGTTTAAAAAACTGGCTCATATCATGCCTAACCATTTTACCGGCCAAACGGTTTACGATGTTTTGCCTGAAAACGAAGCCAAAGCTTTGGAGAAACGCGCCGTTGTGGCTAAAAAACTCACTCCGGTGAAAGTAGAGGCCATTGTGCGCGGTTATCTGGCAGGCAGCGGTTGGAAAGATTATCAAAAAACCGGTTCTGTTTGCGGTATTCAACTGCCTGAAGGTATGCAGGAAGCGCAGCAATTGCCCGAAGTGATTTTTACGCCGTCAACCAAAGCCGCAGTCGGCGATCATGATGAAAACATCAGCTTTGAAGAATGCGAACGCATTATCGGCAAAGAGCTGGCGGCGGAAGTACGCGCCAAGGCGATTCAGCTTTATACGGAAGCGGCTGAATATGCCAAATCCTGCGGTATCATTATTTGCGACACTAAATTTGAATTTGGTTTAGATGAAGAAGGCACGCTGACTTTGATGGACGAAGTGTTGACGCCTGACTCCAGCCGTTTTTGGCCTGCCGATCAATACAAAGTCGGCACCAATCCGCCGTCTTTTGACAAACAGTTTGTCCGTGACTGGCTGGAGCAAAGCGGTTGGAACAAAAAAGCGCCTGCGCCTAAAGTGCCTGCCGATGTGATTCAGAAAACGGTCGAGAAATATCAGGAAGCATTGACTTTGCTGACTCAGGATTAATTTTTAAGTTTGAAGGCCGTCTGAAAAGGATATGTTTCAGATGGCCTTTTTATTGTATCAATACTGGATTTTAAGGATAGTTGCCTTTATAATCGAGAGTTGTTTTCAGCGTCCGAAAAGGCCGTCTGAAAGCTTGTTTATAACCTGCCGCACGGTCTGAAACCCTAACTATGCACATTCGGATTTTAGTGTGCATTATTAGTGTTTTAGCAGTGCGGTATTTTGAAAGGAACAATGATGTTCAATAAACACGCTAAGACCTTCCAATACGGTAATCAAACCGTTACTTTGGAAACCGGCGAAATTGCCCGCCAAGCCGCTGCTGCCGTTAAAGTATCCATGGGCGACACCGTTGTTTTGGTTGCCGTTACCACCAACAAAGAAGTGAAAGAAGGCCAAGACTTCTTCCCTCTGACTGTCGATTACCTCGAGCGTACTTACGCAGCAGGTAAAATCCCCGGCGGTTTCTTCAAACGCGAAGGCAAACAAAGCGAAAAAGAAATCCTGACCAGCCGTCTGATTGACCGTCCGATTCGTCCTCTGTTCCCTGAAGGTTTCTACCACGACATCCAAATCGTAGCGATGGTCGTGTCTGTTGACCCTGAAATCGATTCTGACATTCCTGCCATGCTGGGCGCGTCTGCCGCGCTGGTGTTGAGCGGCGTACCGTTTGCCGGTCCGATTGGCGCGGCACGCGTGGGTTATGTAAACGGCGTGTACGTTTTGAACCCGACTAAAGCCGAATTGGCGAAATCACAATTGGACTTGGTGGTTGCCGGTACTTCCAAAGCCGTGTTGATGGTGGAATCCGAAGCCGACATCTTGTCTGAAGAAGTGATGCTGGGCGCGGTTGTTTACGGTCACGATCAAATGCAAGTGGCCATTAATGCCATCAATGAGTTTGCCGATGAAGTCAATCCGGAAGTTTGGGATTGGAAAGCACCTGAAACCAATGAAGAATTGGTGGCCAAAGTACGCGAAATTGCCGGCGAAACCATTAAAGAAGCATTCAAAATCCGTCAAAAACAAGCGCGTTCTGCCAAATTGGACGAAGCTTGGAATGCTGTAAAAGAAGCGTTGATTACCGAAGAAACCGACACTTTGGCAGCCAACGAAATCAAAGGCATTTTCAAACACTTGGAAGCCGATGTTGTCCGCAGCCAAATTTTGGACGGCCAACCTCGTATCGACGGTCGCGACACCCGCACCGTCCGTCCGTTGAACATTCAAACCGGCGTACTGCCGCGCACGCACGGTTCCGCACTGTTTACCCGTGGCGAAACCCAAGCTTTGGCGGTTGCAACTTTGGGTACTTCACGCGACGAACAAATCATTGATGCGCTGTCCGGTGAATACACCGACCGCTTCATGCTGCACTACAACTTCCCGCCATACTCTACCGGCGAAGTGGGTCGCGTAGGCGCGCCAAAACGTCGTGAAATCGGTCACGGCCGCTTGGCTAAACGTGCGTTGTTGGCCGTATTGCCAGAACCTGAAGATTTCAGCTACACCATGCGCGTGGTTTCTGAAATTACCGAATCCAACGGCTCTTCCTCTATGGCTTCCGTCTGCGGCGGCTGCTTGAGTCTGCTGTCTGCCGGTGTGCCTTTAAAAGCACACGTTGCCGGTATCGCCATGGGTCTGATTTTGGATAACAACAAATTCGCTGTCCTGACCGACATCTTGGGCGACGAAGACCATTTGGGCGATATGGACTTTAAAGTAGCCGGTACAACCGAAGGTGTGACCGCGTTGCAAATGGACATCAAAATCCAAGGTATTACCAAAGAAATCATGCAAATCGCTTTGGCTCAAGCCAAAGAAGCACGTTTGCACATCTTGGAACAAATGAAAGCCGCCGTTGCAGGCCCGCAAGAGCTGTCTGCACACGCGCCACGCTTGTTCACCATGAAAATCAACCAAGATAAAATCCGTGATGTGATTGGTAAAGGCGGCGAAACCATCCGTTCGATTACCGCTGAAACCGGTACTGAAATCAACATCGCTGAAGACGGTACCATCACTATCGCTGCGACTACTCAAGAAGCAGGCGATGCAGCGAAAAAACGCATCGAAGAAATCACTGCCGAAGTGGAAGTGGGCAAAGTGTACGAAGGTACTGTGGTTAAAATCCTCGACAACAACGTCGGCGCGATTGTCAGCGTAATGCCGGGCAAAGACGGTTTGGTACACATCAGCCAAATCGCCCACGAGCGCGTACGCAATGTCAGCGACTACCTGCAAGTAGGTCAGGTTGTGAACGTGAAAGCATTGGAAGTAGACGACCGCGGCCGCGTACGTCTGTCTATCAAAGCTTTGCTGGAAGCGCCTGCTCGCGAAGAGAAAGCAGCTGAATAATTTGATTGTTCAAGCTTGAAACAAAAGGCCGTCTGAAAATTTCAGACGGCCTTTTGTTTATTTGAATGATGAATTTAAAAATGGGTTTTGCCTTTACTTTGATAAAAGGGATTACTACAATGTTTGCAATCTAATAAATATATTAATCTCTCAAGGAGTATGCAATGAATGCTACGCAATTAATCAGCCGGCTGACGCAAACTGTCGGCGAAAAATACATCATCACAGACCCGGCAAAAACCGAACAATACCGCCAAGGCTACCGTTTTGGCGAAGGCAAGGCGCTGGCGGTTGTCCGTCCGGGTACGGTTTTGGAAATGTGGCAAATTTTGCAGGCGTGTGTTGAGGCTGATGTCATTGTGATTACGCAGGCTGCCAATACTGGCCTGACCGGCGGCTCGACTCCTGACGGTAATGATTACGACCGCGATATCGTGATTGTGAATACCATGCGTCTGAACATCATTCAGCCGATTAATAATAACGAACAAGTTGTCTGCCTGCCCGGTTCTACTCTGAATCAATTGGAGCTGCTGCTGAAACCTTTAGGCCGTGAGCCGCATTCCGTGATCGGCTCGTCCTGTATCGGCGCATCCGTATTGGGCGGCGTATGTAATAACTCAGGCGGCGCTTTGGTACAGCGTGGTCCGGCTTATACGGAAATGGCCCTGTTTGCGCAAATCAACGAAGAGGGCAAACTGGAGCTGGTCAACCATCTGGGCATTGATTTGGGTGAAACTCCTGAAGAAATTCTGACCAATCTGCAAGGTTTTCATTATCAGAAAAAAGACATTGTTCAAGATGCAGGCAAAGGGCATGACCATGCGTACTGCGATCATGTCCGCCAAGTGAATGAACCGACTGCCGCCCGTTTTAATGCCGACCCTGCGCGTCACTACGAAGCATCAGGTTGCGCGGGCAAGCTGATGGTGTTTGCCGTGCGATTGGATACTTTCCCGCAAGAAAAACAGACTGCCGTTTTTTATATCGGCACCAATGATATTAATGAGCTGACCGATATTCGCCGCGCCGCTTTGAGCGAGTTTAAAAACCTGCCTGTTTCCGGTGAGTATATCCATCGTCATGCTTTTGATATTGCTGCTGTTTATGGCAAAGACACTTTTTATATCATCAAGACGTTCGGTACCCACCAACTTCCGAAACTGTTTGATCTGAAAGCCCGTGTGGATAGATTCAGCAAAAAGATAAGTTTCTTACCAAAACACTTCTCTGATAAATTCATGCAACTGATCAGCAAGATTTTGCCTGATCACTTGCCGAAATCTATGCGCAACTATCGGGATAAATATGAACACCATTTGATCTTGAAAATGGGTGGCGAGGGCGTAGAAGAAGCGCGTGCTTTCTTGAAAGAATATTTTGCAACCCATGGCGGCGCATTCTTCGAATGTAATGCCGAAGAAACGCAGGCGGCTATGCTGCATCGCTTTGCTGTGGCTTCTGCCGCGATCCGTTACCGTTCTGTACATGATGATGAAGTAGAGGATTTGGTTGCACTCGATATCGCCTTGCGTCGTGATGATCGTGATTGGTTTGAAACCCTGCCGCCCGAAATCGACAATAAAATTATCCATAAATTGTATTACGGACATTTTATGTGTCATGTGTTCCATCAGGACTACATCATTAAAAAAGGCAACGACTGCATGGCTTTGGAACATGAAATGCTCCATCTGCTTGACCAACGCGGTGCGCAATATCCTGCCGAGCATAATGTCGGTCATCTGTATGAAGCCAAGCCCGAGCTGAAACAGTTCTATAAAAAACTCGACCCGACCAATAGCTTCAACCCCGGTATCGGTAAAACCAGTAAGAAGAAAAACTGGGCAGAATAAATCATAGTTAAAATAAAGGCCGTCTGAATATTTCAGACGGCCTTTTTTGTATGCTGTTTATCAGAACAAGTTGCTGACAAAAATCAGCAAAATCACCAAAGGCACAAGGTATTTCACATAGGCAAACCAGATATTGACCGTCGTATGGTTGCCTTTATAAAACAATTCGTCCTTTGCTTCGTCCTTCATTACGAAACCGACAAACAGCGAGGAGCCGAGCGCGGTCAGCATAAACAGGATGTTGCCACTGATATAGTCAAAGGCATCAAAAATATTTTTGCCGAACACGGAAACGTCTTTCCACGGGCCATAGCTCAAAATAGATGGAATGTTACCGAAGATGAAGATGGCAGCCAGCACAATCGTAATCGCTGCGGTACGGCGGATTTTGGTTTTTTCCTGAATCGTTGTAATCAATACTTCATAAATGGTCAGCGAAGTCGTCAGCGCGGCAATCAGGAGCAGCGAGAAGAAAATCACGGCGAACACAGGGCCAGCCCACATATTAGAGAACACAATCGGCAGGCTTTGGAATACCAAAGTCGGGCCGGAATTGGGCGCAACGCCGAAGCTGAAGAGCGACGGGAAAATCATAAAGCCCGCCAGTACGGCGATGATGGTATTGGTAATTGCCGTAATGACTGCGGTTTGAACCAGATTTTCGTTTTTATCCAAATAGCTGGATAAGGTAATCATCACGCCGAAACCCAAGCTCAGTGCGAAGAATACTTGCCCCAAAACGAAGACGAAAAGTTCGGCGGTAATTTTGCTGAAGTCAGGTTTCAGATAGAAGGTAATGCCTTCCATTGCGCCCGGCAGGGTAACGTTGCGCACGACCATGGCAATCAGGAATAAAAACAGCAGCGGCATCAGGTATTTCGCCGCTTTTTCAATGCCGCCGATGACGCCTTTGACCAAAATCCATTGGTTTACAACGACAAATAGGAAGGTGTAAAAGGCAATTTCCCAAGGGCTGTTTTCAATGTGTTCGGTAAAGAAGCTTTTGGTAACTTCGCCGCTGACAGGGCTGGAAATGTCCAAATTGCCGCCGATGATATTGACGATGTAACTGATAACCCAGCCGCCGAGTACCATGTAATAGGCCATGATGCCGAATGCGCCGATCAGGCCCATCCAACCGACCAATTTCCAAACTTTGGCAACGGGTTTGCCATTCATTGTGCCGCCAAACGCATCCAGCGCGTTCACGCCTTTACGGCGGCCGATGACGTTTTCCACCAAAATCATCGGAATACCGATGACCAGCATGGCGATACAGAACAGAAACACATACGCGCCGCCGCCGTTTTCACCAACCAGATACGGGAAACGCCAAGTTGCGCCAAAGCCGACAGTCGCGCCGGCAACGGTAAGGATGTAAGTCAAACGGTTGGACCAGGTTTGACGGGGTTGATTGGAAGACATAAATACTCAGATGCATAAAAATAAAGACAACATTTTACCGCAAAGATTTAACGAATCTTGACTAAAGTCGGAAAAGAAAATTAGTTAAAAAAACTATGTAATGAATAATTTTTAGTGAGTTCCTCTGGTTTACTTGGTGTTGAAACCTGCAAACAGAGAATTTGGCTGAAACGATATGAATGATTGAAAGAGCTGTAACGATAAAGGCCGTCTGAAAGTGGGATATGGGAAAGGGTTGTTGTGAGGATATTAGATAGCACTAAGGTGTGCTTTCGAATATGTTGGCAACAAAGATGGTATTTATCTAAGGCTGTCTAATAACATCCTGTAACCTTAGCTTGGATAGTCACTGATCGGTTTTCTTTCTATAAAATGATTTGCCTGAAATTGGAACGGCACAGATTGATGCGGAAGAGACGAGTAAGAGAAAAGGGATAATGGCAAGTCAATGAGTGGGAAATGAGGTGTAGCAATGGTGGCTTTTTTAGATGAGAAAGGCCGTCTGAAAGTACATTCGTTTGATTGCCAAATTTTAGATAAAAAAAACCATCTATACTAAGGGGAAAGTATAGATGGCCAAACACATTACGGGGAAAACGTCTTACTCACTTACTCACTTCTTTCGAAGCAAGTGTTACTCAGACAGGCGAATTATACAATAGTTCAGTCTTCACAGTGTTAAATTCTGTTAAACAAAAATAATAAGGTTTATGTATTTGATTTCAAATAAATAAAAAATCCATATTGTTTAAAAATTTATCGAAAAAATTTGGAATTTTTTTAGATTTGGATAAATTTCCATTCTCCGGCGGCCAAATCATCGACATTCCAGTCGCCGAATTTCTCACGGTGGAGCTGCTCGACACGGTTGCCTGCGGCTGCAACCATACGTTTGACCTGATGGTATTTACCCTCGGTAATGGTCATCATCAATGTGGTTGGGTCGGCCAATACTGCTTCGGCTGCGGCGACGGTTTCATTATCGTCATGCAGGAGGACGCCGTTTTTCAACGTAGCACAAAGGGTATCGTTGGCAGGATGCTTCAAGGTAACGCGGTAGAGCTTCGGAACTTTATGTTTGGGCGAAGTAACGCGGTGGTTAAATTGCCCGTCGTTGGTAATCAGAATAATGCCGGTTGTGTCTGCATCCAAGCGGCCGACTGCCTGCATATCGATATTGCGCATGTGGTCGGGAAAAAGGCTGAAGATGCTCGGATATTGCTGGGGTTTGTGCGAAGTTTCGTAATCCGCAGGCTTATGAAGCAGAATGTAGAAATAGGGCATGGGTACGGCAGCAATTTCTTCGCCATCAACAGACAGGGTATGCACTTGAGACGGATCGATATCGTCTTTGGCACGATTATGAATTTCGCCGTTGATGGCGATACAGTCATTGTCTATCAGCCACTGGCATTGCTTGCGGCTGCCGAGGCCTTGCGATTGGATGTATTTGAGCAGTTGCATGATTGAAAAGTAGGAAATGTTCAGACGGCCTTTATTGTACTGGAAAACCGGTTTTGAGGCCGTCTGAAAAGCAGAGGCAAAAAAATCGCCCCTTTAAAATGTTAAGGGGCGCAAAAGGAACACAAACCACTACCAAAAACTGTTACAGGGCAAATTCTCCTATTTGATGTGTTGCCGGATAAAGTGCTTTCATCAAGTCATGTGGTGAAAGCGAGAAATCTTCGCTGTTTGTCGTCAGACGGCCTTGCTGAGGCGTGAGTTCGAGCAATCGGGCGTTTGCCGACTGGATAAACTTGTTTTTCGTGCGCTGCATTTTTCGTTGCAGAGCGGAAACAACGCGGTTGTACAGACTGTCTTTTTGCTTGACTTCGCGTGTATCGGCCACCCAGCTTAAGCGCGTATTGCCGTCTTCATCTTCAATCAGCAGGATGCCGGTTTCTGATTGGGGCGATTTGCCCATGCAAGGAAGCCAAACATAATAGCGGCCATCTAAAGTAATGAATACTGCGTCGTGTACTTCGCACTCATCGCAACATTTGGTGGCAATTAAAGAGCGGATGGCTTGTTGGTGCAGTCTCAGAATGTCAAGGGAGACTTGCTTAAAAATACTTTCGGGCATTTTCTTCTCCTTTCATTCTGTGGTGCGGTTGTTTTGTTTCGATGGGTTGTATTATACGGAGATTTTTTAAATTTGCAAATGATAATTGTTCCTATTATTTAAATAATAAGTAAGGTATTCATTATTAAAGAAATTAAATTTAAAAAATTTTGTAGAAATTGGATTTTCTACTCAAAATTGGAGTAATAGACGGCCAATAGATGAAAAAAGAATAAAGGCCGTCTGAACAAATCCAGCGTTAAAAGGGCATTTGAAAAGCAGCTAAAGTTTTGCTGACTATACATTTCAGACGGCCTTCAGTATGATTCAGGACGTTTTGATAATTGCAGAAACCACCAACCATGAGTCAACGTCAGATTATCCTCGATACGGAAACCACGGGCCTTTATCCTGAAAACGGCGACCGTCTGGTCGAATTTGCCGGCTTGGAAATGATCAACCGCCAAATGACCGACTCCAACCTTCATTTATATGTCCACCCGGAACGCGATATGCCGGAGGAAGCGGCGAAGGTGCATGGTTTGACGATTGAAGTATTGGAAGCGAAGAATGCACCGCCGTTTGCCCAAGTGGGTAAACAGATTGCCGACTTTATTCGTGGCGCAGAGCTGATTATCCATAACGCCAAGTTTGACGTCGGCTTCCTGAATATGGAATTTCGCCGCATGGGGCTGCCTTCTATTGAGGAACTGGGTTGTAAAGTCACCGACACGCTGGCCATGGCGCGTGAAATGTTTCCAGGGCAAAAGGCAAGCTTGGATGCCTTGTGTAACCGCTTTTCCGTTGACCGCAGCAAACGTGTCTTGCACGGCGCGTTAATTGACTGCGAGCTTTTGGGTGAAGTCTATCTTGCCATGACGCGTCAGCAGTTCGACCTGATGGGCGGCGAGGCGGAAGAAGAGGGCGAAGTCAAACCAACCATTATTGCCGAAACCAAACGTACGTCGCAGTTGAAAGTCATCAAAGCCGATGCGGACGAGCTGGCCGCGCATGAAAAATATTTGGACGATTTGGGCGAAGCGTGTGTATGGCGCAAGGCGGAAACGCCGGATGAGGCCAATGCCGGAGCGTCAGCATGATACGCCGCAATATCGCTTTGATTCCTGCGGCCGGTGTCGGGGCGCGATTTGGCGCGGGAAAACCCAAACAATATGTTGAAATCAATGGTAAAACCGTATTGCAACATACCATAGAAATTTTTGAGCAACACCCACGCATAGATTTAATTGCCGTTATTCTTTCGCCGGAAGATTTGGTTTTTCAGACGGCCCTATCTGAGAAGGTGCGTGTCTTCCGAGTGGGCGGTGCAAGTCGTGCCGAAACGGTACGCAATGGTGTGTCCGTTTTATTGGAGCAAGGTTTGGCTGAGGCACAAGACAATATTTTGGTTCATGATGCCGCGCGCTGTTGCCTGCCTGCCGAAGCGTTAACGCGTTTGCTTGATGAGGCAGGCGAGAATGACGAAGGTGGCATTCTGGCCATACCGGTGGCTGATACGCTCAAGCGGGCAGACGGCAGTCATCATATTGATGAAACCGTTGCACGTGCAGGATTATGGCAGGCGCAAACGCCGCAGCTTTTTCAGACGGCCTTATTAAATCGCGCCTTATCGGTTGATGATTTGAGTGAGATTACGGATGAAGCGTCAGCGGTTGAAAAACTGGGTATCCGGCCGCGCTTGGTGCAGGGCGATACGCGCAATTTAAAATTGACGCTGCCGCAAGACGAATACATTGTCAGATTGTTGCTCAAGGCCGTCTGAACAATCAAAACCCATTATTTAAGGAAATAATATGAATATCCGTGTCGGACAGGGCTACGATGTCCATCAGCTGGTCGAAGGGCGAGATTTGATACTCGGCGGCGTCAACATTCCGTTTGAAAAGGGCTTACTGGGTCATTCCGATGCCGATGCGCTTTTGCATGCGATTACCGATGCCCTGTTGGGCGCGGCCGGTTTGGGCGATATCGGCAGCCATTTTCCCGATACTGCCGCCGAGTTCAAAGATGCAGACAGCCGTGTGCTGTTGCGCGAGGCTTATCAAAGCGTGCAGGCATTGGGTTGGAAGGTGGTTAATGTCGATACGACCGTGATTGCGCAAAAACCCAAACTCGCGCCACATATTCCGGCCATGTGCGCCAATATTGCCGCAGATTTAGGCTTGCCTGAAAACTGCGTCAACATCAAAGGCAAAACCAACGAAAAACTTGGCTATCTGGGGCGTATGGAAGCCATTGAAGCACAAGCGGCAGTATTGCTGATTAAAGCCTAAGGGCTTAAAATCGTTTCATCATTCAAACCGAAAGACTGACAACATGGCAACTCAAGACGAACTCAAACGCATTGCCGCCGAGAAAGCGGTGGAATTTGTTCCTGAAAACGAATACATCGGTATCGGTACCGGCTCTACCATTAACTTTTTTATCGAAGCTTTGGGTAAAAGCGGTAAGAAAATCAAGGGTGCCGTATCTACTTCCAAAAAATCCAGCGAGCTTTTGGCAAAATACGAAATTCCAGAAGTTTCACTGAATGATGTGATGGGTTTGGCGGTTTATGTTGACGGCGCAGACGAAGTCAACCACGCGCTGCAAATGATTAAAGGCGGCGGCGGTGCGCATTTGAATGAAAAAATCGTGGCCAGTGCATCCGATAAATTTGTCTGTATCGCCGATGAGAGCAAATATGTTTCCCGTTTGGGCAAATTCCCATTGCCGGTGGAAGTGTTTGAAAATGCCCGTTCGCTGGTGTCGCGCAAACTGCTTGCGATGGGCGGACAGCCTGAGTTGCGTGTCGGCTATACTACTTTCTATGGTAACCAAATCGTTGATGTTCACGGCCTCAATATCGATCAAGCCCTGAAAATGGAAGACGAAATCAACAAAATCACCGGCGTAGTTGAAAACGGTATTTTTGCCCGTGATGCCGCCGATGTGTTGGTTTTGGGTACGGCAGAAGGCGCAAAAGTCATCCTGCCTTGTCAGGATTAATGAAGATTAATCAATCTTAAAAGGCCGTCTGAAAGCGCATCAGGTCTTTCAGACGGCCTTCAATTTGGCAAAATATGCAAATCAGTAAAATTATAAAATGGTTGCCCGTTGTTTTATCTGTGTTGGGCGCCCTGGGCTATAGTTCACGCGATACCGAGTTGATTCGTAGCGGGGTAAGCGTTGCCGCAACATTGGCACAAAACGACAATATCGGTTTGGAAAAGGTCAATGAATGGCTGGGTGAAAATGTCATCAAAGCCACATCAGACACCACAACCGAAGCTGAACCTAAGCAAGAACAGAAACAAAAACAAAAGGCATCGCGACAATCCTACACATACAATGGAAAAATCATCAAAATCCATGATGGCGATACCATGCACATTATCGATAGCGACGGCCGAAAACACAAAATTCGCATGGCCTATATCGATGCGCCGGAAATCAATCAGGCCTATGGTACGCAATCACGAGACAATCTGATTGATGCCGCATTGAATAAAAAAGCCAAAGTACGCGTGTTTGAAAGTGACCGCTATCAGCGTGAAGTTGCCCAAGTATCAGTCGGCACGGTTGACTTGAATTTAATGCAGATACGGGATGGCGCCGCATGGCATTATGAAAGTTATGCTAAAAAACAACAAAGTAAAACCGCCTACACCGACTATTCGGCCGCACAAAAACAAGCCAAGGAAAAACGTAAGGGCTTATGGAAAAAAGACAATCCGCAAGCGCCTTGGCAATTTCGCCGTCAAAACCACGAGCAGCAGAACGGTAATAAAAAGCAATCTGATAAACAATGGTTTGGGATTTGGTAGGTTTTAAGAAAGAGGCCGTCTGAAAACTTTCAGACGGCCTTTCATTATGATGAAATAAACGTATAGGGCAGATTTTATATCAGGGGAAAATGGTATCGGGATTTTAGGATAAATCACGAATTTTCATCAAAATGTTGCTAGGGAAAGATACTTGATAAGACATTACACCCTGTTCGGATAGACGGGATCAACCATATTCAAAAAGGCGGATATAAAAAAAGACACCGTTAGCTGGTGTCTTTAGTATCTGGCAGAGAGGAAGGGATTCGAACCCTCGATACGCTATTCACGTATACACGCTTTCCAGGCGTGCGACTTAAACCACTCATCCACCTCTCTGTGGACTATTATCCTGACTTCTTATTCAGAATAATGTAAAAACTTGACTGATTGATTTATCAGTGGTGCCCAGGAGAAGACTCGAACTTCCACACCCGTGAGGATACTAGCACCTGAAGCTAGCGCGTCTACCAATTCCGCCACCTGGGCAATTTAAATTTTCTTAAGCAAAGAAGCACCAAATCATTTGGTGCCCAGGAGAAGACTCGAACTTCCACGCCCGTGAGGACACTAGCACCTGAAGCTAGCGCGTCTACCAATTCCGCCACCTGGGCTTTGCTTTATTCTTCAATTTCAGGTAGAGTTGACTATCTGAACTGCGAAGAAGCAGCTATTATATATTTTAAAAAAAGAATGTCAACCATCAAAATGAACAAAAATACTAAATCTTTAAATTTACGAGAAAAAGACCCGTATTTAGAGCGGGAGAAACAACGTTACGCTCATCCGTTGCCCAGTCGTGAATGGGTCATTGAATTATTGGAACAAAAAGGTGTGCCGACAAAAATCGAAGCTTTGGCGCATGAATTGTCGATTGCAGAAGATGAATATGAATTCTTCGAGCGCCGTCTGAAAGCGATGGCGCGCGATGGCCAGGTATTGATTAATCGACGTGGCGCGGTATGCGCGGCAGAAAAATTGGCATTGGTTAAATGCCGTGTCGAAGCGCATAAAGACGGTTTTGGTTTTGCCGTGCCGCTTACGCCGACAGGCGAGGGCGATTTCGTTTTGTATGAGCGTCAGATGCGCGGCGTGATGCACGGGGATATTGTTACCGTGCGTCCTGCCGGTATCGACCGCAGAGGCCGTCGCGAAGGTACGGTTTTAGATGTAGTGGAGCGTGCGCAGTCTAAAGTGGTCGGCCGTTTTTATATGGATCGCGGCGTGGCGATTTTGGAGGCCGAAGACAAACGCTTGAATCAAAGCATTGTTTTGGAACCTGAAAGCGTAGCGCACTTTAAACCGCAATCCGGTCAAGTCATTGTCGGTGAAATTGAGACTTACCCCGAGCAAAACCGCCCTGCCGTAGCGAAAATCATTGAAGTGTTGGGCGATTATGCCGACAGCGGTATGGAAATCGAAATCGCCGTGCGCAAGCACCATTTGCCGCACCAATTTAGTGAAGCATGTGTCAAAGCTGCGAAGAAAATTCCCGATCATGTGCGTAAAACCGACTTGAAAGGGCGCGTGGACCTACGGGATTTGCCTCTGGTAACCATCGATGGCGAAACTGCGCGGGACTTTGACGATGCGGTTTTTGCCGAAAAAATCGGCCGCAATTACCGCTTGGTGGTGGCGATAGCCGATGTCAGTCATTATGTCCGCCCGGATGACGCGATTGATGTAGATGCTCAAGAACGCAGTACCAGCGTGTATTTCCCACGCCGTGTGATTCCAATGCTGCCGGAGAATTTGTCCAACGGCATCTGCTCGCTCAATCCTGATGTCGAACGCCTGTGTATGGTGTGCGATATGGTGATTACTTATGCCGGCAATATCAAGGAATACCGTTTCTATCCGGCAGTAATGCGCTCTCATGCGCGACTGACTTACAATCAAGTTTGGGATTGGATTTCAGACGGCCGGGATCATCCGTTTAAACCGCAAATCGATACTCTGTATAAATTATTTAAAATCTTGCAGAAAAAACGTTTCGAGCGTGGCGCGGTTGAATTTGAGAGCATTGAAACCCAGATGATTTTTGACGACAACGGTAAAATCGACAAGATTGTTCCCATTGTCCGCAACGATGCGCACAAGCTGATTGAAGAATGTATGCTGGCGGCGAATGTTTGCGCGGCAGAGTTCTTGCTGAAAAACAAACATACGGCTTTATTCCGCAATCACTTGGGCCCAACCCCCGAAAAACTGGCTACTTTACGCGAGCAGCTTGGTTTGCTGGGGCTGAGTTTGGGCGGCGGCGATAATCCGATGCCGAAAGACTATGCCGCGCTTGCCGAGCAATTTAAAAACCGTCCGGACGCGGAACTGTTGCAAGTGATGATGTTGCGTTCTATGCAACAGGCGGTTTATGAGCCGCATTGCGACGGTCACTTTGGTTTGGCTTATGGTGCATATGCACACTTTACTTCGCCTATCCGCCGTTATCCCGATTTGACTGTCCATCGTGCCATTAAGGCTGTATTGAATGGACAAACTTACCAACCCAATAAAACCTGGCAGGCTTTGGGCGTGCATACCTCGTTCTGCGAGCGCCGAGCCGACGATGCCAGCCGCGATGTGGAAAATTGGCTGAAAACTTATTATATGCGCGACAAAGTCGGCGAAGTCTTCAGTGGCAAGATTTCGGGCATGACCAGTTTCGGTATTTTTGTAACCTTGGACGATATTCATATCGACGGTTTGGTACACATCAGCGATTTGGGAGAGGATTATTTCAACTTCCGTCCTGAAATTATGGCGATTGAGGGCGAGCGTAGCGGTGTCCGTTTCAACATGGGCGATACGGTTACTGTAAAAGTCGCGCGTGCCGATTTGGATACCAGCAAGATTGATTTGACCTTAATCAGCGGCGGCTCAGTCGGTAAGAAACGTGGCACTAGAAAAGCAAAACCTGCGAGTAAGCCGACAGCTGCTGACAAACCTGTCGAAAAACGTAAGCGTAAACTTTCGGCTAAAGAAATTGATGAAGCGTTGGCTGCTCCCACGAAGGCAAAGAAGGGTAAGGTGAAAAGTAAACCTGCTTCCAAGCCTACTAAGCCAAGCAAACCTAAAGCCGCAAGCAAGAAAAAGGTGCAGGCGAAAACAGCCTCTGTTAAGGCCGGGCGTAAAAATAACGCTCAAGGCAAAAGCGTGAAGATTAAAGTGAAGAAAGCAGCTAAGAAATAAGCGGCATTCAACTCAGGCCGTCTGAAAGGTTTCAGACGGCCTGAGTTTGTGATTTCATGAATAAAACTTAAGGATAAATAAGATGATAAAACTATACGGTATTCCTAATTGCGATACGGTTAAAAAAGCGCGCAGTTGGTTGGCGGAAAACGGCATCGAGTTTGAGTTTGTAGATTTTAAGAAAAACTCCCCGACTGCTGATTTGATTGATGGCTGGCTGAATCAGGCGGATTTGGAAATTTTGCTCAATAAAAGAGGCACGACTTGGCGCAAGCTGGATAAAGATGCGCAAGAATCTGCCGCCACAAAAGAAGGTGCGATTGCTTTAATGGTGGAGAATCCCAGCATCATCAAGCGGCCTGTGTTGGTCAAAGAAGGGCAGGTTCATGTCGGATTTTCAGTAGAAGCGTATCAGGAAATGTTCGGATAAGGCATTTTTAGGTTTTTAGGCCGTCTGAAAAAGCAAGCCTCGAAAAAATACGTTACAATACGCGCTTTGAGCCTGTTTTCAGGATTTTAAGATTTTTGCGGCAGCATTTTGCGGCTGCCGCGCCAAACTTTTCTTTCGGATAAATATGTTCCATATTGTTGAAAAATATAAAACACCCGCCCAGATTGTTTTAGGTATCATCGGTCTGACCTTTATCGGATTCGGTGCCAATAATTTGTCTTCGCCGGGTTCTGATTACATTGTCAAAGTCGGGGATGAGAAAGTCAGCGAACACGCTTTACAGATTGCGATACAAAACGAGCAGGCTGCCGGCAATAATGCGCCTTCGCGTGATGCGGTATTCCAATCGTTATTGCAACGTGCTTATCTGAAGCAAGGTGCCAAGCTGATGGGCATTGCTGTGTCTCAGGAACAAATCAAGCAAGTCATTGTGGATGATCCGAATTTCCATGATGCTTCCGGTAAATTCAGCCAGGATTTGCTCAAGAAATATTTGGATCAACGCAGGATGACCGAGGATCAGTTCGTTGAAGATATCCGCGAACAGTTCCAGTTGCAAAATCTGTTGAATTTGGTGCAAAACGGCGCTTTGGTCAGCGATGCGCAAGCGCGTCAGTTGATTAACCTGACTCAAGCCACCCGTACCATCCGTTCATTTACGTTCAGCCCTGAAGCATTTGCGGCACAAGTCAAAGTAGATGATGCGGCTTTGCAAAAATATTATGAAGCGCATAAGAAAGATTACTTGATTCCTCAAGCCGTTAAGCTGGAATATGTGGCTTTGAGCATCAAAGATTTGGCTGACAAGCAAACCGTAAGTGCGGAAGAAGTACAAAAAGCTTACGACAGCAAAAGCGTAGATTTGTCGCCAAGAGCCGAAATTGCGCATATTTTCATTCCGGTCATGCCTAACGGAGATGAAGCAAGCAATGCGGAAATTAAAGCCGAAGTGGACAAAATGGCTGCGGAGCTTAAAGCACATCCGGATTCGTTTGCCGAGCTGGCGGCCAAGTATTCCAAAGACTTGTCCAGCAGCAATAAAGGCGGCAACTTGGGTTATCTGAGCAAAAGCGGCGGCAGCGGTTTCGGGCCGGAATTTGATAAAGCGGCATTTGCATTGGGCAAAGGCGAGGTCAGCGATACCGTTAAATCGTCTTTGGGTTATCACGTCATTAAAGTTTTGAATGTCGAAGCTGAGCCGACTTTGGAACAAGCCAAGGCGCGTATCGAAGCAGCCTTGAAACTGAAAAAAGCAGCTTCTGCCTTTAATGCCGCTAAAGAAAAACTGGGTGAAGATACCTTCAATGATCCGTCTTCTCTGGCAAAAGCAGCCGCCAATTCAGGTTTGAAAGTAGAAAGCCTGGATGAATGGGTGACCAAAGCAGGCGCGAAGGAAGCCGGCTTACCTGAAGCATTGATTAATGCCGCGTTTAGTGATGATGTACTGAAGAAAAAACACAATTCTGAAGTGATCGCCATCAACAACGATACCGTTTGGGTCATTCGTGCGAAAGAAGTGCGCGAAGAGAAAATCGCACCATTTGCGGAAGTCAAAGACACTGTCCGTGCAGCATATCAGCGCTCTGAAGCCGCCAAACTGGCAGAGAAAAAAGCCCAGGAAACTTTGGCTGTTTTGAAAGCCGGTAAAGCTGCCGATGTTCAATGGTCGCCTGTTTCTCAATTGAGCGCGCAAGATGCACGTAAAACCATGTCTCCGGAGGCTTATGCGGCTTTGCTGAAAGCACGTCCTGTCGGCGGCAAACCTGCGTATACATTGTTGGAAGGTATGCCTGCGCCGGTGATTATGGAAGTTCAGAGTGTTTCCGCTCCTGAAAATGCCGATTCACAGATTCCGGCTTCCAAACAGGCTTTGGTTCAGCAGCTTTCTGCCAATGTTTTCGATGCCTTGCTCCAGTATTTGGATAAGAAAATCGATCGTACGCAAGGTGCACAACAAGTTAATAATGCTGCCGAATAAGCAGAATATTAGAGTAGGGCAGCCGGATGAATTCCGGCTGTTTTCTTATTTTTAGCCATCTTTTTAAAGGCCGTCTGAAATCATGAGTAAAAATCCTGATGCCTTTGTCCGCTTGATTAATGCATTAAAAATCCTGCCCAATGTCGGACCGAAATCCGCACAACGCATGGCCTACCAGCTTTTACAGTACAAACGCGAAGAAGCGCAGGAATTGGTGGACGCTTTGCAGTTTGCTTTGAGGCAGGTGCAGCATTGTCGGATGTGCAACACATTTTGCGAAGGCGATTTGTGTGAAATTTGCGCAGACGAAAAACGCGATAAAAGCCGTTTGATGATTGTGCATATGCCGGCGGATGTCTCCAGCATGGAGGCGGCCAATTGCCATGATGGCCTGTATTTTGTTTTGATGGGGCAAGTCAGCCCGGCGCAGGGGATGGATATTTCGTCAGTCGCATTAGATAAGCTGGTGGTCCGTTTGCAGGCGAGTGATATTGAGGAAATTATCATTGCAACCAACTTCACAGCCGAAGGCGACGCGACAGCATATATATTGGCGGAATTGTTTAAAAATCTTCCTTATAAAGTCAGCCGGTTGGCAAGGGGAATCCCTTTGGGCGGCGAGATGGAATATGTGGATGCCGGTACTTTGGCTCAGGCCGTTTACGATAGACGAAACATCCAATCTTAAATGCCAATATAAAAAGGCCGTCTGAATGTTTTTCAGACGGCCTTTTCATTGATGAAATCAGATTATTTGCAGCTCACGCCTTGAATTTGAGGCGTATCGCCGTTGCCGACTTTGAATGCGCATTTGGTTGCGCTGCTGCCGGATACGGTAACAACACCGTTTCCGCTGTTGAGGCTGACAGGTTCTTTTACGCCCATGCCGACAGCAGTGGCTGCCAGTTTTTGAACATCGGCATCGGAGTAAGCGGTATTGTTTGAACTGATTTTGATTTCTTTGGCGGCATATGCATTGAAGCTGAATGACAAACCTACAGCTACGGATACGAGGGCCAAGAATTTTTTGCTGTTCATTAGTGTATTTCCTTTTTGATGGTGACAAAACGAGTCACAGCTTCAGAATAAGGGCGATTGGCCGATTGTGCAAGTTTTTCGGCGGAATTTACGGGAAGATACATGGTTTTACATACACTATATCCCTGAATGCCACATCAGTCGGGCAATCGGACGACCTGTCGGTTTTACGGTACAATAAGTCTTTTTTGACAAACGAATGAGGCATTTTTGAATGGCTTCTTTAGAAACTTGGATAGGCCTGCGCTATTTGCGTGCGAAAAAACGCAACGGCTTTATGTCATTTATTACTATGATTTCAATCGCCGGTATCGCCTTGGGCGTAACGGCGCTGATTGTGGTGTTATCGGTAATGAACGGATTTCAGAAAGAGATACGCGGTCAATTGTTGAACGTTGCACCTCATGCGGAAATCGGCTATTACGATGTCGGCAGTGCGCCGGGTTGGCAGAATTTGCGCGAATTTGTAAAAGGCAAAAAGGAAGTGTTGGCCAGCGCGCCTTATGTTTCCGATCAAGCTTTGCTTGCCAATGCCGGAGAAGTACGCGGTGTACAGATACGCGGTATCTTGCCGTCTGAAGAAAAAAATGTCGTTGATTACGGCAAGGATATGCCGGCCGGCAGTTTTGACGATTTGAAGCCGGGCGAATTTGATATTATTTTAGGTCAAGGGCTGGCTGAGGCATTGGGTACGGAGCTTGGCGGCAAAGTTACTGTGATTACGCCGGAGGGGAATGTCACTCCTGCCGGCGTAGTGCCGCGCTTGAAGCAGTTTAATGTGGTCGGTGTGGTAAAAACCGGTGTTTATGAAGTCGATAACACATTGGCAATGACGCATATCAAGGATGCGCAAGTCTTGTATCGACTGGGAGAAAATGTCGGTGGGCTGCGTTTGCGGTTGGCTGATCCGCAGAATGCGCCGTCTTTTATTGCTAAGTTGATTCCAGATGCTAAAAAAGATGAAGTATGGGTGCGCGACTGGACGTTTAACAACCGCAGCTATTTTGAAGCCGTTGAGTTGGAAAAACGCATGATGTTCATCATTTTGACGCTGATTATCGCGGTTGCTGCGTTTAACCTCGTCTCGTCTTTGGTAATGGCGGTAACGGAAAAACAAGCCGATATTGCGATTTTGCGCACATTGGGTTTGTCCCCGGGCGGCGTCATGAAGATTTTCTTGGTGCAGGGCGCTTTTGCGGGGTTCTTCGGTACGCTTGTGGGCGTGGTGTGCGGTGTATTGCTGGGTTGGAATGTCGGCAAGATTGTCGCGTTTTTTGAAGACCTGTTCGGCGTGCATTTGATTAACTCACAGGTTTATTTCATCGATTACCTGCCTAGTGATGTGAACTTGAAGGACGTCGCCGTTATCGCCTGCATTTCGCTTGGCTTGGCATTTATCGCCACGCTGTATCCGAGCTGGCGTGCTGCGAAAACCCAACCTGCGGAGGCTTTGCGTTATGAGTAAGACAATTTTGAAATGTATCGGCGTTGGCAAAAGCTATAATGACGGCGCATTGAATGTACAAGTGTTGAATCATTTGGATTTTGAAGTTGCCGAAGCGGAAAGCGTGAGTATCATTGGTTCGTCAGGCAGTGGTAAATCTACGTTGTTGCACCTTCTTGGTGGCTTGGATATGCCGTCTGAAGGCAAGGTGATACTGATGGATCAGGATTTGGGCGGTTTGAGCCAAAAACAGTTGGGCGAATTGCGCAACCGTTATTTAGGCTTTGTGTATCAGTTTCACCATCTATTGCCTGAGTTTTCTGCTTTGGAAAATGTCATGATGCCGCTTTTAATCGGCAAAATGCCCAAGGCGATGGCTGAGGAGAAGGCTGTCAAGATGCTGAAAAAGGTTGGCTTGGATAAGCGTATGCTGCACCGTCCGAGTGAACTTTCCGGCGGCGAGCGTCAGCGTGCGGCGATTGCCCGTGCTTTGGTTAATGAGCCGAAATGCCTGTTGGCAGATGAGCCGACGGGGAACCTTGACCGTAAAAATGCGCAAAATGTGCTGGACATGATGCTGGATTTGAAACGCGAATTGAACACCAGCCTGATTGTGGTGACCCATGATGACGAGCTGGCTGAACGTTTCGACCGGGTAATGACCATGAAAGACGGTAGCCTGCAAGTGCTGCAATAAGGTTATTATTTCAGGCAAATATTTTATGCTTTGAACGGTATAATAGAGGCCGTCTGAAAAATAGGTTTTCATTTATGGAAACGCTGTTTTTCAGACGGCCTTTCTTTTTCTTTCCGTATCAATCAATCCTGAGCCATGAACCCGACCGACTCTATCCTTTCCTCTGCCGCAGATGCGGCCATAGCGTTTTTCCGCCGCCGTGAAGTACAGGGCGCATCCGTTATTGAGCCTTATGTGGTTCGACTGTTTGCAGCCTTGCAAAACGGGCATTCGTTTATTTACTTGGATAAAGCGGATGTCGATACCTTAAGCAACTTGCCGAATTTGGTCGGCAATGCGGATAAACCGCTTATCCTGCAAGGCAGGAAATTGTTTTTAGGGCGGATGTGTCAGTTGGAGCATGATTTGGCTGTCGAAATCAAACGGCTGGCAAGTGCCGAGGCGGAAGAAGTGAATTTCATGGCGGCTTCAAAAAGCCTGAGTGATTGGTTTGATCCTAAAGACAGCAAAGAGCAACGGGATGCTGCGGCTTTGGCCTTGCTGCAAAACTTTATGCTGATTACCGGCGGGCCGGGTACGGGTAAGACCACGACCGTCGCAAAGCTTTTGGGTCTGATTTGTAATAACAGTACGAAGCTGCCCCGTATTGCGTTGGCTGCGCCGACGGGCAAGGCGGCTGCGCATATGGCACGGGCTTTGCAGCGTGCTTTGGATGGCTTTGATTTGTCTCCAAGCATTAAAGCGCATTTGGAAAACTTGGAAGGACAGACTGTCCATCGATTGTTGAAATTGCGGCCGCCGCAAATGCGTCCTGCGTTCAATCATGAACATCCGCTTGCTTTGGATGTTTTGGTGGTGGATGAGGCTTCGATGTTGGATTTGCCGCTGGTGTTGGATTTGTTGCGCGCCGTGCCGACCGGTTGTCGTCTGGTGTTGCTGGGCGATGAAAACCAGTTGCCGTCGGTTGGTCTGGGTGCCGTATTGGCGGCGTTGTCGCGTCCGACGGCTTTGGATAAAGAAACTGCTGAAAAGCTGGAAGTTTATCTGCCCAATCATGGCTTTGAGATTAAAGAGCGGCCTCAGGCTTTATCGCAAAACAATGCCAAATTGACGTTCAGCCACCGTTTTGGCGTAGACAGCGGTATCGGCTGTTTGGCAAGGGCGGTGGTGTCCGGGGAAAAGCAAACTGCGGTCGAACAGTTTGACAAGTTCCCCAAAGAGTTGGAAATGAAATCAGGCCGTCTGAAAGAGCAGGTCGCTTTACTGTATCAAAAGCAACAGGATTATTGGCAGGCCGTGACAGAGAATAATGTCGCACTCGCCTACGGTCATGCGGCAGATGTGGTGGTATTGGCGGCTTGGCGGCAGGATGCGGATGATTTGAATCAGGCTTATCAAGAATATCTGCAACGGCAAGGTAAGGTTTCGGGCGAAACGCCTTGGTTTGCCGGACAAATCATCATGATTACCCACAATGATTACATGCTGGAAGTGTTTAACGGCGATATCGGGCTGATTATGAAAGATGAAGAATCGTTGAATGGCTTGTCTGCCTATTTTCCTGAGAAAGATGGATTTAAAAAAATTGCCATCAGCCGTTTGCCCGATTTTGAATCGGCTTTTGCCATGACGGTGCACAAGAGCCAAGGTTCGGAATATCGGGAAGTATGGCTTTTGCCGCCGTCAGTGCCTGCAACGACGGAGGGCGAGGAGGAAACCCGAGGGTTGGATAAGGCTTTGCTTTACACAGCCATTACCCGCGCGCGTGAACGTTTTGTGTTTTGGGGAAATGCGGAGGAATTGTGTCAGGCTGTGGGATGCCACCAAAAACGCAGGACGGCATTGGCCGATGCCTTGGAACGGCAGTTTGAACAAACTGATATGCAGGCTTCTGTTTGACCTGAATCAAGAGGCCGTCTGAAAGCGGAGAAAGCGTTTAAATCTGCTTGACTGATTACACTAATTTACATACGATAAAAATAATTAGTAAACAAAATGAATAATTTTTACAAAATCCACGATTTTGTACGCTTTATCGAATACTTCACTTTCAATACCTTCTTTTGGAGAGTCGGCATGAAATTTCAAACCAAACTGATTGCAACCTGTATTTTATTGGCTTCATCATCTTATTCATTGGCAGAGAATGCTGATGGCGGGCGTGATGCTGCGGCTTTGGCCACCACCAACGATTATGTCAATTCCGGCAGCATCATTCGCAAAGATGACGATAAAATCAGCATTTTCAATGATTTGTTGACTGTGAACGGCGGTTTGCGCGTACGTGCGGATACTAAAGACATCAATGCCAACAACAGCAGCGTTAATCCGACGCCTGAAGACACCAATGCCAACTTCAACGCGGAGTTTTGGTTACGCGCAAAACTGTACAAAGATTGGAAATTGGTAGCGCAAATCGAGCCGAATATCGATTTGGAAACCGGTAAATTTAACGGCGATCATGATGTGCCGGTCAATAAACTGTATGCCGAAGGGACTGTGTACAACAACATCAAAGCGCGTGTCGGTAAATTTGGCGCATTCTCTTCATACGGCCGCGTGTGGGATACTGAAGTCACCGGCGGCGAAATCTTCTTTGACAATAAAACCCTGCCGACCAAAATCTATGCGGGCCGCCGTACAGGCAATCTGAACGACAACGCATGGGGCATCGGCGGCCGCCGCAGACATTTTGCCGCGATTCAAAGCGTGTTGCCTGTGAATGAGAATATCAACGTCGGCGCAACCGTTAGCTATATGAAAGACATCGATGTACGCGGCGCGAAGAAAAACGCGGTCTTCGGGGAAATTGGTACGGACATTAAATTTAATGACGATTGGCGTTGGATGGCCGCGGTCAGCAAGTCCAATATCAAAGCTTATAATGATGCCGGACAAAAAATCAAAAATGATGGCGTGTTCACTGAAGTGCGCTATAAATCGGCCGACTGGAACGTCCGTAATTCTTACGACGTATTCTTGAACTACCGCCGTGTCGGCTCGTTGTCCGGTGTCTCTTCTGTTGAGGATTACAGCAAAAACGTTCAAGGCGTGCAAATCGGTGCGACTTATATTCCTTGGAAAAACTGGAAACTCAAAGGCTTCTATTTGGCCGGCAAACAGGTTACGCCTACTGTCGGTACGGATAAGCAGGACGTGAACGTTATTCGCGGTCAGTTAGAATATAAATTTTAATCATCACAAATAAAAAACAGGCAGGATGTCCTGCCTGTTTTTGGTTTTCAGACGGCATGGATATAGGGCCGTCTGAAACAATAGATTCAACGCTTACCAGCTATCGCGCTTCATGCGGTCAAGCTGGCGGCGGTCGCGTTTGGTCGGGCGTCCGTCCGGATAAGCGGCACTGATGCGGCTGGCTTGGTCGAGTTGTTTTTGAGCTTCGCGTTCGGCAGCCGTTTTCATGTCTTCTTCGTACAGTAAACGCGCTTCCGGTGCCGGGCGGCGTTGATGATTGAGCGCGGCGACTTTGAATTTGTAGGGTAGGGAGTTCAAAGTCATGTCGATGGTGTCGCCGGCGGAAATATTTTTGCTGTTTTTCACTTTCGAGCCGTTTACCAAAACCCTGCCCAGCTCAATATGTTTTTGTGCCAGCGCGCGGGTCTTGAAAAAGCGCGCGGCCCACAGCCATTTGTCCAAGCGCATGGACGAATTGTCATGATTGTTTTTCATAGCCTGTTTGAAATGATTGAACTGAATTGAAGTTTATCATAAGATACGGCACTTCATTCGTTTAGTGCAGATATACTATTTCTTTGTTAAAGGCCGTCTGAAAGATTTTTTATTGCAAAAGATGGCAGTTTCCCTTTGAGAAATGCTGTCAAATACGTCTGATTAGCGTATCATGTCAGCAACCGTTACCGAGAGCTTTGTTTTATGAAACCCGTTTTTTTGGACTTCGAACAACCCATCGCCGAATTAACCAATAAAATCGACGAGTTGCGATTCGTACAAGATGAATCTGCCGTCGATATTTCCGACGAGATTGCCAGACTGAAAAAGAAAAGCAACGAGTTGACCAAGTCAATTTTCAGCAAGCTGACTCCGGCTCAAATTTCACAAGTGTCCCGCCATCCGCAACGTCCTTATACTTTGGACTACATCAACGGTATTTTTACTGATTTTGAAGAGTTGCACGGCGACCGCCATTATTCTGACGATCATGCCATTGTCGGCGGTTTGGCACGTTTCAACGGCCAAAGCGTGATGGTCATCGGCCATCAAAAAGGCCGCGATACCAAAGAAAAAATCCGCCGCAATTTCGGTATGCCGCGTCCCGAAGGTTACCGTAAAGCGCTGCGCTTGATGCAGACTGCCGAGAAATTCAATATTCCGGTCATGACCTTTGTCGATACTCCGGGTGCGTATCCGGGCATTGGCGCGGAAGAGCGCGGCCAGTCCGAAGCCATCGGCCGTAATTTGTACGAACTGACCCGCCTGCATGTACCGGTATTGTGTACCATCATCGGCGAAGGCGGTTCGGGCGGTGCGTTGGCAGTAGCTGTCGGTGACTACATCAATATGCTGCAATACTCGACCTATTCGGTGATTTCTCCCGAAGGTTGCGCCTCTATTCTTTGGAAAACTGCCGAAAAAGCAGCAGACGCCGCGCAAGCATTGGGGATTACCGCCAAGCGCCTGCAAGAATTGGATCTCATCGATAAAGTCATTGACGAGCCGTTGGGCGGCGCACACCGTGATTACGAAACCACGATGAAAAACGTTAAAACCGTTTTGGAACAGCAATTAAGCGAAGCGCAAAGCATGACCATGCCTGATTTGCTTTCCCGCCGTTTCGACCGCATCATGGCTTACGGTAAATTTACCGATAAATAAGTTTGACTGCTGAAAAAGCAAGCAGATGCCGCTGCTTGCTTTTTTTGTATTCTATTTTTGAGTAATTCATAATTTCAGGCCGTCTGAAATGTCGCAACTATCCCCTGATTCCCTATTTAAAAGTTTTCAAGCAGCTTTTCCTGATTTGCCGAGCCATACTGTTTTTGAAGTCGGTTTGAGCGGCGGATTGGATTCCGTTGTCCTGCTGCATCTTTTGGACCGGATGCGCGAATTTCGCCGTTTTGATTTACGTGCCGTCCATGTTCATCATGGTTTAAGCACCAATGCCGACAGTTGGGCAAAATTTTGTCAGGATTATTGTCAGCGTTTGAATGTTGCCTTGCGGGTGTGCCGTGTCAATGTGGAAAAACACGGAAAAGGTTTGGAAGCGGCGGCCAGGGCCGCCCGATATCAGGCATTTTCAGACGGCCTGAAGAAAATTATTGTTTTGGCACACCATCGCAATGATCAAATCGAAACATTTATGCTGTCGGCTGTACGCGGCGGCGGATTGCGCGGTATGGCAGCTATGCCGGTATGGCGTGATTTAAATGAAGAGATCCAAATCTGGCGGCCGCTTTTGGCATTTTCCCGTCAGGAATTGGCAGAGTATGCGCAACAATGGAGGCTGCCTTTTGTCGAGGACGAAAGTAACGAGGATTCTGGCTATTTACGCAATTGGATGAGAAATCAGGCCTTGCCGCAATGGCAGCAGCGTATTCCGAATTTTGAGCAGCAAATTTGTGCCAATATCCGATTATTGCAGGAAGATTTGCAGCTTTTAGATGAATTGGCTGAGTCTGAATACCAGCGCATCAGTCCGGACGGAATATTCAGTATCAGTCTGTGGCGGCAATGTACGCCGCTCTTACGCCGTCGGTTGCTTTGGTATTTTTTGAGAAAGCAAACAGAATCATTGCCTTCTTATCACAGCATTGCCGATTTCGCCCGAGTATTGGAAACCGCAGAACAGGCGCAGTTGAGTTTGCCAAACGGCGAATTGGTCGCCTATCGGGATCAGTTGTTTATTTGGCAAGAAAATGAATTTCAACGGCTGCCTTGGTGTAATGGTGGGGAAGTTCGAGGCCGTCTGAAAGATATTTTGCTGGAAAACGGTTTTGTTTTATTACCTTTTAAAGGCGGTTTGCCGGAAGAGGAGTTGGAGAAGCCGGCTGTGCTTAGAACTGTATCCGAGGGCGACGTGATTCAGTCCGGGCAGAGGGAAAAATCAGTTGAAAAACTATTGCAAGAGTGTCATATCATGCCACTCGTGCGTAAATATTGGCCGATTATCATAAGTATGGGCAACAAGTGCCTTGCTGTTGCTAACCTTAGGGTTGGAAGCGATGTTCAAATAGAGCAAGGTTATCTACCTGTTCATAGAAAGTTGGTCGGATATATGGCAAAAAGTAAAGCAACTAACTTTAAATTTAGAAAGTATTAGTAGTTTAACTACTTTTGCTAAGTATTGGTATATTAAGTAATATTGTTAATATTAGAGCATCTGCACAAATAAACTTTAGCCATTGAATGTAATCTTATGGAACTATTTCAGAGCGTTGCTGTCTTTACTGTGCACAGCACGCTTTACTATTTTTGGGTTTAAAGCAGTAAAATGATTAAAGGGTGGGTATGAACGATCGCCAAATAGATCAAGTTTTGGTGGAGCGCGCGCAGAAAGGTGACCATAAGGCATTCGAGATGCTGATGTCCAAATATCAGCGTCGTCTAAACAGACTGATTTCCCGTTTTATTCAGGATGAGCATGAAGTGCACGATGTAACCCAAGAGGCAATGATTAGGGCTTATCGTGCATTGGCAAATTTTCGTGGAGAAAGTGCATTTTATACATGGCTGTACCGTATCGGTATCAATACGGCAAAGAATTTCCTGACCACTTCGGGTCGTCAGTTTTTTGTCAGTTCGGAAGCAGCCAATGAGGAAGGAGATGTTCTTGATTTAACCGATCAGATTGCCGATTACCATACGCCGGAAGCTGAGATGATGAATCGGGAAATCTTGCAGACCGTCGAGGCAAGCATTGCGCAACTGCCAGACGATATGCGTCAAGCCATTACGCTTAGGGAAATGGACGGCTTGTCTTACGAAGAAATAGCTCGGGTAGTGGATTGTCCGATAGGTACAGTACGTTCGCGTATTTTCAGAGCGCGTGAACTGATTGCAAAAGATTTGCGGCCGCTGTTGGATACTTCTGAAGATCAAAGGTGGTAATAAAAATGAACGACAAAACAAATAAAGCATTGGAGTATGTGTCCGCATTGATGGACGGTGAAGCATTGACTGATGAGATGCTGGATGCCGTATTGGCAGACGAGGAAGCATTGCGCGCTTGGCATGAGTACCACATTATCGGCGACTGTATCCGTCAGGGTGCGGCGGCGAAGGTGGCTGATGAAACCATGCAAAGTAAAGCATTTACAGTGCCTCAAGCTGAGATTGCCGGCAAGCAGAAAAAATATACTCATCGCGAAGCGGCCAATAACGGCTTCTTTAAATTCTTTGCAGCCGCTGCCAGCGTGTGTGCCATTGCTGTGACGGCATGGCAGTTTACGCCGCAAACTTCTCGTGACGCTATGCCGGTTGCCGAGAAGTCTAATGTTCAGCCTGCACAAGATATCATTCCGGTAAGCGGTACGCCTGACGATAAAGCGGCTTCCGAGCCTGGTGAAACCGTTGTGCCGAATGCGGCGAAAGACGGCAAAATTGAAAATCGTCCGACTGTCCGTACCGAGCAGAAAAATGAGCAGCAGACTGTTGTGCAGTAAAAAATGAAATCATGCAAAACCCTTGCTTTATGGCAAGGGTTTTTATTTTTGCAGTAAAACCGTCAGGCCGTCTGAAAGCATAGCTTCAAAGAAGTCAAAACAGTTATAATGCGCTCCATGAAACTGATTACCTCTGCTCAAAACGAACAGCTCAAACATTTATTCCGTCTTTTGACGCAGGCCAAAGCAAGGCGTGAAAGCGGTGAAACCGTATTGGAAGGCGTACATCTGCTGCAAACTTATTTGCAAAGCGGCGGTACGCCCAAACAGGTTTACCTGCCTGAAAAGAAACAGCAACATCCTGAAATTCAAGAAATTACGGCGCAGTTGGACGAGGGATTAATTACTTGGGTCGGTAACGAAGCTCTGTCTAAAATCACCAGTTTGACCGATGCCGATGATGTGATGACTTGGATTGATATTCCGAAACAGGCAGGCTTGCCTTCAGACGACGATTGCGTGGTATTAGAGCGGGTACAAGACCCCGGCAATGCAGGCACAATTTTGCGCAGTGCGGCGGCAGCCGGAGTCAAGCAAATCGTGTGCAGCAATGATTCCGTGGATATCTGGTCACCCAAAGTGTTGCGAGCGGGGATGGGTGCACATTTTTTGCTGTCTATTTTCAGCCGAGTGGAATTATCCGCTTGGATGGAAAAGTATCAGCATCCAATTTGGGCAACAGCTTTGGGTGGCCGCAATATTGGTTTGTATGAAATGAACCTCAGTCAATCTTGCGCTTGGGTGTTTGGCAACGAAGGCAGCGGCGTGAGTGAACGAATAAAAGAGAAGGCTGAAGCCTGTGTCAAAATCCCCATGTTGGGGCAAACCGAATCCTTGAATGTTGCGATGGCGGCAACGGTTTGTCTGTTTGAACAAATGCGGCAGCGTATCCATGCCCAGGCCGTCTGAAAACCATAATACGATTTTATTTTAAGGAACGAAAATGCAAATACTGACTTTTGATGAAGCGGCACGCAGCCGATTGATGGAATTGCTGGATGCCAAATCCGAAGCCCACAACACCATGCGTTGTGATGAAATGCAGGGTTTTATGATGGCTTTATTGAGCGGTCCGGATGCTTTGAATCCGACCAACTGGCTGCCTGAAATTTTGGGTGAAGAATCTTTGTTTGATGCCAAAGAGCGTACCGAAATCGAGCGTTTGGTGATGGCAATGGCTGCCGATATGCGCATGAAGCTCAATGAGAAAATCCTGCCGGATTTGTGGTTTTATGAAGATGAAGCCGGCAATCCGGATTTCTACACATGGTGTAACGCCTATCTTTACGCACTGGATATTGTGCCTACCGATTGGTTTGAAGCAGTCGATCAGGAAGAGTTTGAAGATTTGTTCTATCCGATTATGGCTTTGGGCGGTATTTATGACGATGAGGAAAACGGTGAAGTCATCTTGCATCTGAATGAAAAAGAGCTGACCCAGCTGGAATCTGATTTGCCGCACGTCCTGCTGGATATTTACTGGTATTGGCAGGCCATCATCAATAAACCGCAAACCGTCCGCCGCGAAGGCGAAAAAGTGGGTCGCAACGATCCTTGCCCGTGTGGCAGCGGTAAAAAATACAAAGCCTGCTGCGGCAAATAAGAAAAATAAATAGTGAAATGAAAAGGCCGTCTGAATGCTTGAAATTCAGACGGCCTTTAATGTTTTGTCTTAGAACAACGAGGCCAACCAAACAAACAGAATGGTCAGTGCAATGGTCAAGGCGCAGCCGATTTTGGCCACTGTGCCGATGATAAAGCCGATAAACGTACCGATACCGACTTTGCCAGCCTGCCAAGTGTCTTTGCGTGCGATAAATTCGCCGATGGCCGCGCCTGCCAACGGGCCGAGCAACAGGCCGGGAATGGAGAAGAATGCGCCGACGATGCCGCCGATAAACGCGCCCCAAACCGCAGTTTTACTTGCGCCGGTATATTTTGCACCCAATGCCCCCGCCACATAGTCCATCGCAGTACCGAATACGGCAACGATGGCCAAAAAGGTCAGCGTACCCGAGCCAAACACTTGATAATCACCGGCATAACCCAACAGCCATGCGCCACCAAACATCAAACCCAATCCGGGCAGGGCGGGATAAATAGTGCCTAAGATGCCGACAACAATGGCAATCAAGCCGAGAACGATGAGAACAGCAGTCATGAGGTTCCTTTTGAATGTAAGAGTGTAATAACGGCAGTATTATGGGCACGTTTTGTTATATTTTCATGAGAGATTGTGCAATAAAATGAAAAATTATCCGGAGGCGCGCTCAATTAAAATCGATGGATAAATATCTAAGCGAATTATTGTGCATCACGATCCGAATAATTGAATAAATTTCTATTCAAATATAAAAGCAGGCCTACCAATACGGCCAAGTACACTGCAACCCAATACGCATCTGTATAACCAATAGCCTTTGCCAGCCGTAGGGTGGCGAAACCGGCCGCGTAACTGCCGAGCAGGACGACGGAAAATTGCAGGCTGCTGTCGAGTGCGGCGGTGGCACGGTTGGATTTGTCCATCACCAACGCCAGTATCACCGGCAGCAGCAGCGTGTAGCTCAGGCTCAGGGCGATGATTTGCGCGGGCGGCAGCCAAGGGTGGACACGTGCGAGCGTATCGATGGCGGTCATGGACGCCAAAAGCGGCAGTTGCAGCGCGTAGAGCAGGAACACGAGTTTGCGGCGCGGATAATTGCGCGAAAACCAGCCCGACAGCGGCGTCACAATCAGGCAGGCAACAGGAATACCTACCGCCAGAATCCCGCCCGTCTGTTTCGGAGTAAAGCCCAAATCCGCCAGTTTGGGTACAAAAGTTGCCGCCATAAACGCATACGGTGCGGCAACGGCAAACAGCAAAACCAGCCACCGCCAGCCCGTTTCAGGTTGCTGCCAAAAAGAAACCAGCCGCGCCGCCAACGCCGTCCAACTGCCTTGCGCAGTCGGGCTTTCCGGCTCGCGGTAGTACAAGAGTTGCAGCAGCATCAGCAGGCTGAACGCCAGCATAAAGCCGGCCGCCGCCGTCTGTCCGTATTCCTGATACAGCCACAACACCAGCGCGCCGCCGATCATCTTGCCGCCGCGCGCCGCCATCGTTTGGATCACGCCGCCGAAACCGCGTTCGCGGTGCGGCAGAACGATGCACGACAAGCCCAGCATCGCACAGCCGTATACCGCCGACATTGCCGAGAGCAAAACGCAGCAGGTCAGAAGCAGTGGGAAGTTCTGCGTGATGTCGGTGCAGGCCATCAGCCCGAATACTGCCGAAAGCCCCAGCGTCGCCGCCAGCAGCCAGCCGCGAAACCGCCCGAACCGCCCCGCCGGCCGCCGCTCCATCAGCGCGGCAAACAACACCTTCGCCGCTTCGATACCGCCGATTAAATGAATCCAGCTCAGTTGGTTCAGGCTGTAACCGTGGTTTTTCAAAATGGCCACCAGTGCGACCAGATAAAAACCGGTCAGCGTGAATTTGTAAGTGCTGCCGCCGATAAGCAGCAGCCAGTCGCGTGAGTTTGGGGAAGTCTGATTGTCGGACATCACATGATTCTTTTGAAGATGAGGCAAATAAAGGGACAAGGCCGTCTGAACATATTGGGTGGCAATACTTGATTTGTATTTAAATAGGTTTAGTATCTTTTCAGACGGCCTTCAACGCTTCTTCTGCGCGAAGCAAGGCGGTTTGCTCGTCGGCTTCGACGATGTAGTTCACGCCCAGCGCGGGGCCGAGTTTTGAAGATTGTTCGCGGAAGAACGCCAGTTGCGCCGCGTCGGGTTCGATAAGGAGCATGGCGGCGCAGCGTTCGGATAGTTGCGGCCGATGTGCCTTTATCCATTCGATGTAGGTTTTACGGTCGGCAATGCGCTGTTCGTCGCTTACCTGCCGCCGCATGGGGGTGCAGACGGTGGCGAAGCGGCGGTTTTGGTTTAACAGGGTTTCGAATTCAGCCAGCCAGTCGGCGAAGTCGGCGACGTGGGTCAGGTCGGTCAGGTAGATGGTGCCTTTGGGCAGGGTTTTGGCGGGGGTAAAGTAGTGCATGGGATTCCTTTGGGTGTTTTGGAGGAATAAACGGTAGGTCGGGCATAAATGTCCGACCTATGTTTTTTCAGACGGCCTCCATCATTTCAGCTTCGTCTAAAACTTCCATTCCGCGCTCACGCCCACGCTTCTGGGGCGTTGGTAGAGTGCGTCTTGACGGTCGGCGCTGGAAATGAATATGGGTCGGCGGCGGTTGAACACGTTGTCGGCGTAGAGCGAGACGCGGCCTTGTTTGAAGTTGTAGGCGGTGTAGAGGTTGACTTGGTTGTATGCGCCGATTTTGCCTGATTCGGCATTGTCGGCGGCGGAGTAGTAGCCGCCGTAGAAGCGCACGTCGCCGCCGGCTTCCCAACCTTTGTCGTTCAGGTATTTCACGCCGATGTTGGCGGTGTATTTGGGCGCGCGGCCGAGTTTGTTGCCTTCGATGCCGCTGTCGGGATAGCTTTTGATTTTGGTGTTGAGCAGCCCCAGTCCGGTGGTGAGTTTCAGGCTGTCGGTCGCCTGCCAGTCGGCGGCGAGTTCCGCGCCGTAGGTATGGACTTTTTTGGCGTTGCGGATGACGACGGAGTTGGTGCCGAGATGGAAGGGAAGCTGCATGTCGCGGTAGTGGTTCAGGAACAGGTTGCCGGAGAGTTGCAGGCGGCGGTCGGCGCTGCGCCAGCGGGTGTACCACTCATAGTTGTTCACATATTCGGGTTCATAGGTGTAGGTTACGACGGGGCGGCCGAAGGTGATGCCCGCACCGCCGGGGTTGTAGCCGCGCGCGGCTTTGATGCCGCTGACCCATTGGTCGGTGGGTTTGAAGGCGATGTCGATTTTGGGTAGGAACACGGTCTGACCTTTGTCTAAATCGAGGTGCAGCGCGCCGCTGCCGCCGCTTCGTTTGTGCGTTTCTTTTTCAATGCGGGCGGCGGCCGTGATGTCCCATTTTTCGCTGGGGCTGTATGTGGTTTCGGCAAACAGAGCGCGTACGCTGTTGCGGTCGTCAAAGGTGTTGCGGCCGCCGACGCTACGGATATCTACCCATTCGTCTTGTTTGCTGCGGAAGTAGTGCAGTCCGGCAAGGCCTTTCAGACGGCCTTTGTTGGAAAAATGCAATACCGGCTCCCATTGCAGTTCGCGGCCTTTGAGTTCGGCGGGCACGCCTTGCGGGCTGACGGTCATCGGCAGGTGCAGCCGCTCGTTGTGGTAGCGGCCGTAAACCAGTTTGTTTTCCAGTTTCAGATAGTCGTTAAGCTGCCACGATACGTCCCAGATGCCCGATGTCGAGCCGGTTACGAACACGGGCTTTTCTTTTAAAAAACGGCGGCTGGCGGTGTTGCCCATGATTTCGTTTTGCGGCGCGCGCGAACGGATGTGGTTCAGCGTCAGGCGGCTGTAAAAATCGGGATGGTTTTCGGGCGTGAGCAGGAGTTTGAAGCGTACGTTGGTGTTTTCCACGCGGCGCGGGTTGCCGGTCGGCTCGTAGGACACGAACGGCTCGTAACTTTCGCGCTGCTGCCGCTCCGCGCTCAAGCGGAAGGCAAGGTTGTTTTTCACAATCGGGCCGGACACTACGCCGGCGATGTTGCGCGTTTTCTGGTTGCCCAAACCCAAGCGCAGCGCGCCTTCCCATTCGTCGGTTGGGTCTTTGGAACGCATCACCACCGCGCCCGCCACCGCGTTCTGCCCGCGCACATGGCTTTGCGGCCCGCGCAAGACTTCTACCTGCTGCATGTCCCACAGCGACTGCGTGCCGAAGGCGTATTCGTTGTAAGTGGCGGAGCGGCCGTCTATGGACAGGTTCAGGCGCGGCCGCGTGCCCGCGAAAAACGCCACCGCACCGACGGCAGGACCAGAGCCGTCCACGCCGCGCACGGTCGGCAAATCGTTTCCGCTGCCCAAGTCCACTGTGTTCACGGTCTGTTTGAGCAGGTCGGTCGCGGAAAGATTGTGGCCGCTACGGTCGATGTTCGGCGTGGTGAAAACGCGGTTGGACGTGGCGGTTTCAAAGCCGCTGCGGTTGGTGCGTTCGCCGGTGACGACGACTTCTTCCAACTGCACCTGTTCCGCATCTTGCGCCGCATCGGCGGCATAAATCCATTCGGAGGCAAAGGCGGCGGCAATCAATAGGGGCAGGCGGCGGAGGGCGGGTTTCTGCATTTCTTTATCCTTTCAGACGGCATACGTTGGGGCGGATTGAACATCAGGCAATCAATTTCTCCGTCAGTATGCAAATATTTGTGTTTACACATTTACATAAAACAAACTATTAATGTAAAGTATAAGAAATAAGAAACAGGAATGCAAGTGTTTATCATTCACTTTACTTCCCCTCTTATCTTGTGAATCGTCCAAAAAAATCCCTCTCCTATTTGGGGGAGAAGGTTGGAGGAGGGAAATTCTGTAATCTTCATGAATTTGGCCTGCCAAGCATCCGGCAGTCCTCATCCGTAGGACGGAGCGGAGGATAAGGAAAGAGGCCGTCTGAAACGCCGCCATATTGCCATTGCCGCCGTGGGGAAATATAGTGGATTAACAAAAATCAGGACAAGGCGACAAAGCCGCAGACAGTACAGATAGTACGGAACCGATTCACTTGGTGCTTCAGCACCTTAGAGAATCGTTCTCTTTGAGCTAAGGCGAGGCAACGCCGTACTGGTTTAAAGTTAATCCACTATATGATGGGTATCCGACTTGCGGATAACTTTAATGAACCTCCTTTATGAACAAAATCAAAACCTTCCTACCGTCATGACTGCCAGCAAACAACAAACTATAGCCGACACCGCCCGCCGCCTGTTCCGCGAACACGGTTTTTCCGCCGTATCCGTAGGCAGCATCTGCGCCGAGGCCGCCGTCAGCCGCGTTACCTTTTACAAATATTACAGCGGCAAAAACGCGCTCTTGCAGGAAATTGTTACCGAGCAGAAAAACCGCGTCCGTGCCGAATTTGAAAATCTGCTTGCACGGCAATGCAGCCTGCGCGAAGCCGCCGAGGCTGTGTTTACCCTGCAAAAACAATCGTTTGAAGAACTTTATTCCGCCGCTTTCCTGCGCGACATCGAGGAGAACACCGATTTGGAGCTGGAGCGGTTTTTCCACGAATTGAACGAAGAAAAATACGCCTTTATGCGCGGATTCTTCCACACCCTGCAACAACGCCGCCTGATACAGCCCGATTTGCCGGTGGAACTCATCGATCTGTTCATCCGACAGGCGGATATATTGATGCGCCATCCGCAACTGGCCGCGCTTTATGCTGCCGCGCCGCAAAAGTTGCCGCAAGACGTATTGGGATTGCTGCTGCACGGTTTGTCAGGGAAAGAATAGATAAAAAAGAATAGCAAAAATTTCAAATATGAATATTCAGACGGCCTTTCGGTAAATAGCTACCGAAAGGCCGTCTGAAAATTAAATGGAATTATAAACCGCAGGTTTTAGGTTTGTTTGCCAGAATATTGATGACTTTGCGTTCGGCTTTTTGCGGCTCGATTTTGATTTCGCTTTCGTCTTCTTCGCTGCCGTCGGAGAAACGTTCCGGCATTTTTTCACTGTCAAACGCTAAGTCGCCACCATGTTTAAGGTTTTGACCGCGTTCCAAGCCGACAAAGTCGAAGAGTTCGGTATCGGCCAAATGCGATGGAACGACGTTTTGCAGGGCGGAGAACATCGATTCGATACGGCCGGGGAAGCGTTTGTCCCAATCGCGCAGCATGTCGCCGATGACTTGGCGTTGCAGGTTGGGCTGCGAACCGCAGAGGTTACATGGGATAATTGGGAATTGCTTCAGTTCGGCGTATTTAATCAAATCTTTTTCTTTCACATACGCCAGCGGGCGGATGACGATGTGTTCGCCATTGTCGCTCACCAGTTTGGGTGGCATGGCTTTGAGTTTGCCGCCGTAGAACATATTCAGGAACATGGTGGCAAGGATGTCGTCGCGGTGGTGTCCCAAGGCGATTTTTGTACAGCCCAATTCTTTTGCCGTGCGGTAGAGGATGCCGCGGCGCAGGCGGCTGCACAGCGAACAAGTCGTTTTGCCTTCGTCCAACACGCGTTTGACGGTGGAGTAGGTGTCTTCTTCGACGATTTTGTAGGGCACGCCGATGCTTTCGAGATAGGTCGGCAGCACTTCTTCGGGGAAGCCCGGCTGTTTTTGGTCGAGATTGACGGCGACCAGTTCGAAATCAATCGGTGCGCTGGCTTGGAGCTGGCGCAGAATGTCTAACAGGGCGTAGCTGTCTTTGCCGCCGGAGAGGCAGACCATGATTTTGTCGCCCGGTTCGATCATATTGAAATCGTTAATGGCGTCGCCGACGGCGTGGCGCAGGCGTTTGCTGAGTTTGTTGTTTTCTAATTCTTGCTTGGTTTTTTTGGACATGGCTGTTTGTGCTTTGAAATAATAGAAAAATTTAAGGGCGGTATTGTACCGCAAAAGAATAAAGGCCGTCTGAAAAACTGCGCTTGCTTGGTCAATGCGGCATTTTCAGACGGCCTGATATTTGTGCTTTATTTGATTTGAAGGGCGGTAATTTTGATTTCAACCCTCCAGTCGGGTGAGGCCAGTTTTGCTTCCACGCAGGCGCGGGCCGGAGCGCGCTCGGGGGCTGTCCATGCGTCCCAGGCTTCGTTCATGGCGGCGTAGTCGTTCATATCGGGCAGATAGATGGTGGCTTCTAAAATGTGGGCCTTGTCGGATTGGCATTGGGCGAGCCATGAATCGATTTGTGCCAAAATATTTTCAGTCTGCGCTTTGGCATCGGCTTCAGGATTTTCGGGAACCATGCCGGAGAGGAAAACCAAGCCGTTGGCCACGACGGCTTCCGAATAGCGTTTGCTTGTGCCAAGATAGCGGATGTCCATGTTGTCTCCTGATTTCAAAAAGAAGGTATGGTAACATTGCAGTTGTTTACGTTCCACATTTAAGAGGGGCCGTCTGAACAGGGTGGCGGAAAACGATCATGAGTAAAGCAGAATATCCGGTTACGCAGGCAGTGCGCTTTTTACGCAGTAAGAAAATCGATTTTGTCCCTTATGTTTATGCGTATGAAGAACATGGTGGTACGGCGCATTTTGCCGAGTGCGCGGGCAAGCCTGAGCATCAAGTCATCAAAACAATCGTCCTGCAGGATGAACACAAAAAAGGCTTGGTTGTGTTAATGCACGGCGACAAACATATTTCCACCCGCAATCTGGCACGCGAACTGGGCTTGAAACACATCGAGCCGGCAACGGCGGATCAGGCGGCGAAATGGACGGGCTATTTGGTCGGCGGGACATCGCCGTTCGGTATGAAAACCGCGTTGCCGGTTTATGTGGAAGAAAGCATTTGGGCTTTGGACGAGATTTTTATCAATGGCGGCAAACGTGGGTTTATCGTGGGCATGAAACCTGAAAATCTGCGTACGCTCAATCCGCAAGATGTTCATGTTGCGGTGGATGCATAAAGGATAGGAATAAAGATGGAACAATTAAATTTATACGAAATCTTGGGTGTGTCTCAGGATGCGGATATTAATGTTATCCGCGAGGCTTACGGCAAATTGGTTGCCAATCCGGATATTCAGAAAGATGCGGAGCGTTTCAAAGCCATCGGACAGGCGTTTGAAGTGTTGTCTCATCCGGAAAAACGTCTGGCTTATGATGCGGCCATGCAGTATGAGCCTCAGGAAGCTCAAGACAACGGCTTCAATAATATAGTGGTCAATCATACGGAAAACTATAATACAGGGAACAATAATACGGAGGCCAATATGGTCAATACGTCTAATTCTGAAGTGAAAAACTATGTTTTTATCGCCTATATTACCTATGCTTTGGGCCTGTTTATCTGGTTTGCACCCGTTGTCGGTGTGATTTTGGCATATGTCAAACGCGATGAGGCGCAAGGCAGTATTTATGCCAGCCATATTGATTGGCTGATTAAGACATTTTGGGTGTCGTTGGTGGGTATGCTTTTCGGGATGTTGACCATACTTATCTTAATCGGTTGGCTGATTTTGGTGGCAACCGGTATTTGGCTCATTTATCGCGTAGTCGTCGGACTGATTAAACTGAATGAAGATAAGCCTGTTCCTACTCAAGGATGGTTTTAAAGCATGGCATATTTATTGGCAAGTATCGTTTGCAGCGTGTTGGTTTCCGTATTGCTGAAAGTGGCGCGCAAGCAAAAAATCAATATTGAGCAGGCGGTGGCGGTGAACTATATCGTTGCCGTTACTTTGACCATGCTGGTGTTAAGGCCGGATTTAAGCAATCCGCAGGTGTTTTTACCGACTTGGTGGCTCTTTGCAGCTTTGGGTATCTTGTTGCCAAGCGTGTTTGTCATTATGGGCAAATCCGTCGATGCGGCAGGTATCGTCAAATCGGACGCAGCACAACGCTTATCGCTGTTTTTGCCCATTATCGCTTCATTCACGCTTTTTCATGAACAACTGACCGAAGGCCGTCTGATTGGTTTGGTATTGGCATTTACAGCATTGTTTTTCTTGCTTTGGAAAAGCGATGGCGGTAAGAAATCCGGCGGTCTCAGTACGCAAGTGATGCTGCTTTTGGGCGTTTGGTGCGGCTATGGCGTCATTGATATTTTGTTTAAGCAAGTGGCAAAGAGCGGTACCGCGTTTGCTGGTAATTTGCTGGTGGCATTTTGTTTGGCAGCTATCTTGATGTTTGGCTACCTGTTTGCCAAAGGAAGCAAATGGACCAAAGAGGGTATAGTGGGCGGTATGATTTTAGGCTGCCTGAACTTTTTAAATATTGTTACCTACATCTCGGCACACCAAATCATGAAGGATAATCCTACCTTGGTGTTTGCCGGTATGAACATCGGCGTAATTGTTTTGGGTACGCTGATTGGTGCGGCAATGTTTAAAGAAAAAATCAGCAGCATTAATACAGCCGGTATCAGTATTGCTATTTGCTCGATAGCCTGTCTGTTTTATTGGCCGCAAATTCGAAGCTTGGTAGGTTAAAAATACTTATGCCGTCTGAAAATTTTCAGACGGCCTTATTTTTATTATAAAATAGCCATTCATGCGCCGATTTGGCCGTATGGGAATTATTTTGCGCTTACGGGCGTTTCTATGTTAAACAATCAGTTGAACTCACACCATAATATCGATAGTTACATCATGAAACATATTAAAAAACACATTCAATGCGCCGTTCTCGGCATGCTGGTATTGTCCGGTTGCCAATCGTATCAGGAAGATCAAAGCCGCCGCAGTAAAATGGCACAATTTGCGCTTAACCATCCCGTGGCCGCCCAAGTCATCGGGATGGAGGATGAAGGCTTAATCAATATGACCAGTAATGCCACACGCTTTGCCGAGCGTACAGGTTTGGATGACAAAGCAAACGGCGACAGCAGGGGAACACAGGTCAATGCCGTACGTCAAGCATTATGGCAGGCGGCGATTGCTTCTAAATTCGACAGCATTATTGCCGAAAAAGCAGGTAATGCGCGCCTGACGGATATGGAGTTGCGAGAAGGTAAAGACGACTACTTCAGCCGTTACCTTGCCGACCAGGCAGTCGATCAACGTAACAACCGTATCGGCCGCAGTATCGGCAGTGCCAAACCTGACAGCGATATGAAGACGCTGGCGGCAAGCATTTTGTTCTACTACAACAAAGTAGGCTTGTGGACGGCTTCCGAAGTGAAAAACCGTTGGCACATCAAACAGGAAAAACTTTCAGACGGCCAATATGCCGAAGCATTGAAAAATATCGCCAAATTGGATCAAAACGGTATGACCGAGCAGGAACGTAATAGTTATAAAACCGGTACGCTCAGCGAAATCAAACGTTCGGTCAAAGCCATACGTCAAGTCGAAGACTGATTTTAAGACTTCATTATTGAAAGGCAATTGTTATGAATTTCCCTCCGCGTTATGTCTCAAACACCCGTATGCGCCGTATGCGTAAAGACGATTTTTCACGCCGTCTGATGCGCGAGCATACTTTGACGGCAGATGATTTAATCTATCCGGTTTTTGTATTGGAAGGTCAGAATCAGGAAGAGGCAGTGCCGTCTATGCCCGGCGTCAAACGCCAAAGTTTGGATAAATTGTTGTTTACCGCTGAAGAAGCACTGAAGCTCGGTATTCCTATGCTGGCTTTGTTTCCCGTGGTAACACAAAACAAAACCGAATTTGCGGAGGAGGCTTATAACCCGGAAGGCTTGGTACCGACAGTAGTGCGAACCCTGCGCGAGAAATTCCCAGAGCTGGGTATCATGACTGATGTTGCCTTAGACCCTTATACTATTCACGGCCAAGACGGTTTGACCGATGAAAATGGCTATGTCCTCAACGATGAAACCATTGAAGTTTTGGTAAAACAGGCTTTGTGTCATGCCGATGCAGGCGCACAAGTCGTCGCCCCATCAGACATGATGGACGGACGTATTCTTGCCATCCGCGAAGCCTTGGAAGATGCCGGACATATCCATACACGCATTATGGCGTATTCGGCAAAATATGCTTCAGTATTCTACGGCCCGTTCCGCGATGCTGTCGGCAGCTCCGGCAATTTGGGTAAGGCAGACAAGAAAACCTACCAAATGGACCCTGCAAACACTAATGAAGCCTTGCACGAAGTCGCATTGGATATTCAAGAGGGTGCAGATATGGTCATGGTAAAACCGGGTTTGCCGTATCTGGATGTCGTCCGCCGAGTTAAAGACGAGTTCGGCGTACCGACTTATGCTTACCAAGTTTCCGGCGAATATGCCATGCTTCAGGCTGCCATTCAAAACGGTTGGCTGGATGGTGAGAAAACCATTTTGGAAAGCCTATTGGCATTCAAACGTGCCGGTGCCGATGGTATTTTGACTTACTACGCGATTGAAGCGGCAAAATTGTTGAAGAAGTAAAATAAAGAAATAAATTAAAAAGCGGCAAACAGTGTTTATCCTGTTGTGCCGCTTTTTTGTATTACTTAAGATTGGCTCAATAGAGCCCAACTAAGGTTTATACTTTGAAAATCTAAAAAATTTTGTATAGTAAGTTATGACCAAATAAAGGCCGTCTGAAAAAACAGTTTTCTTATTTTTCAGACGGCCTTATATGATTTAAACCTTAGTGGTGGCTACACCCGCCGTGGGTTTCACGCAAAGCTTCGGCTGCTTGTTCGTCTGCGTGGTAGCTGGAGCGGACCATTGCACCGATGGCGGCATTGGTAAAGCCCAATTCGTATGCTTCTTTTTCAAAAACTTTGAATTGGTCAGGCGTTACATAGCGTAGGACGGGCAGGTGGCCGTCTGAAGGTTGCAGATATTGGCCGATGGTAATCATCTCGATATTGTTGGCACGCATATCGCGCATGATTTCGCGCACGTCCTCGTCTGTTTCGCCCAGGCCGACCATGATGCCGGACTTGGTCGGGATATGGGGCATCATTTCTTTGTAGCGGCGCAGGAGGTCGAGGGAGTGCTGGTAGTTGGCACCCGGACGGGCTTTTTTATACAGGCGCGGATGGGTTTCCAAGTTGTGGTTCATCACGTCAGGCGGTGTTTCTGCCAAGATTTTCAATGCGATGTCCAGGCGGCCGCGGAAGTCGGGAACGAGGATTTCGATTTTGGTATTCGGGCTGGTTTCTCGGATGGCTTTGATGCAGTCGGCGAAGTGTTGTGCGCCGCCATCGCGCAAATCGTCGCGGTCGACAGATGTAATGACGACATAGCGTAGGTTCATGGATTTGACGGATTCGGCCAAGTGTTTAGGCTCGTCGGGATCCAGCATATTTGGGCGGCCATGGCCAACATCGCAGAACGGGCAGCGGCGGGTACAAATATCGCCCATAATCATGAATGTGGCCGTGCCCTTGGTAAAGCATTCGCTGATATTGGGACAAGATGCTTCTTCGCATACGGTATGCATTTTTTGTTCGCGAAGAATGTTTTTAATTTCAAAGAATTTCTTGCCCGGTAATTTGGCGCGGATCCATTCGGGCTTTTTCAATTTTTGTTCCAATGGAACCACTTTAATCGGAATGCGTGCAGTTTTGTCTGCACCTTTTAGTTTGATGCCGCGTTTGGGGTCGTTTTTTACTTCTTCACTCATGGTGATGTGTTCTTTCTGTCGTTATAAAGGCCGTCTGAAAAGCTTCTAGAAGGATTTGTACCTAAAAGCTTATGGGCAAGTTCAGAGGGCGGTTAAAAGATGGCAGTGTGACGGATTTTTTCAGACGGTCTTATGCCAGCTCTTTTTGTAAATGCTTGGTCAGCTTGTCTGCAACTTCTGCCAAACTGGGTACCGGAGAGACATAGTCGGCAATTTGGGTCATTTCCATACCGGCATAACCGCAGGGGTTGATGTGGGTAAACGGACTTAAATCCATGTTCACGTTGAGCGCCAAACCGTGGTAAACGGAGCCGTCTTTAATACGCAGGCCCAGGGAAGCGATTTTACGCGCGCCGACATAAACGCCGGGACGTTTGGGATCGGCGGCTGCTTCAATGCCGTATTCTGCCAATGTGGCGATAATGCTGTTTTCAAGTGCGGAAACGATATGGCGGACGCTGGTCTTACGGCGTTTGAAATTGATCATCGTATAAACGACCAATTGACCGGGACCGTGATAAGTAATTTGACCGCCCCTGTCAATTTGGACAACGGGTATATCGTCGCGGATGAGGAGGTGTTCGGGTTTGCCGGCCAAGCCTTGGGTAAATACGGGCGGATGTTCGACCACCCATAATTCGTCTTCGGTATTTTCGTCACGCGAGGCATTGAATGCCTTCATGGCTTCGAAAGTCGGCAGGTAATCGACCAAGCCTTTGTGCACGATTTTCATTACAACACCACTTTAACCAATTCGTGGGAAGTCAGGTCGCGGTAGATATTGTCCAACTGCTCTTGATTTTCAACATTTACATGGACAGTCGCGCCGGTATAGTTGCCTTTGCTGCTTGGGCGCGTAGTGATGTGGTGCGGCTCGGTATCGGGAGCATGTTTGCGCACGGTTTCCAAGATGGCGGATTCAAATTCCGGATGAACCGCGCCCATGACTTTTACAGGAAAGGTGCAAGGGAATTCAATTAATGATTTTTTTTCAGTTGAGTCTGTCATGGTTTACTACCTTGTTTGGTTTGCCAGGGCCGTCTGAAAAGTTTTCAGACGGCCCAAAATCCGATATATTTTATCGTAAACGTCCATATCGGGCTATTAAAAATGATGTTTTCGAAAATAGGTGCGGATAAGCTGTTTTCAAGTCTTGAAATGGAGCGCTTCAGCCCAATTTTGAGCTACATTCTGATTTAACAATGATTGAGATTATTAACTATGCCGACAAAAGACAAATATTTCGAGGAATACAGTGCGCTGGCTACTTTGCCTTTACGCGATGTCGTGGTGTATCCGCATATGGTATTGCCGCTGTTCGTCGGTCGTCCTAAATCGATTGCAGCCCTTGAGGCGGCAATGGCTAATGATGATCCGGTTTTCCTGTTGGCCCAGCTTGACCCTAATACAGAAGACCCTAAAGCTGAAGATTTGCACCAAACCGGTACGGTTGCCCAAGTTTTGCAGGTTTTGAAGCTGCCTGATGGCACCGTTAAAGTGTTAGTAGAAGGTATCCGTCGTGCGCGCGCGTTGATGGTTGACGAAACAGGCGGACTGTTTTTATCCCATGTTGAGGCGATTGATGAAAACAGCGACAAGGACAACCCCGAAATTGAAGCCTTGCGCCGTACCTTGCTGACTCAATTTGAGCAATATGCGAAATTGAACAAAAAAATCCCTGCCGAAGTCATCAGTACCATCAGCAGTATCGATGACAACAGCCGTCTTGCGGATACGATTGCCGCGCATTTACAGCTGAAGTTGGAGCAGCGTCAATATGTGCTGGAGACCGCCGGCATTGTCGAACGTTTGGAATTTCTGCTGGCTCAGTTGGAAGCCGAACTCGACATCATGCAGGTCGAGAAACGCATCCGTGGCCGTGTGAAACGTCAAATGGAAAAATCCCAACGCGAGTATTACTTGAATGAGCAAGTCAAAGCGATTCAGAAAGAGTTGGGCGAAGAGGACGAGCGCGGCGAGCTGGATGCGCTGGAAAACAAAATCAAAGAAGCAGGCATGAGCAAAGAGGCTGAAGAAAAATGTCTGTCTGAATTGAAAAAACTGAAAATGATGCCGCCGATGTCTGCGGAATCTACCGTCGTGCGCAACTATATCGATACTTTGCTTGAGTTGCCGTGGAAGAAAAAATCCCGTGTCAGCAAAGATATTGCCAAGGCTGATTTGATTTTGAATGCCGACCACTATGGTTTGGAAAAAGTCAAAGAGCGCATTTTGGAATATTTGGCTGTTCAAAAACGTATGGACAAGCTCAAAGGCCCGATTTTGTGTCTGGTGGGTCCTCCGGGGGTGGGTAAAACTTCCTTGGGTGAATCGATTGCCAAAGCCACAGGCCGCCAATATGTGCGTATGGCGTTGGGTGGTGTGCGTGATGAAAGCGAAATCCGTGGCCACCGCCGTACCTATATCGGCTCTATGCCGGGCAAAATCCTGCAAAACATGGCGAAAGCAGGTGTGAAAAACCCATTGTTCCTGCTTGATGAAATCGACAAGATGGGCAGCGATTTCCGCGGCGATCCGGCCAGTGCATTGCTTGAAGTGCTCGATCCTGAGCAAAACAACAAGTTCGCCGACCACTATGCCGAAGTTGATTATGATTTGAGTGATGTGATGTTTATTGCCACTTCAAACAGCTTGAATATCCCGACTCCGTTGCTTGACCGTATGGAAATCATCCGTCTGTCCGGTTATACGGAAGACGAAAAAATCAATATCGCCATGCAATACCTTGTGCCGAAACAAATGAAGCGCAATGGTGTGAAAGAGGGCGAGTTGGTGGTGGATGAAAGTGCGGTGCGCGATATTATCCGTTACTACACCCGCGAGGCCGGCGTACGTTCGTTGGATCGCGAAATTGCCAAAATCTGCCGCAAAGTGGTAATGCAGGTTACTTTGAATGAGGACAAGAAAAAAGCGTCCAAATCCAAAACAGCAAGCAAGGCCAAGCCTAAAGCGATTAAAGTTACTGAGAAAAATCTGCATGACTATCTGGGCGTACGCCGTTTTGACTATGGTGTGGCCGAAAGCGAAAACCGTATTGGACAGGTAACCGGTCTGGCTTGGACCGAAGTCGGTGGCGAGTTGTTGACTGTTGAGGCGGTTGCCTTGCCGGGCAAAGGTACGATTCAATGTACCGGCCAATTGGGCGATGTCATGAAAGAGTCGGTATCGGCCGCATGGTCGGTTGTCCGTTCCCGTGCTGAATCAGTGGGTTTGGCTCCTGATTTTTACGAGAAGAAAGACATTCACGTCCATGTGCCTGAAGGTGCGACGCCCAAAGACGGTCCGAGCGCAGGTATCGCCATGACTTTGGCGATGGTTTCTGCCTTCACCAAAATCCCGGTGCGTGCAGATGTGGCGATGACCGGCGAAATCACTTTGCGTGGCGAAGTCTTGCCTATCGGCGGTTTGAAAGAAAAACTGCTGGCTGCTTTGCGCGGCGGTATCAAGCATGTATTGATTCCAAAAGACAACGTCAAAGATTTGGAAGAAATCCCTGAAAATGTCAAAACCGGTCTGACTATTCATCCGGTCAAATGGATTGATGAAGTGTTGGCTTTGGGTTTGGCAGCTCAGCCTGAGCAATGGGCGGCTGAATTGGCAGTTGCCGAGACCCCGCAAACTTCTAAGACGAAGTCAAGAACAAAGGCAACCAAGCATTAAGTTGGTCGTCTGATGTTGCAAAAAATGTGGTTTTGCCCTGAATGCCACAAAAATAGGGCAATTCCACATCTTTTACTTGACATGATAATTTCAGAATTGCTATAAAGTGCGTATGTGCTTTAAAAGTGCTTAAGCCCCGAGTATTCGGGCATTTCATCATTTTTTACGATAGGAAGGGACTAATTGTGAACAAGTCTGAATTGATCGAAGCAATTGCTCAAGAAGCCGGCATTTCCAAATCTGCTGCGCAAAAAGCTTTGGATGCTACTACTAATGCCGTAACCAACGCATTGAAAAACGGCGACACTGTTACTCTGGTCGGTTTCGGTACTTTCTACGTCGGCGAACGCGCCGAACGTCAAGGCCGCAACCCTAAAACTGGCGAGCCTTTGACTATTGCTGCTGCTAAAACTCCTAAATTCCGTGCCGGTAAAGCATTGAAAGACGCTCTGTAATTTAGAGTCTTTCCCTGAATGGGAATAAAAAACCGATTTGATTCGGTTTTTTATTTTGAAGGCCGTCTGAAACCTTTCAGACGGCCTTTAGTTTGTTGAGTGCATAAAAAGGCTGAAATCCTAATGATAAAAGGATTTTAGCCTTTTTAGTTTATCTTGTTACATTTGATTTTTATATTGATATACCTTATAATTAACGGAAACAATAACAGTATTCAAAACAAACCGCACTTATTGAAAGAAGTAGCGAATAGCCACTCATAACCAACCTTTCAAATGTGCCACACATTCGTCAGCACTTCTCACATTTCTAATAATCTGATTTTTTAAAACAAATGAAAAGAGAGGCTTATGTCTGCTGTTCCTTTGTCGCGCCTGAAAAAAGGCGCAGTCGTCCATATTGATTCTATTATTTCCAACCCTGTTTTTGGTGAATTGGATTCCTTGGTAACCCGTCGTCTTGCGGATTTGGGTTTTACCAGCGGAATGCCGTTGCAAGTGATTGCAGTCGGTGGTTTTGGAAGAGGGCCATTTGCAGTGCGTTTGGGCAATCAATCCCAATTTTCCCTGCGTTCGGAAGAGGCCGGGAAGATTATGTGTCGTATCGTTGAGGCCGTTTAAGGCCGTCTGAAAGAATAAGGAAAAATGATGGAACTAAGCTATTTTGCCTTGATTGGCGCGCCAAACTGCGGCAAAACCGTTTTGTTCAACGGTTTGACCGGCTCACATGCCAAGGTTGCCAATTATCCGGGCGTAACTGTCGATAAGCGCGAGGGCGCCTTCCTCGACGACGAGGCCGTCCGCATTATCGACCTGCCGGGCACATACAGCCTACGCACGACCAGCCCCGACGAAGCGGTGGCGAAAGATGTAATGGTAGGCAAGATGGGCATTCCGCCCGATGCCATTATTGCCGTTGCCGACGCGACCAACCTGCGTATGACCCTGCGCATGATTTTGGAACTGAAAACGCTGGGACTGCCTATGGTGGTGTCGCTGAATTTGAGCGACGTGGCCCGCAAAAGGGGCTTGAATATCGACGCGGCCAAACTGAGCGAGTTGTTGGATGCACCTGTTTTGGAAACAGTTGCAGTGAGCGCGTCGGGCGTACAGGCTGTACGCGAAGCCGTGGCGAAGCTGCCGCGCAAACGCTCTTTCCCCGCAAACCCCGCCTCTGCCGAACGCACGCTCGATGCGCTGGATAGCGACAAACTTTATCAAGAAGTCGAATCGATTTTAGCACAAGTGGTACGCACCCAGATGACGCTGCCCGCATGGCACAAAAAACTCGACGACATCGTGCTACACCCCGTCTGGGGCATGATTATGCTGCTGGTCATCCTGTTTATGGTGTTCCAAGCGGTTTACACATGGGCGGCGCCGATTATGGACGCCATCGAAGGCGGCTTTACCGCGCTGGGCGAATGGATAGGCGCCAACATGGAGCCGGGCATCCTCAGCGACTTGCTCGTCAACGGCGTCATTGCCGGTTTGGGTAGCGTGTTGGTGTTCCTGCCGCAGATTACGATTTTGTTTGCCTTTATCCTGCTTTTGGAAGACTCGGGCTATCTGCCGCGTGCAGCCTTCCTGTTGGATAACATCATGGCAAAAAGCGGTTTGTCCGGCCGTTCGTTTATTCCCCTTTTGTCCAGCTTTGCCTGTGCCGTTCCTGCCGTGATGTCGGCGCGAACCATTAACGACCCGCGCGAACGCCTTGTTACCATCGCGGTTGCGCCGTTGCTGACTTGTTCCGCACGTTTGCCGGTGTATGCGCTGATTATCGCCGCTGTTATTCCTGACCGTACAGTGGGTGGGATTTTCAACCTGCAAGGCCTGACATTGTTTATTCTTTATATCGTAGGCATTCTGTCGGCCGCATTGGCAGCGTATATCATGAAACGCTTGGCGCGGATGAAAGGCAATGTGCAGCAATTCCCGCTTCTGATGGAACTGCCGACTTTCCGCACGCCCAACTTCAAACACATCATGACCAGCTTGTGGGATAGGGTAAAAGCCTTCCTGAAACGCGCGGGTACCATCATTTTTGCGTTGGCCGTGGTTCTGTGGGGCTTGGTAAGCTGGCCGCAACCGCCTGAAGGCGCAACCGGTGCCGCCATCGATTACAGCTTGGCAGGTACGCTTGGTCATGCTATTCAGCCGTTTTTTGCACCTTTGGGTTTTACTTGGGAAATGTGTATCGCCATGATTCCGGGTATTGCCGCGCGCGAAGTGGTCGTTGCCGCTTTGGGTACCGTTTACGCCGTCAGCGCATCGTCTGAAGATGCCGTACAAAACGCATTAATTCCCATCATACACAACAACTGGGGCTTGCCGACCGCCTTTGCCTTCTTGGCTTGGTATGTGTATGCTCCGATGTGTGCCGCGACTTTGACCGTAATTAAACGCGAAACCAAATCCACGAAAAATATGCTTATGATTACAGGCTATTTGTTCCTGATGGCTTATTTTGCCGCATTCGTGGTTTATCAAATTTCTTCAAGGATACTATCATCATGACTCAATATATTATCGTCGGCTTGATTATGCTCGCCTGCGTATTCTTCCTCTTGCGAAAATTCGTGTTCAAACCGAAAAAACGCGACTGCAGCAGCGGCTGCGGTAAATGTGGCGGTTGTGGTTAAATAAAGAGGGTTAGATAAGTAAAAGGCCGTCTGAAACTGTTTCAGACGGCCTTTTTTGTATTTAATGCTATGTAAACTGATGAGGTATATTTGCTCTTTATCTTTTCAGATTAATAGGTACCTAGGATTTGGCGCTAAGGTTTATCGAACGGGAAGCCTGTAATGTCTGGTAATGGTGTAGCGGTAGAGGATGTCGTTCTCACGGGTTCCTGAACCGATATTATGAATAATTAAGGGCCTGTCGCCGATTTTTCGATCGGAGACGATGCCGATATGGGGACGGTTTCCTTTCAGTTCCCAAGTTACAATATCGCCAGCTTGATAGTTTGTATCTTGAACTGCCCAGCCTTGACGCGTGAAATAAGTCATTAGGTTGGGAACTCGGCGGTGGTCGATATTGGTATCTGGTTGCGTTAATCCCCAACGTTTCGGATAAACGGAGAAATTCTGACTCATGTCTTGATGAACAAGCGCTTGCAAATCAATATTTTGGTCACGTAAGGCTCGGATAATGACGTCTGTGCAAACGCCTTTTGATATCGGCACATCGCCCATCGGATAAGTGAGCTTCGTGTAAGCCGGGTCGTAACGAAGGGTTTTGCCAATTTGGTTTCGCGCAGATTGTACGATTTGCGGTGATGGTTTGTCTGGTATGGTAATGGGTTGTAGGGAATCGGTGTCAATACTGGGAATAAATACGTGATTACGGACAAAAAATACAGCTGTTGTAATCAGAAAGATGGAAAATATAACGCTGAGAAATATAGGCTTGGCAGTTTTAAGTTTCATGATATACGCACGGTTTAGATGTTGTATGCATTATTTATCAGATTTTGGGGAAGGTTGGCAATGCTTAATCGAATAATAGTCTTGCGCGTATGTACGGATAAATGGTTTTATTATTGCCAAATCGTTTTTTGTAAGTACAGATTTTACTTAGTTCATGATAAAAGGCCGTCTGAAAACCAAGCTCCGGTTTTCAGACGGCCTCAATCATTCAAAACTTTCAATAAACCCTTATTTTAATGCTTCCAGCAGCTTTCCGTGTATTCCGCCGAAACCGCCGTTGCTCATGACTAAAATATGGTCGCCTGCCTCGGCATTTTTCACGATTTCGGCAACAAAGGCATTGAAGTCTTTGCCGACGTGCAGCTTGCCGCCCAAAGGCGCGAGGGCTTCGGCGACGTTCCAGTCCACGCCACCGGCGTAGCAGAACACTTGGTCGGCACCTTTGAGGCTTGCGGGCAGGGCGGCTTTCATGGTGCCGAGTTTCATGGTGTTGGAGCGCGGCTCGAGGACGGCGAGGATACGGGCATTACCGACACGTTGGCGCAGGCCTTCGATGGTGGTTTCGATGGCGGTCGGGTGGTGGGCAAAGTCGTCGTAAACGGTGATGCCGTTTACCGTGCCTTTAATTTCCATGCGGCGTTTGACGTTTTTAAACGCGCTCAAGGCTTCGCAGGCCGTCTGAATATCGACGCCGGCATGACGCGCGGCAGCGATAACGGCGAGGGCGTTCATGCGGTTGTGTTCGCCCATCAGTTCCCAAGCGACGTGTCCGACCGTTTCGCCATGATGGCATACGTCAAACGAGCCGTCGGCATGAACAGTGCCAACTCGCCAGCCTTGTTCGGTACCGAATTTTTCCACCGGCGTCCAGCAGCCTTTGTCCAAAGTTTCTTGCAGGCTTTGTTGCTGTCCGTTGCAGACGATGAGGCCTTCAGACGGCACGGTGCGTACCAAATGATGGAATTGGGTTTGAATGGCGCCCAAATCGGCAAAAATGTCGGCGTGGTCGAATTCTAAATTGTTCAAAATGGCGGTACGCGGACGGTAGTGTACGAATTTGGAACGTTTGTCGAAAAAGGCAGTATCGTATTCATCGGCTTCGATGACGAAAAACGGCGATTTGCTGTTCGGGTCTTGGCGCGGCGTTTGCGGCAGGCGGGCGGAAACGCTGAAGTTTTCCGGTACGCCGCCGATGAGGAAGCCCGGCGCAAGGCCGGCATATTCCAAGACCCATGCCAGCATGGAGGCTGTGGTCGTTTTGCCGTGTGTTCCGGCTACGCCGAGCACCCAGTGCTGGTGTAATACGTTTTCAGCCAGCCATTGTGGGCCGGAAGTATAAGGCAGGCCTTTGTTCAAAATGGCTTCAATCACATCTATGCCGCGTTTGGCAACATTACCGATAACGTAAATATCGGCTTTAAATTTATCCAATTGAGCGGCATCAAAGCCTTCGTGTACGTCTATGCCCAAGGCTTCAAGCTGGGTACTCATCGGCGGATACATCTTTGCGTCGCAACCGCTGACTTTAAAACCTGCTTCTTTGGCAATAGCCGCTACGCCGCCCATAAATGTGCCGCCGATACCGATAATGTGGATGTGTTTCATGATAAGACTGTCTTTGGATAAATTAATTTTAAAGCCGTCATTATAACGGAGTTTGGATAAAGGGGTCGTCTGAAAAGTTAGACAATAATAAGAATAGGAAAAAAATACGAGGGATTTGATTTTAAAAGGAGGGCGTTGAGGTTTTGATTGGGTAAGTATTACTTTGAAAAGAGCTATTTGATACGGTAAAGTCGTTCATGAAGTTCAGGTGAAGCATTGCCTTGAATTCTTCCATGCTTGATAGCGTGAGGTTTTCAGTAACAGATTTGCTTGGATAGACTTTAGAAAATGGGGGGTGTTATTCAATAATGCCGTCTGAAAAATAATTCCTGATTAAAACAAGTCATGACTTTTTTCAGACGACATTTGTATTCTGTATCTTGTGATTTCTATTAAAGCGCGGCATCCGAACGTTCGCCGGTTCGGATGCGGATGGCTTCTTCAACTGGATAAATGAAGATTTTACCGTCACCGATTTTGCCGGAATGTGCGGTTTCCAAAATGGCATCAACAGCCTGATCGACTTTGTCGTCAGCCAATACCAATTCGATTTTCACTTTGGGCAGGAAATCAACCGCGTATTCTGCGCCGCGATAAATTTCCGTATGACCTTTTTGGCGGCCGAAGCCTTTGACTTCGCTGACGGTCATGCCGGTAATGCCGATTTCGGTCAAGACTTCGCGTACATCGTCGAGTTTAAAAGGTTTGATAATGGCTTCGATTTTTTTCATATTAAATCTCCTTATTTGAGAAAAGGCCGTCTGAAACATTCAGACGGCCTTTGTTCCATTAAGTTCGTTCAAACTTTATTTGAGTGAACTTATTTCTTTTTCTGAGCCGGCAGGTCGGTACATACACCCAATGCTACTTCCGCAGCCATACCGATGGATTCGCCCAAGGTTGGGTGTGGGTGGATGGTTTTGCCGATGTCGGTTGCATCGCAACCCATTTCGATGGCCAAGCAGACTTCGCCGATCATATCGCCGCCGTTAGGACCAACGATACCGCCACCGATGATGCGGCCGGTTTCAGCATCAAAAATCAGCTTAGTGAAACCATTGTCGCAACCGTTGGCAATCGCACGGCCGGAAGCAGCCCATGGGAAGTTGGCTTTGGTGATTTTGCGACCGGAGGCTTTGGCAGACAACTCGGTTTCGCCCACCCATGCCACTTCAGGAGAAGTGTAGGCAACGCCCGGAATAACGCGCGCGTCAAAGTAGGCTTTGTGGCCGGCACAGTTTTCAGCGGCAACGTGGCCTTCGTGAACGGCTTTATGCGCCAACATCGGTTGACCGACGATGTCACCGATAGCGTAGATGTGCGGCACGTTGGTGCGCATTTGTTTGTCCACTTCGATGAAGCCGCGGTCAGTTACGGCAACACCGGCTTTTTCAGCGCTGATGAGTTTGCCGTTAGGCGCACGACCGGCAGCCACCAGTACGGCATCGTAACGTTGTGGTTCTTTAGGTGCATTTGCACCTTCGAAGGTAACGTAAACGCCGTCTTCTTTAGGCTCGACAGCAACGGTTTTGGTGTTGATCATGATGTTGTCAAAACGGTATTCGTTTTGTTTTTGCCATACTTTTACCAAGTCGCGGTCTGCGCCTTGCATCAGGCCGTCCATCATCTCAACGACGTCGAGGCGAGAACCCAGCGTGCTGTAAACTGTACCCATTTCGAGGCCGATGATACCGCCGCCGATGATCAGCAGTTTGCCCGGTACTTCTTTCAGGGCCAAAGCACCGCTGGAATCGATGATGCGTGGATCTTCAGGAATGAAAGGCAGTTTGGTTACGCGGCTGCCTGCTGCAATGATACAGTTTTTGAAGGCAACGATTTTTTTCTCGCCGGTAGGGGTCGCTTGCTCGTACACGTCGCCGGTAGTCAGCGACACTTCCAAGTGGTGCGGATCTAAGAATTGGCCGTCGCCTTGGATAACGTCTACTTTACGGCCTTTGGCCATACCTGCCAAACCGGTAGTCAGGCGAGAAACCACGCCGTCTTTGTAGGCGCGCAGCATGTCGATATCGAGTTCTGGTTCTGGGTATTTGATACCGTTCGCAGCCAAGTGACGTACTTCATCGATAACGGCAGCGTTGTGCAACAAGGCTTTGGAAGGGATACAGCCGACGTTCAAGCAAACGCCGCCCAAAGTTTTGTAACGCTCGACGATGGCAACTTTCAAGCCTTCATCGGCAGCGGCAAATGCAGCGGAATAACCGCCGGGGCCGCCACCCAATACGACTACGTCGTATTCGGCATCGGCAGAACCACCGAATTGTGCAGCTTGAGGAGCCGGAGCAGCAGCTTTAGGTGCTTCTTGTGCAGGAGCAGCAGGTGCTTCTGCTTTAGGAGCGGCAGCCGCGCCTTCGGCTTCAACGACTGCAATCAAGCCGCCTTCGGAGATTTTATCGCCGACTTTAACTTTAACTTCTTTAACGACACCTGCAACTTCGGCAGGTACGTCCATAGTCGCTTTATCGGTTTCCAAAGTAATCAGGGTATCGTCCACAGCAATGGTATCGCCTACATTTACTTCAACCGCAATAATATCTACATTTTCGTGACCGCCAATGTCGGGTACTTTTAATTCAACTAAGCTCATGTCTAATCTTTCTGAATGATGTTCGGACTTCTTTTTTCAGACGGCCTTTTTATTCAGGCCGTCTGAAAATGCTCGGATTACAGAGTAATGCGGCGGAAGTCTTTCAACAGGTTAGCCAGGAATACGGTAAAGCGCATACCGGCGGCACCGTCGATGACACGGTGGTCAAAGGACAGGCTCAACGGGCACATCAGGCGAGGAGCAAATTCTTTGCCGTTCCAAACCGGTTTGATTTGGGATTTGCACACGCCCAAGATAGCAACTTCAGGAGCATTCACGATTGGTGTGAAGCCTGTACCGCCGATACCGCCCAAGCTGGAAATGGTAAAGCATGCGCCTTGCATTTCTTGTGGCTTGAGCTTGCCTTCGCGGGCTTTTTTAGACAATTCGGTCAGCTCTTGGCTGATTTGTTTCAAGCCTTTTTGATCCACGTCTTTGATCACTGGAACAACCAAGCCGTTCGGCGTGTCTGCTGCGAAACCGATGTTGAAGTAGTTTTTCAGCACCAAGTTGTCACCATCCAGAGAGGCGTTGAATTCAGGGAAGGCTTTCAGCGCAGCAACAGAGGCTTTGATGATGAACGCCAATGGGGACAGTTTCACGCCTTCGCGTTCCCATTCTTTGTTCAGCTGTTTGCGGAATTCTTCCAATTCGGTCATGTCCGCTTCTTCGTGTACGGTAACGTGAGGAATCACAACCCAGTTGCGAGACAGGTTTTGACCGGAGATTTTCTTAATGCGTGACAGTTCTTTAACTTCGACGCTGCCGAATTTAGAGAAGTCAACTTTAGGCCATGGCAACAAGTCCAGACCGCCGCCCAAAGAAGCAGCGGTAGGTTTGCCTGCACCGCTTTGCATAACGGATTTAACGAAGGCTTTAACGTCTTCGCCCATGATACGGCCTTTCAGACCGGTACCTTTGACTTGGCCCAAATCTACGCCCAATTCGCGTGCCAGTTTGCGTGCGGAAGGACCTGCATGAGCTTTTGCAAATGCAGCTTCGTCGATTTTGGCAGCAGCAGGAGCAGCCGGTGCAGGCGCAGCGGCTGGTGCAGCAGGAGCCGGAGCGGCAGCTGGTGCAGGTGCGGCAGCTTGAGCGGCAGGAGCAGGAGCTGCTGCGGCAGACCCGGCAGTTTCTACTTCGATAATGGCGGAGCCTTCGGATACTTTGTCGCCAACTTTCAGGAATACGGCTTTAACCACACCGGCTTCGGTACATGGTACGTCCATAGTGGCTTTGTCGGTTTCCAACGTAATCAGGGTGTCGTCAACGGCAACAGTGTCACCAACTTTAATTTCAACGGCAATAACATCTACGTCAGAGTGGCCGCCGATATCAGGTACAACAACTTGTACGGTAGCACCACCGGCAGGAGCGGCTGCAGGCGCAGCAACTGGAGCAGCAGGAGCTTCTGCTGCAGGTGCCGGAGCAGCATCAGCAGCGGCAGTACCGGTTTCAACGGTCAGAATAACGCCGCCTTCAGAGATTTTATCGCCAACTTTAACTTTAACTTCTTTCACGACACCAGCTGCATCAGCAGGTACATCCATAGTGGCTTTGTCGGTTTCCAACGTAATCAGGGTGTCGTCAACGGCAATAGTGTCGCCTACTTTAACTTCTACGGCGATGATGTCGACGTTTTCATGACCGCCGATATCAGGGACTTTGATTTCTACGATACTCATTTGAGTTCCTTTAATATTTTCAGTTTGATGCCGTCTGAAAACTGTTGCACACGGCATCGGTACAGTTTGTTCAAACCATTCAAGCATTCGGTTTTCAGACGGCCTGATGTCTGAATGAAGCAAACAGGTCGTCTGAAACATCAATTAGCGTTTCCAGCTAGGAGCTGCATCGGCTTTGATACCATATTTTTCAATAGCTTGTTGAACGGTTTCTTTGCTGACTTTGCCTTGCTCAGCCAATGCGCTCAATGCAGCAACGGCAACGTTGTAGCGGTCAACTTCGAAGAAGCTGCGCAGGTTGGCACGGCTGTCGGAGCGACCGAAGCCGTCAGTACCCAAGACGTGGTAGTCGTTAGGGATGTAGGCACGGATGCGGTCAGCATAGCTGCGGATATAGTCGGTAGCGGCAATCACTGGGCCGTCATGACCTTGCAGTTGAGAAGTAACAAACGGTACTTTTGCAGTTTCCAAAGGATTCAGGCGGTTGAAACGTTCTGCCTCGATAGCGTCGCGATGCAACAGGTTGAAAGATGGGCAAGACCAAATGTCTGCTTCTACGCCGAAGTCGGCTTTCAACAATTCAGCACCGGCAATGACTTCTTGCAGGATGGTACCGGAACCCATCAATTGAACTTTCTTGTCGCCTTTGCTGCCGGCTTTCAGCAGGTACATACCTTTCAGGATGTCTTGTTCTACGCCTTCAGGCATGTCTGGATGGGTGTAGTTTTCATTCATCAGGGTGATGTAGTAGAACACGTCTTCGTGGTTAACATACATGCGGCGCAAGCCATCGTGTACGATAACGGCTACTTCGTATTGGAATGTCGGATCGTAAGAAACGCAGTTTGGAATCAAATCCGCTTGAACATGGCTGTGGCCGTCTTCGTGTTGCAAACCTTCGCCATTCAGTGTTGTACGGCCGGCAGTACCACCCAGCAGGAAACCGCGTGCATGCATATCGCCTGCTGCCCATGCCAAGTCGCCAACGCGTTGGAAACCGAACATAGAGTAGTAGATGTAGAAAGGAATCATGGCAAAGTCGTTGTTTGCGTAGCTGGTCGCAGCAGCAATCCAGTCAGCCATAGCACCTGGTTCGTTAATACCTTCTTGCAAGATTTGACCGTCAACAGACTCTTTATAGAACATCAGTTGGTCTTTATCTTGAGGAGTGTATTGTTGGCCTTTAGGGTTCCAAATACCGTATTGACGGAACATGCCTTCCATACCGAACGTACGGCTTTCATCTGGAACGATAGGCACCACGCGTTTGCCAATTTTTTTGTCTTTCAGCAAAGTAGACAGGATGCGAACGAAAGCCATGGTGGTTGAGAATTCACGGTCACCGCTGGATTTCAGTTGAGCATCAAATGCAGACAGTTCAGGCACTTCCAGAACTTCTGGGGTAGGTTTGCGTTGAGGCAGGTAGCCACCCAAAGCTTCACGGCGTGCATGCAGGTATTTGTATTCTTCGCTGTCGGGAGCAAAAGTCAGGTAAGGCAGGTCGCCGCTGTCGATTTGCTCGTCAGTTACAGGAATGTCAAAGCGGTCACGGAATTGTTTCAGAGACGCTTTGTCCATTTTTTTGGCTTGGTGGGCAACGTTTTGGCCTTCGCCGGATGCGCCCATGCCGTAACCTTTAATGGTTTTCGCCAAGATTACAGTAGGTTTGCCGTCGGCGTGGTTCACTGCGCGGTCGTAAGCGTTGTACACTTTTTGAGGGTCATGACCACCGCGGTTCAATGCCCAAATTTGTTCATCGGTCATATCGGCGACCAATGCTTTCAGTTCAGGCGTATTGAAGAAGTGTTCGCGAACGTATGCACCGTCTTTGGATTTGTAAGTTTGGTAGTCACCGTCCAGGCACTCTTCCATACGTTTGCGCAAGATGCCATCTTTGTCTTTTGCCAAGAGGCGGTCCCAACGACGACCCCAGATGACTTTCACAACATTCCAGCCGGCGCCGGCAAAGTTGCCTTCCAGCTCTTGAATGATTTTGCCGTTACCGCGTACTGGGCCGTCCAAACGTTGCAGGTTACAGTTGATAACGAATACCAAGTTGTCCAAGCCTTCGCGTGAAGCCAGAGCAATAGCACCTTGGCTTTCAGGTTCGTCCATTTCGCCGTCGCCACAGAATACCCATACTTTACGGCCTTTGGTTTTAGCCAGACCGCGAGATTCCAAGTATTTCAGGAAGCGTGCTTGGTAAATTGCCATCAATGGGCCAAGACCCATAGATACGGTTGGGAATTGCCAGAAGTCAGGCAACAGGTGAGGGTGAGGGTAAGAAGGCAGACCTTTGCCGTCAACTTCTTGACGGAAGTTGTTCAGCTGGTCTTCAGTCAGACGGCCTTCAACGAAAGCGCGTGCATAGATGCCAGGGGCTACGTGGCCTTGGAAGAATACCAAATCGCCTTCTTCGCCTTCGCCTTTAGCTTTCCAGAAGTGGTTGAAGCCGACTTCGTACATAGTGGCGGCTGATTGGAAAGATGCAATGTGTCCACCCAATTCCAAATCTTTTTTACCCGCGCGCAAAACGATAGCGGCAGCGTTCCAACGAACGAATGCACGGATGCGGTGTTCGATGTTTTGGTCGCCGGGGATGCCTTTTTCGTCTTCAACGGAAACAGTGTTCAAGTATGGAGTAGTGGTGCCGTGAGGCATACGGATGCCTTTGTCACGGCTGTATTTGACCAAACTTTCCAGCAGGTATTGGGCGCGCTCGCTGCCTTCATATTCTAAAACAGAGCTTAACGCGTCTAACCATTCTTTGGTTTCAATTGGGTCAACATCGTGTAATTGGGTGGACATAATATCTATCCTTGTGTTGAGTGTTTTTCAATGACGGAGTATTACTCCGATATTTTCGTTTGCGAACAAATGTGAGTTAAAAACGAAAATTCCTAGAGTCAAATTCGAAAAAGTTTTAATTACTGAAATATTTTCAATACGTTATAACCATTGATGAAAAATCAGAAAGAATTGAACTTTTTGCGAACCGGCTAACCTGCAAATGCTATCAGTAATTGGGCAAACTGGCAAATCATGCTGTAGATATTGATAGGATGTAGAGGTTGGAATTAGGATTTTTTAAAAGAGTTATAGAGTTTGTTTTAAATCGAGATATTGAGTGGATACAGTAAAAAGTATCAGGTGTTTGAGTAAATAGATTCGAATACGAAAAACATTTTTAAAATTTTGTTGTAAATTGAAAGTTTGGATTGGGTTTAGGGTTTGAAAGGGAAAATTTAGATTATCTGATTCTTTACAAAGAGAGTAGGCCGTCTGAAGACTTTAAAGAGATTAAGAGGGAATGGGATTTGAAGATAACGATTATTGAGGAAGGGTAAATGAAAAAAATGACATGTACAGGCTGTTTAGTTTAGCTCTGACATGTCATTTATGTAGGAAGTTAGAATTTCAGACGGCCTTTAATCGGCAGAGCCTTTTTGAGCGAATTGCTTCCATTGAGCCAAAAGCTCTTTGAGAACATCTTGCTGTTCATGTCCATGTTGGATGGCTTCTTGCAGCCAGAAACAAGCATTATTGATGTCTTTTTCTACGCCCATACCGTGATAATACAGACAGGCAAGATTATATTGAGCCATCGTGTCTCTTTGTTTGGCTGCTGCTTCAAACCATTTTGCAGCTTGGGCATAGTCGACAGGTACACCTTGTCCACTGTAATACATCATGCCAAGATTGGTTTGGGATTTGCTGTGCCCACGTTCTGCGGATTGGTGGTATAGATCCAGTGCTTCAGCGTAATTCTGTTGGCGTTTTAAGCCATAGTGCGCTGCAAATGCCAGCTTGTATAGACGTTCAGCCTCCTGACGTTGGAGGGCGATTTCTTTCGTCAGCTCATAGTTTTGCTGGTTATTCAATGCGCTGTCAGACAGAAGTTTTTGGTAGGCGACAAGATTACCTAAATCAGCCGAGCGTTGATAATATTGACGCGCGGTGTCTGCATCAACTGCTCGTCCTAATCCGTAGCGATAGATATCACCTAAAAGGCGCAAGCCTTCCGGATCATTTTGATCCGCAGCAAATTTAGCGTGCAGATAGGCCTTTTGAGGGTCTCGCTCGGTGTTTTTGCCCAATAGATAGATTTCGGCAAGTGCTACATGCGCATTGCTGTCTCCTTGTTCTGCCGCTTTTTCAAACCATTCTAATGCCTCGGCAGGGTTTGATGCCGACAAGAGTTCTGCAAGAGAAGTTTGCGCCGGAACAATGTCGTAATTGGCGGCAATGCGTAAATGTTCGATTGCTTTTTCAGGATTTTGTGCGACACCTTGGCCCAATTTATATTGAAGACCAAGTTGCCAGTGTGCTGCAATAAACCCCTGTGCAGCAGATTGCTGGTAGAGCGTATGGGAATATTCTAAATCGGGGGTGCTTGAGTATTGGTAGTGTTGGGCTAAGAAATATTGCGCCTGAGGGTTTTGTTGCTCGGCAGCTTTCAATGCCCATTTGACTGCTTGCTGTTCATTGCCGCTATCTGCATATAAACGCATCAGGCGCAGCTGGGCCGGGACCAAGCCTTCTTCGGCAAGCTCTTGATAGGCTGAAATAAGCGTTTCTACTTCTGCGCCGTTATTTTCTTGTAATTGGAGAAGATTGTAGCGGGCATAGGGATGACCGGCTCTTGCCGCTTGTTTTAAATATTCAACTGCAATTGCCAAATCTTGTTCGTTTTCGTGGTTTTCAAACAGGCATCCTGCCAGCTGAAATGCAGCCTCGATATGTCCCGCCTCTGCTGCCTCGCAGAGCAATGGGATGGCTCGTGCAAAGTCAGGTGGATCTTGAGTGATTAATTTTTCTGCCAGCAGAAAAGATTCTTCATATTGTTGAGCATTCATCGGTTTGCTTTTATATTTTGTGAAGGATTAAGAATAAAATAATCGGCCGACAGGGTGCGGCCGTTATGATTTTGTAATTTTGGGGTTATTTACAAAAACAGGCAACCGTATTTGTATTTTTATGCTTAGAATAATGGAATAAATTGTTTTATGCTGCATAAATACAACAGAAGATAGAATAAAGTGGGTTGAGAAAATACTTCTGCTATTTATTCAGTTTAAATTATTCATCGTTAGGTTTTTTACGCCACAAAACAAGTAATTTACCAATATGTTGTACCAATTGAGCACCCAGTGTTTCACATAGTGCATCACAAATTTCAATACGTTCAGCACGATCATCACCAAAAACACGGACTTTAATCAATTCGTGTGCTGTCAATGCGGCATCGGTTTCTTTGATGACTGACTCGGTCAAGCCTTGTTGGCCAACCATAACGACAGGGTGGAGGTGGTGTGCTTGGGCTTTCAAGGCCAAAATTTCTTTGGTGCTTAATTTGTTGTCGCTCATATCAATAAGTATCCAATTAAAAAGAATAATGGCTATATTGTACGCGATTTAGAACATTTACGGGGGAAATAACGTACAATGCTGATTTTAACTTAAGCATTTCAAATCAAGATGGCTGTACGCTCAAAATCTTCAAAAGCATGGCTGCATGAGCACGTCAATGATCATTATGTCCATATGGCACAAAAGGACGGATATCGTGCCCGGGCGGCTTATAAATTATTGGAAATCAATCAAAAAGATAAATTAATCAAACCAGGTACGGTTTTGGCGGATTTGGGCAGTGCGCCGGGAAGTTGGTCACAGGTGGCAGCCAAGCTGGTCGGTAAAACAGGAGCGGTGTTTGCTTTGGATATTTTACCGATGGATGCGATTGATGGTGTGTCGTTTATTCAGGGCGATTTTCGGGAAGATGCTGTTTTGGAGCAGTTTGAAGCTTTGTTGGATAATCGCCCGTTAGACCTTGTAATCTGTGATATGGCACCCAATATGTCAGGCAATGCCGTAACAGACCAGGCACGCAGTTTTTACCTGTGTGAACTGGCTTTGGATTTTGCCTCGCAGCATTTGAAACCCGGAGGCAGTTTTTTGGTGAAGGTGTTTCAAGGCGCGGGCTATCAGGAATATACGGCGGCAATGAGCGAAATTTTTGCCAGTGTGCAAACTCGAAAGCCGGATGCTTCCCGCAATCGTTCCAGTGAGATTTACCTATTAGGCAAAAATAAACGCTGACAATGTAGGGTGGGTGCTTTAAAATTCTTTCCCTTGATTTTATTTATTTTGTAACCATGGAGCCTGTTCAGTGGGGAATACCATTAAAAACATATTAGTTTGGGTAGTGGGTGGTGCTATGCTTTTAGCAGCATTCAATGCACTCAGCGATAAGCAGGAAGATAAACAGCAAATCGAATATTCTCAATTTATTCAGCAAGTTAATAGTGGCGAAGTATCCAATGTCAATATTGAAGGATCTGTTGTCAGCGGCTATCTGATTAAAGGTGAGCGCACCGATAAAACTGCCTTCTATACCAATGCGCCTTTGGATGACAACTTGGTTAAAACACTGTTGGACAACAAAGTACGCGTCAAAGTGACTCCGGAAGAAAAACCAAGCATGCTGGCCAGTCTGTTTTACAGCCTGCTGCCTGTTTTGTTGTTGATTGGTGCATGGTTCTACTTCATGCGCATGCAAAGCGGCGGTGGCGGTAAAGGCGGCGCCTTCTCTTTTGGTAAAAGCCGTGCGCGTTTGTTGGATAAAGATTCCAATAAAGTGACTTTTGCCGATGTTGCCGGTTGTGATGAGGCAAAAGAAGAAGTACAAGAAATCGTGGATTACCTGAAATCGCCCAATCGCTACCAAAGTCTGGGTGGTCGTGTACCGCGCGGTATTTTGTTGGCAGGTAGCCCTGGTACGGGTAAAACATTGCTGGCTAAAGCGATTGCTGGTGAGGCCGGTGTGCCATTCTTCAGTATTTCAGGTTCTGATTTTGTAGAAATGTTTGTCGGTGTCGGTGCGAGCCGTGTCCGCGATATGTTCGAGCAGGCTAAGAAAAACGCGCCATGTATCATCTTTATCGATGAAATTGATGCGGTCGGCCGTCAGCGCGGTGCCGGTTTGGGTGGTGGCAATGATGAGCGTGAGCAAACATTGAACCAATTGTTGGTTGAAATGGATGGTTTTGAAAGCAACCAAACCGTTATTGTGATCGCAGCAACCAACCGTCCTGATGTACTTGACCCAGCGTTGCAGCGTCCGGGCCGTTTTGATCGTCAAGTCGTTGTTCCATTGCCTGATATCCGTGGCCGTGAGCAAATCTTGAAAGTACACGCTAAAAAAGTACCTTTGGATGCATCCGTAGATTTGACTTCTTTAGCACGAGGTACACCTGGTTTTTCAGGTGCGGATTTGGCAAACTTGGTCAATGAAGCAGCTTTGTTTGCCGGCCGTCGTAATAAAGTTAAAGTCGATCAAAGCGACTTTGAAGATGCGAAAGACAAAATCTACATGGGTCCGGAACGTCGTAGCATGGTAATGCACGAAGATGAAAAACGTGCGACAGCCTATCATGAGGCTGGCCATGCAATCGTAGCGGAAAGCCTGCCGTTTACCGATCCGGTTCACAAAGTAACGATTATGCCTCGTGGCCGTGCATTGGGTTTGACTTGGCAGCTGCCTGAGCGTGACCGCATCAGCATGTATAAAGACCAAATGCTGAGCCAGCTCTCAATCTTGTTTGGTGGTCGTATTGCTGAAGATATTTTTGTCGGCCGTATTTCTACCGGCGCATCTAACGACTTTGAGCGTGCAACTCAAATGGCTCGCGAGATGGTAACGCGTTATGGTATGAGCGACAAAATGGGTGTGATGGTTTATGCTGAGAACGAAGGTGAAGTATTCTTGGGTCGCAGCGTAACCCGTTCTCAAAATATTTCCGAGAAAACCCAACAAGATATCGATGCGGAAATCCGCCGTATTTTGGATGAGCAATACCAAGTGGCTTACAAAATCTTGGATGAAAATCGCGATAAGATGGAAACCATGTGCAAAGCACTGATGGATTGGGAAACCATCGATCGAGACCAAGTTTTGGAAATTATGGCCGGTAAACAACCTAGTCCACCTAAAGATTACAGCCACAATGTCCGTGATGACAAAGTAGAAGAGCCTGAAGCGCCTGTTGCTGAAGCTGTTGAATCTGTTGAGCAAAATGAGGTTCAAAATACTGAGTCAGTAGAAGCAGACAAAACAGATAAATCTGTATAAGGTTTGAAACAGAAAACGGTAGCTTTTAAGCTACCGTTTTTATTTTGAAGATAAGCTAAAGGCCGTCTGAAAATCTTCAGACGGCCTGATTTTATTTGGTTAATTACAAAACAGCCAAAGCTGCTTCATAGTCAGGCTCATTCGCAATTTCAGAAACCAACTCAGCGTGGAGAACTTGGTTTTGCTCATCTAAAACCACCACTGCCCGGGCAGTCAGGCCGCGTAATGGGCTTTCTGTCAGTGTAACACCGTAATCGTTAGAAAAGCTGCTGCGGAATGTAGAAAGTGTCACTACATTTTCCAAACCTTCTGCACCGCAGAAACGGGCTTGTGCAAACGGTAAATCTGCAGAAATACACAAAACGACGGTATTTTCTAACGAAGAGGCACGTTTGTTGAAAGTGCGGACGGACTGGGCGCATACGCCGGTGTCAATGCTAGGGAAAATATTCAGCACTTTGCGTTTGCCTGCAAAGTCAGCCAATGATTTCTCAGATAGGTCTGCTGCTACCAATGTGAAATCAGGTGCAACTTGGCCGATAGCGGGCAAATTGCCGTTTGTAGAAATAGGAGAGCCTTGGAAAGTAACTTGAGCCATGATTCAGTCCTTGTGTTAGGGGAAAATAGGATAGTCTGGGTTTTAGTAATGACGGCGACGGAAATAGAACATGCCTTCGCTGTCAATTTCTAAAATATAGCGGCCGTTTTGTACAGCGGCATAACCGCTTTTTCCTTCAGTATAAGGTTGCAAAGCAGCGTGTGAAATCAGATAGTCGGTCAGTTTGCCGCCGTCTTGGGCAATATTGTCCACCATTTTTGCAAAGGCAGTGTGGCAAACTCCGTTGGCGGACCAGCCGGCTGAAACGCCTTTTTCATTTTTTTCCATGCATTGGCCGCTGATGACTTCTAAGTCGGTAGGGTGCTTACCAATCAGATTGATAACACCGCCCTCTATGCCGTTAATCGGATAGGTGCGTTGTTTCTTACCTTCTTTCGTTTCGCCGTCTTGAGCTGTACCTAAATCCAAACCGGTTATGGCTTGTTCATCGATATATTTAACTTTGAAGGTAGGCTTGGGCGCTTTGCCTGAAGCAGCATCATTGGCTGCAGTATCTTCAGATTTACCGCCGCAGGCAGCCAATGAAAGGCTGAGCAAGATAAGGGGAAAGGTTTTTTTCATATGAGAAACCCTAGAAAAATGATTATATTTCAAATAATAAACGATATTATGGCCGTCTGAAATTTTCAGACGGCCTTACTATTATTATTTCAACGGACGAATACCTACTGCATCGCGGACTTTATCCAACAATTCGCGTGCTTCTTTACGCGCTTTTTGTGCGCCGGCCTGCAAAATGTCTTCAATTTGAGAGGGTTTGGCTGTCAACTCATTGTAACGCTCGCGCGGTTCTGCGAGTTCGGCATTGATTTTTGCGCCCAAGAGTTTCTTGGCTTCGCCCCAAGCAAGGCCTTCGGCCAGCATTTGTGTGAACTCGGCAGTTTCAGAAGGCGTGGAGAAGGCTTTGTAGATTTCAAACAGAGGACTTTCATCAGGCTGTTTTGGTTCACCGGGCTCTTTCATGTTGGTGATGATTTTGTTAACCGATTTTTGGGTTTTCTTGTCGTTTTCCCAAAGCGGAATGGTATTGCCGTAGGATTTGGACATTTTACGTCCGTCCAAGCCGACCAAGAGTTCGACATTTTCATCAATCTTCACTTCGGGCAGGGTAAAGAGCTCTTGGAAGCGGTGGTTAAAGCGACCGGCAATATCGCGCGCCATTTCGACGTGTTGGATTTGGTCGCGACCGACTGGTACTTCATGGGCATTGAACATAAGGATGTCGGCAGTCATAAGGATAGGGTAACTGTATAGGCCCATTTCCACGCCGTGATCCGGATCTTCCTGACCGTTTTCGGTATTTGCCTGTACTGCGGCTTTGTAAGCGTGAGCGCGGTTCATCAGACCTTTTGCGGTGATACAGGTCAGAATCCAGTTCAACTCCATCACTTCGGGAATATCGCTTTGACGGTAGAAAGTAGTCTGTTCCGGATTGAGTCCGCAGGCGAGCCATGTGGCGGCAACAGCTTGAGTAGATTGATGAATCATTTCCGGCTCATGACATTTAATGATGCCGTGATAGTCGGCCAAAAAGAGGAATGATTCAGTATTGGAATCTTGCGCCACGCGGATAGCCGGGCGGATGGCGCCGACGTAGTTGCCCAAGTGTGGAATACCTGTTGTGGTAACGCCTGTTAAAACTCGTTTTTTGCTCATGAAAGTATCCTTCGGCGCAAAGGCCGTCTGAAAATTAATATGTTGCCGATTATACCTGATTCTTCTTGATTTTTCAGACGGCCTTTTACGTACGGGATAACTGGAAAAGAAAAGTTATACACATAAAATCATAAAAATAAATCAATATAAAACAATAACATAAATAAAATTTACTATTTAATGAAAAAATAACTCTTGAGTTATCCACATTTGCGCCTATATAGGCTTCAACAGAAATATATTTGTAGAGGAACGTAAAATGAGATTTGATAAATTGACTGCTAAATTTCAGCAAGCTCTGCAAGAAGGTCAAAGCTTGGCTTTGGCTGCGGACAGCAGCTATCTCGAGGCTGGTTTTATCTTAAAGGCATTGCTTGATGATCAAAACAGTGGAGCTGCTGCGTTACTGGCTCATGCAGGTGTGAATGTGCCTCAAGTGAAACAACGTTTGCAGCAGCATTTAAACAGCCTGCCGAAAGTATCCGGCCAGGGTGGCGATATTATGCCCAGCCGTGAGCTGCAAGCTGTATTGAACTTGATGGACAAGGCTGCAACCAAACGCGGCGATGCCTATATCGCCAGCGAACTTTTCCTGTTGGCTTTGGTGCAGCAGAATGACGCTACCGGCAAAATTTTGAAAGATGCCGGTGCAACCGAACAAAACATCAATGCCGCAATTGACGCGGTACGAGGAGGACAAAACGTGAATGATGCCAATGCTGAAGACCAACGCGATGCGCTGAAAAAATACACACTCGACCTGACTCAACGCGCCCGTGACGGTAAACTTGACCCCGTTATCGGCCGCGACGACGAAATCCGCCGTGCGATTCAGGTGCTGCAACGCCGTACCAAAAACAACCCTGTGCTGATTGGTGAGCCGGGTGTGGGTAAAACCGCTATTGTTGAAGGCTTGGCGCAACGTATTGTTAACGGCGAAGTGCCCGAATCCCTGCGCAACAAACGCCTGCTGGTTTTGGATTTGGCGGCTTTGATTGCCGGCGCAAAATACCGCGGCGAATTTGAAGAACGCTTGAAAGGCGTGTTGAACGACTTGGCTAAAGACGACGGCAACACCCTGATTTTCATCGACGAAATCCATACTTTGGTCGGCGCGGGTAAAACCGACGGCGCGATGGATGCGGGCAATATGCTGAAACCGGCTTTGGCACGCGGCGAACTGCACTGCATCGGCGCGACCACTTTGGACGAATACCGCCAATACATCGAAAAAGATGCGGCACTCGAACGCCGCTTCCAAAAAGTATTGGTTGGCGAGCCCAGCGTGGAAGACACCATCGCCATTTTGCGTGGTTTGCAGGAGCGTTATGAAATCCACCACGGCATCGACATCACCGACCCCGCCATCGTTGCCGCAGCGGAATTGAGCGACCGCTACATCACCGACCGCTTCCTGCCTGATAAAGCGATTGATTTGATTGACGAAGCAGCCAGCCGCATCAAAATGGAACTGGACAGCAAACCTGAGCAGATGGATAAACTCGACCGCCGCATCATCCAGCTCAAAATGGAAAAAATGCACGTTGCTAAAGAAAGCGACGAGGCCAGCAAAAAACGTTTGGAACTGATAGACGAAGAAATCGACGGCTTGCAAAAAGAATACGCTGATTTGGACGAAATCTGGAAAGCCGAAAAAGCCGCATCTTCCAGCACCGCCGACATCAAGAAACAGATGGACGACATCAAAGTCAAAATCGAGCAGGCCAAACGCCAAGGCGACTTTGCCCGCGCGTCCGAACTCGAATACGGCGAGTTGCCGAAATTAGGCGCACAGTTGCAGGCGGCGGAAAGCAATCCTGAGGGTAAAAAACAAAACAAACTCTTCCGCACTGAAGTCGGCGCGGACGAAGTGGCCGAAATTGTATCGCGCATGACCGGCATCCCCGTGTCCAAAATGATGGAAGGCGAACGTGACAAGCTGCTGAAAATGGAGGAAGTATTGCACCGCCGTGTGGTTGGTCAAGACGAAGCCGTGCGTGCCGTGTCCGACGCCATCCGCCGCAGCCGCTCCGGCCTTGCCGATCCGAACAAACCCTACGGCAGCTTCTTGTTCCTAGGTCCGACCGGTGTGGGTAAAACCGAGTTGTGCAAAGCCTTGGCAGGCTTCCTGTTCGACAGCGAAGACCACCTCATCCGTATCGACATGTCCGAATACATGGAAAAACACGCCGTTGCCCGCTTAATCGGTGCGCCTCCGGGCTATGTCGGCTACGAAGAAGGCGGTTACCTGACCGAACAAGTCCGCCGCAAACCGTACAGCGTGATTCTTTTGGACGAAGTGGAAAAAGCCCATCCAGACGTGTTCAACATCTTGCTGCAAGTTTTGGATGACGGCCGTTTGACCGACGGACAAGGTCGTACTGTGGACTTTAAAAATACTGTTATCGTCATGACTTCCAATATTGGTAGCCAACATATCCAACAAATGGGTACTCAGGACTACGAAGCAGTAAAAGAAGTTGTGATGGAGGATGTGAAAGAACATTTCCGTCCTGAAATGATCAACCGTATTGACGAAGTTGTTGTGTTCCACGGTTTGGATCAGGCCAATATCCGCAGCATTGCGAAAATCCAGCTTAAAGGTTTGGAAAAACGTTTGGAAGCGCAACATCTGCATCTGAAAGTCGATGATGCCGCCTTGGATCTGATTGCCAAAGCCGGTTTCGACCCTGTGTATGGTGCCCGTCCGCTCAAACGCGCCATCCAGTCGGAAATCGAAAACACGCTGGCAAAAGCCTTGCTTGAAGGCAAATATGCGCCCGATAGCACAATCCATGTTAAAGAAGAGGGTGGTAAACTCTTGTTTGCATAGGATTAAATTAATGTAGTATTTTGTTGTAACAGGCCGTCTGAAAGAATTCAGACGGCCTTTCTTGATTATTGGTTCATATTATATAATTGTTATGTAATTTGATTATTCTTTGAATTTTAGGGAAATTGATCAAAATCTTATGCCTTAGTTTGATAAAGAATGCGATATAATTTAACTTATTTACCAAGGTTCTTGCTAAATATCTGATTTAATGTAATAATACTACAATGCAAAAACTGACTAATCAAAATCTTCACATTATTTTGTCGGAACGCTTAAACGATACCGACTTTGTTCTTATCCTCAACGCCTTAATCAAATTTTTGCGCCGAGGAGGCAAAAAGAAGGCCTCCGAACGTTTTGATTTGATTTTATCTACGTTAAAACAAGACGATGCTTTATGCCGTCAATTCAGCCTGCGCTTTTATACTTGGCTGTCTAAAGTTCACATTTATCCTGCGCTGATTAAGCTGGGTATTTTCTCTCGCCATAGTTTTACCCGGGAAATGGGCATACGGATTTATGAGCGGTTCAGCCCGTCTTATAAAGATTTTTCCAACTTGCGCGAAGTATTTTTATATCTTTTTCATTCTAAAAACGATGATAAATGGTTGCAAACACTGAGTTTGCGACAATGGCTGGGTATGTATGAATTGTTGTTGGCTAAGGCGGATCCCGCTTTGCTTCAGACGGCCAGCCGACAATTGACAGATGCACGTTTGCGTGCGGTAGAAATGTTGTCCATCTGGATTGCTTCCGAAGCGATTGAGCCGGATTTAATACGGATTGCCCCCCGTTTGTTGGAAGCGGATTCTGCATTTGTCGCTTTACAGCGCGAAGTTGCGAAGATGGTGGAACATTATCGCCATAGTGAAGAAACTTATGACACGGCGCACTTGGAGGTTATGTTTGACCAGTGTGAAAATCAAATTGACTATCTGCGCCGTCGCGGTACGGGAGCAGGGTCTGGTTCGTCGGTAAAAGTTGCCCACTTGCTCGAACGCCTGCAACAAACCATAGACCGCCTGAAATTGTTGACCAATATTCAAATCGAAACCAGCCGCACCCGCTTAACTGTCAATCTGATGAATGCGATGATTTATGCGGCGGTGGAGCAATACAGCACCAGCCACTTGCGTAAAAGCAGTATCCGAATGCTGGCACGCAGTATTACGGAAAACAAAAGTCATCATGGCGAGCATTACATTACGCGCAACCGTAGCGAATATTTCAAAATGTTTTATTCCGCAGCAGGCGGCGGCGTAATTATTGCTTTGATGGCATTGAATAAAATCCATATTGCGTCTTTGGGGTTCGGCGAATTTACTACTTCATTCTTGGCCGGGCTCAATTATGGTTTGGGCTTTATGCTGATTCATATGCTGCATTGCACTGTTGCAACCAAACAGCCTGCCATGACGGCGGCGAGCTTTGCCGAACAGGTGGACTCGAATGAAGGCAGCAAAGCGGTGGACAATAAATTGGCTAAACTGCTGATTGATGTGTGCCGTTCGCAAAGTGTCGCTGTGTTTGGCAATGTATCGATTGCGGTATTGTTGGCGGCAGGAATTGCTTTGGGCTATGCCCATACGCATGGTCAGCCTTTGCTGAATGAGGCAGTTACGGCCTATCAGTTCAAATCTATTGAGATTTTTACCCAACCGACCTTGTGGTATGCCGCTATTGCCGGTGTATGGTTGTTTTGCTCAGGGATTATTGCTGGCTTTTTTGACAACCGTTCCGATTATCTGAACCTGCGTCAGCGCCTGCCGTTTAATCCGTTTTTACGAAAAATCATGCGTCCGCAGCCGCGCCGCCGTTTGGCCGCTTATATTCATAAGCATTACGGCTCGCTTATGGGCAATTTTATTTTCGGTATGCTTTTGGGGATGACCGGCTATTTCGGCCATCTTTTCGGCTTGCCGCTGGATATTCGCCATGTAGCATTTTCTTCGGCAAATTTGGGTTATGCCACGATTAGCGGTCATGCAGATATATTCACTTTTATGCTTGGCTTGGCAAGTGTATTGGCAATCGGTATGGTGAATCTGGTGGTCAGCTTTTCTTTAGCTTTGGCTGTTGCGCTCCGTTCTCGCGGCACGCGTTTGGGCAGTATGCGTAATCTGCTGAAGAGCTTCTGGAGTCAAGTGAAAGCTAATCCTTTGATTTTGCTGTATCCGGTTCAAGTGAATAATAAAGACAACACGAAGTAAAATTGAAGAAAGGCCGTCTGAATATATACTTTTCAGACGGCCTTTTAGTTTAAAACCGATAAAGATTAGGCTTGCAGAGAGGCTCGGTTTTCCAAAACTTGGTCAATCAAACCATATTCTTTAGCTTCATCGGCAGACATATAGTTGTCGCGGTCGGTATCGCGTTCCAAGTCAGCCAAATCGCGATCACAATGTTTGGCGAGTAAGCGGTTCAGTTTCTCTTTGATTTTCAGCAGCTCTTTAGCGTGAATTTCAATATCGGAAGCCTGACCGGCCAAGCCGCCGCTGATGAGCGGTTGGTGAATCATGATGCGGCTGTTTGGTAGGGCAAAGCGTTTGCCTTTTTCGCCTGCGGACAACAAGAATGCGCCCATGCTTGCTGCTTGGCCCAAGCATAAGGTAGAAACATGAGGCTTGATGAAGTTCATGGTGTCGTAAATCGACATACCGGCAGTAACCGAACCGCCCGGAGAGTTGATATAGAAGAAGATGTCTTTATCAGGGTTTTCACTTTCCAAGAACAGTAATTGCGCAACAACCAGATTGGCAGATTCATCTGTTACCGGGCCGATCAAGAAAACGATGCGCTCTTTCAAAAGGCGTGAGTAGATGTCGAATGCGCGCTCGCCGCGACCGCTTTGTTCGATAACGGTAGGGACAAGGTAGTTATTGAAATCGAAGGACATTTTTGTCTCCTGTTAATGATGGAAAAGCACCAAAGCCATTTAAAGCGCTTCGGTGCTTTTGATTGTCTGTTTCAGACGGCCTTAGAGCAATTAAGCTTGTGCGCCCATTACTTCGTCAAAAGACAGCGCTTTTTCGGTTACTTTGGCTTTGCTCAGAACGAAATCAACAACGTTGCTTTCTACTGCCAAAGAAGTCGGGCCTTGCAGGCGGGAAGGCTCTGCGTAGTACCAGTCGATAACTTCTTGAGGATCTTCGTAGCTTTCAGCGAAGTTGGCAACAACGGCTTTGATTTGGTCTTCAGTTGGCTCAAGTTTGTTTTCTTCAACCAATTTAGCCAAAATCAGACCCAAAGCAACGCGGCGTTCTGCTTGTTCTTTGAACATATCCAAAGGCAGATCCAAGTTGGCAGCGTCAGCCATACCTTGGTTAACGAAGTTTTGTTTCATTTCGTTTGCCAGGCGGGCCGCTTCTTCGTTGACCAAAGCAACAGGAACTTGCAAGTCAGTCGCTTTGAGCAGGGCGTTCATGACAGATTCTTTGGTTTGTTCACCAATGCGGCGTTCAACTTCGCGGCCGACGTTTTTCTTCACTTCTTCACGCATTTTGGCAACGTCGCCGTCTTCAATGCCCAGAGCTTTGGCAAAGTCAGTGTTAACTTCAGGCAAAGTAGCTTCTGAAACGTTGTTCAGAGTGATGGTGAACACGGCAGATTTACCGGCAACATCTTTACCGTGGTAGTCTTCAGGGAAGTTTACGGTAACGTCTTTGCTTTCGCCGGCTTTCATGCCGACAACACCGGCTTCGAATTCAGGCAGCATTTGACCTGCGCCCAATACGAAAGCGTAGTTTTTAGACGCGCCGCCGGCGAAAGGTTCGCCGTCGATTTTGCCTTCGAAGTCGATGATGACGCGGTCGCCGTTTTGTGCTTCGCGGTCAACATGGTTGAAACGGGTGCGTTGTTTGCGCAGGATTTCTACGGTTTGGTCAACTTCGGCATCGCCAACGGTTGCAGTTACTTTTTCTACTTCTTGGGCAGACAGGTCGCCGATGGTTACTTCAGGGAAGACTTCAAAAATAGCGGCAACTTTGAAAGACTCTTGATCGTCTTGTTCTTCAACGGCTTCAAAGCGTGGGTAACCGGCAACTTTCAATTCTTGAGCAACGGCAACATCGTAGAATTCGCGTTGTACCAATTCGTTGATAACGTCGTTTTGTGCGCTTGCGCCATACATTTGGGCAATCATTTTGAACGGTGCTTTACCCGGACGGAAGCCGTCAATTTTTGCACGGCGTTGGGTTTGTTTCAGTTTTTTCTCAGTTTCTGCGTTGATTTTGGACCAAGGCAGAGACAATACTACTTTGCGTTCCAGATTTTCTAAAGTTTCAACAGTTACGCTCATCGTAAGCCCTTAAATTTGTTGTGTTTAAACGGTTATCCTTCTGCTTAATCCCCCGAAGGATTTCGGGAATATGCATAAGGTCAAAATTTAGCTGCTTAGTATAACACAATGTTTCACGAATAACATAAAAAGGCCGTCTGAAAAGTGGGAAATTCTTTTCAGACGGCCTTTTTGCCTTGACATTGTTTTTTAAAGCTGGTCTTTTTGCGCCAGAATCCGTCGGCTGCCGTTGATGTCTGCCGGAGAAAGCACACCGGCATTTTCAAGCGCATCTATTAAATTGGCGGCGCGGTTGTAGCCGATGCGCAATTGGCGTTGCAGGGAGGAGATGGAAGTCTTCCGGCTTTCCAATACGAAGGTAACGGCTTGGTCAAACAGTTCATCGCTGTTGGCGTTCGGATTGACAATATTGGTGGTTTCGATGGCCGCTTCACCGCTGAGCAAGCCTTCCACATAATTGGTCGGCGCTTGTTCTTTAATGAAATTGACGACTTGATGCACTTCATCATCGGAAACAAACGCACCTTGCAGGCGTGTCGGTTCTGCGCTGCCTGGTTGCAGGAACAATGAGTCGCCGTATTTGAGCAATTCGTCTGCACCCATTTGGTCAAGAATGGTGCGGCTGTCGATTTTGCTTTGTACGGTAAAGGCCATGCGTGTCGGGATGTTGGCTTTAATCAGACCGGTAACCACATCAACGCTTGGGCGTTGGGTGGCGACAATCATGTGAATGCCTGCCGCACGCGCTTTTTGGGCAAGGCGTGCGATTTGTTGCTCGACGGATTTGCGTTCGGTCATCATCAAGTCTGCCAACTCGTCGATGACGACCACAATCAACGGCAGTTTTTCCAGAGGCTCGGGATCATCGGGATTTAAGCTAAACGGATTGAGTAATGGCTTGCCTGCCGCTTTGGCCTGCTCGACTTTTTGGTTGAAGCCGTCCAGATTGCGCACGCCGGCGTGTGAGAGCAGGCGATAGCGTTTTTCCATTTCGGCAACACACCAGTTTAACGCTTGTCCTGCCTCGCGCATATCGGTTACAACCGGGCAGAGCAGGTGCGGAATGCCGTCATAAATGCTCAATTCCAGCATTTTCGGGTCAATCATGATGAATCGGACTTCGTCGGGCGTGGCTTTGAAGAGCATGGACATAATCATGCCGTTCACGCCGACAGATTTACCCGATCCGGTCATACCTGCAACCAAAAGATGCGGCATTTTTGCCAAGTCGCCGACCACGGGCGTACCTGCAATATCTTTACCCAAGGCAACGGTCAGTTTGGACTTGGCATCGGTAAACACGGGAGAAGAGAGGATTTCGCTCAACATGACGTCTTGGCGTTTCTCATTGGGCAATTCAATCCCCATGGTGTTTTTACCGGCAATGGTCTCAACAATGCGTACCGCTTGCAGAGACATCGAGCGCGCCAAATCTTTGGACAACGCGACAATTTGGCTGCCTTTGACACCTTGTGCCGGTTCGATTTCGTAGCGGGTAATCACAGGACCGGAAGTGGCGGAAACAACCTGTACGCCGATGCCGAATTCAGCCAGTTTGGTTTCAATCAATTCTGCGGTTTGTTGCAATTCATCCGGATTGACGACAACCGGTTCTTCAGACGGCATACGCAACAGGTTCATATTGGGTTTGTGGTATTCACCGTTGTTTTTAGGTTCGGTATCGTCAAACAGGGAAGTTTGGATTTTAGGGGGCGGCGCAACGGATACGGCAACGGTTTTACGGTTGCTGCTGCTGCCTGCCAACGGAGCAACCGGAGTAGCGGTAATGGTTTTGGCTTCTTTAACCATGCGGCGCGTATTTTGGGTTTCCAAAGCTTCGGCGCTGACATCTTCTTTTTTATTTTGGAATTGAGACAGTTTTTTCATCAGGCTGCCAAACAGGCCGCCCACATGGCTGCCGGATTTGGCCATGACTTCCAACCATGAAACCTGAGCCAACAGGGAAATGGACAACAGCAACATCACCAGCATAATCAACAGGCTGCCTGATTTGCCCAACAGCCAAGCCAAGCCTGAACCCGCCAATAAGCCGACCAAGCCGCCGGCACCGACGGGAAGGGATTCGCTCAATGCGTTGTCAAACAGGAAGTGCTCGATAATCGGGCTGCACACCAGCAGGAGGAACAATGCCAAAGCGGCTACGCCGTGATTGTAGGGCTTATGGTTTTCCTGCTTTTTCATGGGGCGGAAGTTTTTGTAGAGGAAAACGCAAGAGGCGACAATCCACCACCAAAATGACAGGCCGAACAAATAATACCCGACATCGGAAAGATAGGAGCCAAAGAGGCCGCCGAGGTTGGCAACATCATGGCTTTTGGGAACGCTGCGCGACCATGCAGGGTCGTCCATGCTGAAACTGGCCAGGGAAATGGCCAGATAAATGGTGATAACCAAACCAAACAGCCATAAGGCATCATTAATCAAGTTGACGACATGTTCGGGGCGCGCTTTTTTTTCTTCGTTTTTTTGCAGCTCTTTGGCGGCTTTCAGGCGTTGGGAGACTTTATTGTCGGCTTGAGTTTGTGTTTTGGCGGGTTTGCGTGTGGTCGGTTTGGCAGCCGGTTTGGTGGAAGCACGTTTTTTTGTTTGGGTTTTAGAAGATTTTGCAGTCATGAGATAAAGGCCGTCTGAAAAGACCGGAGGTAATGTGCGTAAAGGGCAAATTATACCGTATTTACCAGACGCGAGAAATTGAAACGGGCGTAATCATTATGGGATTCAGGCCGTCTGTATGGCGTGACGAAAATTTTGGATTTCGTTTCCACCTGTTCAGACGGCCTGATGTTTTGATTGATTTGAACTTACATTCTGCCCAGTTCGCGCTGGAGGGCTTGAATGTTTTTCTCCCTATCCAAAACCGCACCTTGCAGCGTACTGATGGCCTGTTGATTGACGCTGCCGCCTTTGGCTGTCCGCGCTTGGCTCAGTTGCTTTTTGGCATCGGCCAAAGCCGCGCGTTCATTGGATAACTCGGTTTCCAGAATAGAGCGGCGGCTGTTGACGCCGGCGGACTTGGGAACCGGAGGAGGGGCCGTTTCAGAAGCGGTGCGGATGGGGGCAGGTTTGGGCGTTGCCTTATGGTTGGATTTTGCCGCCGTATTTTTGCTTTTTGCCGGAGCCGTTTGTGATGTCGGCGCGTTGAGTGTAGGCGCATCGCTGACCGGGGCATCGTATCGGCTGCTGCTGTATTTGCCGACAATCGGCAAATCGTTGACGGCTTGGCAGTTGCCGCTTGGACGCGAAGTATAAACAATCGAGCCGTTGACTTCACAGGTGTAGATTTTTGCGGCGTGGGCTTGGCTGTTGAAAACGGCAAGCGGCAGCAGGGATAGGGTAAGCAGATATTTTTTCATGATTCAGGTAGGGCTGATTCGTTGCATTTGAGCATTTTATTCTTGTTCAGACGGCATGGGCTGCTGTTTTTTGGCTTTTGCACTGTTTTTGTTTTTGCTCGGTTTGTCGGCTTTTTTCTCCTGTTTGTCGGATTTTTCCGTACGCTTCTTTTTCTTGGGTTTTGCATTGACGCGTTCATCAGAGGCATTGAGGCTGCGGATGTTAAGATGATAACCGCTGCCTTGATGGCCGCTGATTTTAGGCAATTGTGCCTGTGCGCAGGAGGAGTTGGGCTCGGAGGTATAGCTGCCGTTGCCGCAGGAATAAACTGCGGCGGCTGCGTGAAGAGAAATGCCCAAAACGAAAGAGGATACGAGGAAGTATCCGGCTTGTTTGATAATTGAAGTCATGTTTTTCCGTATTGTGTTTTATTTCAGACGGCCTGATGGCTCTATTTTTATTGGGAAAACTCGGCTTCGACATCAGCTTGGATTTGCTCAAGCTCTTCCTGCCATTGCAGCCAGTTTTCTTCCAGTTGCGTTAATTTTACTTTAGTTTCTGTTAATTGTGCGAGTGTCTCTTGCAATTTGGGTTTATTTTCTTCTGAATAAGCAGATTCTTGTGCCAAAAATGCTTCACAGGCCGTCTGAATATCAGTCAAACGCGCGATTTCTTTTTCGGCTTTGTCGATTTTCTGCTGAATCGGTTTGCTGCGTTTGGCTTTTTCCTGACGGATTTGTGCCTCGATACGCTTGGTGTCCTTGCGGCTTTGGCTTTGTGCAGATGCGGCAGGGGCCGCTGCGGCGTTTTCTTGTGCCAACCGCCATTGACGGTAGTCGTTCAAATCGCCGTCGAAGTTGTTCAGACGGCCTTTGTCAATCAATAGGAAGCTGTCGGTAGTCGCTTCAAGCAGGCTGCGGTCGTGCGATACGACAATCAATGCGCCTTGGAAACTTTGCAGGGCAAGTGTCAGGGCGTGGCGCATATCCAAGTCTAGGTGGTTGGTCGGTTCGTCAAGCAGTAGCAGATTAGGTTTTTGCCAGATAATCATGGCAAGGGCGAGCCGTGCTTTTTCCCCGCCGGAGAACGGCTCGGTCTTTTGAACCGCCATATCGCCGACGAAGTTGAAACCGCCTAAAAAGTTGCGGATTTCCTGTTCGCGGACTTCGGGCGAAAGCTGTTGGATATGCCAAACCGGACTTTGATCGGCGCGTAAAGTATCCAGTTGGTGTTGGGCAAAATAGCCGATATTGAGCTTTTCGGAGCGGACGATACTGCCGGAAAGTAAATCGATTTTTCCTGCCAATGCTTTGATAAATGTGGATTTACCGCTGCCGTTAACGCCCAACAGGCCGTAACGTGCGCCGCTTTCCAGAGACAAGGTAATATCGTGCAAAACAGTTTTGTCGCCATAGCCCAAGTCGGCATGGTCGAGTTTCAGTAATGGATTGGGCAGATGAGTCGGATTGGCAAACTCAAAGGAAAACTCGCTATCTAAATGCGCAGGGGCGATGCGCTCGAGTTTGGCTAATGCCTTCATGCGGCTTTGGGCTTGTACGGCCTTTGTGGCTTTGGCTTTGAAACGGTCGATAAAGGATTGCAGATGTTTGATTTGCGCCTGCTGTTTGACGTAGGCGGCTTGTTGTTGCGCCAGACGTTGGGCGCGTTCCGCTTGGTAGAAATCGTAATTGCCGCCGTATTGGGTCAGTTTTTGTTGCGACAGTTCGATGGTTTGCGTGGTGGTGGCATTCAAGAAGTCGCGGTCATGGGAAATGATGATTTGCGTACAGGGCAGGGAGGCGAGATGGTTTTCCAGCCATAGTACGGTTTCTAAATCCAAATGGTTGGTCGGTTCGTCCAAAAGCAGCAAATCGGCACGGCAAATCAGCGCTTGGGCAAGGTTGAGGCGCATACGCCAGCCGCCGGAGAAGGATTTGACGGGGCGGATATGTTCTTCTTGTGCAAAACCCAAGCCGTTAAGCAGTTTGGCAGCGCGTGCCGGAGCGGTATAGGCATCGATTTCTTCCAATTTGGCATGATATTCGGCTTGCTTCATGCCGTCGTTTTGCGCTTCTGCTTGAGCCAAGGCCGTCTGAAAAGCCTGCAATTCGGCATCGCCTTGCAAAACGTAGTCTAAAGCGGAAATATCTAAATCGGGCGTTTCTTGAGAGACGGAAGCTAGCCGCCATGTTTTGGGAATCAGGATTTCGCCGCCATCTTGCGTGATTTCACCTTTTATCAGCGCAAACAGGCTGGATTTTCCTGTACCGTTTTTACCGATTAAACCAACGCGTTGGCCGGGGTTGATTACGGCATCGGCTTTGTCGAGCAGGACTTTCAAGCCGCGTTGTAAGGTGAGTTTTTTAATTTCTATCATGATGGCAGGCAAGGGGATGAGTAAAACGAAAGGCGTTATTTTACCTGAAAAGATATATAAAAGGCCGTCTGAACAAGTATGAAAACGAAAGTAACGATTTCTATTTCACTTATTCAGACGGCCTTTATGAAATGACGGTCGGAAATGCTTTCAAATTGTCTGTCGTTTCAATTAAATTTGAAGATCAGCATTGTCCGCACGGATTTGGCGCAGGAATTTTTGTGTCCGCTCATGTTTGGGATGATTGAACAAATCTTGCGGGCTGCCTTGTTCGACAATAACGCCGCCATCCATCACGACGACGGTGGTTGCCACTTCCAAGGCAAATTTGATTTCATGCGTAACGACAACCATGGTCCAGCCTTCTTGTGCCAATTCCTTCATGGTATCCAAAACATCTTGCACCAATTCGGGGTCAAGCGCGGAAGTCGGTTCGTCAAACAGCATCAGTTCAGGCTGAATCGCCAATGCTCGGGCAATGCCGACACGCTGCTGTTGACCGCCGGAAAGCTGGTAGGGGTAGAGGTCGATCTTGTCGCCCAAACCGACTTTTTTAAGCAATTTGACAGCCTCTTCACGCGCTTGGGCGACAGGTTTGCCTTGTACGGCAACCGGTCCTTCCATGACGTTTTCCAATGCAGTTTTGTGCGGAAAGAGGTTGTATTGTTGGAACACCATGCCGGACTTGCGGCGCAGTGCCAAAATATCGTGTTTGCTTGGTTTTTTGGAAAAATCGATGCTTAACGGCTGCGCATTGTCAAACTCGATTCGACCTTGTTCAGGCATTTCCAAAGCGTTTAAACAGCGTAAAAACGTGGTTTTGCCCGAGCCGGACGGGCCTAGGATAACGACCACTTGTCCTTTGCCGACATCCAAATCGATGCCGCGCAAAATGGTATTTTCGCCAAAGGTCTTATGGATATTGCGGATTTTAATCATGACAACTCCTTATTTGGCGACATAGCGGTCAAAGCGTTTTTCCAAGCGCGCCTGAATCAAAAACAGCACTTTGCAGAAGCACCAATAAACCAATGCGGCTTCGATATAAACGGGCAAAAAGTCATAAGTACGGTTTGCTGTCTCTTGGGCAACACGGAAAAGCTCTGTTACCGTTACTACGGCGGCAAGCGAGGTGTTTTTGAACAAGCCGATAAACTCGTTGCTTAGAGGCGGTACGGCAACGCGGAATGCCTGTGGCGCGATAATACGGCGGAACGTCTGCATATAGGTCATACCGATGGAGAAACCGGCTTCCCATTGGCCTTTAGGTACGGACAAGATTGCCGCGCGTATGGTTTCGGAAGCGTATGCGCCGACATTGAGCGAGAAGCCGATGATGGCGGCAGGAATCGGGTCGATATAGATGCTGACGGAAGGTAAACCGTAGAATACGATGACCAACTGCACCAAAAGCGGCGTACCGCGAATGATGGAAATATAAAATTCCACCAGCTTCAGCAAGCATTTTTGGAAAATACCGCCGGAGGGCATGATCCGCACCAAAGCAACGGCTACGGCAATAATCATGCCGATAACGAAAGAAGCGATCGCCAAAGGCAAAGACACTGCGAAGCCGGCTTTGACCATGGGCCAAAACGCGCTGATGAGCATATCAGCGCGTGTTTCCGTCATAAACGGCAGAGAGGCAAGGAAATTATTTAACACTGATGTCTTTTCCGAAGAATTGTTCGCCCAGTTTTTTCAGCGTGCCGTCGGCTTTCAGCTCAGTCATGGCTGTGCTGAATTTAGCCAATGCTTCATCGTTGCCTTTATTGACAATCAAGCCGGAGCCGACTTTTTCGTCAGCCGGTGCAGACCAAACGATTTTTACGCCGGTATTCGGATTTTTCTTCAGATAGTCCAATACCGCCAATTCGTCATTCAGGGTTGCGTCGGCACGTTTTTGTTCAATCAGGGTCAGGGATTGCGCCAAGCCGTCTACCGGTACGAGTTCTGCACCTGCCGCTTTGGCTTTTTCACCATAGTTACTGGTCAGGGATTGTGCGGTTTTGACGCCTTTGATGTCGTCGATGGATTTGATATTGCTGTCTTTGCGCGCGACTAAAACAGCACCACTCCAGCTATAAGGCTCGGATTTGTCAAAAGTCGCTTGACGCTCAGGGCTGGTCAGGCCGACTTGGTTGGCAACCACGTCAAAACGGCCGGCTTTTAAACCTGCCATCATGGAGTCCCATTGTGTTTCTTTAAATTCGACTTTTACGCCCAGTTTGTCGGCGACTGCGCGGGTTACTTCGACATCGTAGCCGGTCAATTTGCCGTCTTTGTCGTGGTAGGTGAAGGGTGCGTAAGTACCTTCCGTACCGACAGTGATGGTACCTTTGTTGTTGATGCGCTCAATCAGCGAGCCGGAGGCCGCGCCGGATTGTGCCGGTGCAGAAGAAGCTGAGTTGCTGCCTTCGCCGCCGCAGGCTGCCAAAACTACTGCAGCGATGGTGCCGAGTACGAATTTTTTCAACATGGATTTTTACTCCTGATTTTTAGTGTGTCATCTGGTATTAAAGCATGCATTCTAAGCGAAACTGCCCAAAATACAAAATACATCTTATTTCTTAAAAGGCCGTCTGAACGCTGATGTGTTCAGACGGCCTTGAGTGGTGTATCAAAATTTCGGCTTATGCAATTTCAAGCCACATGACTTGATAGGGTTGCAGTACCAAATCCTGATTCAGGGAAACGGTTTGACCGCTGATCAAATCGTGCGCTTTAAACGGCATGGCTTGCAGCGTATGCGCACTGATGGTTTGCGGATGTTCGCTGAAGTTGCCGAATGCCAACAGCGCGTTGTTGCGCATATAGCCGATGATGTGTTTGTTGTTGGTATTGAAGGTAACCAACTTGCCGCCGTCAAAGCGCGGATTGCTTTGGCGGATGGCAATCATATGGCGCAAACCTTGGAAGATTTGACCGGCAGTGGTCGAGCTGTCATGGCGTTGGTTGTACAACTCTTCATTATAACGAGGACGGTGTGCCCAGCGGCTGTCGTCGCTCTTATTGCTGTCTTGCGACCAGTCGTCATCATTGAGTGTACCGACTTCATCGCCCAAGTAAATCAGCGGCAGACCGCCGGTACTCAAAGCAATGCTGTACAAAAGTTTGATGCGGTCAACGGCATACGGGTCATTTTGAGCCAAACCAACCAATGCTGCGGCTGTACCGCTGACACGGCAGTCGCCAGTGTTGGGGTTATATTGGAAGGGGACGCCGCGCGCGAAGCTGCCGTCGAAATGGTTGACGAAGAAGCGGTTGAGGAATTGTCGGTGGTCGTAGCCGTGGATGCCGAACTGCCATGCGTCTTCGTCGGCAAAGGTCCAGCCGATGTCGTCATGGCTGCGGACGTAGTTAACCCATGCTGTGTGGTCGGGCAGGTTGTGGCGGTAGGTCAATGCCTGATGGAGCAGGTTAACTTCGCGCGTGGCAAGCGTGTTCCACAACAATGCCATTTGCAATGGGTTGTAGCCGATTTGGCATTCATCTTGGCTGATGTATTGGACAACTTGGTCAGGATGGACGATGGCTTCGGATTTGAAGAACACGGCCGGGGCGGCAATACGCATTACGGAGTTAAACGCACGAATCAGAGCGTGTGCCTGAGGCAGGTTTTCGCAGCTTGTGCCCATTTGCTTCCAAATAAAGGCAACGGCATCCATGCGCAGAATATCAACGCCCAAGTTGGCAAGGAACATCATTTCGCCTGCCATAGCGCGGAATACCCAAGGATTACTGTAATTCAAGTCCCATTGGAAGGAATTGAACGTTGTCCATACCCAGCGGCCGTCTTCCAATTGCGAGAAACCGCCCGGATGTTGGTCAGGGAAGATTTCACGCAGGGTGCGGTCGTATTGGTCGGGCATCCAACGGTCAGGGAAAATGTAGTAGAAATTGTCATAGAGCGGATCGCCGGCGGCGCAGCGTTTTGCCCATTCGTGTTCATTGGAAGTGTGGTTGAAGATGAAATCGACAACGGCGGAAATACCTGCTTCGTGCAGTGCGGCAATGACATCGCGCAAGTCGTCTATCGTACCCAAAGCCGGATTGACGTCGCGGTAGCTGCTGACCGCATAGCCGCCGTCGCTTTTGCCTTCAGGGCATTTAAACAAGGGCATCAGGTGCAGATAGGTCAGGCCCAATTCTTGGAAATAAGGGATTTTGGCTTTCAAACCTTGCAGATTGCCTGCGAACAAATCGACGTAGCACACGCCGCCGACCTGTTTGTTGGATAAAATCCAGTCAGGATCGTTTTCGCGCGCGATATCAATATCTTTTAAAGATGCGTTGCGTTGGGAATAGCTTTGCCATGCTTGGGCAATCAGTTGCTCCAGCATGGGAAGGACGGCTTCGTTGTTGTTGTAAACGTTGTCCAGCTCGTGCATCAGTTTGGGAAAGTGTTCTTCAAGCCGTCTGTCAAACTGTTTCCAGTCTTCAGATGCCTCGATGCTTGCACGCTGTTCGGGAGTGTATATCGATAGGGTGCGTTCTTTAAGGTGATGCAAGGTCAAATCAACCTGTTGAGTCTGGGTCAACATAATGCCTACTCCGAAGTTAAGGTGAAATTGTTTTGAAGCTTGGTTTCACTTCTTTTGCAAATCCATGCCGATCGTGGGCGGCCAAGACTGTAATTTTGCGTCAAGAAACTGCCTCAATGATACTGGAAGTGCTTGAGTGTGCATAGGGTTTTCAAGGTTATTGAACAGGATTTTTCAAGTGTTTGATTTTGATTGAAAGTAAGGTTGAATAAAAAGAATATGGCCTTTAGCCGCAGTCATGTTTCAGACGGCCTGAACTTTTAAGAAAAACTTTTATTTTTATTGCCTTAGATATCCTTTATTCTCATATGGCCGTCTGAAACATAAGCACGGCATAGAGGGTCATCTGTCTTCTCGAAATTTGGGAAATATCGATTATTTTCATGACTTCTGATGTAAATCAAGATTGTATGGTTGGCAGAGTATCTTATTGCAAAGAAGAAACTCAAAAAGATACTTGTTTATTATTGAATGAATCCATGATCTATCTTATTGATAGTGGTTATTATGTAGATTATCAAGTTAATAAGGGAAAGCCCTCTGTCTGATTTGTCATGCTTGTTTAATATTATTTTTTAAAATTAGACTTGACCCGTTACAAGCAATTACTTAAAGTATCCATCTTAATTTTTACACAAGAAAACGGGTTGTCCCGTTCCAAAAAGATGAGCGCAATCAAACCACCACAAATCACTGTATACGACAGCAAGCCGACCGATGTTTATTTCTTCGGTACTTGCGTTCTCGACATCTTCATGCCGGAAGCGGGTATGGATGCCATTACCTTAATCGAACAACAAGGCATCCGCGTCCATTATCCAATGGAGCAAAGCTGCTGCGGCCAACCTGCCTATTCGTCCGGCCATCCGAAAGAAGCTTTTGACGTAGCCAAAGCCCAATTGGATTTATTCCCGGAAAATTGGCCGATTGTCGTACCGTCCGGTTCTTGCGGCGGCATGATGAAACACCACTGGCCGACTTTGTTCAAAGGTACCGAGTACGAACAAAAAGCCATTGATTGCGCCAACCGTATCATTGAATTTACCCACTTCCTGCTGGCCATCGGCTACAAACCTGAAGATAAAGGCAAGCCGGTTAAAGTGGCCGTTCATACTTCTTGCGCGGCGCGTCGTGAGATGAATGTCCATTTGTCAGGCTGGCAGCTGATTGACGGCATGGAAAATGTCGAGCGTATCGTTCATGACCATGAAAGCGAGTGTTGCGGTTTTGGCGGTACATTCTCTGTCAAACAAGCAGATATTTCCGGCGCGATGGTAACCGACAAAGTCGCAGCCCTGAAAGAAACCGGTGCAACTGAAATCATCAGCGCGGACTGCGGCTGCATGATGAATATCGGCGGCAAAATCGCTAAAGACGAACCGAATATGCCACGTCCGAAACATATTGCATCCTTCCTGTTGGAGCGTACCGGAGGTAAAGCATGAGCGCGCGCGAAAATATTTTGGCGAAATTGAAAAAAGCCGATGCCTTACCGATGGAAGAGCCGCCGGTTTTCGATTATTACCGTGAAATGGGCGTATCTTGGGCAAACGATGTCGAACGCTTGAAACATTGGGCGGCTGCCATGCGTGCCGTCAAAACAGAAATCTATTGGGTTACCAAAACCAATTGGCCACAAGTATTCCGCCAAGCAGCCGAAGGCAAAGGCTTGAAAAATATTCTATTGCCATTGGAAACAGAACACGGCCAGCTGGCTCGTGCAGCTTTGGCCGATACCGATATTGAACCGCGCGGTTTTGAGCGAAAAATTGACGACTGGAAAAACGAATTCTTTGCCGATATTGAGGCCGGATTTAGCGGCTCTAAATGCGGTATTGCCCGTACCGGCACGATTATGCTGGAGTCCAGTCCTCTGGAGCCGCGCAGTTTAAGTTTGGTTCCTCCTGTGCATTTCTGCCTGTTTGACACCAGCAAAATGTACAACGAATTCCACAATGCTGTTGAAGGCGAAAAACTGGTAGAAAAAGGTATGCCTACCAACGTTATTTTGATTTCCGGCCCGTCTAAGACTGCCGATATTCAATTGACTTTGGCCTATGGTGCACACGGCCCGCGTGATTTGGTGGTTTTGGCCGTTCTGCCTGATCATATTTCCCCTGCCGTTTTGGAGGAAAAAGCATGAGTTCCCAAACCATTAAATTCCATATGAAGCCGGAAACGTTCAAGCAAAACGCCGCGATTTCTTTGCAAGACAAGCCTTTGCGTAAAAGCTTGCGTACGGCGATGGATATGCTGATGACCAAGCGCAAAGCCGTTTTGACAGATGAAGAAGAGCTGCAAAGCCTGCGTGACCTGTGTGAGCATGTCCGTCAACGTTCTTTGTCCAAATTGCCTGCATTATTGGAACAATTAGAAGCAAACCTGACCAAGTTGGGCGTTAAAGTCCACTGGGCGGAAACACCGGCCGAAGCCTGCCAAATCATTCATAACATCATTACCGATAAAAACGGCAAGCTGATGGTGAAAGGCAAATCTATGGTCAGCGAAGAAATCGAGCTGAACCATTATCTGCAAGACCGGGGCATCAAAGCGGTTGAAAGCGACTTGGGCGAGTTTATCGTACAAATGGCCGGCGAGAAACCAACCCATATCGTGATGCCTGCCATTCACAAGACCAAAGAGCAGGTGAGCGAACTTTTCCATCAAAACCTCGGCACGCCGTTAACTGACGACGTGGACCAACTGACCGGCTTCGCCCGTAAAGCACTGCGCGATATTTACAGCACTGCCGACGTCGGTTTGAGCGGCGTAAACTTCGCCGTTGCTGAAACAGGCACTTTGTGTCTGGTTGAAAACGAAGGCAACGGCCGCTTGAGTACCACTGTACCGCCTGTGCACATCGCCATTACCGGTATTGAAAAAGTGGTTGCGAAACTGTCGGATGTGCCGCCTTTGTACAGCCTGTTGCCACGCTCCGCCATTGGTCAGAACATTACCACTTATTTCAATATGATTACCGGACCTCGCCGTAGCGAAGAACTGGACGGTCCTCAAGAAATGCACTTGGTTCTGCTCGACAACGGCCGTAGCCAAGCGTATGCAGAAGATCAAATGCGCCGTACCTTGCAATGTATCCGTTGTGGCGCGTGTATGAACCACTGTCCGGTTTATACCCGTATCGGTGGCGCGGCTTACGGCACGACTTATCCTGGCCCGATTGGCGAGATTATCTCTCCGCATTTGTTGGGCTTGGATGCGACACGCGATCTGCCGACTGCGTGTACCATGTGCGGCGCGTGTGTCGAAGTTTGCCCGGTACGCATTCCGATTACCGAACAAATGCAACGTCTGCGCGTTGAAGCACAACGTTCGCCAACAGAAGCCGTTCCTCATCCTATCCGTGGTCAAGGCGCATCGCATACTTTCGGCGAACAAATGGCATGGCGTACGTTTAACGGTATTTTCAGTGGCAGTAAAGCTTATCGAGCATTCGGTTGGGCGGCTACCAAATTCCGTGCATTGACGCCAAGCAAGCAGTTAAGCTGGACCAATAACCATGTTCCGATGAAACCTGCCAAGCAAACATTGCATGAGATGATGGCAGAAAGAAAACGTCAGCAAGAAAAAGCATAAGGCTTGAAAATAAAACCTGAGGGATAAATGCCTCAGGTTTTGTTTTTTATTGAATGCCGCTGGTGTGGCATCGCTATTTTTAAAAGCGATTGATTTGATTGTTTTATCTTGATTCTTTTGAATAAAGAGGCCGTCTGAAAGATTTTCAGACGGCCTTTATTATAGCCCAAAGTTTTTGTCTAAGTCCTTAGAGCAACACTTTCTCCACGCCGCCGTTGTTGGCTTTTTTTACGAACTCGTCCAGCCAGTTTTCGCCGAGAATATGTTTCGCCATTTCGATGACGATGTAGTCGGCGGGCATGTCGTTGTCGTCGGTGTAGCGGCTCAGGCCTTGCAGGCAGGCGGGGCAGGTGGTGAGCATTTTGACGGGTTCGCCTTGTGGCAGCTCTTTGAGGTTTTTCTCGATTTCTTCCTGTTTGCGGAATTTGACTTGTGTGGCGATGTCGGGGCGTTTGACGGCGAACATGCCGGATTCGCCGCAGCAGCGGTCGCTTAAGACGACTTTCTGTCCCATCAGGCTGCTGGCCATTTGGGTGGCGTTCATGGTTTTGATTGGGGTATGGCAAGGGTCGTGGTAGAGGTATTGCTGACCTTTCACGCCGTTCAGTTTCACGCCTTTTTCGAGCAGGTATTCGTGGATGTCGATGATGCGGCAGCCGGGGAAGATTTCTTCGAAGCGGTATTTTTCGAGCTGGTCGTAGCAGGTACCGCAACTGACGACGACGGTTTTGATGTCGAGGTAGTTGAGGGTGTTCGCCATACGGTGGAAGGCGACGCGGTTGTTGGTGCTCATTTGCTCGGCTTTTGCCTTGTTGCCGCCTGCGTCCTGCGGATAGCCGCAACACATATAGCCGGGCGGCAGGACGGTTTGTACGCCGACGTGCCAGAGCATGGCTTGGACGGCGAGTCCGATTTGGCTGAACAGGCGCTCAGAGCCGCAGCCGGGGAAGTAGAACACGGCTTCGGCATCTTCCGGAGAAGCCGGATTGCGGATGATGGGGATGCTTTTGTCGTCTTCGATGCCGAGCATGGAGCGCGGTGTTTTGGCGGGCACGCTTTTGGGCAAAGGACGGTTGATGAAGTGGATGATTTGTTCTTTGATTGGGGCGGTACCAACCGTGGCTTTGGGTTCGGCTTTTTGTTTTTTGGTGCCGACGGGCAGGAGTTTGCCGATTTTGTAGGCGAAGTTCTGCGCGGGGAAGCCGGTCTGTATCATGGCGGCGCGCAGGGCTTTGATGGTTTTCGGGCCGGTGGCGTTCAGAAATGCCATGCCCATCGATGCGGCGGGTGCGAAACGTTTGTGGCCGGAATCGGCAAGGTAGTTGCGGATGGCTACGGTTACGTCGCCGAAGTCGATGTTGACGGGGCAGGGTTTGACGCAGCGGTGGCACACGGTGCAGTGGTCGCCGATGTCCGTGAGTTCTTCAAAGTGTTTGATGGAAACGCCGCGGCGGGTTTGTTCTTCGTATAAGAAGGCTTCGGTCAACAGCCCCACGCCGAGGATTTTGTTGCGCGGACTGTACAGCAGGTTGGCGCGCGGAACGTGGGTGGAGCAGACGGGTTTGCATTTGCCGCAACGCAGGCAGTCTTTGATGGAATCGGCGATGGTGCCGAGGTCTGATTTTTCCATAATCAGCGATTCCGCACCCAACAGTTCGAACGACGGCGTGTAGGCGTTGCGTAAGTCTGAGCCTTTCATCAATTTGTGACGGTTGAAGGTGTGTTTGGGATCGACTTGGTTTTTGTAGTTCCAAAACGGCTGCAAGTCTTCATCGGTCAGAAATTCGAGCTTGGTGATGCCGATGCCGTGTTCGCCGGAAATCACACCGCCGAGCGAGCGGGCGAGTTTCATGATGCGTTCGACCGAACGGTAGGCGGTCTGAAGCATTTGGGCGTCGTCTGAATTGACGGGGATGTTGGTGTGGACGTTGCCGTCGCCGGCGTGCATGTGCAGGGCGACGAAGACTCTGCCACGCACGGTTTTGGCGTGGATTTTGCCCAAACCTTCGATGATTTTGGTGTCGGTTTTGCCGCTGAAGATTTCGGCGAGTGGTTTCATTACGTCTTCTTTGACGGACACGCGCAGGCGGAAATCGCGGAATGCGGTGAAACAGCTCTCGTCGTCTTTGGCTTCGGGCGCGGCATGGACGGCTGCGCCGTAGCGGGCTTTATAGTCGGCAAGCGGCGTGTCCAGATGGGCGAGCAACCAGTCCCAACGTTCTTTGACGGCGGAAACGTGGGCAAGGGCGTGTTTGCCGCGTTCGCCTAAAAGTTCGGTGGTCGGCAGGTCCGTGCCCATTTTGTCGATGGGGAGTTTGCCGGACAGATATTGCTCTAATTCAGCACAGAGTTTGAGTTTGTTTTGGATGGAAAGTTCGATGTTGATGCGTTCGATACCGTCCGAATACTCGCCCAGCCTCTCCAGCGGAATCACCACGTCTTCGTTGATTTTAAAGGCGTTGGTGTGCTTGGCGATGGCGGCGGTACGGCTGCGGTCGAGCCAGAAGGTTTTGCGCGCTTCGGGCGACACGGCGATAAAGCCTTCGCCGTCACGGGCGCGGGCAAGTTCGCAGATGTGTTCGGCGGCTGCCTGCACAGCGGCTTCGTCGTCTGAAACCACGTCCGCCAGTAAGACCATTTTCGGCCGCCCTTTACCTGCCGCTTTGGTGGCGTAGCCGACGGCGCGGACATAACGCCAGTCCAAATGTTCCAAACCTGCCAGCCGCACGCTGTCGTGGGCGAGCAGGAAATCGCGGATTTCAACGATAGAAGGCGTGGCGGTGGCGACCGTACCGAAAAACTCCATACACACGGTGCGCGTGTATTTCGGCATTTTGTGCAACACGAAGGCAACGCTGGTGATGATGCCATCCGTGCCTTCTTTTTGCACGCCGGGCAGGCCGCTCAAGAATTTGTCGGTAACGTCTTTGCCCAAACCGACTTTGCGGAATTTGTGGCCGGGGATTTCCAAGCGTTCGGTTTTAACGATATTGAGGCCGTCTGAATCTAACGTGTGAACGTCAAAGACTGCGGTTTCTTCGTCGTGGATTTTGCCGAAATTGTGGCGCACGCGCTCGATGCGCAGCCATTCGCCCTGCGGGTTGACCATCTGCCAATAGGCGAGGTTGTCCAACGCCGTCCCCCACAGCACGGCTTTTTTGCCGCCCGCGTTCATCGCCACATTGCCGCCCACGCAGGACGCATCGGCGGAAGTCGGATCGACGGCGAACACCAAACCCGCCTGATGCGCGGTTTCTTCCACCCGCCGCGTTACCACGCCCGCGCCGCAATGGATAATCGGATGTTTGCCGTTTAAACCCGCCAGTTCGACAAATTCCACGCCGCGATGCTTGTCCAGCTTTTCCGTATTGATAACCGCGCTGTTTGCATCCAAAGGCACGGCGCCGCCGGTATAACCCGTGCCGCCGCCGCGTGGGATAATGACCAAATCCAGCTCGATTAAGGCGCGCACTAAAGGCGCGATTTCCGCCTCTGTGTCGGGATTGACGACGACAAACGGATATTCGACGCGCCAGTCGGTCGCATCGGTAACGTGCGTTACCCGCGCCAGCCCGTCAAACATAATATTGTGCGGCTTGGTGATTTTGCTCAAACGCTCTAAAATCTGCCGCCGCTTTTGGCGCGTTTCGTCAAAACTGCCGTCAAAACGTTCGACCGCCTTTTCTGCCGCCGCAACCAATAGATCGACTTGCGGATTGTCGTCACGGCGTTTGCGGATTTCGTTCAAACGGTGGCGCATTTCCCGCACCAGCGCGGCACGGCGTTTCGGGTGCTCCAGCAAATCATCGACCAGATACGGATTGCGCACGACCACCCAAATATCGCCCAACACTTCAAACAACATCCGCGCCGAACGCCCCGTCCTGCGCTGTCCGCGCAAGTCCTGCAGAATCTGCCACGCCTCATCGCCCAACAGGCGGATGACGATTTCGCGGTCGGTGTAGGAAGTATAGTTGTAGGGAATTTCCCGAATACGCTGCGGGGCGGTAGTCGTGGTCATGGTTGAGTTCCGTTGATAGGTATAATGTTTTTATATTAAAGGCCGTCTGAAAAATACGATTTCTTCTTAATGGCGTGATGTGTTAATGTAGTGTAATTTTCGATATTTTTCAATGCAAAAGACGATAAACATTTCAATGCGAATGATTTTCAACTAGGTAATTTTGTTTACAATCTTGTCATGCAGATGGTTTTCAGACGGCCTGACAGATTTTATCGCTTGAGTTTTTCTGTAAAACCGCTATAATGCGTTTCTTCTACGGCGGGTCTCCCCGCATGGTAATTCGGAGCACCGGGTCAGGGGCGGAAGCCAGCAGCCCACTCTGATGAGCCAGTGCCGGGGGTTCGGCTCGCCACCTTATTCAAAAATGCCGGAGATGATTGAGTCTCCGGCATTTTTCATTATATAAAGCGTAATGATCAAAAGGCCGTCTGAAATCTCATTTTCAGACGGCCTTTGAGTTTATGAGCAAACTATTTATGCTTCTTCTGATTTTGTATTGGGCAAAACACAGTTCAGGATAATGGCCAATACGGCGCACAAACCTACACCGGCGAAGCTCAAAGTACCTACTTTGATAATCATGCCGCCGATACCGGTGGTCAATACGGAGCTGACGATAACCAGGTCTTTCGGCTGCATCAAATCGACTTTCGCATCAATCAATGTTTTGATGCCCAAAGAGGCGATAGTGCCGAACAGCAGCAACATAATGCCGCCCATAACCGGCATGGGGATCGAAGCCAAAAACGCGTTAAATTTACCGAAAAACGCCATGCAAATCGCAAAAATTGCCGCCCAAGTCATGATGACGGGGTTGCTGTTTTTGGTAATCATCACCGCGCCGGTTACTTCGCCGTAAGTGGTTACAGGAGGGCCGCCGATCAAACCGGCCACGCATACGCCCAGGCCGTCGCCGGCGAGGGTTTTGTCCAAGCCCGGGTCTTTGGTATAGTTTTTGCCGGTTACATTACCGATGGCCATAATGCCGCCGATGTGTTCAATGGCCGGGGCGATGGCAACAGGCAACATAAACAAGGCAGCCTGCCAGTTGACTTGAGGCGTTTCAAAATGAGGGACGGCAAACCAAGGAGCGTTGATGATGGTGCCGGTGTCGACCAAGCCCATGATTAAAGCCAACACATAGCCGGAAGCCACGCCGATTAGAATCGGAATCAGCTTCATCATTTTGCTGCCGAAGACAGAAACAATGACGGTTACCGCAAAGGTAAAGCCGGACAGAATCAGCGAGTCGATATAGTCGATGACCTGCTTGCCGCCTGATTGACCCATGGCCATGCTGCTGGCTGCAGCGGCCACAGACAAGCCGATTACCATAATCACGGGGCCGATAACCACGGGCGGCAACAGCTTGTGTACCGCATCCAGACCGCGCCATCTGATCAGAGCGGCAAAGACGAAGTACATGAAACCTGCCGCAAACAGACCGAACATGGTAGAAGGCAAGCCCCATTCTCCAATGGAGTAGATAATCGGTGCAATAAAGGCAAAAGAAGAGCCGAGAAAAATCGGCACTTTACGTTTGGTAACCAATTGGAACAACAACGTGCCCAAGCCTGCGCCCAATAATGCCAAAGCCGGGTTCAGTCCCGTCAGAAGCGGCACAAGCACCATAGCACCGAATGCGACAAACAAAATCTGCGCACCGGCTATCGCCGTTTTAAGCTGATTCATAAAAGCTCCGAAGAAAATTCAAACGGCGCAGATTATACTGATTTATCCTAATTGTGAACATTTATTTACAAAAGGCCGTCTGAACAGATGTAACGATGACACCTGTTCAGACGGCCTTATTCGATAGCGAATGGTTAGTAATTTATCAAAATCGATTAGGAAAATTTTTAGCCGCGTGTTTCGCGCCAAACCAGATAATCACGCAGGGGCGGCATGGGCGGATTGATGCAGTGGGGGCAGATGCCTGTGGTGTCTTCGTCGTCGCTGTCGATATGGTAGGCGTTGGGGTCAAAGCGCACCTGCTGCATCACGGCTTGCGCCAATGCCTGCGCCTGTACGACATCGAATTCAAATTTTTCCAAAATCTCATTCAATAGGCGGATTTCGCCGTCGCTGAAAGATTCGCTGTGTTTGACAATGAGGCGTTGATAATCTTCATTGCTGATTTTTTTGTGAAGTAAATCGGTCTGGATGGTCATGATTTTTATTGTTGAAATAAGATGGTCAAGATGCAGATTATAGCGGATATTGTGGTGATTGTTTTAAAGGTCGTTTTCTGGTTTGAAAAGTGTCTCTGTTTTGGCTTTTTTGGGCATTAAGCTGTTTAATTTCGAGTTAATTGCTTGGCAATCTTTGCTATAAAAAAATTCACCGATGTGTATGGTTTCCCCATGATAAACAAATGACCATGCACCTTGTTTGCTATTTGGTTTTCGTAAGGGGCTGGAGATGATGGATTTATTTCTTCTCTGGCTCAAATAATTATGTAGTGTGATTTTAGTGTTTTCTGTATTTGCATAGTTCTCATGTGGCTGCCATTGCGATATTTCTACGAGTGAAAATTTTCTACATTTTCCCAATCCAAATAGCGTGAATTGATGTGAAAGTATCCCATTTTGAACATGAATATGTTCTTGTCCAAAAAGTTGCCACAGTAAGTCATAAATACCTTGGCAAAAAAGCAGACCCAAAAATATAAGGAGTATGATATTAAATGCTGATTCAAAGTTTAAATTTGGAATGTTTGCCAATATCAATAGTAAGATTACAAGATCTCTACAAGTTAATAGAAGTTTGAGGCGGTTTCGAATAATTTTTGCTGACAAGGTAATTTTGCTTGGTGTTTGTTTGATTTTATAACGCGAAGATGTCATCAATAGCCTCCTAATTTGTCCGCCTGATACGCTTTTTGCAGCGGTGTAATTTGCGCCAAGCGGGCATGATCGATGTGTTCGGTAATTAAATGGGCCTTGCCTTGTGCGCGGCACTCGGCGGCGATTTTGCCTGCATTTACTTGGTTGGCAGCTTCAAGTAAAGCCAGCCAGTGTTCGCGTTGCGGATAGGGGGTGGCTTCAAGGTTCAGACGGCCTTGTTTGTCGGCCATGCAGACGTTTAAGGCTGTCTGAAAACGTTCTGGGCGGCGGAATGCGTCGGTTTTTTTCAAAACCTTCAAAATGGTTTTGCTTTTGAACTGCCCGACTTGGTGGAACATGATGTGCCAGCGGCAGACGAGTTCGGCAAGCTCGGCGCAGTGTTTGGGCGCGCGCAGGCGTTGATTGACTTCGCGGACGGGTTCGACACCATTGATGTCGTGTTCGTAGTGTTTCGGCAGGATATCGGCCGGTGTTTTTGCCTTGCCCAAGTCGTGCAATAAGGCGGCATAGCGTTCGGCGAGGGACAGATTCATTTCGGCGGCCCGTTGTACAACCATCAGTGTATGGATACCGCTGTCGATTTCGGGATGATAGTCGGCGCGTTGCGGTACGCCGAAAAGGGCGTCAAGCTCGGGCAGCAAGACTTTGAGTGCGCCGCATTCGCGTAAAACTTCAATCATTTTGCGCGGGTTTTTCTCCATCAAGCCTTTGGCCAATTCCTGCCAGACGCGTTCGGCAACCAAGGCATCCGCTTCGCCGTTTTCTACCATTTGCCGCATCAGCGACATGGTTTCATCGGCAATTTGAAACCCATAACGCGCGGCAAAACGGGCGATACGCAAAATACGCACGGGATCTTCGGCAAAGGCGGGCGAAACGTGGCGCAGGATGCCGTCCGCTAAGTCTTGTTGTCCGCCAAAGGGATCGATGATCGTGCCGTCTGAATCCTGAGCCATGGCATTGATGGTCAGGTCGCGGCGCATCAGGTCTTGTTCCAGCGTAACGTCTTTATCGGCATGAAAGCTGAATCCGGCATAGCCTTTGGCGGTTTTGCGCTCGGTACGGGCGAGGGCGTATTCTTCGTGGCTGTCCGGATGGAGAAAGACGGGAAAATCCTTGCCGACAGGTTGATAGCCTTGAGCCAACATGGTTTGCGCATCTGCACCGACGATCACCCAGTCGCGGTCTTTGACGGGCAGGCCTAAAAGATGGTCGCGGACGGCGCCGCCGACAAGATAGGTTTTTATGGTTTGTGTATTCATATAAAAATTGAACGATATAAAAAGGCCGTCTGAAAAGCCGTATTGGTTTTTCAGACGGCCTGATTCAGAATGCTATTATGACGCTTTAGGCTTGTTGCCGTCGATGATTTTCAAACCGGCGGAGACCAAGCTGCCGATGTCGGCAACGTTGGCAGGCATAATCAGCGTGTTGCTTTCTTTAGCCAAATTGCTGAAGGCGGCAACGTATTGCTCGGCAACTTTCAGGTTAACGGCTTCAGCACCGCCCTCGGAGCGGACAGCCTCGGCGATTTTGCGGATGGCGTCGGCGTTGGCTTCGGCTTCACCTTGTGCGCGGTTGATGCGGGCGATTTTTTCACCGTTTGATGCGTTGATGGCGGCTTGCGCTTCACCTTCGGATTGTTGGATTTCTGCTTCGCGCTGACCGCTGGCAAGGTTGATCTGCTCGATTTTACGGCCTTCGGATTCGGCAATGCGCGCGCGTTTTTCACGTTCGGCGGTAATTTGTGCCTGCATTGAGCGGAGGATTTCTTGCGGAGGAACCAAGTCTTTGATTTCGTAACGCAAGACTTTCACGCCCCATGCGCCTGCCGCTTCGTCCAAAGCAGCAACAACAATGCTGTTGATTTCGTCGCGTTCTTCAAAGGTTTTATCCAATTCCATACGGCCGATGACAGAGCGCAAAGTTGTCTGTGCAAGCTGGGTAATCGCCATGATGTAGTTGCTGGAACCATATGAAGCGAGTTTAGGATCGGTAACTTGGAAGTAGATAATGCCGTCCACGGTCAGCTGGGTGTTGTCGCGGGTAATACAGACTTGGCTGGGAACATCCAAAGGAACTTCTTTCAGCGAATGACGATAGGCGACACGGTCGATAAATGGGATAAGGATGTTCAGGCCTGCAGTCAGCGCTTTGTGAAAACGGCCTAATCGTTCGACTACATAAACTTCCTGTTGCGGTACAACGATAAAGGATTTGAAACCAAAAACAACAACAACGATGAGGATGAGGACGGGGAGGCTGAGCAGAAATTCCATAATGTTTCCTTATGATGATGGTTGGGAGAGTGTGCGGATAATCAGAAGATTACCGTTTTTGGCAGTAATGACTGCGCTTGAGGCCGTCTGAAAAGTATCTTGAGGCCGTTCGGCTTGTGCTTGCCAGTGTGTACCGCGGTAGGCGACTTCGTAAATATTGTCATGCAGGTGGCGTAGGATACGGACGTTTTGCCCAATATCCAAATCATCGTTGAGAGCTTGGGGAGTCAAGCGGTTTTTCAGACGGCCGTGTACCAGCCAGATACTGAGTGCGCTGATGATGGCGGCGGTCAAAACGGCGGTAGAGAAGTGTCCGCTTAATCCGTACATGATGCCGGCGGCGGCCAGCGCTACGCTGACAACCAAAAGATAAACCGTTCCGATAAACAATTCGACAATCAGAACAACGGTGGCGGCAACAAACCATATCGTTATGCGGCATATCCTTTATAATAAGTCCATTCAAAAACGGAGCGGCAAATAATGCAAACTTGGCACGAGGCGATTGGTACGGAAAAAGAAAAGGCGTATTTTCAAACGATTTTGGAGAAGGTTCGCCACGAAAGGCAGGCGGGGATAACCGTTTATCCGCCTGAGCGCGATGTATTCAATGCCTTTCGGACGACAGAGTTCGGAAGTGTAAAGGTTGTGATTTTGGGGCAAGACCCGTATCACGGCGCGGGTCAGGCGCATGGTTTGGCGTTTTCCGTGCAACCCGAAATTGCGGTGCCGCCGTCGTTGGTCAATATTTATAAAGAGCTGGCGACGGATATTGAGGGATTTCAGATTCCGCAACACGGCTATTTGCAGCATTGGGCGGAACAGGGCGTATTGCTGTTGAACACGGTGTTGACTGTCCGTGCCGGTGTGGCGCATTCCCATGCGACATTCGGTTGGGAGGCGTTTACCGATGAAGTCATCCGACAATTGGATAAGGAGCGCGAGCATTTAGTCTTTATGTTGTGGGGCAGCCATGCGCAGAAGAAAGGCGCGTTTATCGACCGCAACCGTCATTTGGTGCTGACCGCGCCACATCCTTCGCCCTTGTCGGCGTATCGCGGCTTTTTCGGCTGCAAACATTTTTCGCAGGCAAACGCTTATTTGCAGGCAAATGGTTTAGAGCCGATTGATTGGCAGGTTTAAATAAGCTGAAAGGCCGTCTGAAAGCAGATTTTCAGACGGCCTTATGATTTGGTCTCAAATCGAATATTCAATCAGCTCGTTTTGAGAAAAGACATAAACCTGTTTCGGAATCAGATTTAATTCTTTGCCTTCGGCGATTTGGTAACGCGCAGCATCGCTGCCAGCCAGCGTGATATGCACGTCTTGTTTGTCGTGCTTCACCAGAATATGCGTCAATGCGCCGACGGCGTGGATTTTTTCGATTTTGGCACGAATCATCGGCGTTTCGTTTTCGGCGGCAAGCTGCCATTCGTGCGGGCGGATATAGCCGATGGCGGTTTGTTCCTGCCATTTGTATTGCGCATCCAATTTCCATTCGAAGCCGTGGTAGTGCCAGATGCCTTTTTCGATGCGTCCTTCAAATGCGTCGGTTTCGCCGAGGAACTCGGTAACGAAGGCGTTTTCGGGTTTGCGGTAAATGGCTTCGGCGCTGCCGGTTTGTTCGATTTGGCCGTGGTTCATGACGACGATTTCGTCGGAAACTTCGAGGGCTTCTTCTTGGTCGTGCGTCACCAGAATGCTGGTTACGCCTAGGTTGTGATGGATGTCGCGTAGCCAGGTGCGTAATTCTTTGCGCACTTTGGCATCCAGCGCGCCGAAGGGTTCGTCCAAAAGCAGGAGTTTCGGTTCGACGGCGAGGGCACGGGCAAGGGCGATGCGTTGGCGTTGGCCGCCGGAGAGCTGGTGCGGATAGGATTTTGCCAAATGCGAGAGTTGCACGAGTTTGAGCAATTCTTCGACTTTGGTGCGGATTTGTTCTTTGGACGGGCGTTCGGACTTGGGCAATACGGTCAAACCGAAGGCGACGTTGTCAAACACGTTCATGTGGCGGAAGAGGGCGTAGTGTTGGAACACGAAACCGACTTTGCGCTCGCGCACATGCTTGGCGGTGACGTCTTGGCCGTCAAAGAGGATGTCGCCGCCGTCGGCGTTTTCCAGTCCGGCGATGATGCGCAGGAGCGTGGTTTTGCCGCAGCCGGAAGGGCCGAGCAGGGAAACGAGTTTGCCGGTGGGGACGTTGAGGTTGATGTTTTTCAGCGCGTGGAAACTGCCGAAGTGTTTGTTTAAGTTTTGAATAGTGATGCTCATGCTGCGTTCCTTTCGGCGGCGGCGAGTTTTTTATCTTGTAATTTGGTAATGATGTTTTGCACCAGCAAGGTGGCCAAGGCTAAAAGTGCCAATACGCCGGAGAGGGCGAATGCGCCGGTGAAGTTGTATTCGTTGTAGAAGATTTCGACCAAAAGCGGGATGGTGTTGGTTTCGCCGCGAATGTGCCCCGATACCACGCTGACCGCGCCAAACTCGCCCATCGCGCGGGCGTTGGTAAGAATGATGCCGTAGAGCAGCGCCCATTTGATGTTGGGCAGGGTAACGCGCCAAAACATCTGCCAGCCGTTTGCGCCGAGTATCAAGGCAGCCTGTTCTTCGCTGTCGCCCTGCGCCTGCATTAAAGGAATGATTTCGCGCGCGACAAAGGGGAAAGTAACGAACAGCGTCGCCAAAATAATGCCGGGGATGGCGAAGATAATCTGTATGCCTTGCGCTTCAAGCCAGCCGCCCAACACCGTGTGTGCACCGAACAATAAGACGAACATCAAACCGGCCACCACGGGCGACACGGAAAACGGCAAATCGAGCAGGGTGGTCAGCAACTGCTTGCCGCGGAAGTCGAAACGGGTCAGCAGCCACGCCATCGCCACGCCCAATACGGCATTGATGGGAACGACAATCAGCGCGGTAATCAGCGTCAATTTGATGGCAGACCAAGCTTCGGGATCGGTCAGAGATTGCAGGTACAAATCCCAACCGCCTTTTAAGGCTTCATAGAATACGGCAACCAAAGGCACGACCAGCATCAGCAGCAGAAAGCCCAAGGCGGTAGCGGTCAGCAATACGCGCAGCCAACGCGGTTCGCTCAAATTTGGATTGGTGGAATGGGTTTTCATGGTAGGGTAGTCTCGATTTATTCTTGTATCTGTTTGGGCCGTCTGAAAAATGTTTGCTTAATGTTTCAGACGGCCTGTTGTTTGTTAAACCCTCGCTCCGGCGCGGCGGCTTAAAGTCCATTGCATGATGTTTAAAATCAGCAGGATGACAAACGAAATCATCAGCATAAACAGAGCAACGACAGACGCGCCCTGAGCATCGTATTGCTCCAGTTTGCCGGTAATAATCAAGGGTAGGATTTCAGACACCATTGGAATATTGCCTGCGATAAAGATAACCGAGCCGTATTCGCCGGTAGAGCGGGCAAACATCATGCCTGCACCGGTCAACAGTGCCGGTGTGATTTCAGGCAAAAGGACGCGGCGGAACGTAGTCCAACGACTTGCGCCCAAAGTTGCCGCCGCTTCTTCATACTCGCCCGACAATTCTTCCAATACCGGCTGCACGGCGCGGACGATAAAGGGCAGGCTGACGACAATCAGCGCAATCCAGATGCCGGTAGGCGTAAAGGCGATTTTGATGCCCAAAGGCTCGAAAAAACGGCCTATCCAGCCATTGGGCGCATATAGGGTTGCCAACGCAATGCCTGTTACCGCTGTCGGCAGCGCAAACGGCAAATCGACCAAAGCGTTTACTAATCCTTTGCCCGGAAATTCATAGCGTACCAATACCCAGGCAACCAATGTACCGAATACGATATTGGTCAACATCGCATAAAACGACATCCGCAAGCTCAGCCAGACGGCCGCTAAGACATTGGGTTCGGTAATTGTGTTCCAAAATCCGCTCCAGCCTATTTCCGCCGCTTTGGCCGCCATCATGGCAAACGGCAAAACCACCAAAAGCGACAGGCATAAAACCGTCAAACCCAGGCTGAGCTTGAAACCCGGCAATACAGAAGGCGTTTTGAGTAACAACATAATGGCAACCGTCAAAATTTAATACGCGCTTACTTTAACAAGGCCGTCTGGAAACTGGAAAGAATGCTTTGTTTGGTATAAAGACGATTTTGTTATATTGAAGACATGAAAAGGCCGTCTGAACATCATATTTCAGACGGCCTTGCTGGTGTGGTAAGTATCAATAGGCAACAGGATCTTGAGAGGCAGGCTGGCGTTGCGCTGCATCGTAGTTTTCCTGAGCCGAGCGGACGGCTTTTTCCAAACCGTTGATCCGTTCGAGATAGCGGGCATAGTTGCGTTCATTGCCATAACGCACTTTTTTGCCTTCTTCCAAATTTTTCTTAGCGGTATCCAAAGCACGCTTGGCTGCGCCGACGTCAGCCGGATTGACCTGTGCGACAGCTTCTTCCGCTTGCTCGGTTTTGCTTGGGGAAGTCGGCGTTACCGGTGTTGAAACAGGCGCAGAAGTATATACGGACGGTTTGCCAATATTGCTGGCTTTGCAGTTTTTGCCGCCGGCTTGGGTATAGACTTTGCGGCCGGCAGAATCGGTACATTCAAAAATAGGCGCGGCGGAAACCGCAGTTGTCAAAGCGAGCAGTAATGTGCTGATCCAGATTTTGTTCATTTTTTATTTTTCCTTAAAACCATTTCCACCAAACAAACAAAGCCGCAATCATGATGATGTTGGCGAAGAGGATGGGTTTCCACTGTCTGGGCGCGCGCCGCAATTCGGAGCCTGAGCGCGTGCGGCGGATATAGAAAAACGGGCTGAGCAGCATGGAGGCGGCACATACCAAAATAATCACGGCGTAATAGATTTTGTGCGTTTCCATATCGTTTCTCCGTTTCAGACGGCCTAAGATGCTGACTACAACGCGTTTTGGCGCGAAGCGTTGCCTGTTTTCATCTTGCATCAGGTATTGGGCACATTTGCCATGGCCTCAATCCTGAGGTCTTTGCAAAAATATGCTACAATCGCGTCCGATTATAACATTCTATTTATAAAGGTTTTACGAATAATGATTTCTACCAACGGCATCACCATGCAGTTCGGCGCAAAGCCGCTGTTTGAAAACGTATCCGTCAAATTCGGCGAAGGCAACCGTTATGGCTTGATCGGCGCCAACGGTTCGGGTAAATCCACTTTCATGAAAATCCTCGGCGGCGATTTGGAACAGACTGCCGGCGAAGTGGCGATTGAAAACGGCGTACGTTTGGGTAAATTGCGTCAAGACCAGTTTGCCTACGAAGACATGCGCGTGCTGGATGTGGTGATGATGGGTCATACAGAAATGTGGGCGGCGATGACCGAGCGTGATGCGATTTACGCCAATCCCGAAGCCACCGAAGACGACTACATGAAAGCCGCCGAACTGGAAGCCAAGTTCGCTGAATACGACGGCTACACTGCCGAAGCGCGTGCTGCCGAGCTATTGAGCGGCGTGGGCATTTCCGAAGATTTGCACAATGCGACCATGGCGGAAGTCGCCCCTGGCTTCAAATTGCGCGTATTGCTGGCGCAAGCCCTGTTCTCCAAACCTGATGTATTGCTCTTGGACGAACCGACCAATAACTTGGACATTAATACCATCCGTTGGTTGGAAGGCGTGTTGAACCAATACGATTCCACCATGATCATCATCTCGCACGACCGTCACTTCTTGAACGAAGTCTGCACCCACATGGCGGATTTGGACTACAACACCATCACCATCTATCCGGGCAACTACGACGACTATATGCTCGCTTCCGCCCAATCGCGTGAGCGCGCCCTGAAAGACAACGCCAAAGCCAAAGAGAAACTGCAAGAGCTGCAAGAGTTCGTCGCACGCTTCTCTGCCAACAAATCCAAAGCCCGTCAGGCAACCAGCCGTCTGAAACAGGCCGACAAAATCAAATCGGAAATGGTTGAAGTCAAACCTTCTACCCGTCAAAACCCGTATATCCGTTTTGAAGCCGACGAAAAAGCCAAGTTGCACCGTCAGGCAGTGGAAGTTGAAAAACTGGCCAAACGTTTTGAAACCCAGTTGTTTAAAAACCTGAACTTTATCCTTGAAGCCGGTCAACGCCTCGCCATCATCGGCCCGAACGGCGCAGGTAAATCTACCCTGCTGAAACTTTTGGCCGGCGCGTACAACCCCGAATATTCAGACGGCCTGTTGCCGGACGAAGGCACCATCAAATGGGCGGAAAAAGCCAGTGTCGGCTACTATCCGCAAGACCATGAAAACGACTTCGACGTTGATATGGATTTGACTGAATGGATGCGTCAATGGGGCCAGGAAGGCGATGACGAACAAGTCATCCGCGGCACTTTGGGCCGCTTGCTCTTCGGCAGCAACGATGTCGTGAAAAAAGTGAAGGTTCTTTCCGGTGGTGAAAAAGGCCGTATGCTTTACGGTAAACTGTTGCTGTTGAAACCCAATGTCTTGGTCATGGACGAACCGACCAACCACATGGACATGGAAAGCATCGAATCCTTGAACATGGCGCTGGAAAAATACAACGGCACGCTGATTTTCGTATCACACGACCGCCAGTTTGTATCTTCGCTGGCTACCCAAATCATTGAATTGGATGGCAAAGGCGGATATGAACACTACTTGGGCGATTACGAAAGCTATCTGGAGAAAAAAGGAATTGTGTAGGAAATAGCATGAATGCAAACCTTAAAAAACTACTGCAAAACCTGCTTGCGCTAATCGTGTTGCCTGTACTGGGCTGGTACATTACGCTTGGAGACGCTGTAAATGTTGTCGACACTGAACATGCTTCTCGTAAAGGCCGAGCAGTGGCTTGGTTATTTAATGAGTTTGGTGCAACCGGCGTTTGGGGCTTCTTGGGCATAATTTGGATTGCCTGCCTGATTTTAGCCATTCGTTCATACAAAGCATGGCAAAAGGATAAGTCACAGTAAATTAAGGTTCTAGATAGTATGTACTTGCTAGAAGAAAATATCCATATGAATCATTGGATTGAATGATACATCTGAATATAAACAGGCAATTGAAAGCTATCTGGAGAAAAAGTATGGCTTAAATCTTTACCCACAATCTAATAAGGCATTGAGATGCCGTCTGAAAATTTCTATATTTTCAGACGGCATTTTCTTTTCAAAATTAAACAATATCATATTGAACTTTTATGCCAAAATTATGACTAATAAAAGCTTTTTTGCAAAATAATAACTCAATATTACGATATTTTTGAAGGAATATATTAAATGGTAAACATTAAAACAGTAGTACCCAATGCCTCTCAATATGGTGCCAAACTTGGCTATACGACTTATGAGGCAGAACAAGGTGAACTGAAAAACGGTGTTGTTAAAAATGCCCCTTCTTCAGAGGCAGAACACGCAACTGTCCGTGAAGCAAGCGGTCAGGCATATGTTGATTTGCCGACCAATGCGTCCGTTTCATTTATTGCGCAAGCAGATGCCAATGCCGTAACCGTCCGTTATACCGTTCCTGACGGTGAAAGTGGTAAAGTAGAAGTCAAAGTCAATAATACAGTGATCGGTACTTTGGATTTATCTTCCAAATCCAACTGGCAATATTTGGATAACTACAAATATCATCCGGATGGCGATATTAAAGTTCATGATACACCCGCGGCAGATAGGCTTGCCCGTTTCCAATTTGACGAAGTTAGCCAATTATTTAAAGAGGCCAATATCAAGGTAGGGGATAAGGTTACCATCACTAATATCGACAGCACGCCCGTAGGCATTGACTTGGTTGATTTGGAAAAGGCACCGGATGCTATTAAACAGCCTGAAAACAGTGTCAGCATTACTGATTTTGGCGCAGTCGCCAATGATGGCTCGGATGATTACCAAGCATTCATGGCTGCAATTGAATCTGCCAAAGCATCTAAAAAATCTGTTTACATTCCTGAAGGTCAATTTGATTTTAGTGAACAACTGCACATTTACGCGCCTGAAGGTGTAAAAATTAGCGGAGCAGGCCAATGGCACACTAAATTGCATTTTACCAGTACTAAAATAGGTGGCGGTGGTATCGTGTTTGAACACGGCACCAACAAAATTGATTTTGGAAATGTTTCCATGGATTCGGATTTAACTTCTCGCTATAACGAAGGCGCGAACTATAAAGGTATTTCCGGTACCTTGGGTAACGGTTCATCGATTCACGATATCAAAATTGAACATTTTGAAGTAGGTGCCTGGATTGGTGATTATGCCCCAGCATCTGATATGCACTACACTAATGGTTTGACTATTTCTAATGCCACTATTCGCAATAACTTGGCAGATGGCGTTAACTTTGCCCAAGGGACCAGCAATTCCACCGTTATCAATTCCAATCTCCGTGGCAATGGTGATGATGGCTTAGCAACATGGTCGAGCATTCATGAAAATACTAATGCCCATGTTGCTGAAAATAACCGCTTTTTGAATAATACCGTTGAATTAGGCTGGCGTGCGGCCGGTATTGGCATCTTTGGCGGTAAAGGTCATGAAGTAGCCAATAACCTTATCAAAGATAATGCTAATTGGGGCGGCGTACGCTTAAACACTGTATTCAAAAAAAGCCATAATTTTGATTTCAATGATATGGGTATTTCCGTTCACGATAATTTACTGGTAAGCAACGGGACTAATGCAGATACATATGGTCGTGTTAAAGGATCTATCGATTTGGAAGAAGGCAGGGATTATGCTACTCCCAAAAAAGATATTTTGGGAGAACTCAAAAATATCAAAATTGAAAATAACACTATTGTGAATAATCTTTCCGATCAAGAAATTACCAAAACCCGTAATCCTAAAGAAGGTAATATTCCGGAGTCTGTAAACGAGACTACATTGACCATCGAAAATAATCACAGCCTTTCGGTAGCAGAAAATAATTCTGCAAAAAATGTAGCGGAAGTAGATGATCATAGTCTTACCCAAGCCTCGCTTCATTTAGGGGAGAATAACATCATAACCATTACGGACAGCAGCCATGCTCTTGTCAGCGGCGGCGATGGCAATGACCGGATCAGAGGTAGTTTGGGTAATGATACGATTAACGGTGATTCAGGTGATGATGTCATTTTCGGCTATGATGGAGACGATCGTCTTAATGGCGGTATAGGTAATGATTCTGTACATGGAGGTAATGGCAACGATACCTTATGGGGAGAAAGTGGCGATGACCGTTTGAGTGGGGGTGATGGCGACGACGTTTTGTTCGGCGGACAAGGAATCGATTACTTGGTAGGCGGCAAGGGTGCCGATACTTATGTTTTCAGCCTTGGAGAAGGTAAGGATACGATTATCGATAATGTGGGCGAACATAATGCACTGCAATTCGGCCAAAATATCTCTGTTAATGACCTGCATATTGATGTTGCTACCGATGTTCGAGGCAATACTGATTGGAAAATTACCATCAAGGGATCAGAAGGGGACAGCATAACCATCAATGATCAGTTCATTTCCGGTAAAACTGATGCTGTGATTGATACCTTCCGTTTCGATGAAGGTACATTGAGCCTGCAAGAGTTGATGGGTAGATTGTCAGGCAACGGCAATATCAGTCATTTGTCAGCCGTCAATACGCACACTGAGCGCATGAGCTACTCGTCTGTCAATACGGCTGATGTTCATGATGACGCAGCATCTGCCGCCAACGCTGGAATCATTTAATTAGCTGTCTTTTAGGATAAATAAAGGCCGTCTGAAAACTGGAAAACAGATTTCAGACGGCCTTTTTGTTGCTTATCTTGTTATGGTTGATTGTTTAGAAGAGCATTAACTGAATAAACCTTTAAACCACAACACAATCGCATCCCACATACGGCGCAGCCAGCTGCCTTCTTCCACACCGTTTAGCGCGACGACGTCTTTTTCGGCAATGATTTTGCCGTCTTTCATGACTTTCAGTTTGCCCAATACTTGGCCTTTTTCAATCGGGGCGAGGACGGGCTGAAGCGTTTCTAAGATTGGTTTGACGTTTTTGCCGGTATCGTGGGGAATGGTAATGTAAACATCGTCCAAGAAACCGATATCTACGGCTTTGGTGCTGCCTTTGTAAACTTTGACTTGGGAAATCACTTCTCCGCCGTTGTAAAGTTTAGGTGTATCAAATGCCTGCAATGACCAGTTGAGCAGTTTGCTGCTTTCGCTTGCGCGCGCTTCGGTGGATTCGGCACCGGCAAGGATGGAAACAATACGGCGGTTGTTACGTTTGCTGGAAGCGGCGAGATGGTAGCCTGCGCCTTCGCTATAGCCGGTTTTCAAACCATCGATACTGCTGTCGCGATAGAGCAGGAGATTGCGGTTGGGCTGCTCGATATTATTGTATTTGAAAGATTTGTTTGCAAACAAAGGATAGTATTTCGGATAGTCGTTGATCAGCGCGGCTGCCAAAATAGCCAAGTCGCCAACGGTTGAAACATGGCCGTTAGAAGAAATGCCGGTCGGGTTGTTGAAGTGGGTGTGCTTCATGCCCAAGCGTTTGGCTTCTTCATTCATTTGTTTGACGAATTCATCGATGGAGCCGTTGCCGATGGCTTCTGCAAGGGTGATGGCGGCATCGTTGGCCGATTGGATGGTTGTCCCCTTAATTAAGGAGCTGACGCTGACAGGCACTTTGGGGTCGAGGAACATACGCGAACCTTCGACTTTCCATGCGGCATTGGAAACGGTCAGCATTTGGCCTGCTTCAAGTGTACCATTTTCTAATGCTTTAAAGGCAAGGTAGGCAGTCATCATTTGTGTCAACGCGGCAGGTTCGATAGGCGCGTCGGCATTGTTGGATGCCAAGGTTTGCTTGCTGTGCAGGTCGGTAACGATGTAGGCGGTCGCCGCGATTTCCGGCGGCGTTGTCGGGCTGTTGATGCTGTGCAACAATGGCTGCGGCTGTGCCTCGCCTTGTACGGCAGGTGCGGAGGCAACCGGGTCGGCGGCAAGGGCGTGGGTATTCAGGAGGGCAGCAAAAATTAAGCTAAGTAGCGTTTTTTTCATCATTGTTTGTAGATTTGAATATGGGTGGATACTGTTATTGAGTAAACGGTTTGGCATACTAAATAGATAGTAAGCGGACATTATACCGTTTCATTCAGGCTTTGCTAAGATTTTTCTTGCCTTCAGACGGCCTCAGGGGTATGGTTTTAACTTTTTCCTCAGGCCGATTCGGCCGAATGACAATTTATTTTCGAACACTGAATACCATGAACCATCCTCTTCCTCTTTCCGATTATCTGACCCGTATTTTGACCGCTTCCGTTTATGATGTGGCCATAGAAACGCCTTTGGACTTGGCGCGCAGTCTGTCAGGCCGTCTGAACAATCAGGTTTTGCTCAAGCGCGAAGATTTGCAGCCGGTGTTTTCGTTCAAAATCCGCGGCGCGTACAACAAAATGGCGAAGCTGCCGAAAGAAGCCTTGGATTGCGGCGTGATTGCTGCCAGCGCGGGCAACCATGCGCAGGGTGTGGCTTTGTCGGCGCAGTATTTGGGTTGCCGCGCCGTCATCGTGATGCCGGAAACAACGCCCAAAATTAAAATTGACGCAGTTAAGAGCCGTGGCGGCGAAGTGGTATTGAAAGGCGTGTCTTACAATGATGCCTATGATTATGCGATGGAGTTGGCCGAAAAGGAAAAGCTGACTTATATCGCGCCGTTTGATGATCCGGATGTGATTGCCGGTCAGGGAACCATCGGCATGGAAATTCTCCGCCAACACCGCAATATCAATGCGATTTTTGTTCCGATTGGCGGCGGCGGTTTGGCAGCAGGCGTAGCGGCATTTATCAAACAGGTTTGCCCTGAGATTAAAGTGATTGGCGTGCAAACCGATGATTCTTGTTGTATGAAGCAATCGGTAGAAGCAGGGGAAATCGTACATTTGAAAGATGTCGGCCTGTTTTCAGACGGCACGGCGGTCAAGGTTGTCGGTGATGAAACCTTCCGCCTGTGTAAAGAGCTGTTGGACGAGATTATTACGGTCAATACGGATATGTTGTGCGGCGCGATTAAAGATATTTTTGACGATACGCGCAGCATTACCGAGCCTGCGGGCGCATTGGCACTTGCCGGCCTGAAGGCTTACGTTGCGAAAAACAATATCCAAGGTCAAAACCTGGTTGCCGTTACCAGCGGCGCCAACATGAACTTCCACCGCTTACGCCACGTTTCGGAGCGCAGTGAGCTGGGCGAGGGCAACGAAGGCATTTTCGCCGTTACCATTCCCGAAGAAAAGGGCAGCTTCCTGAAGTTTATCAATTTGTTGGGAAGCCGGAACATTACTGAGTTCAACTATCGCTACGGCAGTGATAAAAATGCGCATATTTTTGTCGGCTTGCAAACTGCCGGTGCGCAAGACTTGGCCGTCATCAGTGAACAACTGACTGAAGCAGGCCTGCCCAATGTCGATTTGACCAATGATGAAATCGCCAAAATCCATATCCGTTACATGGTCGGCGGCCGTACGGAAAAAGTAGCCAACGAACGTTTGGTCAGCTTTGAATTTCCTGAGCGCCCGGGTGCGTTGTCCCGTTTCTTGAGCCATATGCGTGCCGAGTGGAATATTACTTTATTCCATTACCGCAACCATGGTGCGGACTACGGTCGTATTTTGGTCGGTATCGATGTACCTGAAAGCGACAATGAGGCTTTTGCCGACTTCTTGGATAGCTTGGGTTATGTTTATAAAGAAGAAACTGACAATCCGGCCTACAAACTTTTCCTAGCTTAATCGGTAAGATAAAAGGCCGTCTGAAACTTTTCAGACGGCCTT